>CAVDXU010000001.1:0-75039 GCA_963613135.1 bacterium
GTGAAGGCTGGCGAAGGCGTGCCCGTTGACGGCATCGTGCTCGAGGGCGACGGTGTGGTGGACGAGTCGGTCATCACGGGGGAGAGTGTTCCCGTCGGCAAGCACGCAGGGGACGCGGTCACGGGCGCTACCGTGAACACCACCGGCTGGTTCGCCATGCGCGCCGACCGCGTGGGGGCCGACACCACGCTCGCCGGGATTATTCGCCTGGTGGACGAGGCGACTTCGACAAAGGCCCCCATCGAAAAGGTGGCGGACAAGATCGCGGGCATCTTCGTTCCCGCCGTCATTGCCGTGGCTCTCGTCACGTTCGTAGTCTGGATGCTCGTTTCCGCGGGCGATGTCTCCCTGGCGCTGACGCATGCTATCTCCGTGCTCGTCATCAGCTGCCCGTGCGCTTTGGGCCTGGCCACGCCGACCGCCATCATGGTGGGAACCGGGCGCGGCGCGACGAGCGGGATCCTCATCAAGTCGGCCGAATCGCTGGAATGCGCCCATGACGTGAAGACGGTCGTGTTCGACAAGACCGGCACCATCACCACGGGAAAGCCGGCAGTCACCGACGTGGTATGCGCGAATGGCGTGGGTCGCGAAGAGCTGGCAGCACTGGCGTGGTCGGTCGAGCAGCGCAGCGAGCACCCGCTTGCGCAGGCCGTTTGCAGCTGGGCCGAAGCAACTGGTGTACAGTGTCAACCGGTTGAGAACTTCGAACAGATTCCGGGCGGCGGCGTGCGCGCAAAGGTGGGAGACGCTGTCGTGCTCGCCGGCAACTCAGCGCTCATGCACAAGCAGGGCGTTAACGCGGCGGCCTTCGACGAGCAGGCGCGCGCCTTCGCCGACGAGGGCAAGACGCCCCTGTTCTTCGCACGGGGTTCACGTGCGCTCGGCGTCATCGCTGTTGCCGACACGGTGAAGCCGACGAGCGCGGCCGCTATGGAAGAGCTGCGCGCTTTGGGCATCCGTACCGTCATGCTCACGGGCGACAACGAGCGCACGGCGGCCGCCATCCAGTGCCAAGTGGGTGTTGACGAAGTGATCGCCGGCGTGCTGCCCGAGGGCAAGGAGCGCGAGATTCGTCGCCTTGCAAAGCGGGGCCGCGTCGCCATGGTCGGCGACGGCATCAACGACGCCCCAGCGCTTGCGCGCGCCGATGTGGGCATCGCCATTGGAGCCGGCACCGACATCGCCATCGAAGCAGCCGACGTGGTGCTCATGCGCTCCGACGTGCTCGATGTGCCGGCGGCTATCCAACTATCGCGTTCGACCATGCGCAACATCAAGCAGAACTTGTTCTGGGCTCTCATCTACAACACCATCTGCATTCCCGTTGCGGCCGGCGTGTTCAGCTTCACGGGATTCACGCTCAACCCGATGATCGCGGCGGCTGCCATGAGCTGCTCGAGCGTATGCGTGGTGACCAACGCGCTGCGCCTGCGCGGGTGGAAGCCGCGCTTCGTCACGCCGGCCGCCGAGCAGCTTGCTAGCGCGAAAGGCGCGGACGGCAGCGCAACGAAGGAGATCCCGGATGCTGCGGCATCCGAGTTCGATACGACCCAGTCCGATGCGGGTGCGCCCGCGGAAAAGGAGATTGCCATGGAAAAGAAAATCGGCGTCGAGGGCATGATGTGCCAGCACTGCGTTGCGCATGTGAAGAAGGCGCTCGAGGGCGTCGAAGGCGTTGAGGAAGCGGTGGTCGACCTCGACGCTAAGTCTGCGGTGGCGAAGCTTTCGACCGAGGTTGATGACGCTGTGCTCACCGCTGCCATCGTCGATGCCGGCTACGAGGTGACCGGCATCGAATAGGCGGTTTCAGCCCTCGTGGGCGTGCAAGCGCTCCCACGAGGGCTGGTCTGGCGGTTCCGATTCGAAGGAACCCTCTGTCCCTACCCGTGCGAAATGATCCCTCGGATCGCCTCGATGAATCGCTCGTTGTCGCTGCGCGTGCGTACCGAGACGCAAAATCGCGTTCCCGCCTTGATGCCGGGCGTGCGGTCGAGCGAACGCACCAGAAAGCCTCGCTCCTGCAGCTTGCCGACGAGTTCGTCGGTGTCGGCGGCTCCCAGGTGCAAATTCGGACCGGGGGCGTACGAGCACATCACATAGTTCGCTTCAGCGGGGAAGATGGTGATCCCGGGCACTAGCGATAGCATGCACTGCATCCAGGGGATTTCGGTCTCGAGCAACTCGCGTGTGCGTTCCAGAAGCTCGGGATGGGTGATGGACAGGCGCGCGAAGGCGGCGGCAAGGCGCGGGGATGAAGGCGCCTTCAACGCGGCGCGCAGGCGCGCGGCCGTCTTCGGGTTTGCAATTGCGCAGGATAGCGGAAGGCCGGGTAGGGAGTACGTGTCGGTAAACGATGCGATAACGATAAGATTGGGCCGGTCGAGCACCATTTCCGCAACGCTTTCACCACCAAGTGTCAGGTCGATGCCGCGTTCGTCGACTATCACCCATTCGCAGGTGGAAAGATAGGCTCGCAGGGTATGGCGAGGAAGGAGGCGGCTTGTGGGAAATCCGGGGTTCGAAAGGATGGCGGCTGTGATGGTGCGCCCGCCGGTGTGCGCGGGCAGCGGGTCGGGGGTGACCGTCCCATCGGGATTGACTATGTCTACGATATCGTGCCTCGCCTGTGCAAACAGGTTGCGATAGGTGTCTCGCGAAGGGACGGGGATGCCCACGGCTGTCGGCTTGAGCATCTCTGCGAGAGCGGCTAATACCTCGTTGGCTGAACTGGTTGCCGCAATGTTTTCGGCGCCGACGCCGTAACGTTGCGCAAGCAGCTGTGGAAGCTCGGCGAGCGCCCGCTCCGTTTGCTCAACGTTCACTCCCTCTTTGCCGATGGTATGCATGGCCGCTACGAACGGCTCCGGTGTGCCGAGCGGATTGTAGGTTTGAGAGAAGTCGAACCAATCGATTGCGGTGGTAGGCGTGCAGGGCAGAATCGGCGGTTTCTCAAGCATCGCGGCAGCCCCATATGCAAGAGCGCCGACATTGCGCATCTCGAATGCCACAGCTCCTCCTCTCGTTTGTCCACCTGTTTCCTGGAAACGTAATGCTAGCACAGAAACAGCCCCCGAGCTTCCATGCTAGACTAGGCTCATGGGCGAGACGGAAAGAAACAGCGACGGCAAGCCGATGAATGGGAGCGACCCTCGTGATGAGGGCGCATCTATGGTGCATCCCCATCCCGTCTCGCAGGCCTATGAGGGTCTCGCGCCGTGGGCGGGGCGCGCGGTGCTGCTTGTCGATTTGGATGCCTTTTTCGCCTCCGTCGAGCAGCTCGACCACCCGGGCTGGCGCGGCAAACCGGTCATCGTCGGCGGAGACGCGAAGCGCCATGGAGTCGTCTCGACCGCATCGTACGAAGCTCGCGCGTTCGGGGTTCACTCGGCCATGCCCGCAAGCCATGCGGCTCGTCTATGCCCCGATGCCATCTGGGCGCCTAGCCGATTCGGTCGTTATCGCGCGGTTAGCGACGCCGTTATGGGCATTCTTCGCGAAGAGACGCCCGTTGTCGAACAGGTGAGTATCGATGAGGCGTTCATGGATGTCTCGCCGACGCGCACGAATCGAGAGCATCCGCTCGCCATCGCGCGTCGCGTCCAGCGACGGGTGGAAGATCTGGGCGTCACCTGCTCTATCGGTGTCGGCGCAACGAAGACGGTCGCGAAAATCGCATCCGACATGGACAAGCCGCGCGGTATCACCGTGGTGTTTCCCGGGACGGAGCGCGATTTCCTCGCGCCTTTGCCGGTTCGCTCGATGAGCGGGATCGGCAAGGCTGCCGAGGAGGCGCTGAAGTCGAAGGGGATCGAAACGCTTGGGCAGCTCATCGAGGCGGGGCCGGTGCGGCTCGAGAGGCTGTTCGGCAAAAACGGACTGGTCATGTATGCGCGGGCAAGCGGTTGCGACGAGGCGCCCTCCAGCGTATCCGCGCCAGTGAAATCCGTTTCGAGCGAGACCACGTTCTCCGAGCCGCTTACGAAACGCGTTGATATCGATGCCGCGATTTCCACCATGGCTGCAAAAGTGGGGAGGCGGTGCCGCAGCAAGGGAATTGGCGGTTCGACGATCACGCTTAAAATCAGGTTTCACGACCGCGCCGTGAGGTCGGTTCAGAAAAAGCTGCCGAATCCAACCGATGACGAGCTTCTGTTCTCACCGATCCTTCATTCGATGCTTGTCGAGGTATGGAACCCGGGAACGCCCGTTATTCTCGTTGGGGTGGCGGTTGGCTCGTTCACCCGTGAGCCGGCGGTGCAGGATGCTCTATTTGACGTGAGGGATGCTGCACCGATCGCCGGTGACGCAAAGCCTGTGATCACCGACGAGAAAAAACGGCGTCGGCTGCTCGGGGCAGCCGACGCCGTGCGCGATCGGTTCGGAGAGGGCGCGCTGCATTATGGGCACGAGTTCCGCAATGCGGGGAACACGACCGGCACCTCTGCGAAAAATCCAACCGATTACCGTTAAGGCCTCTTGGCTAATTCCGGCTTGAAGCCAGGAAGAACAACGCCATCGTGCCGGGCCCCGAATGGGCTCCGATGACCGGGTCGACGTAGTTGATCATGATGTTCTTCACACCCAGTTCCGCTTTAATCTTCTCGGCCAGCCATTGCGCCTCTTCGACACAGTCGCCATGATTGATGAATACCATCTGCTCGCTGACGGGCATGTCCGCCGTTTCGACCATATGGTCGATCAGGCCTATAAGGCTTTATGATTGATGAAGACCATCTGCTCGCTGACGGGCATGTCCGCCGTTTCGACCATATGGTCAATCAGGCCTATAAGGCTTTTCTTGCGGCCGCGCACCTTTTCCATGGGGATGAGGTGCCCTGCATCGTCGACGTGCAGTACGGGCTTGATGTTGAGCAGCGTGCCGGCCCAGGCGCTCGTCTTCGAAACGCGCCCGCCGCGCCAGAGGAACATGAGGTCGTCGACTGTGAACCAGTGCGCGAGCTTGAGCTTGTTCTCCTCGACCCACGCATGCACCGCTTCGATGTCTTCGCCGGCTTGGGCGTGTTGGCAGGCGTGCCACACGAGCAGGCCTTCGCCGCCGGATGCCGCCAGCGTGTCGACGGTGAGGATCTTGCGCTCGGGATATTCGCCGCGCAGCTGCTGCGCAAGCAGCTCGGTCGCCTCGTAGGTCCCCGAAAGCCCGCTGGAGAAGCCCAGATAAAGGATATCGCGTTTGCCGTCGAGCAGCTCGCGGAACAGCGCTTCGGTATCGGCGAGGTTCGGCAACGAGGTGCGGAACACCTTGCCGTCGCGCATCATCTTGTAAAACTGGCCCAGGTCGGTCTTCTCGCCCTTCAGGTAGCTCTGATAGACGGTGTCCTCGCCGTCGGCCATGAACGTGAGGGGCAGCACATGCAGGCCGTACTCGTCGATGACCTCCTCGGTGAGGTTGCAGCAGGAATCGGTTACCAGCTCGAATTTCATGGCCATGCAAAACCCCTTCTTCAAACATTGATTGATTCTCCTTGTGAAGTATAGCCCTTCTCTTCGCGCTTTCCTTGCTAAACACGCCCGGGAGGATGAATCGGCGGCGTACCGTGCTTGCGCAGGGCTCCTCGGCCAACGCACGGGAGCTCTGCGCATTCGTCCTTCGCAGCCCGCCCTGCTTTGTCCATCTATCCAACGCTGACGGGAGTCCGACATCTGCACCCTTTATAAAAATCGCTGACGAATGCCGGCGCAATCGGGGGCTATCCGATATACTAGCGAAGTTTGAAACCCAAGCGGGCTCGTTTCCCGCTTGCAGCATAGGCGGCGAAGGAAGGCTATTCCCGTGGCGAACACGTACAAGAACACGATGAATCTCCCGCAGACGGATTTCCCGATGCGCGGCAACCTGCCCGCGTCCGAGCCGAAGCGCTTGGAGAAATGGGAGCAGGAGCATATCTACGAAGCGGTGCTCGAGAAGAACAAGGACGGCAAGCCGTTCGTCTTGCATGACGGCCCCCCGTACGCCAACGGCCCCATCCATATCGGGCATGCCTTCAACAAGGTCATCAAGGACTTCGTGAACAAAAGCCATGCGCAGCGCGGCTATTTCACGCCCTATGTGCCCGGTTGGGATTGCCACGGCCAGCCCATCGAGCACATGGTCGAGGTGACCTTGGGCCCCGACAAGATGAAGGAAACCAGCCAGCCTGAGCTGCGCCGGCTTTGCCGCGAATGGGCCACGAAGTATGTGGGCATCCAGCGCGAAGGATTCAAGCGCCTCGGCGTCAACGCCGACTGGGAGCACCCTTATCTCACCTACATCCCCAACTTCGAGGCCGGCAACGTCGAGGTCTTCAAGGATATGTACCTCAAGGGCCAGGTCTATCGCGGTCGCAAGCCCATTCACTGGTGCAAGAAGTGCCACACCGCGCTCGCCGAGGCCGAAATCGAATACGGCGACGAGACGTCCCCGTCCATCTACGTGAAGTTCAAGCTCGACGCCATGCCGGGCATCTTCGAGGCGGCCGGTGCCACGGGCGACGCTTTCGTGCTCATCTGGACGACCACGCCTTGGACGCTTCCGGCCAACGCCGCCGTGTGCCTCGCGCCGGGTGCCGACTACGTCATGGTGCGCGCCGACGGCTCCAACGTGATTTTCGCGAAGGAACTCGTGGAGCAAGTCGCCGAAATCGCCGGCTGGGAAAGCTATGAGCTGGTAAGAGACGCCGAAGGCGAGCCGATCACGCTCAAGGGCACCGACCTCACCGGCCTTACCTACACCTGCCCTATCCGCCAGGACCTGAAGGGCAAGGTCATCTACGGCGATCACGTCACGCTCGATTCCGGTACCGGCTGCGTGCACACCGCTCCCGGCCACGGCCAGGACGACTACCTGGTCGGCATGCAGTTCGATATCCCGATTCTCATGCCCGTCGATGACGACGGCGTGCTCACCGCCGACGCCGGTCCGTTTGCCGGTCTTGACACCGACGACGCGAACCCGGTCATCATCGACTGGCTGCGCGAGCAGGGCACCCTCGTGGCCGAGCGCAAGATCGACCACAGCTACCCGCACTGCTGGCGTTGCCACGCCCCGGTCATCTTCCGCGCTACCGACCAATGGTTCGTTTCCATGGAGGAAAACGGCCTGCGCGGGCGCGCGCTCGATGCCATCCAGCGCGATGTGACCTTCTACCCGGGCTGGGCCGTCAATCGCATCGGATCCATGGTGGCCGACCGTCCGGACTGGTGCATCTCGCGTCAGCGCAGCTGGGGCGTGCCCATCCCCGTGTTCAAGTGCAAGAAGTGCGGCGAGACCGTGGCGACCGAGGAAACCTTCGACGCCGTCATCGACCTGTTCTACAAGGAAGGTGCCGACGCATGGTTCACAAAGGAGCCGTCGGAGTACCTTCCGCACACCACGCACTGCGAGAAGTGCGGCTGCACGGAACTGGTGCCTGAAAAGGACATCCTCGACGTGTGGTGGGAGTCCGGCGTCACGCACACCTCGGTGCTGAAGCATCGTAGCGACGAAGGTCTCGTATTCCCGGCCGACATGTACCTGGAGGGTTCCGACCAGCATCGCGGTTGGTTCCAGTCCTCGCTGCTCACCTCGGTGGGAGCTTACGGTTGCGCGCCTTACAAGAACATCCTTTCCTGCGGCTTCACCGTCGACGAGCAGGGCCGCAAGATGTCCAAGTCGCTCGGCAACGGCGTAGATCCGGCCGATGTCGCCGGCAAGTACGGCGCCGACGTGCTGCGCCTGTGGGTTTCCAGCCAGGATTACTCGGTGGACATGTCCATTTCCGACGGCATCTTGAAGCAGGTCTCGGACGCGTACCGCCGCATCCGCAACACGTTCCGCTTCCTGCTCGGCAACCTTTCCGACTTCGACGACGCCACGTGCGCCGTTGAAAGCTGGGACGACCTCGAGCCGATCGACCAGTACATGCTCGCCAAGACGGCGAAATTGCTCTCCGACGTGGAGCAGGCCTACGACGCCTACAAGTTCAACGCGGTCTACCGCACCGTGTACGACTTCGTGAACGACCTCTCGAGCGTCTACATGGACGTCACGAAGGACCGCTTGTATTCCGAAGCGCCGGGAAGCCCCCGTCGCCGTGCCGTGCAGAGCGTCCTCATGAACATCCTCGAGGTACTCGTGCGCGTGCTGTCGCCCATCTTGTCCTTCACCACCGACGAGGTGTGGGGCTGCTATCCCGAGGCCATCCGCAACCGCGATGGTCGTCCGACCAACGTGCAGCTCGCCGGCTGGCCGCGCGTCGCCGAATTCAAGCCCGCGCTGCCTTCCGTCGCCGAGCAGGAGCGCGTGCTCGCGACGTTCGGAGTCGCCCTTGAGGTGCGCGACGTGGTTACCAAGGCGCTCGAGGACGCGCGCGGCCAGAAGGTCGTGAACAAGAGCCAGGAAGCTGCCGTGTCCGTCACCGCCCCGAAGGACATGCTCGAGGTTCTTTCCGCCTTCGACTCGGCGGTGTTCGAGGAGCTGTTCATCACGTCTGGCGTCACGTTTGCCGAGGGCGAAGAGCTGTCTTGCCAGGTGAGCCTTGCCGAGGGCGAGAAGTGCCCGCGCTGCTGGAACTACCGCGAGCTCGGCGGCAACGCCAACCATCCGCACGTGTGCGCGCGCTGCGGCGAGGCGCTCGACGCAATCGACTTTGTCGAGGAGTAGCGTTTGCGCGGCTCGAACGACAATGAAGCAATGAATGTGGTGGAGGCCGGCGTCAACGATGCCGGCCTCCGGGCGCATGCAGGCGGTGCCTGGCACGCGAAATTCGCGGCTCTCGCCGCCATCGTCGTTGCATGGATTTGCGCGGATAGGCTAACGAAAGGCCTGGTTGATAACGGAATCAATCAAGTGGGAGCCACCGTTGGCAATACGATAGCCGGTCTGTTTCGCGTCCACTTGGTTTACAACACCGGAGGAGCGTGGAGCATTTTCTCGGGGGCCACGGTCGCGCTAGGGGCCTTCTCGGTCTTGATGTGCGTGGCACTGCTTGCATTCGCGATCGTGCAGCGCTCCCGCATTTCCTGGCCTGAAATCATCGGCCTTGCCCTCGTGATTGCGGGCGGCTTGGGCAATGCGCTCGACCGGTTCCTGCTAAACCATGTTGTCGACTTCATCGACCTCACGTTTATGGATTTCCCCGTGTTCAACGTCGCCGATATTGGTGTGACCTGCGGTATCGTTGTTTTCCTTATCGGCTGGCTTTGGCGTCAGCGCTTTGAGGAGAAAGCGGCCGCAAGCGAGGAGGGGCGATGAGCATCCTGAAAAGCTACCAGGCAAAGGCAAGCGATGCGGGTATGCGCATCGACGCCGTGCTGGCGCGGCGCGGGGCCTATCCTAGTCGAAGTGCCGCCGCCCGCGCGCTTGAGGCCGGATGCGTCTTCGTCAACGGCGCCACGGTCGCCAAGAAATATGCTGTTTCGGCGGGGGATACCATCGTTTACGAACTTGATGAGCAAGTCGCGCCTGGACCGGTTGCCGGCGAGGCCATCCCGCTCGATATCCGCTTCGAGGACGACGACATGATCGTTCTTTCCAAGCAGGCGGGTTTGGTGTGCCACCCGTCCATCGACCACGCTTCCGGGACGCTCGTGAACGCGCTCGTGCATCATTGCGGGGCTGCGCATCTGTGCAACGTCCAGGGCGAGGACGATCGATTGGGCATCGTTCATCGCCTTGACCGCGACACCACCGGACTTATGCTCGCGGCGAAAACCGACACCGCCGGCAGCGTGCTCATGGCCGACATCCGCGACCGAGCGGTCGATCGCCGCTACCTCGCCCTAACGCACGGCATCATCGCGCATGACTCCGGCATGGTGGACGCCCCCATCGCTCGTTCGCTGAACGAGCGCACGCGCATGGCGGTTCGCGATTGTCCTTCGGCACGTGAAGCCCTCACGACATTCCGCGTGCTCGAGCGCTTCGAGGCCGGGCCTTTCGATAACGGCTACACCCTTATCGATTGCAAATTGTTCACGGGTCGAACGCATCAGATTCGCGTGCACATGCTCTACACGCGCCACCCGCTCGTCGGCGATCCGGTGTACAATGCCTTGGCTCCCAAGGATGCCAAGGCAGAGCTCGGGCTTGACCGGCAGTTCCTTCATTCGTTCAAGCTTGGTCTCACGCATCCAATCACAGGTGAGGAGCTTCAGTTCGCCGACAATCTTCCCGAAGATCTGTCCGTGGCTCTGGCAAGCCTGGCTAAGCGAAGCCTGGGGAGGACTCCGGCGGGCGACGAGGTGTTTTCCTTGCTTGAAAATGCGCCCTGCCCGAAGAAATTACTACATATGGGTGATTTCAGCACGTTCTAGCATTTGGTACAGTGCGATCGTTGCGATATGCGTTTTCTCGTGGGAAGCGATATTTGCACGGCATCGATCTGCGTGGTGGGAAGGGATTTACGGTGACATCCTTGGATAACGAACGAGTTGGCATTCTGCTTGCGAACACCGGCTCTCCTGCGAGCCCCGATCCCGATGACGTACGCTCGTATCTCGGGGCTTTCCTTTCCGATCCGTGCATTCGTCCTATGAATATGCTTTGCTGGTGGGTGATTCTCCATCTGTTCATTTTCCCGAAGCGCGGCATCTCCTCCGGTGCGAAGTATGCCAAGATATGGACCGATGAAGGGTCGCCGTTCGACATCGAGCATCGAAAACTGGCGATGCTGCTCGAATCCGCGCTTGATGCCGAAGGCCGCGACGTCGTTGTGGAGCTTGGCATGTCGTATGGGTCTCCGTTCGTCGAAGACGGCTTGAGGGCGCTGCGCAAGCAAGGGTGCACCAAGGTCGTCGTCTTGCCGCTGTACCCGCAAAGCGCTTTCAGCACAACGGGCGCCGTTCGAAAACAGGTTGCGCGCGCGATCAAGCGCATCAAGTGGGACGTGCCCATGTGCCTCGTCGATACTTACAGCGCCGACGAGACGTACCTTGATGCCGTTTCCGAAACCATTTCGAACTCGGATTTCGATCCTTCCTCGGGCGATCGAATCATCTTCAACTTCCATTCCGTGCCGATGAACGACATCGATGCTGGTGATACGTACCAATCCGAGGTTGAGTCCACCGCAAGGGCGCTCGCCGCCAGGTGCGCAATCCCCGATGGCCACTGGGTTATCGGCTACAACTGCCAATTCGATAAAGGGCGCGAATGGCTCCATCCGTTCTCACGCGATATTTTGGCGGCATGGGCGCAGGAAGACGATCCGTTCCGCGTGTTCATGATCTGCCCGAATTTCGCAACCGACTGTCTTGAGACCCTGTATGATATCGACTACGAGCTGAAACCGTTTTACGATGATCGGCTCAAGCAAGCTGGCAGCGATCCTTCGGGTCGGGAATTCCGCTATATCCCTTGCCTGAACGGCACCGAGCTTCATGCGAAGGTGTTGCGCCATGTGATTTCATCATATATAGATTAAGGAGCATCTTGTGAGCGACGGGGAAGCGAAAAAGCCGCAGAAAACCGTGTTGCTTGGCGTTACCGGCTGCATCGCGGCCTATAAGTCCTGTGAGATTTTGCGCGGTCTGCAGAAAGCCGGCGTGCGCGTGAAGGTCATCATGACCGAGCATGCCACCCATTTCGTTGGGCCGACGACTTTCCGTGCGCTGACGCATGAGCCGGTCGCGGTTGGTTTGTTCGATGATCCGTCCGACCCTATTCATCATATCTCGCTCGCCGAAGAAGCCGATCTGTTCCTCATCGCGCCCTGCACGGCGAACGTTGCCGCGAAAATCGCTCACGGCATCTGCGATGACCTTCTGTCGACCACGGCGCAGGCTTGCACGGCTCCTTTGCTTATCGCTCCGGCGATGAACGTTCATATGTACGAAGCGGATGCCACGCAGGATAATTTCAAGATCCTGCACCAGCGCGGCGTGCGCTTCATCGACGCCGACTCGGGATATCTGGCCTGCGGCGATGTGGGACGCGGCCGTCTTGCCGACCCCGATATCATCGTTAACGAAACCCTGAAGATCCTCTTCGCCGAACAGGATCTAACCTCCATGCGCATCATGGTCACTGCTGGGCCCACCGCCGAGCCGATCGACCCGGTTCGCTATCTCACGAATCGATCGAGCGGGAAGATGGGCTATGCCATCGCGCAAGCCGCGCAAAGGAGGGGCGCCGATGTGACCTTGATCAGCGGCCCGTGCGCCCTTGATTGCCCAGCGGGCGTGTCGCGTATCTGCGTTGAAAGCGCGCGGGACATGCTTGAAGCCGCCGAGGACGCTTTTCGCCAGGCGGATATAGCCATTTTCGCCGCGGCGGTTGCCGACATGCGCCCGGTTGAGGTTTCTCCCATCAAATTGAAAAAGGGAGTTGCCGGCGTCGACCTTTCGAAGATCGAGCTCGTGGAAAACCCGGATATCCTGGCAACGCTTGCGCGGGATAAGCAAGATCAAGTCGTCGTCGGATTCGCGGCGGAGACGAACGATGTCATCGACAACGCTCGAAAGAAGCTTTCCCGCAAGAATGCCGACTTCATGGTTGCCAACCTCGTCGGCAAGGGCAAGGCGTTCGGCACCGAGGACAACAAGGCGTATCTTATTGACGCTGAATCGGTACAGGATACCCCTACGATGTCGAAGCTTGCGCTGGCGGATGTCATCCTCGACAGAGCCCTTGGCATCAAAAGCGACCGATCGAAATAGTTTTCCTCGGCAATAAAAAGGCTCTTTTTACAGGGACTTTACCTAAGGGTATCTATTTTGCCCAAAACCAATGAATCCGTGTCGGCAACGGTTAAAAATCTATTTCGGTTCGTGTATTCTGGCACCTTAATGAAAGCCCAACCGTAGAGGTGCTGTAATGGTTGCAGATACACTGGCGGATCATTTCGATCCCGACGAAACCCATATCACCGATGATTATGGCGATCTTGCCCTTTCGACGCGCCATGCCGTTCAGATGCTCCTCGAGGAAAGCACCGCCGTCGGCGTGGTGATGGGGCATTACGACGACGACCTCAGCATCACCTTCGTTTCCAAGATCTTCGCGAAGAATCTCGGGTATGATCCGCAAAAGGCTCACGAGTTCACGGGGTGTTCCCTGCGCGAGCTCGTCTTCGATAGTGAAACGGCGCTTCTGGAATCCTTGAAGTCGACCCACGCCATGGTGACCGACCACATCCGCCTGAAGGATGCGACGGGCGCGCCCTTCTTCGTCGAGATCAATAAATCGGATGTGGTCGACCGAACGGGGCGCGTCTGCTGGTTGCTTACGGCGCGTATCGCCCCCGAGGTCGAAACGCTTTCCTTGGTGAACGAGGTCTTCCAGACGGGAACGTGGTCGCTTTCGTGCAATGCTCAAGGGGAGATCGACAGTGTCGAGTTCAGCTTAAGCTTACGTCGTATGATCGGTTACACGGACATCTCGGAATTCCCCAACAGCATCGACGCTTACTTTTCCATCATCCATCCCGATGATGTCCAAATGGTGAAAGCAACGATCGAGGCTGCAATCAAAGATGTCCGCAACGACTTCAACCTCGATGTCACCTATCGTGCCCGAATGCGGGACGGTGCGTATGTGTGGCTGCGTTCCGTCGGTGCGGCCAGCCGCCGTATGGATGGCAGCGTGAGCAAAGCCGTCGGCATTACGCTTAACGTCGACGAACAGGAACGGCAAAAAGCTCTCGCCCAGCAGCTTCTCCGCGAAAAATCTGCAAAGGAAGAGCTGCTTGGCGGCCTGTTGCGCCTTGTGGAGCGTTATGCGTTATGCGATCTGGACAACGACACCTATGAGTTCTACAAGTTCGATCAGCGATCGGGTTACCCGGCGAGCGGCCGGTATTCCACATTGCTTGCGACGATGGACGACTGCTTGACGGTGGTGGGGGAGACGATGAGCTTTTCCGCTGCCCTCTCGCCTTCCCGGTTGCGCAGCGAGATCCAGTCCGAGGATGATGTCTATCGATTCGATTACGCGATACGCGACAGCGACCAATATCTCGGCATGGCGGTGATCCCCCTTGATTTCGCCTCGCAGGGCGTCTCGCGCGTTCTCCTCGTGGCGCAGGACATCACGCAGGCCATGAAGGAGGACCTTCGTTCGCGACAAGCACTCAAGGATGCATACAGTTATGCCAACCGTGCCAACGATGCGAAGACGCAATTCCTCTCTCAGATGTCGCACGAGATACGCACTCCCATGAACGGGATCGTCGGCATGACGGCCCTCGCCGCGGCACACGCTGACGATCCCGAACGCGTCCGCGATAGCTTAAGGAAAATCACCTTGAGTTCGCGTCATCTGCTCAGCCTTATCAACGAGGTCTTGGATATGAGCAAGATCGAAAGCGGGAGCATCACCTTAAGCGAAGAGGAGTTCAATCTCAGCGATTTGATCGAAAGCTTGATCGTCATGGTCAAACCGCAGGTCGACGAGAAGAAACATCAATTGAGCGTGACGCTTAAGGACCTCGACCATGAGGATGTGGTGGGAGATGCCCTGCGGTTGCAGCAGGTTTTCGTCAACCTTATGGGCAACGCCGTCAAGTACACGCCCGAGGGCGGGCATATCAGACTTACCATCTCCGAGCTGCCCTGCAACCAGAGCAGGTTCGGGCGCTATGAATTCGTTTTCGAAGATGACGGGATCGGAATGACTTCCGAAACGCTGGAAAAGATCTTCGAGCCATTCGCTCGCGCACGCGATGCGCGGGTCGAGCGAGTGCGCGGTGCTGGCCTGGGAATGCCGATCAGCAGAAATATCGTTCGCATGATGGGCGGCGACATCCATGTCGAGAGCGCTCTTGACGTTGGCACGCGCTATACGGTAACCGTTTTCCTTAAATTGCAGGACAAATCATCGATTCCGTCGGACAAGTTCGTCAACCTCGACGTGCTGGTCGCGGACGATGACCCGCTGGCGCTTGAATCATGCTGCGACATGCTTAACGGTTTCGGCATGCGGGCGCAAGCGGCAACGGGAGGCTGCATGGCCGTTGAGATGGTCGTCGCCAATCATGAGCAAAAACGCGACTTCTTCGCCTGCATCCTCGATCTGAAGATGCCCGACATGAACGGTATCGAATGCGCTCGTGCGATAAGGCGGACGGTGGGGACGGAGCTGCCAATCATCATAATCAGCGCTTACGACTGGAGCGAGTTCGAGGTGGAGGCGCGGGAAGCCGGCGTCAATGCTTTCATCTCGAAACCGCTGTTCAAATCTCGGCTTTTAAGCACATTCGACGAGCTTGTCGGCGCGAACGAGGATAAACAATCGGAAGATACCGCTATATCGAGCGTCTATCCCGACAAACGCGTACTCGTTGTTGAGGATAACGCCATCAATCTCGAGGTTGTCCGCGAGATATTGAAGCTTGCTCAGATCAAGGTTGATACCGCCGTCGATGGTGAGCAGGCCGTCCGCATGGTGTGCGAGAACGATGCATACCGCTACGATATGGTGTTGATGGACGTCATGATGCCGCGCATGGACGGGCATCAGGCAACGCGGGCGATCAGGTCGTGCGATAACGACTACTGCCGAAATCTGCCGATCGTCGCCATGACGGCCAACGCATTCGCCGAAGACGTGCAGGCGGCTCTCGAGGCGGGCATGAACGAGCATATAGCCAAACCGATCGACTTCAAGAAGCTTTCAGTCGTTTTGGAAACGTATTTCACCTGATTGCGGGTTCAAGCTTGTGTGCCCCTGCTGCGGAAGTGCGCCTTCGCGGTGGTAGCTGCTCGCCGCGCAGCGTGAAGGCTGAACGCTCGCCGATGCGCTGCCCATGCTCGATTCTGCTTCGATCGCTGAGGCTGGTTTGAAATTTTTAAAATTGGGACTTGCGCAGGGGTCGACTAGTCGGTATTATAAACAAGCTGTTTCGACAGCATTTGGTCATCGGGTTGTGGCGCAGTTTGGTAGCGCACTTGACTGGGGGTCAAGGGGTCGCAGGTTCAAATCCTGTCAACCCGACCAGAAATTTCTAAAGCCGCTCTAAGAGCGGCTTTTTCATTTAAGGCACGCTTTCCGGCAGCGAGCGCTTTTGATTTGATGCGGGATTCTGCGGGACAAACCCTTTTCATTTGGAAATGATTCTATTTCAGTAGCACTTGTGATATACCTACAAAATCGTGCTTACGCCGCAGTGCTGGCACGTTCGTTATCGGGAACGGTGTTTCCATTTCGTATAAAGAATCGTATGCGGAATCGCTTTTGTTTCTAAAACACCCCCATTTACCGAACAAATTGGCCGAGATTACGGAAGTGGGGGATATGCTCCTGCTGAGTGATAAAGTATCGAGACATCCATCGAGTGCAATCTGCTCGGAACCGGACAATTAGAGTTATCTGTCCGGTAGCTTCCTGTAAGAAATGAAAGGGGGATGCAGCGTGGCATCGCTTATCGGGTTCCTTATCCTGTTCCCGTTGCTTATCGCGGTTATCTTGCTTCTCGTTCGCGGCGAGATTGCCCGCAGGGTTATCGTTTGCGCGGCCGGGGTGATCATCGGCGTCGGGTCCGTTTGGCTTGTTTTGGCCAATATAGGAGCGGCTTGGACTCCGATCGATTTCTCTTCGCATATCGTCGATGAGGTCTGCACGGTCGTCGGCGTTCTCATAGCCGCCGTCATCTTATACCATGGCGTGCGTTACAAGAATGCCCTAGCCTGCATCTTGGCTCTCGTGCAGGTGGCCGGATCCTTGGTCTTCGATATCGTGTACGCTCCCGGTGCCGAGGTGGAAATCGGGCTTTACCTCGACTCGCTGTCGCTGCTCATGGCTTTCATCATAGGCGTTGTCGGAAGCGGTATCTGCATCTACGCGCTCGGCTACATGGAAGATTTCCAGGCGCACGAGCCTGCGGGTTCGAAAGACCGTCGTCCGATGTTCTTCGCGCTTATGTTCCTGTTTCTTTCCGCGATGTTCCTCATCGTGTTCTCGAACAACATGCTGTGGATGTTCACCGGCTGGGAGATCACCACGGTGTGCTCATTCCTCCTGATCGGCTTCACGCGCACTGAAGAGGCTATCGCCAACGCTTTCCGGCAGATCGTCATGAATCTGGCGGGCGGCATCGGGTTCCTTGTTGCGCTCTATCTCATCAGGATCGATTTCGGCACGCTCTCGCTTTCCGACTTCATATCCATGGGCGCAACCATCCCGGCGCTAGCGGCCGTTCCCGCGTGCGCGTTGGCTTTCGCCGGCCTCACCAAGGCTGCGCAGATGCCGTTTCAAACCTGGTTGCTCGGTGCCATGGTCGCCCCGACCCCGACAAGCGCCCTTCTACACTCATCAACGATGGTGAAAGCGGGTGTGTTCCTGCTGATCAAGCTTGCTCCGATTTACCTCGTATGCCCGGCGCCAGCCGTTATGACGATCATGGTTGGCGGGCTGACGTTCATGCTTTGCTCGTTCATGGCCATCTCGCAATCGAACGCTAAGCGCGTGCTCGCGTATTCAACCATCGCGAACCTCGGCCTCATCGTCGCCTGCGCAGGCGTCGGCACGCCCGAGGCCATTTGGGCCGCTGCGTTCCTCGTGCTGTTCCACGCTATCGCGAAATCGCTGCTGTTCCTGTGCGTCGGTACCGCAGAGCATCACATCGGAAGCCGCGACATCGAGGATATGGATCTGCTCTTCGAGCGCATGCCGCGTCTTGCGCGCTATATGATGGCCGGCATCATGGTCATGTTCGTGGCGCCCTTCGGCATGCTCGTCGCGAAGTGGGGCACGCTCGTCACGTTCGCCTGCACGGGCAACGTCGCGCTTATCATCATCCTGGCCTTCGGCTCTGCTGCAACGTTTTTGTTCTGGGCGAAGTGGCTCGGCAAGCTTGCCGGCATTGCCTCGCATCCGCTCAACGTCGAGACGACCGTGCATCGAAGCGAATGGATTTCGCTCATGCTGATGGCCGTCCTGTGCATCCTGTGCTGCGTCGGCATCCCCGTCATCTCGAAGTTCATCGTTGAGCCTTATCTGGAAAGCGTGTTCTTCATTTCCTATGTTTCGGTGGGCGATGAGAACCTCTGGATTGCGGCAATCCTCGCCGCCGTCGTCTTCATCGTCATGTTCGGAGGATTGGGCCGCGCCCGCGTCAAGCAGGTTCCCGTCTACCTTGCCGGTGCGAGCGCCGACAATGACGAGCGCACGTTTAGGAATTCCCTGTCGGGCGAAACGAAGGCGTCGGCGCGCAACTGGTATCTCGAGGGCACGTTCGGCGAGGCGCGCATCAAGCCTCTCGGCGAGATCGTTTGCGTAGCGATCATCGTTCTCGGCTTCGTTCTTTCAGCTGCCAGCTTGGCCGGATTGCTGTAGGGGGCTCGCATGTATTTGATTCAAGTCGTTATCGCAACCATCCTGTTCGCCGTTATCGGCAGCGTCATCGGTTGCCTTCTTGCCGGGATCGATCGCAAGATATCCGCGCGCCTTCAGGGGCGTGTTGGGCCCTCCATTCTGCAGCCGTATTACGACGTCCGAAAGCTCCTCGAAAAGGAAGCCGTGTCGGTCAACAACGTCGAAGGAACCTATATCACCTGCGCACTTCTTTTCGCCTTCGTGGCTGGGGGCATCTTCTTCGCGGGCGGCAATCTGCTGTTGTCGGTGTTCGTGCTCACGCTCTCCTCGCTGTTCTTCATATTGGCAGCCTACTCCACGCGCAGCCCCTACTCCGAGGTAGGTGCCGCCCGTGAGGCGCTTCAGATCATGGCGGAAGAGCCGATGAGCTTGTTCATCGCCGTCGCATTCTTCTTGGCCACGGCCTCCTTCAACGCCTCGGCGGTCTTCTCTCTGGACCATCCGGCGATCTGCTCGACCTGGCTAGCGTTTCTCGGTTTCGTGTTCATCTTGACGATCAAGATGCGCAAAAGCCCCTTCGACCTGTCCTCGTCGCATCATGCGCACCAGGAACTCGTGCGCGGCGTCACGACCGAGATGAGTGGTCCTACGCTTGCGAAGGTGGAGATCATGCATTGGGCGGAAAACGTTCTTTCCCTTGCATGGATCGGCTTGTTCTTCGTATGGGGCAATCCCGCATCCATCCTTGTCGGCATCGTCGCCGCATTCGTGGCCTTTTTGCTCGAGATCGTCATCGATAACAATTTCGCACGTGTGAAATGGCAGCTCATGCTTAAGAGCGCCTGGGCCGTCGCTCTGGCTGCCGGCGGGCTGAACATCGCCGTGCTGGTGTGGATGTAAGGAGCAGTTCATGGGATATCTTTCCAAGTCGCCGTGGGTTATCCACTACGACGCATCAAGTTGCAACGGGTGCGACATCGAGGTTCTCGCCGCGCTGTGCCCCGGCTTCGACGCGGAGCGTTTCGGCGTCGTGAACACCGGAAACCCCAAGCATGCCGACATTTTCCTTGTCACCGGCAGCGTCAACGAGCAGAACATCAGGGTAGTTCAGGAGATTTACGATCAGATGGTGGAGCCGAAGGTTGTCGTGGCCTGCGGCATCTGCGCCTGCTCGGGCGGCGTGTTCCATGACTGCTACAACGTCCTTGGCGGCGTTGATGCGGCCATTCCGGTCGATGTCTATGCGCCTGGTTGCGCTGTTCGCCCCGAGGCCATCATCGACGGCGTTGTCGAGGCCATCGGGATTCTCGAGGAAAAACGTGCTGCGATGAGCAAGAAGGGGGCGTAGAGGTAGCTATGACGATTCCTGCAACCTACGAGGAAATTTCCGTCGAGGGCCTTCCCGCCCTTGCCGAGCGCATGCAATCCGAGGGATGCCGCTTCATCCAGCTGCTTGCCGTCAATACCGAATCCGGCATCGACGTGCAGTATTCCTTCATGAAAGATGGGCGGATCCTAAACTTCACCATCAAGGGGGTCTCGAAAAACGTTTCCATTCCTTCGATCACCGATCGCTTCATCGCGGCTTTCGTCTTCGAGAACGAGATCCATGATCTGTTCGGCGTGGACATTCGCGATATAGCGATCGACTTCAAGGGAAATTTCTACGCGTTGAGCCAACGCGAGCCGATGACCATCATCTCGCCCGAGCAGAAGGCCGCGCGCGAGAAGGCTGCTCGCGCGGCGGCTGCGAAAGCGGCACGCGCGAAGCAGGCGCAGGCGGCGAGCGCATCGTTTTACACGTCGCATCCGGATGCGAAACCCAAGGTTTCCGGCCTGGAGCCCTCCGATACGCAAGAGGACATCGAGTTGCGCCTGGCGGGCGGAGAGCCCGAGAAAATCGCGCGCGCTCGAGCCGCCATGGCTCGCAAAGCGAAGGCGGCGGCCGATCAGGCCTCGCTTTCGGAAAGCGAGGTCTACGATGCCGAGCTCGAGGCGAAGCTGGCGAACATGGATCCCGAAAAAGCTGCAAAGGTGCGCGCGGCCATGGCCAAGAAGGCCAAGCTTGCGGATATGGATCCCGAAAAGGCGGAGCGGGTTCGCGCCGCCCTGGCAAACAAAGCGAAGATGGAGGCTCAGCGCGCCTCCGGCCATCAAAGCCCCCAGCAGCAAGCCGAGCTCGATGCCAAGCTTTCTCAGCTCGATCCCGAACGCGCCGCGAAAGTGCGAGCAGCGCTTGATGCCCGCGCGCGCAAGGAGACGGCAAAGGCCGAGCACGATGAGAAGGTGGCGGTTCTCGAGGAGCGCCTGAAGAACATGGATCCCGAACGCGCCGCGAAGGTTCGTGCCGCGTTCGAGGCGAAGCAGCGTGCGGCCGGCGATGCGTCCGCTAGCGCTAGCAATGATTCGGTACACGCGGAAAAGGCAGGTGAGTAGTATGGGGAAGGCGACCGTCATCCCGTTCGGCCCGCAGCACCCGGTTCTGCCCGAGCCGCTGCATCTTGATCTGGTGGTCGAGGACGAAAAGGTTCTCGAAGCCATTCCTCAAATCGGATTTGTCCATCGCGGCCTCGAGAAGCTCGTCGAGACGCGTGATTACAACCAGTTCATCTACGTCGCGGAGCGCATTTGCGGCATCTGCGCCTTCGGCCATTCCATGGGCTATGCTGAAACCATCGAAAGCCTGATGGGGGTGGAGATACCCAAGCGTGCTCAATACCTGCGCGTGATCTGGCATGAGATGTCGCGTATCCATTCGCATATCCTTTGGCTCGGGCTTGCCGCCGACGCTTTCGGCTTCGAAAGCCTGTTCATGCATTGCTGGCGTTTGCGTGAACGCGTGCTCGACCTGTTCGAGCAGACCACCGGCGGCCGGGTCATCTTCTCCGTGACCAAAGTTGGCGGCGTCACGCGCGATATCGATGCCGCAACGCTTTCCCATATGTCCGATGTGCTCAACGGCCTTCGCGATGAATACCGTCAAATCGTCAACACCCTCTTGACCGATTCTTCGGTGCGCAATCGTCTGGTCGGCGTCGGCTACATCAGCCACGAGGACGCGCTGGCGCAGAGCATCGTCGGACCTTTCGCGCGCGCCAGCAACGTGAACTACGACGTTCGCATGCTCGGAAACGGATCCTATGGCGATCTGTCGGATTTCCAGCCGGTACTCGCAAGCGAAGGAGACTGCTACGCTCGCGTGAAGGTTCGCTGCCAGGAGGTTCTGCAGTCGATCGACATCATCGACGAGATGATCGCCCGCATCCCCGATGGCGATATCTCGGTGAAGGTCAAGGGTAATCCCACCGCCGACTCGCAGGCGTGCAACGTGCTTGAGCAGCCGCGCGGCGAGTGCTATTACTACGCGCGCGGCAACGGGACGAAGAACCTTGAGCGCATGCGCATGAGAACACCTACCTCGCAAAATCTTGCGGGCATGACCATAGCCCTGAAGGGCTGCGATCTTGCGGACGTGAACAACATCGTTCTGACGATCGATCCCTGCATCAGCTGCACGGAAAGGTAGAGCCATGGGAGCATTCAAACTAGGGAAGGTGACGATCGGGTCTCTTTTTAAGAAGCCTGAAACCGTTTTATATCCCATTCAAAAGAAGACTCCTCCGGCAGGGCTTAAAGGCCATATCGAACTCGATGCGTCGAAGTGCATCCTTTGCAGCATTTGCGCGAAACGCTGTCCCTGCTCGGCTATCGAGGTAGACAAGAAAGGCCGCGTGTGGTCGTGCGATCACTATCGCTGCGTGCAATGCGGCTCCTGCGTGCTCGAATGCCCGAAGGGTGCCCTTGCCATGCACCCCGAATACGCGGCGGTTTCCCGTCAGAAGTCGGTCGACACCGTGATCGTGCCTGAACAGCCGAAACCCGAACGGAAACGTGAAAAAGCCGTCGAAGCCGCCGGCGCGATCTAACCGAATGCGCGAAGGTGCGGTACTATTGCAAAATGCAGAAAACCGGAAGGGCGCTGCGGCGCCCTTCTTCATTCGACAGGATCGTTCATGGCTGAAAAGCAAACTGAAGAGGTTACCGATAAGATTTTCACGGTAGCAAACGTCATATCTTTCGTGAGATTGTGCATGATCCCCCTCTATATGATGTTGCTCCTGGGCGGCAACGACATCGCGGCAACAGTCGTCTTCGCGCTTGCTGCCTGCACCGATTGGGTGGACGGTCAAGTTGCGCGGCGCACGCATACGGTCTCGAAACTGGGCCAGCTGCTCGACCCGGCAGTCGATCGCATTCTCATGATCTGCGGTGTGATCGGGCTTCTTTTGGTCGGACGTTTGCCCCTTTGGGTCGTCCTCGTTGTGCTCATCCGCGATCTTATCTTGTTGGTCGGCGGCATATACCTGCTCAAACGCTGGAAAACGCGCGTTGCGGTTATCTACCCGGGCAAAGTTGCTACCACCTTCCTGTTCATCGGCTTTGCGGGCCTGTTGCTGAACATGCCGCTTATGGGCGGGCTCGGCATCACGTCCGCCACCTGGCTTCCGGGCTTCAACGGCGCTCAAGTTTGCTGGGGAATCTGGTTCGTCTACCTTGGACTCGTCCTCGCGCTTTTCACCACGTTCTATTATGTCCTGATGGGTTATCGAAAGATGCAGAAGGCGAAGCGCCTCGAATCGAAGGGCATGCTCTAAATGGATCGGCCTGGTCGAGACGAAGCATCGCGATCTCGCGACGTGCGCCGAGCCCAATCGCGTAGTCACCCGCAACGCACGGATGCTGCCGCGAGGAGCAACCGTAGGGCTCAGGCGGGCACTCGGGACGAGCATGCGCGTCAAGACTCTCGTTCTCGCTCAAGTTCGCATGCCCGCGACGATCGCGCCAAGGCAAATGCTCGCAACATCCCTTCGACGATCGACCCTCGTGTTGCGCGTCCTTCGCGCTCGGCAAGAGGGTTGAGCGCAGATCGTGCGGGGCGGTCCACATCTCGTAATACTGCCCGATCGGCGAGGCGGCCCGAAGCAACTCCATCTGCATCCGCATCGAAGATTCAGCCTTCCTTATGGACGAAAGATGCACCCAGGCAATCGCTTTCCAATGCAGGGCGCGTTCGCGAAGCGCACGCCAACTCCGGCATCGCGAACGTAGTTCTCGGCGTCCTGGCCGCCATCGGCTCGGCTATTGCACGCGTTGCCCGCTTCGCATTCTCCGCTTGGTGGAACCTGGTGCGCTCAAGCAGGATGGCGGCCGTGATTTCCGCACTGGTCGTGATCGTTCTCGTAGGCACGGCAGTCGATGGCATCGCGACATCGGGACATGCCTTTGCCGGGGTGCGAATAGGCACCATCGACGTTTCGGGAATGACCGATTCCGAGATGCGCGCGGCGATTCAGCAAACGTACGGAGATAACTTCGAAAACACCACGGTTACCGTGTTCTCCTCGGATGAGGCCGCGAGCAAGACCGCGGACTCCATTGCATCGCAAGATGCTCAAAATGCCGCTCTTGCCGAGCAGCTTGCCGTGGACGAGGCGAAAGCGTCCAAGGAAGCATGGCAGGCGACGAGCGAATCGCTTGGCGGATCCCTTGAGGTGGACAGAGCCGTTAACGAAGCTCTTTCCTTCGGGCGCGGCCACGGCGGCATTTGGCAACGGGCCCATGCGCGCATTTTCGGCGACGAAATACAGCTTCATGCAACGCTTGACGACGATAAAGTTGATGATTTCGCAAGCGAAATAGACTCCGCAATCGGCGAGGTTAGGCATGACTGGGGGATCTCCATTGCGCAAGGGCAGGCGGTGACCACTGAGGGCAACGACGGCTGGATGATCGATCGGGGCAATCTTGGAGAGCAGATAAAAGATGCGCTTCTTTCAGGCGGGGATGATGCGAGTTTCGTCGCCCATACCGAATACGCTCCTATACGTATTGACGAGCAGGCTGCGCAAGCGGCAGCCGATCACGTGAACAGCGTCCTTGACAGCGGGTGCCGTATCGATTACGAAGGATCATCTTGGTCGCCGAACGCAACTCAACTCGGATCCTGGATCGACCAGCGCGTTGATTCGAACGGTGACGGTTGGATCCTGCGCGTCTCGATCGATGCCCATCTTGCCGGCCCCATCGTCGTGCAGCAGCTGCAAAGCGCTTCGGGGAGCGAGCCTTCCAAGGTTACGTTTAACGTTGATGGCGATGACGTCACGGTCAACACCGACGGCAAAAGCCTCGTGCCCGATATAACTACCTTCGCGGACGATCTCACCAGCGCGCTTTTCGGCTCGGGCGATGCCGTCAGCGGGGAAGGGTTTGCGACAAGCGAGCAAACGATCTCGGTCAACGCCACCGAAGTCTCCTCGCAGCTTAGCTTTGACGAAGCGCTTGAGCGCGGCGTAATCGGGGTCATGGGCACCTACACCACCGAATTCACCACCGGTTCGGGAACCGAGAACCGCAATCATAACATCGAGCTGGTATCCCAACTGCTCAACAACTCGACCGTTTCCTCCGGGGATTCGTGGTCGTACAACAACACGACCGGCAATTGCGACGAATCGAAGGGCTTCCTTGCAGCGGGCGCTATCGTCGCAGGTGAATACGTTGATTCGGTAGGCGGTGGGATATGCCAGGTGGCGACCACCGTTTTCAACGCCGTCTATGAATCGGGCATGCCCGTAACCGAGCGGCACAACCACTCCCTCTACATCGCAAGCTATCCGCAAGGCCGTGATGCCGCCGTCAGCTACGGCGAACTTGACCTTCAATGGCAAAACAGCACCGAAAGCGATATTTTAGTCAGGGTTTCCACCTCTAACGGCTCGGTAACCGCTACACTGTATGGAGTCGATCCCGGATACCAGGTAACCACCGAAACCGGTCAATGGGAAAAGGGCGAAGAGTACACGACGACGACTAAAGTCGACGATACGCTTGCACCCGGTACACGCTATGTGAAGACGCAGGGCACCGACGGCAGATCGATCGAGGTTGTGCGCACGGTCAAAGATTCCGATGGCAACATCGTGAGCCAAGACCTCTTCGCATCCGTGTACGACCCCAACAACGAAGTGGTGGTCACCGGTCCGTCATCGAGCGCGGGATAAAACCATATTGAAGCGGTGATAGGCTCCCGCAAGCCGAGGCGCCGCGCACCAGAAAGTAGGAGAAAGGTGTACTTCCAGCCCGAAATTGAAACGATGCCACGCGAGGAGCTGCGGAAACTGCAGCTCGAGAAGATGAAATGGTGCGTCCAGTATGCATATGACAACGTGCCCTTTTACCAGAAGTCCTTTAAAGAAGCTGGCGTCGAGGCGGGCGACCTGAAGTCGCTTGACGACATCCGCAAGTTCCCGTTCATCCTGAAGCAGGATATGCGCGACAACTATCCCGACGGTCTGTTCGCCGTGCCGCGCAGCAAGGTTGCGCGCCTTCATGCCTCGTCTGGCACCACCGGGCAGGCGACCGTCGTGGGATCCACCGCCGGCGACCTCAAGCGCTGGGGCGAGTGCTTCGCGCGCGGCATCGCCATGTGCGGCGGCAACGAAAACTCCACTATCCAAGTGTCTTACGGTTACGGCCTGTTCACGGGCGGCCTGGGCGCCCATTACGGTGGTGAAACCGCCGGCTGCGCCGTCATCCCTACCTCGTCTGGCAACACGAAGCGCCAAATCCAGATGATGCGCGATATGGGCACGGACATCCTGTGCTGCACGCCATCTTACGCACTGCTTATCGCCGATACCGCCATCGAGATGGGCCTTGATCCGAAAAAAGATCTGAAGCTTTCCGCCGGCATCTTCGGCGCCGAGCCCTGCAGCCAGGGCATGCGCGAGGAGATCGCCGAGAAGCTGGGCATCCAATACTGCGACGTGTACGGCCTATCCGAGGTCATGGGCCCCGGCGTAGCTTTCGAGTGCGATCAGATGAGCGGCCTGCATATGGCCGAAGACCACTTCTTCGCCGAAATCATCAACCCGGACACGCTCGAGCCGGTCGCCGACGGTGAATATGGCGAGCTTGTGTTCACCACGCTCGACCGCGAGTGCTGCCCGCTCGTTCGTTATCGCACGCGCGACATCACCCGCATCATTTCCGAGCCTTGCGCTTGCGGCCGCACCCATCGCAAAATCGACCGCATTATCGGACGCTCCGACGACATGCTCATCCTGCGCGGCGTGAACGTGTTCCCTTCGCAGATCGAGCAAGTGCTCACGGCTTTCCCCGAGATCGCCACGCAGTATCAGATCATCCTCACCATGCGTGGGCCGCTTGATCACGTCGAGCTGCGCGTCGAAACGGTTCCCGAGTTCCCCTTCGACGAGATCCGCAAGATCGAGGAGCTCAAGCGTCGCCTTTCGGCCGAGCTCAAGTCCAACCTACAGATCGCCGTCGACATCAAGTTCGTCGAGCCGAAAACGATCGAGCGCAGCGAGGGCAAGGCCAAGCGCATCATCGACCTGCGAAAGGAGAACTAAGCCATGATCGATCAGGTGAGCGTTTTCTTGGAAAACGAAAAAGGTCGTCTTGCGGCCGCGACGCGGGCTATCGCCGATGCGGGCATCAACATGCATTCGCTGTACGTTGCCGATACCGCCGAGTACGGCGTCGTGCGCCTTCTGTGCGACGAACCTCAGAAGGCCGCGAAGAAGCTCTTCGACGCCGGTTGGCGCGCCACGGCGACGCCGGTTGTCGCGGTCCGTATCCCCGACGAGGTCGGATCCCTTGCGCGTTTGCTCGCGGTGCTCGACGAGTCCAATATCAACCTTGAATACGCCTACTGCATCTCCACCGATGGCGGTCATGCCGTCGACGTTCTCAAGGTGACGGACACCGCAGGCGTGGAGGACGTGCTTTCCGCGGCTGGCTTCGAACCGCTTACCCCGAAGGATCTCTACATTGCAGAATAACCTCGCACATCATTGCGAGCATCCGAGGCACGCACGCATTATCGCGTGCGTGCTTTCGTTAGCTCTGACCCTGCCACTTGGCCTTACAGCACCGACGAGCGCTTCCGCCGAAGTGCTGAAAGCCGACGTCGTTTACGGGCAAAGCGTCGATTCCCGAGGGCTTTCCGTTTCTCAGTGCCCCTCCATCGACGCCACGCGCGCCATCGTCGTGTCGTCGGACGGCACCACCTATTTCGAGCGAAACGCCGATGAGGAGGCCTGCATCGCCTCCATCACCAAGATCATGACCGCCGTCGTCGCGACCGATGCGATATCGAGCGGCATCGTGGACCTTTCGACGAAGGTCGCGGTCACCTCCGAAGCAGCTGCGGTAGGAGAGTCGTCCGCCGGCCTTCAGCTCGGCGACACCATGACGCTCGAGACGGCTCTTAAAGCCTTGCTGGTTCCTTCCGGCAACGACGCCGCCATGTCGATCGCGCAAACGGTCGGCGATGCCCTGCTGTCATCGGGGGTGTCGGCTTCAAGCGGTTACGATGCCTTCGTCGCCCAGATGAACGCGACCGCCGCCAAGCTCGGCTGCACGGATACCGTCTACGAGAACCCTCACGGGCTTGACTTCGACGAACATGCCGGAAACCTTCACAGCACGGCACGCGATCAGGCGAAAGTGGTCGCATACGCCATGAAGAACCAGACGATCCGCTCGATCGTCTCCGGTGGATCGACGACTATCAGCGTGACCCGCGATGGATCGAGCGCATCGATCAATCTCGAGACGACGGATGGGTTCCTCGACATCAACGAATATGCCATCGGCGTGAAAACCGGCTACACGGAACTTGCCGGTGCGTCGTTTGCCGGCGCGGTGAACAAGGACGGCCAGGAGCTTTACGCTATCGTGTTGAATTCAACGTCCGAATCGCAGCGCTTCTACGACGCCGACGAATTGGTGAATTGGGTGTTCGATCACCAGCAATCGTACAAGCTCATCAACAGCTCGCAAACCACCTCCTACAAAGGAGCAAGCTACCCGCTTGTGGCCGAAGTCGCGCACACCGACTGGGTAGACAAAACGGTGCGCGCCACCGTTTCCGACCCGGATGCAGCCGTTTCCATCTTCGATTTGAACGGCAACGTTTCCGAATCGGTCGACTACCTCGAACTTTCAGGCAACGTCAAGGCGGGGCAGAAAGTCGGGACGATCACCTTCAAGCAGCGCAATCAGGTCGTGGCAACCCTTGATTTGATCGCGTCCGAGGATGTCGCGGCACCGAATTTCCTAGAATCTATCGGCATTTGGTGGGATAGGCTCTTTAAAGGATTCTCCGGCGCTCAGACCTGCGCTCATTCCCAATTGATAAACGAGACTCCGCTCGTTATCGACAAAACCTCGTCCCAATAGTGCTCGATGCGAAAGAGAGATGTCATGGAAAGTTCATTAAAGTGCCCGGTATGCAGCAATGATGTCAATCCGGAGGACGCGGCTTGCCCCTATTGCGGATTCAAGCTCAAGGGCTCGACCCAGCAGTTCACGCCGGTTCAATTCGGCACGGGGGAGATACAGGCTCCCATGAAACCGAAGACCACCGGCGTTCTGCATGTTGTGCGCGGACCTCAAGTCGGCGTCGCCTTCAAGCTCGGCGAGAACAAGCTGACCATCGGCCGCAGCCCTCAGTGCGATATCTTCCTCAACGATATGACCGTTTCTCGCGAGCATGCCTCGGTTGAGGCGGTCGAGGGCGGATATCAGATCTGCGACGAGAACTCCTTCAACGGGGTGTGGGTGAACAACAACAGCATCGACAGCTACATCCTCGTCGATGGGGACGTCGTTCAGATCGGTGCGTTCTGCTTGATGTACAAAGAAGAGTAACGATTATTTTCGATCAATTGGGGAGCGCGCAAGGCGCTTGAAGACGGGAGTTTTATGGAACTGCTATCTGGAAACGAGGCCATAGCGCAAGGCGCATGGGAGGCTGGCTGCCGTATCGGCGTAGCGTACCCGGGAACGCCATCGACCGAAACGCTTGAGACCTTCGCGAAGAAAGACGGCGTCTATGCGGAGTGGGCGGTCAACGAGAAGGTCGCAGTCGAGGTTGCGCTCGGCGCTTCGGCTGCCGGGGCGCGTGTGCTGGCGACGATGAAGCACGTTGGCGTGAACGTGGCGGCAGACCCGCTGTTCACCTCCGCCTACACCGGCGTCGGGGGCGGATTCGTCATCCTTGCCGCCGACGACCCGGGCATGTACTCATCTCAAAACGAGCAGGATTCCCATTACTATGCGGCAGCGGCGCATGTGCCGATGCTCGACCCGGCCGACTCCGCCGAGGCGCATGCTTTCACCAAAGAGGCGTTCGAGCTTTCCGAGCGTTTCGATGTTCCATTCTTCATCCGCTCGTCGGTGCGAATCTCCCACACGAAGACCCCGGTCGAATGCGGTTCGCGCGAAGAGCACGCCCTTGTGCCGTACAAGAGCGATCCCTCCAAGTGGGTCATGATGCCCGCCTATTCCAAGCCGCGCAGGAAAGTGCAGATCGAGCGTATCGCGCAGCTGGCGCATTGGAGTGAGACGACACGCTTGAATCGCGTTGAATATGCAGGTCAAAGCATTGGCGTGATTTGCGCCGGAAGCGCTTACCAGCACGTCAAGGAGGCCCTGCCCGAGGCGTCGGTCTTCAAGCTCGGATGCACCTACCCGCTCCCGCGCGTTGCGCTGGGCGAGTTCGCAAGCGAGGTCGATGCGGTCTACGTAGTCGAGGAGGCTTCTACCTACCTCACCGATGCTGTGCGCTCGCTCGGCATCACGGTGGCAAAGTTCCCCTGCGGGCTTCGCCAAGACGGCGAGTTGAGCCCCGGTGCGATACGCGCCGCATTCGGGCTTGAAACGCCGCCGTCATCTCCCGCCGCCGACGATCTTCCGGGGCGCCCGCCCGCGCTGTGCGCCGGCTGCCCGCATCGACTCGTGTTCAAAGAGCTCTCTCGTCTGAAGGCTGTTGTCACGGGAGATATCGGCTGCTACACCCTTGGCGCCTTGGCGCCGCTGTCCGCAATGGACACCTGCGTAGACATGGGTGCCTCGGTGTCGATGTCGCATGGCTTCGAGCTTGCCTGGGCCGGAACCGATCATCGGCCCGTCGTCGCCGTGATCGGAGATTCCACATTCGCGCATTCCGGGCTGTCGAGCCTGATCAGCACCGTGTACAACAAAGGAGCGGGTACGGTTTGCGTCCTCGATAACCGCACAACGGCCATGACCGGCCGTCAAGGCAACCCCTTCAATGGCGAAACGCTGCAGCACCGTCCTTCGCGAGAGCTCGATCTCGAAGGAGTTTTGAAAGCGATCGGCGTCGAAGACGTGCGGACGGTCAACCCCAACGACATGAAGGCTGTTCGCCGAGCGTTGCGTGAAACGACCCGATCGGAAGACCTTTCGGTCATCGTTTTCCGCAGCCCCTGCGTTCTGCTCGACCGCACGCGCAAGCCTGCCTACTCCGTAAGCGGCGCTTGTACGGCGTGCGGCGTCTGCACAACGCTCGGCTGCCCGGCGATCTCGAAGGACGACGAGGGCCGTGCGTCCATCGACAAGGCGCAATGCATCGGTTGCGGCCAGTGCGCCCAGTATTGCGCATTCGGCAGCATCGCCAACGACGTTGAGGAGGGCTAGTGATGTCAAACGCTACAACTGTTCTGCTTTGCGGCGTCGGCGGCCAGGGGACCGTGCTTGCAGCTGACCTACTTGCGCGTGCCGCCCTTGCATCGGGTCTTGACGTGAAGGTTTCCGAAATCCATGGCATGTCCCAGAGAGGCGGCGCGGTGACCACCGTTGTCCGATTCGGGAGGGACGGGGTGCAATCCATGGTCGCGGATGAAGGATGCGCGGATTGCGTCGTCTCGTTCGAGATGACCGAAGCGCTGCGCAACCTGCCCTTTGTATCCGAAAACGGTCACCTCATGGTTGCCGATGAATCAATTAAGCCGCTTCCCGTCCTCACGGGAAAAGACACGATGCCCGAAAACCTTGAGAATCGCCTCGCAAATGCAGGGGCAACCATCATTCCCGCCGGCAGGATCGCGAGCGAGGTTGCTACGGTGAAGTCAGTCAACGTGGTGCTCCTCGGCGCGCTGGCAACACGTCTCGACTTCCCCAAGGATGTCTGGACGGACGTCATCGCCAAACGCGTTCCCCCTAAAACGGTCGAAGCCAACCTGCGCGCCTTCGAAGCCGGCTACGATTTCGCCAAGGAGGCATAATCTATGAGCGTTCAACAGATCAGCGTGTTCGTCGAAAGCAAGCCGGGGCATCTTGTGCGCGTGCTGCAGGCGGTCGAGCAGGCGAATGTCAGCGTTAGGGGCTATAGCGCTTCCGACACCGGCGATTACGGTATCGTGCGATTCGTCGTGGACGACCCCAAGCGCGCACTTGAGGTTCTTACCGATTTGGGCTGCGCCGCTAAAATCACCGACGTGCTGTGCTTGAAGCTTGAGGACACCCCCGGCGAGCTGGCGCGCGTGATCGACATCCTTTCATCCTGCAACATCAACGTTCAATATAGCTATTCCCTGGTTTCGACGTACATCGCCATGTACGTCGAGGATATCGCGCAGGCCGAAGCGCTGCTTCGCGAGCAGCCGGTCGAGCTGGTCACGCAAGACGATATCGCTTCGAGCTAAAACGGATCAACTCATCATCTTCGCAAGAGTTTAAGGAACAAACGTCATGATCGACATCACCGAAAAGGGTGCCGCCCTCAAAGCAGCGGAAGAAGGTCGCTTTGACCAGCTTCCCGTTTTCCAGCCCGAGATCGAGTGCACCTCGCGTGAGCGCATTCAGGCCATCCAGCTTGAGAAGCTCATCGCGCAAGTGGAATGGGTGTACGATCGGGTTTCTTGGTATCGCGAGAAAATGGATGCTGCCGGCATTACGCCCGCCGACATCAAAACGCTCGCCGATGTTCGTAAGCTCCCGTTCACCGATAAGAGCGCCCTGCGCGATACATTTCCCTATGGGCTTTTCGCCGTGCCGCTTTCCGAGGTCGTCGAGCTGCATGCATCATCGGGCACCACGGGCAAGCCGATTGTCGTAGGCTACAACCAGCATGACATGGACATCTGGAACGAGTGCATCATGCGCCTGGTGCAGATGGCCGGCGTCGTGCCCTCCGACCGCGTGCAGATGGCTTTCGGGTACGGCATGTTCACGGGCGGTTTCGGTTTGCATTACGGCCTGCAGCGGCTTGGCTGCATGATGATCCCGGCCGGGTCGGGCAATACCGAGCGTCAAATCCAGATGATTCAGGACTATGGCACGACGGTGCTCGTCGCAACCCCTTCCTACGCTATGCATATTTGCGAAGTTGGCGAGAAAATGGGCTACGACTGGTCAACCTCCACGTTGCGCGTCGGCCTGTTCGGTGGAGAGCCCTGTCCGCCTGGTCTAAAGGCGGAAATCGAGAAGCGCATGCATATTGTTTGCACGGACAACTATGGCCTGACCGAAGTCATGGGCCCGGGAGTTTCGGGGGAATGCCTCGCCGAGCGCGACATGCAGCATATCGCGGAGGATCACTTCCTATGGGAGATCGTAGATCCGACTACCGGCGAGCCTGTTGCCGACGGGGAAGTAGGCGAGCTCGTGCTCACGCCTCTTGACAAGCAGGCCATCCCTGTGCTGCGCTATCGCACGCATGACCTCACCCGCGTCGTAACCGAGCGTTGCGCCTGCGGACGTTCCACGGCGCGCATGCAGAAGGTCCGCTCACGCTGCGATGACATGCTTATCATTCGCGGCACCAATGTGTTCCCGAGTCAGGTTGAAGACGTCCTGTCGACTATCGACGGCGTCACGCCTCATTACCGCATCGTGGTCGATAACGAAACAGGCCTTGATCGCATGACGGTTCACGTCGAGCTGAAACCCGAGGCGTTCAGCGATTCCTTCGAGGAGATGGATCGCTTCCGCAAACATATCGAGGCAAAGCTCAAGAGCGTCATGCTCGTTGCCTCGAAGGTCAAGCTGGTCGAGCCGGGCGGCATCACCCGCACCACCGGCAAGGCCAAGCATGTTGAGGATCTGCGCAAATAGCATTGCGAACCGCTGCCAGGCATACCACGAACAGCTCTTGCGAGGGCGCGGCGCGACCCGTTATTGGACGCTTTGCGCCCTCTCCGACCGGACGGATGCATGCAGGCAATATTTACGCTGCACTGATGTCATGGCTTGTAACGAAGTCGCAAGGCGGGCGTATGGTCTTGCGCATCGAGGATCTTGACCGCGAGCGATCAAAGCCGCAATACATCGATGCCGTGCTGCGCGATTTGGAGGCTCTGGGGCTCACTTGGGATGACGGTCCTCACTTTCAACATGATCGTGACGACGCCTATCAAACTGCTTTCAACGAACTGCAAAAGCAGGGGAGGATCTACCCCTGCTTTTGCAGCCGCGCTGATCTGCATGCCGCGTCTGCGCCGCATCGCGGCGAGAAATTCATCTACCCCGGAACTTGCAAAAATTTAAGCTTGCGTGAGCGCAAGGCAAGGTCAAAGGCGAAGCGGCCGGCATATCGGTTAGCAGTCGGTGATATCGATATCGAACTTACCGACATGATTCAAGGACTCTACCGCCAAAACCTCTCGAAGGAGTGCGGAGACTTTCTCGTGCGTAGGTCGGACGGCACATTCGCCTATCAATTAGCTGTTGTTGCCGACGATGCGGCGCAAGGCGTAAACACTATCGTTCGCGGTGTCGATCTGCTATGTTCCACCCCCCAGCAGATTTTTTTGCAGCGTTTGCTGGGATTGCCGCAGCCGGAATACGCGCATATACCGCTGCTTGTCGCTGAAAAGGATCGGCGCCTTTCCAAACGCGACCACGATGCCTCGCTTGAGGAGCTGCTTGGTCGATATGGCTCACCCGCGGGCGTTATCGGTCATATCGCCCATGTTGCAGGAATCATCGACGCCGATGAGCCGGCAACCCCTGAAGACATCCTGAGTCACTTCGATTCCTCCAAGATTCGTGATATCTTTAGCAATCCCATTCAAATTCACTGGCAACCATAAAACCTGATCAAACTGGACTCAAGCCAGCTGAGAGGGCTCAGTAGAGTAGCGCGACGGCAAGAAGCACCAACACGCTCGCGATAACGAAAAGGCTGGTGCGCGCATTGCTGGTTCTGAATCGCGCCTTCTTGTCATCCGTTACGCCCATTTTAAGGTATAGGCGCACAACCAATGCGGCAAAGGCGATCATGGCTATATCGCAAATGGCGGAGCACGCCGATTGAGCGATGACCCATCCCAGTTGCGCCGATATCTCGAAAAGCAACAGCGAGAGCAATGAGAGACCGGCGCTTAAAGCAACCGGAGCCGCCCAGCGAGCGCGATCGACTTCCGCACGCTCGCGCGCACAAGCGTCACCTTCAAAAGGTGCGGATCGAGAGAACACGAGCACCGTCCATCCACCTCGATATAATTGAGCGAAAATGGCGAAGAAGGCCGCGGATCCAAGTGCAGTGAGGAAAAATCGAAGAAAAGCTAGCATACATAACCTATCGGAGAGGTTTGCGTTACCACGTTAAGGTAGCCATCGATGAAAGAACGCAGGCAGCGTACCACGAACCGAGCGCGATGTTCACGCTGCAAATCTGACCCATTCCCGCCACACGCGAGGAGGCGGCAAGTGGATTGGCGAACAGCACCTTCAGCAGGGGATACGCAGATAGGATCATGAAGGGCACGAGCATCAATCCGGGTCTGAAAAATAAGGCAAGATTAATGATGATGGCAAGCACCCAAACGATAACGCTAGCATGATAGGCATTGCGTGCCCGCATGCGACCGAGAAGGACGGGGAGCGTTTTACGAGAGGCCGCAATATCCTTTTCGATATCGCAGGTGTTGTTCGTCATCATTATCAGGCCGATTCCGATGATGGTTGGAATCGACCAGACCAAAACGATGGGGGATAGCGTTTTAGTAAGCACATAAAAACAAGCGAGCGGTATTAAGCCGCCCATGACGAAACCGCTGACGAATTCGCCAATCGGCAGGTATGAGATCGGCGTCTTTCCGGCTGAATAGGCCACGACGAACAGGGCGCCGACGATCCCGATCGCGAGAGGGATCCAGCCCGTGCGCGCAATCACATAAACGCCTAGGGCAAATGCGCAGACGAGCATGCCGATAGCCAAGCGCAATGCTGCCGAAGGGTTGACGTTGTTGTAGACGAGCACGGCATCGGAGGGGTCGACATCGTCATCGACCGAATCGGAACCTTTTACGTAGTCGTAGTAATCGTTGAACGTATTGACCGACGACTGCATAAGGATGCAGATCGCAAGAAGGGTGATGCTCAGGCTTATCGAAGCGGCTCCCTGCACAGCACAGGCGCAAGCGACGCTGAGCGCAACGGGCAGAATGGCGGCAGGCCAGGTATGGGGTGCCGCAAGATTCACGGCCATCCGCACGGTTAAGCGCTCATAGGACGGCGCATTCTCTTTCGAGCTTTCGATTGATTGCATATCCAAAACCTTATCTTTCAGTGTCACCCGATGGCGCCGTCGTCTCGTCGGAGCCTTTACGCATCATGTTTCTGAAACTTCGCGGTGCAAGCGCACGCAACCGTTCTACGGTCTGACCACGAAGCGTCGAGGCAAGGCCCGCTATCGTTGATTTGATAAAACGTTTCGTCTCGGGATCAAGCTTCGAGCCAGCGCCGATCATCGAAGCGATATTCGTTGCGATATTATCTTGAAATTCAGACCAAGACTCGGCTTCGGTTTCAGTGAGCAAATCGTAAATCGTTTGAATGAAACGTTCCCTTTCGTCAGGGCTTTTGCTTCTGAGCCAAGAGTCTAGCGCTTCATCGAAGAAGTGAGCGGAGGAGTTGATCTCATCTTGGTACACGAAGTCATCGTCTTCAACGAGCCAGGAATAAGGGTTGTGCTGGAAGACGGCGAAAGCCGAGGACTGCACCACACGATAATCCTTCCGACGTTCCAGGATCATCCCGAAAGCCGAAGATTCTGGAACCAGCTTGCGAAGCTTTCGGCCATAAGCTTCGGTATCCCTGCGAGGGGAGGGGTCGGCCAAGAACGAGGGGCCATCATGATCGAAAACGTACTCAATACGATCGAAGACGCTGTCATCGCAGCAAAGAGCGGCGTATTCGGCAAGATTCCCCCCTTTAGAGTGACCTCCAAGAATCAGCCGATCACTGAACGCCGAGGCAACTCCCGATACATAGGATAGCGCGGTGCGCTGAGACGAAATGACCGGTTGATATGCAAGGTTGAAATCCTCTTTCCAGCCGGTGAATGTTCCGTCGGTGCCCCGAAAGGCGATGTAGGCGACCTTCCCGCATGGCCCCTGAAAGCGAAATGTGCATGCCGAAAACTGCTTGTCGATGGCCTTGGAATATTCGTTGGCATACAAGGATACGGTCACCGCTCGATATCTCCTGCTTGCACGAAGGGCAAGGAGAAATTGCTCGGTTTGATCGAAATCTTCGAGCCAACTGCCTTCTGTGAGTTCGCGAGAGGGCACAAGCGAAAGAATGTCGCCCAAAAGAACCTCTTGCTGCGTATGAACATCAAGCGTCTCTCCGAGCTCGAATAGCGAGCATTCAGAGCTTCGTTCAAAATTCAAATAACACAGCGAGCATAGCACCAGGGAATCAACCGGGTTGAACGGTAATTCGGTAAAAGAGCGCTGTTCGCGTGAAATGTACGATACGATCGAATCCATAAGCACATTGTAGTCTATTGCGTCTGAAGGAGCTTGACTGTGAAGGTAAGCACGCCAATAACCATCCGCTATGCCGAAACCGACAAAATGGGTGTCGTATACCACGCGAACTACCTCCTGTATTTCGAGGATGCGCGTACTCATTTTCTCGAGGAGCTTGGATATCCCTATAAGAAAATAGAGGATGCCGGTTACATTTCACCCGTCGTTTCCGTCGATATTCACTATGGAACGCCTTTGCGATACGGTGATGTTGCCATCGTGAAAACATGGATATGCGATTCGAAGCCAACGAAAACAACGTATGCCTACGAGGTGTATCGTCAAGGCGACGACCCTGAAACCGCGCGACCGCTTTGTACGGGAAAGAGCCTTCACTGCCTGGTTGATGCTGAGACGTTCAAACCGCAGAGCATTAAACGCGTGTGTCCCGAACTGTACGCCTTGTACGAAGAGGTGTGCGAACGATAACAAGCAGCCAGGGAGCTTTAAGGAGCCGCCTGGCTGCTACGCGATTCGCAATGTAACATAACATATATTATCAGAAATAGAAGATTCGGCAGTGATTTGTAATTATCCCCATGTGGAACCGCTTGCAGAAGTTCCCGTTGCAGCGGTAGAAGATCCAAGAAGGTAATCGAATTGTCCGCTGTCGATCATTTCCATGATTTGAGGATAGACAACTATAAAGGAAACAAAGTTAAGCACCATGGCGATTGCGCAAACGACTATGGCGATCTTGGCGGATTTGATAAGCAGTTTAGCATCCTGAGCCAACAGCGACTGCTTACGAACCAGTGCGTTCAATTTACGCCATGCCAGAATACCTAAAATAAGGCCAACCGTTCCCAGCAGTAAGCCTCCGAGAATCAATGAAATCGGCCCGGCGATATAGGCGATATTGATTTGCTTGCGTGCGGAAAGGAGCGCAACCTCATCAGCCGAGTTAGGCTGCAATCGACGCTCATCCATGAACGCCACTGCTTCCGAAGCCAGCCGTTCCACGCGACGATTCAGGGAGGCTGCTGACAACATCAAACGTTACATGTGGTACGGGCATCACGACAAGTTGTGCGATTCTGTCACCCTGTTTCACTACAAAGGAACTTTCGGGGTCATGATTTACGAGGATAATCTTCAGCTCTCCTCGATAATTCGAATCGATAAGGCCAGGCGTATTTACTATAGAGATCCCATGCTTTGCCGCCAAACCGCTGCGAGGAAGAACAAACCCTGCATACCCCGCTGGCAAGGCGATCGACAATCCGGTAGGAACCATTGCCCTCTCCAGAGGAGGAATTTCAACCTGCTCGATTGAACATAGGTCGACACCAGCATCTCCCTCATATGCATATCCAGGGATTTTGGCGGCATCGGACAGTTTTTTCAAAGAAATGACGACTTCGCTCATGATCTCATCCCCTCAAGCGCGCTTGCGAACTCCTCAACGTTTTGGAAATCTTTGTAGACGCTGGCGAAGCGCACATAGGCAACGTCATCAAGCTTTGCGAGCCTTAGTAGCGCCATCTCGCCAAGATCCTTAGAGCGGATTTCATTACGCGCTGCATTTCGCAGCTCGCCCTCGATGCTATCGATAAGCGAACCGATTTGCTCGGGAGAAATAGGACGTTTCGCGCATGCGATGAGCAGTCCGCGCATGAGCTTTTTGCGATCATACGCTTCGGAAGATCCATCCGACTTTATAACGATCAAAGGGTTATCCCCGAGGCGTTCGTAGGTGGTGAAACGCCTACCGCAGGAAAGGCATTCGCGACGTCGCCTAATGCTCAGTCCATCTTCCGCGGGGCGAGAATCAACAACCTTGGAATCTCGATATCCACATTGAGGGCACTTCATGCAATCGCACTCCTTTGCTCGACTTGCATAAAGAGTACCATACAAGATATAGGTCAAAATACCGCTCAATGAATGTGACAGAATTGTTGCATTCCCTATAGAAGTCGAACAAAGGGATGATCCTATAGGAGAAACAAAAGACCAACGAGAATGCAAGGAAGAAAAGCTAAAGCGATGTCTTTAGAGGACGTTTGACCTGGTAGGCGTTCCTCATGAAAATACGATTGTCGAGCTTCAGCAAAGTCGATGAGGTTGGTCGGTTCCTTTTGCAGATCTTCGGGCGCCAAAGCCGTGCTGCCCTCTGTCTTGTAATAAGCGCTATTGCAAGTCATTTTATTCCTCCTAGCACTTGCATAGAACCTTTGTTCGTGCTTATAATAGAGCGAACAAAGGTTCATGTCAACAGAATTCCAAACATTTGTTCTATTGCCAATAGGAGGAACCATGATGGAATCGATCACCAAACGGCAGCAAGCGGTCCTCGATGTCATCGAGCAATTTATTCGCGAAAAGGGTTACGGTCCGACTGTTCGGGAGATCTGCCACGCACTTGACCTCTCATCCCCCTCCACCGTTCACGTTCATTTGCGAGCGCTCGAGGACAAGGGTTTCATCAAGCGAGATCCCCTGAAATCACGCTCCATCGTGCTAACGTACGCGCTCGATGATGAAGTGGAGGCAACGAGCGTCTCATCGACGCAGTTCGATAACGTTATATCGGTTCCTCTTGTGGGAGATGTCGCGGCGGGCGTCCCCATTCTCGCAGAGCAGAACATCACCGACACCATGATGCTTCCCACTGAAATCGTCGGCGATTCACCGTCCTTCATGCTCTCGGTACATGGGGAAAGCATGATAGAGGCAGGTATCAACGATGGTGATTACGTCGTGGTGAAAGAGCAAAAGGTGGCGAACAACGGAGATATCGTCGTAGCCATCATTGATGACGGGGCAACCGTTAAACGCTTCTATAAAGAGCAGAACTATATTCGCTTGCAACCCGAAAACTCGTCTATGGAGCCCATCATCACGACCAATTGTTCAATCGCTGGTAAGGTTGTCGCGGTCTTCAGGCGCATCTAAGCGACATAACGTGATCAGCGAACGGGAGCCCCCTCCCCTCGCTGATCACTCTTCAAGAAAGGGTGTCTCGATTACCGATCAGCCTCTCGTTCGAATTCCTTGAAGCCATGCGCAAGGGATTGTGGCGCGAGCAGAACAAGATGGGTGCCGTCATTCTCGAACGACTCGGATAATACACGGCATTTTTCATGCGCCAGGGAAACCAAGTCTCCCCGGTCGTATGGCACAACCGCATCAATGCGTGTATCCCGTGCAGAAGCGATATGCGCTATGCGCAGCAACAGCTCCTCAATGCCGTCCTTTGTCGCAGCACTGACGAACAAAGCCTCACTAAATCGATTTTTCATCGCCGAAAGCTGATCGTCGGTCAAAAGGTCGATTTTATTGAAGACGATAAGACGCGGTATCTTCTGAGCGTCTATCTGATCGAGCACCTCCTCGACTGCAATAATTTGATCTTCAAATTCCTCAGACGAGGCATCGACAACCTGCAAAATAAGGTCAGATCCGGTAATCTCGTCAAGAGTTGATTTGAACGCCTCAACAAGTGTCGTGGGTAGCTTCTGGATGAATCCGACGGTGTCGGTAAGCGTGATCTCCCTGCCTTCCGCAAGACGAAACTTGCGCGTTGTCGAATCAAGCGTAGCGAAAAGTTTATCGTACGCGAGCACGTCGGCATCGGTGAGCGTATTGAGCAAAGAAGACTTGCCCGCATTGGTATATCCGGCAAGGGACACCTTGAACAATCCGCTGGCATAACGGCTTTCGCGCTGCACGCTGCGGATCTCTGATAAATGCTTCAACTCGCGCTTAATGGTAGTGATGCGTTTTCGCACAAGCCTACGGTCGACCTCAAGCTGACTTTCGCCTTCACCGAATCGCGAACCGACGCCGCCGCCCATCCTGTTCGACGCGAGATGCGCCCACATACCGCGCAAGCGCGGAAGCAGGTACTGATTTTGAGCCAGCTTAACCTGAAGCCTACCCTCTTTGCTGGTTGCATGAAGTGCGAAAATATCTAGGATGAGCGCCGTCCTGTCGATGATCTTGATGTCCCTATCCACGGACTTCTCGAGATTTGATTGCTGGGAAGGAGTGAGCTCATCGTCGAAAATCACCAGGTCGGCGCTTGTGCTCCGGCATAGCGACGCAATCTCTTCGACTTTACCCGATCCAACAAAAGTTCTTGGATTAGGACTCGATAGTTTTTGCGTGATCACGCCAACCGTATCGGCCCCTGCGGTATCGGCCAACCGCTCAAGCTCGGCAAGCGAGGAAGATAGCGCCCATTTCTGATAAGGGAATTCCACGCCGACGAGTACCGCCCGCTCGCGACGCTGCTCGCTCACCGTTTTCGCTCCCTTTACGGTCACCGATTCGTACTCGGACACGCATATCCCTTCTGATTAATATCCATAGAGCAATCGTTTATTCAAATAGTCGAGGGGCTCTTGCTTCAAATAGAGCCCCTCGAACATAAACACCCTATCAGCCGACAACGCCCTTTAGGCTCTACAGAACAACCGTGCCCTCAAACGCCTCGGTTGCCGGGCCGGTCATCATAACGTGGTCGTTCTCATCCCATAGAATATGAAGGGTGCCGCCACGCAGGACAAGGTCGTTCTCGCGGCTTGCACGACCAGTTAAAGCTGCGGCGACATTCGTTGCACAAGCCCCGGTGCCGCATGCCAGCGTCTCGCCGCAGCCACGCTCGAACACGCGCATCTCGATAACGCCATCAGCTGCAATGCGCGCAAACTCGACGTTCGTCTTCTCGGGGAACGTTTCATGCGACTCGAAATATGCCCCAACCTTGGAAAGATCAAGAGTGGAGAGCTGCTTATCGCTGGAATCGACGAAGAGTTCATCAGGCAAAGCGGCAAAATCATCAATGAACGTTATCGCATGGGGGTTGCCCATCGAAACGCAGGTGAACGAGAAAGCACCCCAGGGAGAGGCGATATCGGCGTTTGAAACAAACGACACGCCCGCATCGGAGGTTGCGTTAGCGGGCAAAGAGACCGGCACGGACGTAGGCTCAAGAATCGGATGGCCCATGTCGACCGTCGCTGCAACCATCTTCTCGTCATCGTCCACCTGAAACGAGATAGGTTTAGGGCCGGCTAGGGTATCCGCAACGAACTGACCATCGGCAGCGGGAACAAAACCTCTATCCACCAGGTATTTGGCAAAGCAGCGAACACCGTTACCGCACATTTGCGCCAGGGTTCCATCGGAGTTGATGTAGTGCATGTAAGCCGCGCATTCAGAGCGTTCGGAGGGGCGCACCAAGATCACGCCATCGCCACCGATACCGAAATGCCTATCGCAAAGCAAAGCGACCTGTTCCTTCGACAACTCTATTTCGCGGGAAAAGTCATCAACGAAAACGAAATCGTTTCCCAGTCCATGCAGTTTTACGAATTCCAGCTCCATCTGAATTAAGCACGCTCCTTTGCTCGTGAAAAAATTGGATTGATTCTACCAAGCACCTGTAAAGCCTCGGTAACAAGGTTTGCTGTATCCCCCGAATCTGCGCAAAGCCAGTTGATACGCATGTCCTTCCTAAACCATGTACGTTGTCGTTTAGCGTAGCGGCAGGTGGCGATCTTGATGGCCTCGATAGCTTCATCCAGGGAAATATCGCCATCAAGCGCCGAAACGATCTCTTTGTACCCAATAGCCTGCGGCGCGGTAATTCCATCGCGAAATCCCTTGTCAAGCAAGCCTCTCACCTCGTCGACAAGGCCGTATTCGACCATCGTGTCAACACGTGCTCGAATGCGCGAACGCAAAACCTCGGGATCAACGGACAGCCCGATGAAAACCGCTGGGACGAATTGCGGAATCGAGGCGAGCTTCTCCTTTTGCTGCGCATAGCTAAGCCCTTCGGAAAGAAGCTCGAAAGCGCGCACCACTCTTTTAACATCACCCTGCGGAATCACTGCAGCTGAAGCGGGATCCGCTGCGTTCAGCTGACTCCAAAGCTCGTGCGAACCATGATCCTTCGCATACTGATTCCAATGTTCCCTTACCGGGTTCGTAACTTGTTCACCCTTGGGAAAATCGTAAGCATCGATTGCCGCACGAACATAGAAACCGGTGCCACCCGCCAGAATCGCGAAATTCCCCCGTCTGTCGATGTCCGCAAAGCAATCTCGGGCATATGCCTGGAATAACGCGGCTGAGTAAGGTTGCCCGGGATCAACGAGATCGAAGCCGAAATGAGGAACGGAACGTTTTTCCGCCGGTAGTTTTCCCGTGCCGATATCCATCCCGCGGTAAACCTGCATTGAGTCAGCGCTTACCACTTCCCCACCGAGATGCTCGGCCAAGGCGAGGGCAAGCTCGGTTTTGCCCGAGGCAGTCGGTCCCACGACGCAGAGAACGGGCTTTTCAAGCGCGAGCATCTGGTCGGAATTCGGTTGCGGCATCTCTCTAACCAACAACGTCGCCTGAGAGGTACCAGGTTTTCGCCTCAGTCACGGAAACGGGCACGATGCGGCCGCATAGATCATCTATCGTTTTACCGGCGGGAATCGGAGCATGCACCGTTTGGTTTTTGGGGCTTTTGCCGGACAGGAGGTTCTCGTCGCGTTTCGAAACGCCCTCAACCAAAACATCGACCGTTGTCCCGAGATCCGCCTGATTGAGCTCAAAGGCATGCTTTTGGACGATTTCGACAAGCTCATCGAATCTGTTCTGAATAACCTCACGAGGCGTGTTGTCGACGATTTTCGCTGCCGGCGTGCCTTCACGCTTCGAATAAATGAACGTAAAGACCTGATGATAGCCAACCTCGTCGACCAGGCGAGCTGTATCGTCGAAATCCTTCTGCGTCTCGCCAGGGAAGCCGACGATGATGTCGGTGGAGAGCGCTATATCCGGGCAAACATCACGCAGTTTCCCGACAAGCTGACGATAGTGCTCAACAGTGTAGCGGCGGTTCATTGCTGCAAGCACCGCATCCGAGCCAGACTGAACGGGCAGATGCAAAGCAGGCATCAAGGAGCGCAGATTGCCGAACTTTGAGATAACCTCGTCGGAAAGGTCTTTTGGATGGCTGGTCGCAAAGCGAAGACGCTCGATGCCCGTTTTGTCCAGAGCGTCGAGAACCTTTGCGAAGCGAGGGGTGCCATAAAGATCTCGTCCATACGAATTGACGTTTTGGCCCAGCAATGTAATTTCCTTGACGCCAGATGCGACATAACGCTCAGCTTCGGCGACGATATCTTCCAAAGGACGAGACTTTTCCCGTCCGCGGACATACGGAACGATGCAGTAGGAGCAGAAGTTGTTGCACCCGATGGTGATGGGAAGCCAGGCCGCCCATGAATGCTCGCGCGCGGTTGGCAGCTCGGTCGGAAACGATGATGAGGCATCGAGCACTTCGACCTGATGCCCGCCATCGGCGATAACGCCCTCGAGCAAACGAGGCAAACTTGCAAGGTTATGAGTACCGAAAACGACATCGAGGTGCGGGAGCTTTCGCGTCAGCTCTTCCCCATCACGTTGGCCAATGCACCCGCCAACCGCGATGATACGCTTCGACAGGGGCGTGCCCGATCGCAGCGGCACGTTTTTCATGGAAGCAACCTGACCGTAAAGCCTGGTGTCGGCCGCCTCACGAACGCAGCAGGTCATGTAAATGAGGATATCGGCCTGCTCAACCGTATCGACCATGAGGGCGCCTAGCGCCTCAAGCATGCCCGAGATGCGTTCTGAGTCGTGCTTGTTCATCTGGCATCCAAAAGTTCGGACGCAGAAGGTCATATTCATAAGGGAAGTATGCATGGGTCTCTCTGTTTCTTGGGGAAAGGAGAAGCGAATGATGTATCGGGTTATTCAGCGCCCTGAAGAAGTGATCCACCATGGATGGCTTCAGGCTTGATAGCGAAACGGATTGCGGTCCGGTATTCTCCGTCGATGACGATATCAGCGAAAGACGGAACGCATGAGATCTCGATACCCACCGGGGAGAGGAATCCTCTTGCTATGGCTATTGCTTTCACGGCTTGGTTCACAGCACCTGCGCCTACTGATTGAATCTCAACCGGTGTTCCATCCTTCACCATACCGGCAATGGCGCCGGCGACCGATGCGGGAGATGACTTCGACGATACTTTGAGCAACCCAGAATCGAGTGGGCTAGGTGATGTCATGCGTGTCCTTTTCGTAGTGCGTCTATCATGCGTTTTTGGAACGTTTTGAAACGACTTCAAATTGTAGCTGTTCGTGAAACGACCTGCAACAACGTATGTTGTTCATATGGTCTAATCGTCGTTTGCAACAGGGATGGTTATCGTGAGCGCATCTTTGCCGACACGTAGAGCGGGGGTTACATCGCCCTGCAGATAATATGCTTCGGCAAGATCCGAGTAAGCGCGCATCACCTTGTCGAGAAAGGCGCATTTATCATCATCGGAAAACTGGAGTTTTCTCTTTTTAGCTAAAACGCGTGCATGCGAAACTTCAACAGGGTTCTTTTCACCTTGAGTGGCGGGAAGGCCGTGAACCTTGATTTGGTCGAGCAGCGGAGAGAGCGGATTGATAGTGCCATCGAGCACGCGGCGAGCTGATCGTTCGGACATAACCAAACCAAGCGATTCAGCGACTGAGCGAAGTGCCGCAGGATCGCTCGATGTAGCAATTCGCCTGCAAACCGGTAAACAAGAAGCTTGTGAGACGATATCTTCCGAGGCGCAATCAGCGATCGCTTTCACGTTGAGCGCTCGGCCATACTGCAAAAGAGATGCAGCGATTTCAGTAGCTGATCCCAAAAATACCGAGCATGATTTGCGTGATTCAATCGAGAATTCGCAGGCGGTACGCAAAATGTTCTTAGGGCCGGTAACCTTGACCGTGCCATCATCGCTCAAATCGAATGAAGGGAAGGTGGATTGATCGGTTTTTTCCGGAAGCCGAGATAGATCGGATTTAATCGAAATTGCCGTACCAAGACCTTTTCCCGAAGTGAGAATTCGCGCTTCGGTGACATTAACCGCAATGGAGTACAGAGCCATTCCTCGCCCGTGGACCCCCCACTTATCCATGTGCATGGAATCAAGCTTCGACGTGACGCGGGGCTCGAAAACGGCCTGCTGCAAATGCAGAGGAACGCCGTCGCCATCGTCGATCATAGCAATAGACCGTTCGTTGCCTTCGCGGGAAACGGAGACGAAGATATTCCGGGCGTGGGCATCGCGCGCATTGCGAAGCATTTCGATAACGATATCCTCGCTGCAGCGGATATCTTGCGCCGCTTGACGCCTTTCGGCCTCGGAGCTTCGTAAACGAACGAAGCCATCCCCGAGATCCTTTTCAACTCGGAGATGGCTTTCGCCGCAAACTTCGTTCACGAAATCTTCCAGATCGGAAGCGCTCATCGCTTGAAGACCTTCAGGCTATTTGGCGATGCCAATTGCACGGCTCTCGCGGATAACGACAACCTTGACCTGGCCAGGGTATTGCATTTCATCCTCGATGCGCTTAGCGATATCATGGGCAAGCACCGTGGTTTGAGCTTCGTCGACAACTTCGGGCTGAACCATGACGCGAACCTCACGGCCGGCCTGGATCGCGTACGTGCGCTCAACGCCGTTGTAGGAGTTCGCGATTTCCTCAAGCTTTTCAAGGCGTTTGATGTACGCATCGAGGGTTTCCTTGCGAGCTCCGGGACGAGCGGCCGAAACGGCATCGGCGGCTTGAATCAGCACGTCGAGGACGCTGTTCGGCTCGACATCGTTATGATGAGCCTCGATCGCATGAACGATGGCGGGCTTTTCGCCGAAACGGCGAGCAAGATCGGCGCCGATGACGGCATGGCTGCCCTCAACCTCGTGGTCAACCGCTTTGCCGAGGTCATGAAGCAGGCCGGCACGTTTCGCAGGGATCGGATCAAGCCCGAGCTCGGAAGCCATCACCCCGGCAAGATAAGCTACTTCGAGTGAATGATTCAAAACATTTTGACCATAGGACGTGCGATAACGCAAGCGACCTAGCGTATGGACGAGCTCAGGATCGAGATCATGGATACCCGTATCGAACGTGGCCTGCTCTCCCGCTTCCTGAACGCGCTGGTTCACGAGCTTTTCAGCCTTCCCGAACATCTCCTCGATACGCGCCGGATGGATACGCCCATCAGCAATGAGGTTCTCCATCGTCACGCGTCCGATTTCACGGCGAACGGGATCGAAGCAGGAAATGGTGACGTTTTCAGGTGTGTCGTCGATGATGAGATTGGTTCCCGTAAGCTGCTCGAAAGAGCGGATGTTGCGACCCTCGCGTCCGATGATGCGGCCCTTCAGATCATCGGAGGGGATATGAATGGAGGAGACGGTCGTCTCAGCCGTGTGATCGGCGGCGACACGCTGAATCGCCAGGCTTAAGATGGAACGCGCCTTCTTGTCGGCCTCCGCCTTCGTTCGCGCCTCCGAATCGCGGATAATAGCCGCTGATTCGTGAGCGACCTCATCCTTCAGCGTATCAAGAAGCTCGGACTTGGCCTCTTCCGCGCTCATGCCAGCAACCTGCTGGAGTTTTCGGCCGATCTCCTCGTGAGCTTCTTCGAGGTCGCGCTCGCGACGCTCGATCTGACCCTGCAGGGAGGAAATCTGATGTTCACGGGAATCGAGGGATTTCTCACGGGAGTCAAGAGATTCAACGCGCCTATTGAGTGATTCTTCGCGCTGGTTGACTCGCTGCTCGGCGGCGCGAACCTCTTTCTGGCGCTCCTTGTTTTCGGCCTGAGCTTCCTGGCGAAGGCGAAGAGCCTCGTCCTTCGCTTCGACAGACGCTTCGCGACGCAAGGTTTCCGCCTGACGTTTAGCATCCTCAACAACGCCCCTCGCCTCTTCCTCAGCTCGCTTCGCAGCTGAGTTAGCGCTGTTCTTCACGATGAAGTAACCGGCACCCACACCGATAACCGCACCAACGATAAGCATTAGAACAGAGATAAGATCCACGTGGTACCCCTTTCCGTTAGGGAGCAATTCAAAGTTTCATAGGTTTCCATACATAAAAATGCCCGGAATAACCGGGCATGAACATAGACGCGCTGAAACGACCGTATACATTTGTATATATAACCAGTGTCGAAATAGACACGTATGCTCAAGCTTTAGTAATGATAAAGCTTTCGGTGCTCAACGGAAAGGTCTCTACGTAAATTACCGACTGGTTTCAGCTTTCGTATGGGGCAAACACCTTATTTCGATCAGAATGGCCTGATTGCTCAGCCCAAATCCTTGCAGCAGACGATGCTGTTGCAGAATCATACCCGCGCGAGAGAAGACGACGGTAGGCGGATTGGCGAACGTTTTTCGCATGAGGAGGCCTGCTTCGAAGCACCTCGAGCGCTCGATCGACTTCGTGATGAGGCAGGCTCGATCCCATCGATTGCGCCTCAACATACAAGGACACCGAAAGAGGCTCTATGCCGTCTTGGCGCAACTCCCGTGCGATACCGCACAACCCCTTTCCTTGTGACAGGCGTGAGCGCACTAAAACGTCGGCATAGCGCGCATCGTCAAGCAGTCCGCAGTGAACCGCTCGTGCAAGCGCATCTTCGATGTCCTGCTCCTCAAAATCGTAATTCCGAAGACGTCGCCTCATACCCTGAAGAGAGTATTCTCGTCGAGACGCAAGGGTTCCAATCTTGCTGAAGACCCGATCACTTTGCTCGTCGGCAGAAAAAGGCTTACTGGATACTAACGAGCTTGAAGCATCAGCATCCGTGTAACCATTACCGGTCAGACCCTCTTCGACAATATCATGCAAGTGGCACTGCGAGCCCTCACTTGATTCGATAAGGGAAATCCTCGACCTGAGGTCTTCGAGCAACGCCTGTTTGCCTGATGCCATGGCTTATCGCTTGCCCTTAGGCTTGGCAACGGGAGTTATGTTGTCGAAGTCCTCCTGCTCTTTCGTGATGATCGGGATGCCGAAAGCCTCGCGCACCTTCGTTTCCAATTCGTCGCGAAGGTCGGGATTCTCGCGCAATGTCTTCTTCGCCGCTTCCCTGCCCTGCCCGAGACGCTCTTCGCCGTAGGTATACCAGGCACCGCTTTTCTTAGCGACGCCAGCATCGACCGCCATATCAACGATACATCCCTCGCGCGAGATGCCCTCTCCGTACATCAAATCGAATTCCGCCTGCCTAAACGGCGGAGCGACTTTGTTCTTGACAACCTTGGCGCGAACGCGATTTCCAACGATCTCGCCATCTTTTTTGATGGAGTCGACTCGACGAATATCGATGCGCACGCTGGAGAAGAACTTCAGCGCGCGTCCGCCGGTCGTGGTTTCGGGGCTGCCGAACATAACACCGATCTTCTCGCGAAGCTGATTAATGAAGATGCACGTGGTATTCGATTTGGAGAGAGACCCGGCGAGCTTGCGAAGAGCCTGAGACATGAGACGTGCCTGCAGGCCGACCGTCGTATCCCCGATTTCTCCCTCGATTTCGGCACGGGGTACGAGGGCTGCGACCGAGTCGATGACGACGCAGTCAATGGCGCCTGAGCGTACGAGCATATCGCAGATCTCGAGAGCCTGCTCACCATAGTCTGGTTGAGAGATCAGAACCTCGTCAACGTCAACCCCTAGGCGAGCTGCGTATACGGGATCAAGCGCATGCTCGGCGTCGATAAAGGCAACAACGCCGCCCAGAGCCTGGGCTTCAGCGATGATTTGAAGTGCAAGCGTGGTTTTGCCGCTTGATTCGGGACCGAAAATCTCAATAATGCGACCGCGCGGAACGCCACCGATGCCAAGAGCCGCATCAAGCGGCAGCGAACCCGTCGGTATGGCGCCGACGCTGAGATCATGACCGCCCTCCCCATATTTCATGATGGAGCCTTTTCCGAATTTTGATTCGATCTGGTCGGTCGTGACCTTGAGCATCTTCGATTTATCTTCGTTCATTGTCGGCCTTTCATCGCGTAAAACGAAACTATGTTCGCTTTTCCAATAGTAAGCGAACGTTTGTTTCCCTGTCAAGACATTTGTTCGCTGTTCATAATCTAATGGACGAATATTGCGTATGGCCTGCAATTACTTCCACGAACCCTTGCGTCAGCGTGGCAAAAACCTTGCATAAACGACTAAAGGAAAAACCCGCAATGACCGACGATTACAACGAGGAAACAGCTGCTAAAAGCATATCGAGCGCAACCGTAACGGTCTGATTGCGAACATCGTCTCTTCCGCCGTCGAACACCACCGTTTTCGTGGCACATTCGTTCTCGGTCGCGCAAGCAAAGCAAACGGTGCCGACAGGTTTTCCCTCCTCGGCTCCACCAGGTCCCGCTATCCCGGTTACCGCAACGCAGATATCGCACCCAAGGGCAAGACGCGCACCGCCGGCCATCTGGGCCGCAACAGCTTCGCTGACCACACCTTCGCCAGCTATGGCAGCTGAATCAACACCGAGCACCCCTTCTTTGACGGAAGCCATGTAGGAAGCTATGCCACCGCACACCACGGACGACGAGCCAGGGACCGACGTCAGCGCGGAGCAGATCAAGCCACCGGTAAGGCTCTCGGCGGTGCCGAGGGTCAGGCCCTTTTCCCGAGCGGCATCGAGCAGCTGTGCGGCTTTGAGGGAAACGCCGCCATCGAAGGGTGCAGCCGGGCGCGAATGAGGGTCGACGCCCTCATCACACTGAGAAACGCATCCCGTTTCGAGTGCGACCGAATCCGCGACTTGTGTTACAGCCTCGACGTTTAGGGAAGCACCTATTTCACCGTCCAGCTTAGATGACTGACGCGAGGGCTTGCCCAAACCGATCAGCTCGCGCGCCTTCGCGATATAGTCGAGCATGGAGACGACGGTGAGCACCAGCGCAATCGTCATCACCAACCAGCTCACAACCCACAGGATATCCCCCATCGCCTCGGCAATGCTGCCGACCATATGGCTGTCCTTGATGGTGAAAAGAACGATGGCGATCATCTGGAAGACGGTCTTGAACTTGCCGTACCAGCTTGCCGCAATGACGACGCCCTTGCTGGCGGAGACCATGCGAACGCCTGAAACGATGAACTCGCGCGACACGATGATAAGCGCAACCCAGCTTGGCAACGCACCAAGCTCGATCAGGGCGAGCAGAGCCGCGACCACGAGGATCTTGTCGGCAAGCGGATCCATGAACTTGCCGAAATCGGTGACTTCGCCGCGACTGCGAGCCAGATATCCATCGAGCCAGTCGGTGCAGGAAATCAAAATGAATATGCAAGCAGCGATCAGGCTTTTCGACTCAGTGGCGATAGCGGGAAGATGCAGAAACTCAGGCCAGGGGCTGAGCAGAACCACAACGAAAACCGGTACAAGGCAGATGCGGACAAGCGTCACGATGTTCGCCGGCGTCCACAGGCGCGTCGAGACCTCCGGAGCCGCGCTCACCTCGATCTTCCCCATCGCTTACTCAGCCTCCATCTCGTAGAGCAAGGTATCGGCGATGCGAACCGACACTATATCGCCAGGACGCCCTTCCTCGAGGTACGTCACGCCGTCAACCTCGGGAGCTTGGCACATAGCGCGACCGAAAAGCTGGCCGTCCTCCTCCTTGCCCTCGACGAGAACGTCGAAAGTCCGTCCGCAACGTGCGGCAACAAGAGCCGTGCAAACACCGTCGGCGATATCCCGCAGCCGCTGCGCCCTATCAGCTTTCTCGTCCTCGTCTATTTGGTCAGGCAGCGAAAATGCCCGTGTGCCCTCTTCGCGGGAATACGCGAACACGCCGACATAATCAAAAAGCCCTTCCTCAACGAAATCGCACAGCTCCTCGAAGTCCTCGTCGGTTTCCCCGGGAAAGCCCGCAATCAAGGTAGTGCGCAGGACAACCCCGGGAACCTTGTCGCGAACATGGGACATGAGCTGGACGTATTCCTCACGAGATCCGCTGCGCCGCATCGCCTTGAGCAAGTGAGGCTGTACATGTTGCAGCGGGATATCGAAATAGCTGCAGACATTCGCATGTGCCGCAACGACGTCGAGCAAGTCGTCGGTAACCCCTTCCGGCTGGATATACATCACGCGGAACCACGTGTCGGGAAACTCGTCGGCAAGCGAGTCGATGAGCCTCGCTAAGGTGGACGGCTCCTCGAAATCTTGCCCCCATCGACCCGTATCCTGCGCGATAAGCACTATCTCACGAATCCCTGACGCAACGCGCGCGGACACATCATCCCTGATGACCTCAAGAGGAAAGCTATGATAACGACCGCGAATGTAGGGGATCGTGCAGTACGAGCAGAAGCGATCGCAGCCATCGGAGATCTTGACGTATGCGGATACCGGCCGAGATCCGGACGCGAAGATATCCCCTTCGCCGACCGCTCCAAGCATCGTGCGCTCGAGATCGCGTCGTTGCTCGGGATCGATGTTCAGGGAAGCGCACACGACATCGACGATGTCGTCCTCCTTGCTGCAGGGGACGAAAGCGCAGGCCTCGGTGAGCTCATCAGCCAGGTCATCCCCATAGCGCGCGGGCATGCAGCCCGCAACGATAAGGGACGCACCCGCGGCGATGTTCGGCATACCCGAAACCTCGAATATGGCCTGCAGGCTTTCCTCGGTGGCGCTTTGGATGAACGAGCAGGTGTTTATGATGACGGCATCGGCCGCCTGCGGATCATCTGCGATGACGAACCCGGCGCGGCGCAGGTCCGACTGCATGCGATGCGTATCTACTTCGTTCTTCGCGCATCCCATGGTCACGAAAGCCACGGACGGGACGGAAACTTGCTGCATAAAAAGCACCCGCTACTAGCGATAGTTGACGAATTGGAGGGGCTGACCGTAGTCGTTGCCGCGTACGAAGGCGATAACGTCTTGCAGCGTATCGCGCGAGGCCGAGGATACGCGCAGCTTGTCGCCCTCGATGGTGACCTTGGCCTTGAACTTCTGTGCCTTGATGTCCTTGTTGATGGCCGAAGCGGTTTCCTTATCGATGCCCTCGACGATGGTGGCCACGACGCGGACGCTTTGACCGGTCGCCGCAATGGGGTCACCCCATTTCACGGCGGAAAGCTCGATGCCGCGCTTGATGAGCTTCGAGCCCATGATGTCGATGACCTGCCGGGAAACGAAGTCGGCAGGCGCCGAGACGGTGATCGTCTTCTTCTGCTTATCCAAGTTGATCTCGGCTCCCGAGCCCTTCAGATCGTAGCGCTGGGAGAGCTCTTTGCGAGCCTGCTGGTAGGCGTTGTCGACCTCTTGCATATCGACGCTCGAAACGATGTCGAAGCTGGATTCTTTAGCCATGGATATCGGTGTCCTTTCAAAATACCAGTTGGATGATGCGTGAGAACAATATAAAGGTTGAGCAGGTTCCCTCAAGCAGCCTTGCGGGAAAGCGTATGTCAGGCAGATGCCGAAGCGGTGCCGCTACCAGTGGAGGATGCGGTTCCGCCCGAACCCTACGACGTGGTCCCCGTTGATCCCGTGGACGAGTTCGAGGCAGCTCCGTTAGAAGACGCCGTCGAGGAGTTGGATGACGTCGACCCGGATGTGCCCGATGAGGTCGTCGAATCGGATGACGAAGAGGTCGAGCTTGAGGTCTCCACCTTGACGTCGGGGTGCTCCTCCGCCCAAGACTTCAAATAATCCGAGAAGCTCACCGTCGCCGTCGGCATACCGGAAGTCGTGTCGGTTTCGAACTCGACCGCCTTGCCGTCCATGGTGATGGTGAAGGCGTCGGTGACGTAAGTGGACAGGCTCCACGTACCGCTTACATCGACGGTTTCATCAACAGGGCCGGTAAGCATCTGCTCAGTCGAGGTGCCATCCTGATCGATGACGACGTAGGCCTGCTGCCCGGAAGCCAGCTTATATTCGACCGAAACCGAAGTCGGGACTTTCACCTGGGTTGACTGCGACTGCGAGGAGCTATTTCCATCGGAGGTTGAGCTCTCGCTATTGGATGTGTCGGTCACGCCGGTGATGGGAACCTTGGTGATTTCCTGCGATTGGGTCGAGCCATGGTTGCCGAATATCAAGGCGAATATGATCACGAGCAGGATCAGGATAACGGCGGCCACGACCCCGACGATCATACGCGGCGATCTTCCCTGCGCAACCGATGCCATGCCGGAATACAGGTTGCCGAGATGGTTCATGGATGTCGATTCCCCAACCCTGCGCGACCTGCCCTCCGCGCGCGCCGCGCGCACGGCAAGCGTATCCTGCAATCCACCCCGCTCGGGCTGCCGTCGAGAAGATGCCCTCGCGGAACCACGTGAGTTGCGAGAAGAACGCGAGGAGCCCTGCTCTTGGCCGCGTCGTGAATTGCGGGAATCGGGCGAAGGGCGCATGGAGTCGTCCCCCCTTGAGCGCCGCTGGCTGGATGTCCGCCGCGCGCGCGGATCTTCGTTAGGATAGGCTTCGTCACGCTCGCGTCGGGACCGGCGGGAGCGACCCTCGTCATGCGCCACCGATCTGCGGCCCGAAACATGGGCCGGCGAGTCAGCTTCTTTCCGCGAAAGACGAACCTGATGCGAATACATCTGATCGAGATATATATCGGTGATATCGCTGGGATTGAGCCCCACCAGGCGCGAATAGGCGGCAACCATGTTGCGGGTGTAGCCGCGTGCGGGCAGACTGGAGAAATCCGATTCCTCCAGCGCTCGCAAAATATCCGGCCGGACGCGAAGCCGACGCGACACGGACTGGATATCGAGACCCTTCCGCTCACGCGCTTCGCGCAATATCATTCCAAATGATGCCTGCGGCATACTTTCTCCTAGTTGTCGCCGTCGTGCTGCTCGAAAGCCTTCAGGGTTTCGAGTTCCATAGCGTCGACGAGAACCTCGCGGGGCTTGCTGCCATTAGGCGGGCCCACGATGCCCTTCTCTTCCAGCATGTCCATTATACGCCCAGCACGCGAATAGCCCACCTTGAGCCGTCGCTGAATGTTGGATGTTGAACCCAGGCCGCTTGAGACGACGATATCGGCCGCTTCCCAGACGAGAGGATCGTCATCGGTGCACGTGCCGCCCGATGCATCGGAAGGGCACGAACCGAGCGTGATCAGGTTCGTCGAGAGAATCTCCGAGTGATAATCAGGCTCTCCCTGCGAACGAAGCTGCTCGACAACTTCGTTGATCTCATCTTCGGATACGTAGCATCCCTGTATACGCATCGGCTTGGAGTACTCCGGCTTGCTTAGCAAAAGGTCACCCAGACCGATAAGGTTTTCAGCCCCCGTGGTGTCCAAGATAACGCGGCTATCGATGCCGGTTGCAACGTTGAAGGCGATGCGGTTGGTGATGTTCGCCTTGATAAGCCCGGTAACCACGTTCGTCGAGGGACGCTGCGTCGCCACGATAAGGTGAATGCCGGCCGCGCGGGCAAGCTGGGCTATGCGGCTGATCGAGAACTCGACTTCCTTGCCGACGTTCATCATGAGGTCCGCCAGCTCGTCGATGACGATGACGATATAGGGAAGCTCGTCGCCGAATTCGTTTTCCGGAGCTTCCTCCCCCGCTTCAGCCGCGGCGCGCGCGGCATCCTTGGCAGCCTGCGCTTTCGCATTATATTGCCCGATATTGCGGGCTCCGACCTTCGAAAACACCTTCAAACGCCGCTCCATCTCGGCAACACCCCAGGAAAGGGCGCTTGCAGCTTCCTTCGGCTCGGTGACGACGGGTACGTACAGGTGCGGGATGCCGTTGTACGGAGTGAATTCGACACGCTTCGGATCGATCATGATGAAGCGCACCTCCGAGGGGGTTGCCCGCATCAGGATGGACATGATCATCGCGTTGATGGAGACCGACTTGCCCGAACCGGTCGTGCCGCCGATGAGCAGGTGCGGCATCTTGGCAAGATCGGATACGATGCAATGACCTTCGACGTCCTTGCCGATGGCGATCTGAAGCGGCCCTGCCGGGGCGTCTTTGATGACGTCGCCCAGCAGCACCGTTTCACGCGTCCTGTTCGGAACCTCGATACCGACGTAATTCGTGCCGGGAATGGGGGCGAAGATGCGCACGCCGGGCGCGGCGAGCGCCAAGGCGATATCGTTCTCAAGCGCCGTGACCCGACTAACGCGCACGCCAGCCGGCAAATCGACCTTGAACAGAGTGACGGTCGGGCCGGCAACCCAGCCAACCACTTCGGCCATGATCTTGAAATCCTCGAGCGTCTCCTGCAAGCAGGCCCCCGTTTCAGCCAGCTCGGCATCGAGTGCGGGATCTTTGCCGGTCGATGCGGAAACGGACAGGATGCTCATCGGCGGAAGCTCGAAACCCGCCTCCGGTCGCGGCGTGGCGACAGGCGTAGGAAGCTTCGAGGAGCGCTTGCGCTCGATCTTCTCGGTAGGAGCCGATCCGCTACGCGCATCCTTGCGCCCAAGCTTGCGCGTCAAGGCAGCAGGGTCAACCTGCTTGGCGGCTTGCGCTTGCGCGGCGGTAAGGGGTGCGGAATGCCGAGTGGATCCCTTGGCTTTCGCCGAAGGACGCCCATCGCCTATGCCCGGATCCTCATCTGCGCCGATAACCTGCGTCTTCGCTGCTGCAAGTTCGGGATCAACCTCTTGCGCTCCCGTTTTGCGGGAAGCCCTTCGGATGCGGGCCAGCGGTGCCGAGGCGGCAGGGGCCGATTGACGCCCCTCACCCTCGGGCGTGCCTTCACGAAGCGACCGAACATGCCCGATAAGCCCGGAAAGCGAGAACCCTACGATGCAGATGCCGATGATCACCAGGCCGATGAGAACAACGGCCGACACCACAAGCCCGAAAAGCTTGAAACCAACCCAGGCGATGATGGCACCGAAGTAGCCACCGCGCGCGGAAAGCTCGGAGGGTGAAAAGAGATCGTCGGTGATCTCCGGCGTAACGCCAGGAGTGAATAGGGCGAACAGGGAAAGCAGGCTTACCAGAACAAGAATCAGACCCACGACCACACGCAGCGGAACGCGCTGTTCGTCAACTCTGAGCAGGCAGCTTGCGCCCATCGCGACAAGGAAGAAAGGCAAAAGATACAAGCCGAGGCCCAAAAACAAGTGCAGAGCCTGGGACACAAGCGATGTGACCAGGGCGTCAGTGGGAACCACAGCCGCCACGAACAGCACGATGCCCAGCACGGTAAGAGCCACGCCCGTGACGTCGCGTTTGGTTCGATCGTCGAAGATGCGGGGGTCGGCCGCAGCTGCCTTGGACGCGCGAGATGAGGTCTTGCGCGCAGCTGAGCGCGACGCGGCGGAAGAGGATCTGCTCTTCGTTTTCGCCTTACCCTTCTGACCGTTACCCTTCAGTTCGGTTTTATTCTGGGCCCCTCGAGCCACTGCCCCTCCTTCATGGGATATTGAAACGAAGATGGCCGCGCCGCGATGCGGGAGCGACCATCTTCATGCTAATTAAATCATGTCGGGTGAAACGTGCAACCGACAAGCATTAAATGTCAAGCAGATTCACAACGGTCATCGGGCGCGTCTTCGTGCGCTCCCATAAAAGCTTGAGCAAGCAATCACGGCAAGCCTTGCGAAGCTCTTTAGCGCTGACGCCCTTGGAAAGCTGGTTCACAAGCTCCATCTTGACGCGCTTCTCGCATTCGCGGATAAGGTAGGGATCATCCCCGCCCGTGATGCCGCGCATCTCGATCTTCACATCGCCGACAAGGGATTTCTTGCGCCCGGAGACAGCGGCGGCGATGACGGCGAAACCCTGGCTGCCCAACGCCGTGCGCTCCTCAAGAACCTCTTCGGAGGTGTCTCCCACCGAGAGGCCATCAACGAAAACGATGCCGGACTGGACGATCTCGCCCGGACGCACACCCTTGGTTGAAAGCTCAAGGCTCTCGCCGTTTTCGCAGATGAAAACATTATCGGAGGGAACGCCGACCGCTTCAGCCAAACGCGCATGGGCGCGCAGGTGCGTCGCTTCGCCATGCACGGGCATGAAGGCCTTCGGCTTCACGATGGTGAGCATGATCTTGAGCTCTTCGGCCGACGCATGGCCGGAGACATGCACGCGCCCACGGGATTTGTCATAGACATCCGCGCCGATTTTGGCGAGCGAATTGATGACCTTCGTCACGGCCTTCTCGTTGCCCGGAACGGGAGTCGCGGAAATGATCACCGTATCGCCCGCATCCATCGAGATGGTTTTATGGTCACCGTTCGCGATACGGGCCAGGGCGGATAGCGGCTCGCCCTGGCTGCCCGTGCACATGATGACGACCTGCTCGGGGGGAATGCCCTTCAGATCGTAGGCGTCGATGATGTCCTGATCGGAAATGCTCAGGTATCCCAATTTACGAGCAATATCGGTGTTCTGCACCATGGAGCGCCCCGTGACGACGACCTTGCGCCCGCAATCGACGGCGGCATCGCAAATTTGCTGCAAGCGGTGGATGTGGCTGGCGAACGAAGCGATGATAACGCGCCCCTTGGCGTGCGCGATGATGCGCTTGAGCTCTTTGCCGACCTCTGCTTCGGAGGGGGTGAAGTTGGGGTTGGTCGCGTTGGTGGAGTCCGACATCATAAGATCGACTCCCTCCTCCGAGAAACGCGCAAGCGCGCCGAAGTCCGTATGGACGCCGTCGATGGGGGTTTGGTCGAGCTTGAAGTCGCCCGTATGCAGCACGTTTCCCGCAGGGCTGCGGAAGAAAACGCCGACCGCTCCGGGAATGGAGTGGTTCACCGCGAAGAACTCCGCCGTGATGCAACCAAGCTTCACCTTGTCGCCAGGCTTGATCTCGCAGAGCTTGGCGTTCTTAATGCGATGCTCCTTGAATTTACCCTCGATAAGGCCAAGCGTCATCTTCGTCGCGTAAATGGGAATCTGGCGATCGAGATCTTTGATGAGATAAGGCAGAGACCCCGTGTGATCCTCATGGCCATGCGTGATGACGATGCCACGCAGCTTGTCGGCATGCTGAAGCACGTAAGTATAGTCGGGAAGAATGAGGTCGACGCCAGGATGATTATCGTCCGGGAACATCAAACCAGCGTCGTCAAGGACCATATCGCCCTTGCATTCGAAGACGGTCATGTTCTTGCCGATTGCATCAAGGCCACCGAGCGGGATGATCTTCAGCGTTGCGTTCTTATCTTTTTGCGGGGAATCGAAAGAGGATTTCTTGCTCGAACGACGACGCTTTTTGCCGCCTTCCGACTTCCCATCACGCGAAAGCTTCGGACGCTCAAGGTCGAGTTTCACGTGCTTCACCGATTGCGTTTGCTTTCCATCGCGCTCGGAATTGCCACCCTTCTTGCGTTCAGGGTGCTGATCGTTTTGATCCATATTCTGTTTCCTTACTGCCTAAAACGCCCCCATGCCATAGGCGACATGGGGGCGACCTGGGCTAGAGGACGCCTACCTCGCGCATGGTCTGCTCAAGGACGGCAGACTGCTCAGGGGTAGCATTGACGAGCGGCAAGCGCACGCCGCCTACCGGGAAGCCGGCAAGCTTCAAAGCCTCTTTGACCAGGATCGGGTTCGCTGTCTTGAACAGCCCTTCCATCAGCGGCAGCAGGCGTTCGTTCGCGGCGGCGGCTGAATCCCAGTCGCCAGCTGCGCACAGATCAACGATTTCCTTCATGCGGCTCGGCGCCACATTGCCGATCGTCGAGATAACGCCCACACCGCCAAGTTGCATGATTTCAAGCGTGGCCGAATCGTCGCCGGAATACACCGAGAATCCCTCGGGCGCATCCGCCACGATGGCGCGCACCTGCTGCATGTCGCCGGAAGCTTCCTTCACTGCGACGATGTTGTCAATGTCGTGAGCCAGGCGCAAAGTGGTTTCAGCGGTCATATTGATGGAGCAGCGACCGGGAATGTTATACAGCACGATAGGCAGCTCGACCGAGCGGGCGATGGTGCTGAAGTGCTGGTAGAGACCCTCTTGCGGAGGCTTGTTGTAATACGGCACGACGCACATGAAACCGTCAACGCCAAGTTTCTGAACGTCTCCGGCGAAATCGACCGTGTCGGCCGTGCAGTTATCGCCCACGTTGGCGATAACGGGAATGCGGCCCGCAACGGAGGAGACGACGGACTTAAAGAGCTTGATCTTGTCCGGATAGAAAACCGTCGGGCTCTCACCGGTGGTTCCGTTGACGACGATGGCATCAGCGCCGCCGCAGACCAGACGATCAGCAAGCTCCTCGGCGCGATCGAGATCGAGCTCGAGATTTTCCTTCATGGGCGTTACCATGGCCGGAATCATGCGGCCGAAACGGGGCTCGGACATCGAAGGCACCTTTCTCATAAGCGCATACAACGCTAAACGACATTACTTGGTTTTGGATTATGACACGAGGCAGAGCAGCGAATGCGAAGTTCACCACATTGTCACGTGAGCGGTTTGAATCACGCCATGAAATTCTCAAGGCCGATAATGAGCCCTTCCCTCTCGCCCACGCTGCGGATGCCGAGCAGCACGCCCGGCATGTACGAGGTACGATCCCAGGAGTCATGACGGATGGTAAGCGTCTGGCCCATCGAGCCGAACACCACCTCCTGGCTCGCAACATACCCCATCGAGCGAACCGAGTGAACGGGAACGCCCTCGATTAGCGCGCCTCGCGCACCATCGCAACCCTCCATCTCGGTCTCGCGCCCAGGCGCCGAAGAGGGTTTGCTACCTCGTGCATCGGATATGATCTGCGCCGTCCTGATCGCCGTTCCCGAAGGAGCATCCTTCTTGTTGCAGTGGTGAAACTCGAGCACCTCGGCCTCGGGGAAGAACGGGGCCGCAGCTTTCGCGAACTGCATCATGAGCACAGCGCCGGTGGTGAAGTTGGGCGCATAGAACAAACACGTTCCCGCAGGAGCCGTCCCGGCAAGCTCGGAGAGCTTCTCGTTGGAAAGCCCCGTCGTGCCGACGACGCAATCAATGCCGGCAGCGAGAGCGCAACGGAGATTGCCCTCGACCACGCTTGGCTGCGTGAAGTCGACGAGCACATCGATGCCGCCTGCGGCCACGGCATCGGCTATAGATGTGTAGACCGGAAACGAAGCTGCGGGCGCGGAGGGGTCGATACCGCAAGCCATCTGCATATCATCGGCTGCAAACACCGAATCGACGACGGCCGAACCCATGCGGCCGGCAAAACCGGCAACAGCGACTGAAATCATGTGACCTCCTGATAGATAAACGGTGATCCGACAAGGCGAAACCCCGCGTCATTTTCGACGGCATCGGGCAATCAGCAATCGACGACATCATAGTCATCCTAACGTGAACACCCGCCATCTCCCTTAACGAAACCGCCCCTTCCCCGAAGCACCATTGCGAAAGCGAGGAAGAGGCGGGTTGCAAGCTATCGATCGCGCGAGAAAGCCATCGGAGTAAGCATTCGAGCTTTACGCGTCATGACGGCGACGGGGCGTGCGATTGGAGCGACCCGGACGCACATCGCGCTCCCCGTGGCCCTTGTGCTCACGGCGCGCCGGGCGCTCGGGGGCAGATCCCTCGGGGGCGTCGGGCTTGTCGAGGCGATCAAGTGAGATTTTGCCCGTCTTCGGGTCGACCTCCAAAACCTTGACCTTCACGGTGTCGCCGAGGCTGAGGACGTCCTCGACCTTGCCGACACGGCCGTTGGCGACGCGCGAGATGTGAAGCAGGCCGTCCTTGGCAGGCGTCAGCTTGACGAAGGCGCCGAAGTCCTTGATGCCGACGACCTCGCCCTCGTACTCCTCTCCCACCTCGGGTTCCTTGACGATCCCGAGGATCATGGCCTTCGCGGCATCGCCCGCAGGGCCCTCGACGGCGGCGATATGGATCGTGCCGTCTTCCTGGATGTCGATGGATGCCCCGGTTTCCTCCTGGATGCCGCGGACGACCTTGCCGCCGGAGCCGATAACGTCGCGGATCTTGTCAACCGGGATATGAATGGTCTCGATGCGCGGAGCGGTATCGCGCAGTTCGGCGCGAGGCTCGGGCAGCTCGGCGAGCATGGCGTCCAGGATGAACGCACGGCCCTCATGAGCCTGCTGCAATGCACGACCGAGAATCTCGGTGGAAAGGCCGCGAGCCTTGTTGTCCATCTGCAAGGCGGTGATGCCCTTAGACGTGCCGCACACCTTGAAGTCCATATCGCCGAGGAAGTCCTCGATTCCCTGGATGTCGGAAAGGATGACGACATCGTCGCCTTCCTTGATAAGGCCCATGGCGATACCGGAAACCGGCGCCTTGATCGGCACGCCGGCGTCCATGAGCGCCAAGGTGGATCCGCAGGTCGATGCCATGGAGGAAGAGCCGTTCGATTCGAGAACCTCGGAAACGACGCGGATGGCGTACGGGAATTCGTCCTCGGAGGGGATCACTGGGAGCAGCGCGCGCTCAGCAAGGGCGCCATGTCCGATCTCGCGGCGCTTCGGGGCGCCCATGCGGCCAACCTCGCCGGTGCAGTACGGCGGGAAGTTGTACTGATGCATATAGCGCTTGCCCTCGGCGGGATCGATGGTGTCAAGACGCTGCCATTCGTTGAGCATGCCGAGCGTGCAGATGGACAACGCCTGCGTCTGGCCGCGCTGGAACAGGCCCGAGCCATGAACGCGGGGCAGATAGCCCGGAACGATATGCAGCGGACGGATCTCGTCGGGACGACGGCCGTCGGCGCGCTCGCCGGTGGCGATGACCATCGCACGCATGGCCTTCTTCTCGAGCTTTTTGAGCGCGGCGGCGATGTCGGAGCCCCAAGAGGCAAGCTCCTCTTCGCTGAACTGCTCGGACTTGATGCGAGCCTTGAGATCTTCGACCTTGCCCATACGAGCGAGCTTATCGGCATCTTTGAGGGCGGCTGACATCTCGTCGAAGAACGGGTCGACGCGCTCGGCGATGCTCGGATCGGCGACATGGATGGGCCACTCGACCGGGGTGATGTCGCAACGGTCGAGGAAGGCCTGCTGAGCGCGGCAGAAGGCTGCGATGGCCTCTTGACCGAAGTTCATGGCGCGCAGCATAAGATCCTCGGAGACCTGATCCGCACCGGCTTCGACCATCGAGATGTAGTCAGCGGTGCCGGCGATGGTCAGCTCGAGATCGGAGTTCTCCTGCTCGGCATATGTCGGGTTCACTATGAACTCGTCTGTTTCAGGGTTGTGCGCGATGCGGACGCAGGCGGCAGGGCCGTCGAAGGGCGCCGAGCCGAGCATGAGCGCCGCGGAAGCGCCGCCGACGCAGATGCAATCGGGCGGATTGTCGCCATCGCACACGAGCGTCGTGGCCACGACATGAACCTCGCGCTTGAAGCCGTCGGCGAAGCCGGGACGGATCGGGCGGTCGATCATGCGGGCGGTCAGCGTGCCCTTTTCCGACGGACGCGCCTCGCGCTTGAGGTAGCCGCCGGGGATGCGCCCAACCGAGTACATTTTCTCGATGAAGTCGACGGTCAGCGGGAAGAAGTCGTAATTCTTCTCTTCTTTCGAGATGACGGCCGTGAGAAGCACCGTGGTCTCGCCCTGCGTCACCAGCACGGCCCCAGTGGCCTGCTTGGCGAGCTCACCGGTTTCGAAACGGTACGTCTTGCCGTACAGATCGAAGGACTCGACGATCTTTTCCATGTTATCAATCCTTTTCTTAACCTTGGTCGCCCTGTGCGATCAAGCTTCTTCGACAGGCGGTACTTTTGTTCCCGCCCGCCACGAGCGGCAATGCCGCATGCTTTGCCGACCGTGTATGCAAAAGCCCGCGTGAGCGGGCTTTCGATTCCTAGATGTTGTCGCGGATGCCGAGCTTCTTGATGAGCGCGCGATAACGCTCGATGTCGCGCTCCTTGATGTAGCTGAGCAGGCCGCGACGCTTACCGATGAGCATCATGAGACCACGACGGGAATGGTTGTCCTTCTTGTGGGTCTTGAGGTGCTCGGTGAGGTTGCGGATACGCTCGGAGAGGATGGCGACCTGCACGTCCGGATTGCCGGTGTCGTGCTCGTTCGCGCCGAACTCCTTGACGAGCTCTGCGGTACGCTCCTTGGTGATGCTGAGCTTGCTAGCCATGCTAACCTTGCCTTTCCTGCGAGAAGTATCTCGCCTTCCGTGCAGCTTCTTGCTGCTCTCAACCTGCTTTTCTCTGAGAAGCATGCGTTATGCGTTCCAAGGGAAAAGTGTTTGCCGCTTTTGGCAACCCGAACATAATAAAAGCAACGGACGCTATCGGTGCTTGGAATGTTTCGCCATCACAGCTTAAGCATATATGGCGAATATGCGAGAAGCCCGGATGAACGCCCAGCTGCGCCCTAAGGGCGCCAGAAACGCTTACGAACGCCATCGTTGGTTCCGCCGATGCGCATCAATGCGCAAATGCTATGCCTGCTGCGCCTCGCGCAATCCGCGCACGAGCTGATCGGCGCAGGATGTGGAACGGTTTCCGCAGGTGTTGCCCGCAAGGATGGCCGCAACCTCGTCGACCGTCATGCCTTGGATAAGCTTGCTTATGGCCTTTAGGTTGCCGTTGCATCCTCCGACGAAGTCAACATGGCTGACCTTGTCCCCGTCGAGCTCGATATGGATCTCGCGCGAGCAAACGCCTGATGTGCGATACGTGTACATGGATACTCCTATCTCGTCTTGCTCAAAAATTATCGCACACCAAAAACGCCCGCGAGCGCTCTCCTAAAACAAACCGCAGCTGAACAAGAACTCGAGCGATTTCAGGCGCGATGAGAGATGATAGGTAGCCCACCCTTGAGCAAGATGAAGAACGCTGAAAACGGATGCCTGATCGATTTCCATTTCGGCGATCTGGGAAAATTTCGCGTGCAGCAACGCATGGCCCCATGTCAAGGAAACGGCCGGGACGACGATGGCGTCGGAGGAAGAGCACGCCGGGCAAATCGCGCCGCCATCCGCCATGGAAAACGAGGCGCTTCCACACGCGGCGAGGGGCTCCCCGCAGACGCTGCAACGCGAAAAGGTCGGCATGAAACCGGTGAACGCGAAGGTTTTGAGCAGGTGCGCCGCGCAGATGGCCGGCGCATGCTCGAGGGTGCACCGATCAAGCGCGCAAAGGGCGGTTTGCGTCATATCGAAAAGCTTCGGATAGCAAAGACCCTGTTCGGAGACGCGTTCAAGGACTTCGGCGGCGGGAGCTGCGCAAGATGCGCGCTCGACGCTTCGGCGGATATGATCGCAGGATGAGACGAGGCGCGCCTCCTTCACGATATCGAGATTGCGCCCATGAGCGAGAAGCACGTCGCAGGATGAGAAAAGCTCAAGGCGCGACGAGAACGGGTTCGATGGCTTGCGTGCGCCTTTCGCGACGGATCGGATCTGGGATCCGTCGCTGGAAAGCATGGTGAGGATCAAATCGGACTCGGATAGCTTCGTCTTGCGTAAGACGATGACGCGCGCGGAGTACGTCGGTGACGCCACGGGTGAAACCCTTATTGGAACGAAACGGTCGTCACGTTGTTGTTTGCATCGAAGGTGAGCAGCCCCGTCACCTGCTTCGAATCGCCTGAAACCGATAGCGTCTGCCCGAGCACGCTCACCGATGTCGAAGCGCGGCCCGTCGCCGTGAACGAAACCTTATCGGAGCCGAGGTACGTGCATGAATCGACCGAAGCGACGGCGAACGTCGATCCATCGGAAGCCGCAAGGGAAGCACCGGAAAGATAGCTGCGCGCTGCCGCGACAAGCTCGCTGCCGCGTGATTTCGAAACGGAGATGGTAACGACCGAACCGGATTCAACCTTGGTACCGCTAGCGGGATCGACACCGAGCAGCGAGCCTTCCGCAACGGATTCGTTGTAAACGACGACGCGGTAAGGAGAGAGGCCCGCCTCCTCGATGGCGACTGCGGCCTCTTCGACGGTCATGCCATCGACATCGGGTACCGTATAGGGCTCGGCGACGATGACGGAGATGGCGCTGGCCGCCTTCGCCTTGCTGCCCGCCGCCGGCTCGACCGACAAAACGCTGCCTTCCGCCTCGTCCGATTTCTCGGTCGAGACGTTGACATTGGTAAACCCGCTATCTTCAAGGAGCTTCTTCGCCTCATCTGCGGATTTTCCTACGATTTCGGGAATGGTGCGAGCGACTGAGACATGGATGACGACCTCTGAACCCTCCTCTAGACGCGAACCCGCCTTCGGATCCATGAGCAAGACGATCCCCTCGGTCCCATCGGAGGGCACCGAGGTGGTCCGTACCTCGAAGCCCTTGTTTCGCAAGATGAATGCGGCATCGGATTGCGTCATGGTTGCGACGTCGGGCACGACTTTACCGCCCCACAGTTCCATCTGATACGTTACGCCGGCGCAAATGGCGCAGGCGACGGCAACCGCCGCAACGGCGATGAGCGCAATGCGCGCGCCACGTGAGCGATTTCGAGTAGCTTTTTTCTCTACGTCGTTCCCATCGGAGGAGACGGGAGCCGACTGCGCTTTCGTCTCATCACCCTTTTGCACCGGCGCATCAGATGAGGTCGGTTTGGACCTGCGGCGACTCTTCTTGGTAGGGTCGGGGGCGACGAAGGCGGTGCGCTCGGCGGGAGTAGCCGAGATGGGCGGGAGCTTCATCGTGTCCCCGCGGCGATAAGCGCTCTCGGGAGGCACATAGGAGGAATCGACGAGATATTCGTCGAAGCCGGAGAGGTCGGCGGCGGCTTCGCCCTCGGCAGGCTTAGCACCGCTCACGCTCTTTTGGGAGCCGTTTTTCTCTGGCGAGGCGATCGCACAGGATCGAGGCGGCATCCCTAGTGCCGGCAGCTCCCCTTTAAGTACAGCGGGGTTCGAAGCGCGACGAATCGATTCCGTCCCAAAGGCAAGGGAAACGGGCGGGATCTCCCCCGTCTTCTGATTGTGCAGATCGCCCTTCTCGCCCGCCTCGAGCTTATCCCAACCGCTCAAAGCGCTCTGTGCACGCTTTTCAGCCAGGCTCAACGAGCCGAGATCGATGGAAGGAGACTCCGAAGAGGACTTATCGGATGGCGTGAAAGGATCGGCGAAATCGGATGCGCCATCGTCTTGGGCAGAATCGTCAGCGTCGGACATACCAGCATCAAACGCGGCATAAGCGTCGGGTGCATCCGCGGGCGAATCGGCAACAGCGTCGGTTGCACTCGCGACCGACGATCCCGAATCGGCATCGGCGTCGAATGAACCCACCTCAGTCGCAGGAAGCAAATCAGCAACGACGCCGGAACCATCCTCGTCATCAACTGAAACCGGCTGCGCCGCTTCGGAGTCCGTTCGAGATTGTGCGAACTCGTCAGCATCGGCAGCATCGAACGGGATGCCGCTTTCCTGATTCACCGAGATCTCGTCGACAGCTGCGGCATCAATCTCAGGATGTTGAGACGGCTTCTCGCTGGCAGCAGAGGCATCAGACTGCGGCAAGCGAAATCCGCATTCGTCGCAAAACTTCGCAGCAGCTCGGTTCTCGGTGTGGCATTGAGGGCAGATCATGCGCGGGCTCCTTGCGGAATCAATCGTGTTCTGCGGGAAATTTTAGCCGAAATTCCAGCTAAGAAGCCCTTCTTCGGAAATCAACAGAAGATAGCGGAACGGACTGCGCGAAACCTACAGACCCTCGCCATAGCCGAAACGCCTGATCTGCGTGGCGTCGCGGCGCCAGTTCTTCTTAACCTTGACCATGAGGTCGAGGTAGACGCGCGTGCCGAGCAGCTGCTCAAGATCAGCACGCGCTTCCTGCCCGATGCGTTTGATCGACGAGCCCCCTTTGCCGATGATGATGCCCTTCTGGCTGTCGCGTTCCACGTAGATGCGCGCGAGAATATGATTGAGGTCTTTTTTCTTGTCGTAGGACATATCCTCAACGGTGACGCCGATCGCATGCGGAACCTCGTCGCGGAACGTGCGCAGTATCTTCTCGCGGATGAACTCGGCGACGATGACCTCGATAGGCTGGTCGGTTTCCATATCGGCAGGGAACCACGCAGGTCCCTCGGGAAGGAAGAACTCGACCTCCTCGATGAAGGCGTCGACGTTGTATCCCGACTCGGAGGAAAGCCCGACCATCGCATCCCATGGCGCAAGCTTTCGCGCCAGCTCGGCTTGAGCGTGCAGCTGATCGGTCGTGACGAGATCGGACTTCGAGAGCACGCAGATCTTCTTCGCGTGCTTGGCATGCGGGCCGGCCAATTGAGCGGCCACCCACTCGTCGCCGCGCCCGACCGGCTTCGATGCGTCGATGAGCATGGCAATGACGTCCACGTCCTCGAGCGCCTTGAGCGCGGAGGTGTTCAGCTCCTCCCCCAGCGCGTCATGAGGCTTGTGCAGCCCGGGCGTGTCGACGATGATCATCTGGAAATCGTCGCGCGTGTAGACGGCACGGAAGCGATGGCGCGTGGTCTGCGCGGTGTTCGAGGTGATGGCGATCTTCTTGCCCATGATGGTGTTGAGCAAGGTGGATTTACCGGCATTCGGACGCCCGATGAGCGTCACGAAGCCGGAGCGGAACCCTTCCCCCGAAGGCGGGGCGGCGTGTCCGAAATATGCGTCGAGGTCCATGAAGGTTCCCTAACTGATCGAGTAACTGATAACGGTTGAGGTCATTGCAGGCCGAGCACGGAAACGATGCGCGGCAGAAAAACGATCGCCCCGACCGCAACCGAGCATGCCGCACCGGCAAGCGCGGCGCCGGCGGCGCAATCTTTCGCCTTGCGCGCAAGCTCATGGTAGCCGGGGCTTGCGAGATCGACCACAGCTTCCAGAGCCGTATTGAGCGTTTCGAGCGCGAACATCATCCCGATGCAGATCACAACCGCAAGCCACGAGGCGGTGTCGATGGCGAACGCGAAGCCGAGCACGACGGCCAGAAGGGCGAATGCGGCATCGATGCGCAGGTTCCGCTCGCCGCGAAATGCCTCGGTGAGACCGCGGGCCGCATTCGAAAACGCGCTCGCAAGCGAATAGCGCTGCCCGGAGGCTTTGCTTTCGGAGGTTCGCGTGAAGCGATGATCGGAGGAGCTTCCCATTCGCGCCAGCCTATCGCGCGTACCAAGCTGCGAGGATCTCGTCCTCAAGTGCTTCCATGACCTGCGCTTCCTCTTCGACGATGTGATCGTAACCGCACAGATGCAAAAGCCCGTGAACGAACAGCAGGTTTATCTCCTGGGGAAAGGTCGTGCCGAACTCCTTGGTCTGACGCTCGGCCACATCGGGAGCTATCACAACATCTCCGAGCTCGAAGACCTCATCGGGAAACGTCCCGGCGCAGGTGCTCATCTCGTCGTCGACCCCGTCGCATTCGAAGGAAAGAACATCGGTCGGCCCGACTTTGCCACGATATTCCTCGTTGAGCCGTGCGATTTCCTCGTCGGTGACGAACGTCAGCGACACCTCGGTGTTGTCTGGTTTGCCCTGATGGTCAAGGACGAAACGCGCAAGATCCTGAAGGGGAAGGTCGGATAAGTCCCCTTCGCGATAATCGTAATTGATCTGAACTTCCATTGCCGGCCCTTCCGTTATCTTGAGTGCTTGTCGTAGGCGGCGACGATTGCCGAGACGAGGGAGTGCCTCACGACGTCTTTGCCGGAAAGCTGGCAGAACTCGATGCCATCGATGCCGTCGAGGATGGTGCGCGCGCCTTTGAGGCCGGAAACGCCGTGCGGCAGGTCAAGCTGCGTCGGGTCGCCGGTGATGACCATTTTCGAGGAAAGCCCCAGACGGGTTAGAAACATCTTCATCTGCTCGGGCGTGGTGTTCTGAGCCTCGTCCAAGATGATGAAAGCGTCGTTGAGCGTACGTCCGCGCATGAACGCGAGCGGCGCGATCTCGATAACGCCGTCCTCGATGAGCTGCAACGCCTTGTCGTTATCGGTCATATCGAACAGCGCGTCATAAAGCGGACGCACGTACGGGTCAACCTTCTCGGATAGCGAGCCGGGCAGAAAACCGAGGTTTTCCCCCGCCTCGACGACCGGGCGGGTGAGCACGATGCGACCAACCTCTTTGCGCCTGATGGCCGAAAGGGCGCACGCCATGGCCAGGTAGGTTTTACCTGTGCCGGCAGGACCGATTCCGAACGTGACGGTGTTATTTCGAATGGCGTCGATGTAGCGCTTCTGACCAGCCGTCTTCGGGTGGATGGATCGTCCCCGATACGTGAGAAGAACATCATCGCGCAGCGCAGAAGGGGCGAACTCGGAAGTTTTCAGCAGGTCGAGCGCGCGTTTGAGGTAGCCTTCGTCGACGGGGTTTCCCGATTGAACCTGTTTGACGATCTCGGAGAACAGTTTCGTGAGCGTTTGAACCTCGGCAGCGTCACCGGTGATGGAAACGTTGTTTCCCCGCACGGTGATGCGCGCGTCGAAAGATTCCTCGATGCGATGGAGCAACGCATCGGCAGGCCCGACGATGTCGGACATGCTGACGTCGGCCGGGACGTCTAAATCGATATGCGTGAACTCGCTCATGCGGGAAAGTATAGCACGGCGCACGTGCCGCCCATCAAAGACCGCCAGCTCACAAGCGTACCTCCACAAGCGCTCCGGCCACAGCGGCAGCAGGGGCGTCCACCTCGTAGTAGCTTTCGGTCATCGCGCGCCCGCTCTCCTCGACCAAGGCAAGCTCGACCGTGCCGCTCCTTTTTTCGAGACCCACCTGGCGCAAGGCGCGCGCGACGTCTCGAAGCGTCGCCGCACGAGAGGACCTGATATCGGCGGAAACCTGATCGTCACGATCGGCCGCAGGCGTTCCCGTGCGCTGAGAGTACGGGAAAACATGGATTCTCGTGAATCGGCAGCGCTTGGCAACGTCGAGCGTTTCAAGGAAATCCTGGTCGCTTTCACCGGGGAAACCGCAGATGATATCCGTCGAAAGGGAAAGCGAGGGGATGCGGTCGTAGAGCTTGTCGACGAGGGCGACGAAATAGTCCGCCGTATAGGGGCGGTGCATCTCGCGGAGCACCTTCGAGCTGCCCGACTGCAACGGCAGATGCAGATGACGGCAGATGCGCCCATCGCTTTGCGCCATGAGTTCGATCAGATCGTCATGAACATCGCGCGGCTCGATGCTCGAAATGCGGAAGCGGCACGCATGCTCGCCGGCTTTGCGGATGTCGGCCGTGGCGGCAAGGAGACGGTGCAGAAGATCGGCAAGGCCGATAACGCGCGAGTCTCCGCTTGGATGGGAACTCTGCGACGCGGTTGCATATCCAACGCACTCCGCGTTGGCACCATCGGTGGCCTCTGCGCGGTACGAGCCCAGATTAATGCCGGTGAGAACGATCTCGCGAGCTCCGGCGGCGGCAAGGCGCGTGCATTCATCCACCACATCGGCGACGGGCCGGCTGGTGGCGCGCCCGCGTGCGACATGGACGATGCAATAGGTGCAGGCATTGTTGCAGCCATCCTGGATCTTCACCCCGACGCGGCTGCGAAATCCCTCTCCCATAGGAAGGGGAACCTGGCCATGGGCAACAGGCCCGCAAAGCTGATCGAGAAGTGATTCGACCTGCATTTTTCCCGAAACATGAACCCGATCCGGATCCATTGCGAGAAAGACATCCGCATCGATCGCGGCCGCGCATCCGGTCACGATGACGAACGCCTTGGGGCTTTCCTTCAGGGCGCGGCGAACAGCTTTGCGCGTTTTCTTCTCAGCCTCGCCGGTAACCGTGCATGTGTTGATGACGATGATGTCCGCTTGCGCTTCAGGGGATTCGTCGCACCCGCGCGCGATAAGACCCGAGGCGAAAGCGTCGGACTCGACGCGGTTGACCTTGCAGCCCAAATTGACGATGGCGAAATTCACGAGGCATGCGCCTCGCAGATGCGCGCAAGCTCGTAGCGCACGAGGGCGGGCGCGACGATCCCGGCGGTTTCCGTGCGCAGGATGGACGGGCCGAGGCTCACCAGCGACGCGCGCTTGCCGCATGCGAGCAGCAAGTCGACCTCTTCAGAGGCCAAACCACCTTCAGGACCCACGACGACGGCCACGCGCAAAGGATGCGCCGAAGAGCGATCCGCATCCAGGGCGCCTTCGAGCGCCTTGGAAAGCGTCAAGGCGATAGGCGACTCCTCCCAACAGACCAAGACGATATCGAAATCCGAAAGTGCCGCACATACGCTTTTCAAGGAGGCGGGAGCGCAGACGGAGGGAATGGCAGGCTGCCCCGACTGCATGGCCGCGCTCTTCGCGATGGCGCGCCACCGCTCGCAACGGTTGCGCGCGCGCTTCTCATCGAGCTTGACGATCGAGCGCATGGTTGAGACGGGATAGAACCCGCGCACCCCCAGTTCGGTTGCATGCCTGATCACGGCGTCGACCTTGTCGCCCTTCGCGAGGCCCTGCACGAGGAAGATCTCGAATGCGACAGGCTCGGATTTAACATGCTGCGCGATGCGCACCAGCGGCAACGCGCCCTGAAAGCCCGTGATCTCGCACTCGAAGTAATCGCTTGAGGCGTCGATGACGGCGATGTGCTCGCCGGCGGTAAGACGAAGGACCTTGAGATGCTTCAGATCGTCTGCGCTCAGATCCAACGCGAACTCACCGGCTGATTCGTCGGAGAGGATCTGAGCGGCGAGGAAGAATCGCTGCAATGACATGTTGCGCCGCCCTAGTTGAAGTGATCGCGCAGCTTCTGCAGGGGCGTGCGAGCCTCGGCAACATCTTCGCCAAGCTCATGCGCGAGCTTCTCGAGCAGCTCGCGCTGCTTTTTCGTCACCTTCTTCGGCACGACAACCGTCACATGCACGTACATGTCGCCACGGGCATCGGAGCGCAAGCGCGGCATGCCGAAGCCCTTGACGCGCACCGTCTGGTCGTTTTGCAGGCCTTCGGGAATGCGTACGGCGACCTTTTCGTCCTCGAAGATGCCGTCGACCTCGATCTCGGCACCGAGCGTCGCCTGGACGATGGAAACGTTCGCGCGGCAATGCAGGTCATCCCCATCGCGCTCGAAGAACTCATGCGGCTGGATGCGGCAGGTGACGATAAGGTCGCCGGACGCGGCACCGCGCAAGCCCGCTTCGCCGAAACCGGAGAGGCGGAGCTGCTGCGCGTCGCGGATGCCGGCGGGAACCTCCACCGTGACGCGCTGCCGATCGGGAACGCGTCCCTGCCCTTCGCATTCCGTGCAGGGCTTGTCGATGATCTTGCCCGACCCGGCGCACTTCGAGCATGTGGAGGCCGTCTGCATGTCGCCCAAGAACGTATGCTGAACGGTGACGACGCGCCCCTTGCCGTTGCACTGCGGGCAGGTGATCTCGCTGCCGTCCTCGCCCAGGCCGCTGCCATCGCAATCCGGGCACGGCGCCAGACGATCGTAGACGATCTCCTTCTTAGCTCCGGTGGCAACCTCTTCAAGGGTCAGGCGTAGCCCAACGCCCATGTCGCGACCCTCGCTGCGCTGCTGACGACCGGAGCCTCCTTGCCCGCCGAAGAAGCTGCTGAATATATCGCCCATGCCGAAGCCGCCGCCGAACAGATCCTCGAAATCGACGGAGCCACCGTACCCGCCGCCCGAGGCGCCGGGGATGGTGCCGAAACGATCGTACTGGGCGCGCTTATTAGCGTCGCTGAGCACATCATAAGCCTCATTGAGCTCTTTAAACTGGTCTTCGGCATCGGGGGCTTTGTTCACATCGGGATGCAGCTCGCGAGCCTTGCGGCGGAACGCCTTCTTGATATCGGCCTCGGACGCGTCGCGCGAGACGCCGAGAACTTCGTAGAGATCCTTCGCCATTTACCTTGCTACCTTTCCTTGGCGGCGCATGACACCGCCTACATATCTCCCAGCGCGGCACCGGCAATGCGAACCGCGCGCAATACCTTGGAATAATCCATGCGCGTAGGGCCGATGACGGCCACCACGCCCGCCGCGTCCCCGCGTCCGTAGCGAGTCGCGACGACCGAAACCCCCGACAGCGCTTCGGCATCGTTTTCGGATCCGATGCGGACGCACGGGGAGCCCGAGGTCATCTGAGCAGCGTCGTCGAGAATATGCAGCAGAACCGTTTCGTCCTCAAGCACCTGCATGACCGGCAGAAGGGCGCTCGAGGAGCTGAATTCGGGCTGAGCGAGCAAACTGGAAAGCCCGAGGCGATGCGCACGGCTTCCCTCGCCCTCTTTCAAGCACGATAAAACCTCGTCAAGAACCACGCGCACCAGCGGATCCGCGCATGCCGCTGACATACCCGAGCTCAAGCCGCCTTCGACATCATGCAGGGAATTTCCGCAGAAAACGTCGTTGAGCAGATGCTGCACGCGGGCAAGATCGTCGGCGGACACCTCGTCGGCGAAATCCATTTGACGATTGAACACCTGCCCATCCTCGGTGACGACGACCGCCAGCGAGCGCGTGGGCGAAAGCGATATGAGCGAGAGCTGCTTGATATGCAAATCGAGCACCGAAGGGGCGAGAACGACCGACAGGCAATCGGTCAGGCGCGTGAGCGCAGCCGATGTGCGATCAACCAGCTGATCAAGCTCGCTGGCTTGCTCGCGCAGCTTGTCGGCGGCGGCGCGGCAACGCTCGTCTTCGCCCTCAGAGCTCTGTTGCGCCAACAGGTCGTCGACGAATGCGCGGTATCCGAAGTCGGTCGGGATGCGCCCCGCCGATGTATGCGGCTGCGTGATGTAACCGCCATCTTCCAAAACCGAAAGCTCGTTTCGTATCGTCGCCGAGCTGACGCCGAGATGATAGCGTTCCGTCAAGGTACGCGATCCGACCGGAAGCGCACGCGCCACGTATTCCTCGATCAAGGCGGCAAGAACCTTCTGCCTTCTGTCCGATAGCACGGCGGCCTCCTTTCCTGTGCGGCAAAAACGACAACGATAGCGATCAGTACGATTGCAGCAGGTTATTTTAGCAGCCGATGTATAAGAGTGCTAAGGATTGCACCGAATCGTAACGAAAGTGATCGCAGGCGGTAAAATCAAATTGGCGGAAACCCCTGCGCCACGCCCGGGCAACACTCAGGGAGCCAAATCGAGTAGTTCACCATACAGCTCGTTGCCGCACAGCCACCCGCGCTCGGTCGGCATCCATCTGCCAGACAAATGCTCGACCAGCCCGCGCTTCTCAAGGGAGCTCAAGGTACTAAGCGCTCCGGGAAGCTTCTCGGCGAAGGCGCGCACCGCAGCATCGGGAACACCGGCGGTCATTCGCATGCCGAGCATCAGATCCTCGGCAGCCATTTGAGCAGCGTTCAGATCATCGGTCACTTCCCCATCCTGCAGGCGCATGCGCCTGTGCGCATTCTGGGTCATGGTCGCAGCGCTAAGCCCTATGCCAAGATAGGGAACGCCCGTCCAATACGCGATGTTGTGACGGCATTCGAAACCAGGGCGCGCATAGCTGGCAACCTCGTAACGGTGGAAACCGGCTTGCCC
>CAVDXU010000001.1:75298-138420 GCA_963613135.1 bacterium
GCGTCGTCGGCCCCATGCGCACGGCCAAGCGTTTGCAGGACGACGTCGTCGAAGCTCTGAACGCCGATGGAGAGCCTGTTGACGCCAAGGGCCCATATATCGCGCACCATCCGACCGGTTAGGCTCTCAGGGTTCGCCTCCATGGAGCATTCGACATCGGGCTCCAGACGCATGGAGAGCGAAAGCGTGTACAGAAGCATGGACAGCCGCGACTGCCCGATATAGGAGGGCGTGCCGCCGCCGATGTAGACGGTTTCAATGTCGGCAAGAGAGCCGCCCTTGCCCTGTCGGCGGATATCGAGGCAAAGCTGCTCGACATATTCGTCGATGGCCGACGAATCGGCTGCGATCGCCCGAGTGGTGAAATCGCAGTACGCGCAACGTTTTACGCAGAACGGTATATGCAGGTAGAGCGCCTTGTAGGGGTCATGCATGATCGGCAACCGCCCGCACCAGCTCGTCGAACACGGCATCGAAATCGGCAACGGTCACACAGTCGTTGATCTTCCCCCGCGCCACCGCGGCGCCGGGAAGGCCCGCCATATACCACATGGCGTGCTTGCGCATCCGCACGATGTTGCGACCATGCTTCTCGGCGAGCAGGCGAGCATGAAGGCGCGCCATGTCGATCTTCTCGTAAGGGCTCGGCGGGCAAGGCTCGGGTTTTCCGGAGATCGCGCAGGCCGCCTCGGTGAACAGCCAGGGATTGCCCTCGGCGCCGCGCGCGATCATCACGCCATCGCACCCCGTGCGCTCGATCATCGCGGCCGCATCCGTCCCACGCTTGACGTCGCCGTTTCCGATGACGGGAATGGAAACCGCGCGTTTGACGCGAGCGATGGTGTTCCATTCGGCGCTACCGCGATAGAGCTGAGCGGCGAAACGTCCGTGCACGGCGACGGCGGAAGCCCCGGCGTCCTCCATGCGGCGCGCGAACGCCGGCGCCGTCTCGTCGCCCATGTCCCATCCGCGCCGGAACTTCACCGTGACGGGATGGACGATCTCGCGGCGAACGGCAGATACGATTTCCGCCGCAAGATCGGGATCGCGCATAAGGGCGCTGCCATCCCCTTTCGTCACGATCTTGCGCGCCGGGCAGCCCATGTTGATGTCGATATAGGCTAAGGAGTCGCCCATCTCCTGCTCGATCCAGGCAGCCTGGGATGCCATGACTTCCGGCTCGTGGCCGAAGATCTGAACCGCCACCATCTGCTCGCCGGCGGCCAAATCGAGGAGATGGCGGGTCTTATCGTTTGCGTAGGACAAGCCCTTCGCGGAAACCATCTCCGTATAGGTCATCTGAGCCCCCGCCCTGCGGCACAGGGTTCTAAACGCCTCGTCGCTAACCCCGGCCATAGGAGCAAGCAGCAATTTAGGCTCGGAAAGGAATGTAGAGATATCGAACATTTTCTTTACGATCCAAGAATGCCAATCGAAGCGACAACGGCGACCGCGATGAGCAGAAACGCCGCAACGACCACGACCACGCAGCCGATAGATGCCGCAACCGTTCCCCGACCTTGCAGCCGCTCTCGTTCAGCGGCGGCCTTCTTCTCATCGAAGGCCTCGTCAAGCCAGCTGCTATCCTCGATCTTCATCTTCGCCTCCTCGATGCGCGCACGCCTGCAGAACCTAATCGTCAACCTTCAGTATGGCCATGAACGCCTCTTGGGGCACCTCGACGTTGCCGATGGCCTTCATGCGTTTCTTGCCCTGCTTCTGCTTCTCAAGCAGCTTGCGTTTGCGGCTAATATCGCCGCCGTAACATTTTGCGAGAACATCCTTACGTTTCGCTTTCACCGTCTCACGCGCGAGAACGCGTCCGCCGATTGCCGCCTGGATGGGCACCTCGAACATCTGGCGCGGGATGATCTCCTTCAGCTTCTCCGTCAGAACACGCCCGCGGTCGTAGGCCTTGTCCTTGTGCACGATGAAGCTGAGCGCGTCGATGGGCTTGCCGGACAGCAGGATGTCGAGCTTCACCAGCTTGGAGGGTTTGTACCCGTCGAATTCGTAATCGAGGCTGGCGTAACCCTTCGTGTTCGATTTCAGCTTGTCGAAATAATCCATGATCAGCTCGGATAAGGGGATCTCCCACAGCATCTCGACCGTATGCTCGGAGAGGTATTCCATGCTCACGAACGTGCCGCGGCGTGCAACGGTAAGCTCCATGACCGCTCCGACGTAATCGGGCGGGATGAGGATCTTCGCCTTCAAATACGGCTCTTCGATGCGCTCGATCTCACCAGGATCGGGCATCTCCTGCGGGGAATGCAGGCTGAGCATGGTGCCGCCCTGCTTGTAGACATGATATTCAACCGAAGGGGCGGTTGCGAGCAAGTCGAGATTGAACTCACGTTCCAGGCGCTCCTTCACGACCTCCATATGCAGCAAGCCCAAAAAGCCCACGCGGAAGCCGAAACCCAGCGCGTGGGACTTCTCGGCCTCCCAGATAAGCGCCGGGTCGTTGAGCGAAAGCTTCTCAAGTGCCTCCTTCAGCGGCTCGTACTGATCTGAGTCGATGGGGAAAAGCCCGGTGAACACCATCGGTTTGGCCTCGCGATAACCCGGCAAAGGGTCCTCGACACCGCCTTCGGCCAACGTGAGCGTATCGCCGACCTTGACATGCATCAGGTCTTTCAAGCCCGTGACCAAGTACCCGACCTCGCCGACGCCGAGCGCGTCGAGCGGCTCCTCGACGGGATGGCGTGCGCCGACCTCTTCAGCCTGGATGATGGTGTCGGTTGCCATCAGGCGCAGGCGTTGACTCTTGCGGATGGATCCGTCGACGACCCTGACCAAGGCCACCACCCCGCGATACGGATCGAAATAGCTGTCGAAAATGAGCGCCCGCAGCGGGGCGTCGGCATCGCCTTCGGGCGCAGGTATGTTGTAGACGACCGATTCGAGAAGGTCATGAACGCCAACGCCGGTTTTTCCGCTGGCAAGGACGGCATCGTCGGCCGGTATAGCCAGCCCGTCCTCGATTTCCGCCTTCACGCGCTCCGGTTCGGCGGAAGGCAGGTCGATCTTGTTGATGAGCGGGATGATCTCCAGGTTCGCGTTCATCGCCATCATGGCATTGGCGACCGTTTGAGCCTCGACGCCCTGGGTGGCATCCACGACGAGCACCGCGCCCTCGCAAGCGGCGAGGCTGCGAGACACCTCATAGGTGAAGTCGACGTGACCGGGGGTATCGATCAGGTTGAACTGATAGGTTTCCCCGTCATCGGAGGTGTAATTCACGCGAACGGCCTGGCTTTTGATGGTGATGCCGCGCTCGCGCTCGATATCCATGCTGTCGAGCAGCTGCGCCTGCATGTCGCGGGCCGACACCGTCCCCGTCTGCTCGAGGATACGGTCGGACAGCGTCGACTTGCCATGGTCGATATGGGCGATGATGGAGAAGTTCCTGATATGGCTCGGATCGGTCATGTTGGTACGCCTTCGAAAATCAAGGGCAGCCGAAGCTGCCCTTTCACGGTTGCTAAGAGATTATGGTATCAGCTCAGAGCGCGATTCGATGCGTCTCGCACTACAAATCCACGTCCGCCGACGCTGAAGACGGATCGACGACGATCAGCTTCCCGGACTTGACGTTGTCGCCGTCCGCAACGACAAGCGCCCAGGTGCCCGTATCAAGCTGCAAGCTCGCCTGCCCACCCGAAACGTTAACCGTTTTGCTCTGCTCGGGAACGTAACGCGATCCATCCTCGGAGATGAACGTCGGCTTGCACACGATGACCGAGGAGGCGGACGTCTTCACGGTAATCTGCCCGTTGCACGTAACGGCATCTTTAGGGGAGGCGACCTCGTAGGTGCTTTTCGAATCGGAGTGGCACGAGGAGCACGCCTCCCCGTATCCGATAACCTGATGGGAACCGGAACATCCGGCAAGAGCTAGGCACGAGGCGCCCAACGTTGCCGCGCATGCGGCTCCAAGAACGGCCCGCAGAACCCCTTTACGCATACAATCCCCTTTCAAATCCTTGGCCAATTGTGCATTCCCCTGCACAATTGAAAAGTAATCGGCACGGATATGCGTCGACTTTGGTATTCTAACGCATTGCGTATCCGGCAAAGCGTTCCTGAAGATCTTTTCGGGAGTCCGCAGACGAGGCTGCATGAGGATGATCGTTGCGCCGGGTGGCCGATTGGCCTTGATCGAGCGGGAAATCCTGACCGCTCACGCATATCAGCTAGCGAAGCGAAAGCGCGGCAAGCATGGTATGCCAATCAGTCACCTGTGCTCAAAATCCCCTTTAAGCAACTTCAGCGCGCTTCCACCGGATGCGTTCAAGTAATCGCGTTATTTGACGCACCGAATGCGAAGGAGCAAGCAATGGCAAACATCAAGAGCCAGAAGAAGCGCATCATCACCAACGAGAAGTCCCGCCAGCGCAATCGCGCCTGCAAGTCCGAGCTGAAGACCGCTATCCGCGCAACGCGCGAGGCCGTTGCCGCCGGCGACGCCGCCGCCGCTTACGCGAAGGGCCTTTACGCCTGCCGTCTGCTCGACAAGGCCGCCGGCAAGGGCGTCATCCACAAGAACCAGGCTGCCAATCGCAAGTCCGGCCTGATGGCGATCGTGAACACGATCGTGACCGACGAGGTGCGCGCCGCCTACGTCAAGCCCGAGCCGAAGCAGACCCCGACCAACGGCAACAAGAAGGCCGCTGCCAAGGCCGCCCGCGCCGAAGCCGCCAAGAAGGCTTCCGAGGAGAAGGCCGCCCGCGCCGCCAAGCAGCAGAAGGAAGAGGAGAAGGCCAAGGCCAAGAAGGCTGCCGAGGCCGCTGCTGCCGCCGAGGCCGAGGCCGCCGAAGGCGAAGAGGCTGCTGAATAGCAGAGCGCGCTTACGCCATCATCACCAAGCCCCGACTGCTCGACATGAGCGGCCGGGGCTTTTTGCTTAGGGCGAAGGCGAACGAACGCACAGCAAGCGCTAGCCGGCGAGCGCGTCGACCCTTAGCGTTTCGGCGCCGTAACCGATACCATCCATTCGACGAAAGCGGCACGCGGATCGGCCCCGCTCTTCATAGCCTGCTCGGCATCGCGAGCAGACGATAACGCCTCGCGCAGCTCGACGGCGGTAAAGCCCTTTGCCCAACGCACATGGTTCTTGCATGCCCAGTCGGGCTTCGGGCGCGGCCGAGCCGATTTGCCTTTCGGCTTCTTAGCGATGGCGGTAAGCGCGGAAGCAATGTTGCCCGGGGTGGCATTCCCCCTTTTCGCCAAAGACCGCGCACATAAAAGCTCGCGAAGACGCGTCGTGCACATAGGCAGCAGCGCATGAGGGGAAACCGAAGGCATGCGCGAGAGATACAGCAGGCACTTCTTGGTGTCGCGTGCGGAAAAAGCGTCCACAAGCTGCCACGGCTTGAGCTCGGCCGTGCGGCTGACCGCTTCGCGCACCTCTTGCTCGCCCACGGCCTCGGCGCCGCCATGACCCAGCGCGATCTTCGCGATTTCCGCATCGAGATGAACGGTGCTCTCTCCGACGAGCTCGACGAGAGCGGTCGCGGCCGCGGGAGAAAACGTCACCCCGTGCGCGACGGCCATTTCGCGCACGAGCTTCGGAACGTCGCGAGCGGCCGGGGGCGCGCAATCGATAACGGCGCTTTTCCCCAACGCGGCGACCGCCTTGTACAGACGGGTGTTTTTCGCCAGCTTGTCGGTGTTCAGGGCAAGCACGGTGGTTTCGCACGGAGAACCCAGATAGTCGACGATGGGCTCCATATCCTGCTTGGAAAGCCCTCCGACACCGCGAACCTCAACCAGTCGCACGGGGCTGGCGAACGGAACCGTATTGCAGGCATTGACGACATCTGCCCCGGTGAACTCGGATGCCGGGTCGAACACGTCGGAATTGAACGAAAGATCGCCCATCTTCTCGAGTCGGGCGCGAAGACGCTCGAGGACGCGCCCTCGCTTGAGCGCGTCCTCGCCAACGATCAGATAAGCCGGAAGCAGTGAATTGTTCGATTGCGTAGTCATGACGCTATTCTACCGCACCGTGCGAACCGCGATCCCCCCTTTGGTGAAATCGCAAACGATATCGCCGGAGACGTCCGTCCTGAAAACGGTGCTGCCGCAGTCCTTGAGGCAGGAGAGGGTTTTCTCGGCAGGGTGGCCGTAACGGTTGCCCGCGCCTACCGAGATCAGCGAGAGGGCGGGGCTGAGCCGCTTGGCCTGTTCTTCGGTCAGCGCATTTTTCGATCCATGATGCCCAACCTTGTAGATATCGATCTTCGGGAGCACCCCCTCGTCGATCAGAGCCGCAAGCTGATCATGCTCTGCATCCCCCACCATCAGCGCGTTCCCCTCGCCTTCGCCGTCGTTATCGACATCGGCGGTTGCAAGCAGGCAGATGCTGTCGGCGTTGCCCCCCTCGTCGGAAAAACCATGCGGCCAGATGCATGTTGCCCCCCAAGAACCGAAGCGCAGCGAATCACCGACCTCGATGGTCTCAATGCGGTCGTCGCCCACCAGCGCCGACGCATCCGCCTTAAGGCGCGCACATGAGGAACACGGGCATGTGAGCGCGTCCTTCGCGACGATAACATTCGACACGCCCACGACCCCGCGCAGAGAAGACAGGGAGCCCATATGGTCATCGTCGGGATGGGTGATCAAGACGGCATCGATGTCTCGCACGCCCTGACGTCCGAGCGCCTCGCGCAGGCGGCTATCTTGGTTCCCGGTGTCGATGAGAAGCGTTTTACCCGCCGAGCGCAAAAGGATCGCATCCCCCTGACCCACGTCGAGCATGATAAGCTCGGTCCCGCGCGGCGTGATGGCGACGAGCGCGAATGCGCCGGCGACGGCCAGCGCAACCAGTGCGGCCGCAGCGCGGACCGACAGTCGCCTCGGGGAAGGCCAAAATGCCCAAAGCAAGGCGCATAGCAAGAAGGACAGGGCCAATGCCGCACCTTCGGGAAAATCAACCGGCAGACTCGCATAGGGAATGCACGAGAGCTTGGATATAACGGCGCCGAGCAACCAAGACGCCCATGAGCAGGCGTTACCTGCGACAAGATAAGTCCCGGGGAATATATTCGCGCACAGAGAGGCTGCAAGGCCGATGGCGCATACGGGTGCGAACAGGGGTGCCACCACGATGTTCGCCAATATGGCGATGAGCGGGATCTGAGAGAACAACGCAGCGGAGAACGGGGTCGCCATCAACGAAGAAGCCAGCGTCAGCGCAGCAGCATCGATCGCGAACGCCGGACATCGCGAAAAGAGCGTCTTCAACCAGCAAGCGATGAGAGATCCGAAGACGATGATCCCGAACGTCGAGAGCGTCGAGAGCGCGAAGGAGACGGACAAGGCCGCACCAGGATCAATGACGACGACGCCGAGCACGCAGACCGCAAGCGCATTGAGCGCGGCCGATCGGCGCATGAACGACGAGCAGGAAAGCGCCGCGATGGTCATCACGCATGCGCGCAATGCGGAGATCGGCATCGCAGTGAAGATAAGATACGCAAGGATGAAAACGGCCTGCACCGTGGAAGCCAGCCATCATCTTGGAGCGCGCAGCCTTCTGGTCACGCTGCCGACGAACACCGCAACCAAGCTTAGATGAGCACCGCTAACCGCCACGATATGAGCCAAACCGCAAACCTGGAACGAACGATAGAGCTCCTCATCGAGATCGCCGCGCCAAGCGCACACGAGGGCAGCCGTCACTCCCCCGTCCCGCACGGAGAAAGGCTTCAGGAAATCGATCGTCGAGTTACGGATCGCGCACAATAGATCAACCACGCTCAACGCATCCGATGACTCCCAATTCACAGCCTTCAGACTTCCGCAGGCATCGTGTTGCAAGTACAGGCCGAGCTGCGAATCCTTCGGTCGCGCTATAGACCCATGCACGAGGAAGCGATCGCCGTAACGGACCTGAGATGCACCCTCCGGAAGGAATATCCTCACTCGGCACGCCACCGCGTCCCCGGAAACGTCCGCGTAGACATTCTGCCCGAAGTCCCCCTGCTCCCCATCGCTTACCGCCCGGCAGGACCAAAGCCCTCCCTGCCCATCGGCGGAATCCATCTGCGCCTGCCAGATGACAAGATGGGCGCATCCCAGCGAAAACCCCAATGCAAGCCCGGCAATCGCGAGAGCCAGAAGCGCCCAGGACGAAAGCCGCCACGCAACCGCCAAGGCGAGCAACGCCACCGCAACGCCGAGGGCGATCGCGATAGCGGCAAGGGTCAGCGGTTTGCCGATCATGAGCGAAAGGCATAGCGCGCATGATGCCCATAGCGAGAAGGACAATGCGGCAACCGCCGGCACGGATGGCCGCGAGGGGAAGTCATGGCCATCAAGATCATCCAGGTAGGCCGAACCATCCTGAGCCGCCGTCGCTATCCGACGCATATGTTGGACTCTATCTCAGCGAACCTCTTGTCCCCGATGCCGCTGACGCGCTTGAGATCCTCGATCGTTTTGTACGGCCCGTTCGCCGTCCTATCGTCAATGATCCGCTGCGCCGTCGACGCCCCGATCCCCTTGAGCGTTTGCAGGGTCTCCGACGATGCCGTGTTGATGTTCACCTTCGATGAAACCTGCCCCGACACGGCCGTATCGCCCACCGAAGCCGTCTCGGCGCCGCCGCCCTGGTCGGGCTCGGCGCGCCCGGGCACGATGATCTGCTCGCCGTCGGAAAGCGTGCGGGCAAGATTCAGCGAATCGGTATCGGCGTTTTCCGAAAAACCACCGGCCGCCTCGATAGCCTGCTGCAATCGCGCTTTATCAGGCAGCTCGTAAAGCCCGGATGAGACAACCTGTCCGGCTACGTGCACGAAGATTGTCTTTTGCGCATCCGAAGATGCGGCAGCATCACTGGCCGCTTCAGCGCTGGACGCAGAACCTTTATCGATCGTGAACACCGGTTCGTTCAATGCGCTTACAAGCGTGAACGAGATCGCCAGGATGACCAGCACCATGCAAACCGTGCACCCGATTAGCAGAGGCAGCCGAAAACCTCCCAGGTGCAGCTTCGCGCGAAGAGTATCGCTGTAACGAACGAAATCCATAGCTCCCCTTTCCCCGATCGAGGAATAGAGCATAGCGGGCGAGGTCGGCACGTAACGGGCGAAAGGATGACGGCAGATTGCAAAAAGCCCTCTGAAACCTTGCATGTTTCAGAGGGCTCGAAAAGCTTGGTGAAATGGCTGAGCTCAGGCGCCAATCAATCCTGCAGAGAAGGCATCTCCTTGCGAGAGCGGGCCTTTTTCGGCTTATAGGCCGGACAGGCGTAGTCATGCGCCTCCGCCGCATCGGCTATTTCAGGCACCCACGTATCGATCGGAAGAAGCGCCTCGGCGGCAAGCACGTCTTCGAGCTTCGCATGCGTCTCGGGGCTACGCGGCATGAAGAGCGTGCAGCAGTCGGGGGCATCTTGCGAGGAGATCGAGAACGTTCCGAGCTCGTTCGCCGCGTCGATGATCTCCAGCTTGTCCGTGCCGATAAGCGGGCGGAAAATGGGCATGTCGACCGCCGCGTCGGTGCAGCGGATGTTGTCGAGCGTCTGCGAGGCGACCTGCCCCAAGCTCTCTCCGGTGACAAGAGCTTTCGCGCCCTCGCGCCGGGCGATCTCCTCGGCAACCTTGAACATGAGCCGACGATACATGATCACGCGCAGCTGCGGCGGCACGGTGAGGGAGATCTCGCGTTGGTAATCGCCGAACGGAACGACGTAGACCCGAGCTATGCAGCCCGTTTTCTCAAGGACATGAGCGATATCGTCGACAAGATACTCCGAGGAATCCGAGGTTTGCGGACGGCCGGAGAAATGCACGCCGATGCATACCGCACCGCGACGAGCGATACGCCAAGCGGCGACCGGCGAGTCGATGCCGCTTGAAAGCAAGCAGGCCACCTTGCCCGAAGAGCCGACCGGCAGCCCGCCGACCCCGCGAACGCTGCGCGCGTACACGTACGCAGCGTTTTGAACGACCTCGACGCCAACCGTGACATCAGGGTTCTTCATCTGAACCTTCTTGTCGGGGAACGCCTCGCACAGGGCAGCCCCCACGATGCGGTTCATCTCCATCGAATTGGTCTTGAAGTCGGTATGGTTCCTGCGAGCCTGCACTTTAAAGGACGCGAACGCGGACACCTCGTTCAGGGCATCGCACGCCGCCTGCTCCATCTGCGCAAGGTCGCGTTCGCACTTGTAGCCGCTCGATACGCGCGCAACGCCGGGGACCTTGCGAATGAGCTCCGAGCACTCCTTTTCCGTCTCCCAGTCGGTGCCCTCTTTCAAGAACACGCATAAACGACCGGAGATACGATGGATGGTGACGACGGGATACTCGACAAGAAGCGCCTCGAGATTTTTCAGGAGGCGCATTTCGAAAGTCGAGCGGTTGTGCCCCTTCAATCCGATCTCATGGTAATGAACGAGGCAAATACGCTGAAATGATGTCATGGTGAAAATTAGTGGTTGGCGGCGTCGATGGTTTCGGGATCATACGAGACGTCACCGCGCGCGATCTCGGAAAAAGCCATGGAAAGGGGCTTTTTGTCAGCAGCTTTGGCGATCTCGACCGCGGTCTGGAGCTGGATTGCACGGTCGCGCTGCCCGCGCATCATGTCGTTGATGTCGTGAGCACGCTTGGAAGCGAGCGAGCACAGCAGGAAACGATCGTTGTCGGTCTCGTTCAACAGGTCGTTGATTCTCGGTTCGATGATGCTCATAAGCCTTATCCTCGCGTTTTCTCTGCTTGTTCATTTACATAGCCGATCAGCGAAGCGCATGCCTCGTCAAGATCGTCGTTCACAAGCTGTACATCATACTCCATTTTGCGGGCAAGCTCCACCCTGGCTGCCTCAAGACGCTTGACAACCACATCTTCTGTCTCGGTACCCCGCCCACGCAGACGCTGCTCAAGCACCTCAAGCGATGGCGGCTCGATGAAGACAAGGTGCGCCTCGGGGAGCTTATCCCTCACCTGAAACGCCCCCTGCACATCGATTTCGAGAATGACCTGGTATCCGGCCTCGATATGCTCGACGACGCTTTGCCGGGGCGTGCCGTAGTGGTTCCCACCGTAAACCGCCCATTCGAGGAAGCCGTCGGCATCGATGAGCTGACGAAATTCCTCTTCGGTTTTGAACTGGTAATGAACGCCGTCGATTTCACCCTCGCGAGGCTTGCGCGTGGTGGCGGAAACGGAAACCCACGCATCGGGGACAGCCTCAACAAGATGGGCCACCAGGGTGCCTTTGCCAGCCCCTGATGGCCCTGAAATGACGAACAGATTGCCGCGGCGCACAGGCCCTAGCCCAGACGCTCCAGCAGAGCAGCCTGCTGGCGCTCGCCAAGACCACGCAGGCGGCGGCTCTCGGCGATCTGAAGTTCCTTCATGACCTTCTCGGCCTTCGCCTTGCCGTAGCCCGGCAGGGTCTCGATAAGGGTGGAAACCTTCATGCGGCCCACGATGGGGTCGTCCTTCATATCGATAACCTGGGTAAGCGTGAGTTTGCCGACCTTCAGGTCGTCTCGAACCTGAGCACGCTTGATGCGGGCCGCCTTCGCCTTCTCAAGAGCTGCCTGGCGATCTTCAGCGCTAAGATTAGGAATAGCCATTGATAATCTCCTTCGTGACTGTTCACGTACTTCGTCGATACTAGCACGTCATCCCTGAACACCGTGTCGTATTTTGCCAAATCACAAAAAAGTTTTGACCAAAAACGGCCGTCGACCTCGTATTTTACCGATCTGATAGCGGGCTTTAAACCGACAAAGCAAATACTATGGGGTAAAACACCAGGTCAACGGCCTGCGAAAACGCCTACGACAACTCGTCGGCGATGGCCTGGAATGCCGCAGCGGGGTCAGCCGCCTGCGTGATCGGACGACCCACGACGATATGCGAGGCGCCGTTGGCGAAAGCCTCGGCGGGGGTTGCCACGCGACTCTGATCACCAAGGGCGCTGCCCGCGGGACGCACGCCGGGGGTGACGATATAGCCTTCCGGGCCCAACACCGAGCGCAGCATCGCGGCTTCCTGCGGAGAGGCGACGACGCCGGAGATGCCCGCGCGCTTCGCCTGCTCGGCCAACACGTTGACCTGATCAGCCATCGAACGGGTCACGCCGGTGTCAGCAAGCGCCGCGGAGGACATGGAGGTGAGCACCGTGATGCCGAGGGTGATCGGAACATCGAAGCCGTATTCGGCGGCCGCGCGCTCGGCGCCCTTCTGCGCCGCGCTCATCATCGCGACGCCGCCGGTGGTGTGCATGGTCATCATATCGGCCCCGCTCGCACAAGCGGAATAGGCGGCGCCTTCGACCTGATGCGGGATATCGTGGAATTTCAGATCGAGGAAGACCTTGAAACCGCGCTCCTTCAGCGCGTAGACGATGGCCGGGCCGTTGGCATAAAACAACGTCATGCCGACCTTCATCCATTTCGCCTTGCCCTGGAGCTTGTCGGCGATGTCGAAAGCCTCCTCGATGCCGCAGTCGATGGCGACGATCACGCGGTCGCGGGCGGGGATGTCGTTGAAGTTCTCTAGCATTTCAAGGCTCCTATCAGCTCGTTCACATCGCTAACGCCATGACGTTCGCAATAGTCGGCAATGCCGTCGATGACTTTGACGGTAGTTGCGGGATCGACGAAATTCGCCGTGCCGACGGCAACGGCGCTCGCGCCTGCAAGAAGGAACTCGACCGCGTCCTGCCCGCAGGAGATGCCGCCCATGCCCAAGATGGGCACCTTCACCGCGTTATGGCACTGCCACACGCAGCGCAGCGCGACGGGCTTGACGGCGGGACCTGAGAACCCAGCGCAGGGACGCGCGGTTTTGGTGCATTGGTGTTCGGCGTCGATGGCCATGCCCATGAGCGTGTTGATCATCGACAGCGCGTCGGCGCCGGCGGCCTCGGCCGCGCGCGCGATCTCGGCGATATCGGTGACGTTCGGCGTGAGCTTGATGATGAGCGGGCGGGACGTCGCCGCGCGACAGCGACCGACGACGGCCTCGACGCTTTTCGGGTCGGTGCCGATGGTCATGCCTCCGGCATCGACGTTCGGGCACGAGATGTTGACCTCGTAGGCGTCGACGGGGGCGTCTTCCAGGGCTTCGATGACCGAAACATATTCGTCAAAGCTGTGCCCGGAGACGTTGACGATCGTCGTTGCACCGACACTTTCAAGCCACGGGAGCTCGTCGGCCTTCAAGTGGGCGACGCCGGGGTTTTGCAGGCCGATGGAGTTGAGCATGCCCGATGCCACCTCGGCGATGCGCGGCGCGGGGTTGCCTTCCCAACCGTTGAGCGATACGCCTTTGGTGGTAACGGCGCCAAGGGCGGCGACGTCAACGAAGTCGCTGTATTCGCGGCCGGCAGCGAACGTGCCCGATGCGGTGGTGACCGGGTTCTTCATCGCAAGACCGCCAAGGTCAACCGCCAGCGACACCTCGGTCGGACGCGGGGAGGCCGCAAGCGCTATAGCGTTGTCGATCATTTACCACACCACCTTCGAAGCATCGAAAACCGGACCGTCAACGCATGAGCGTCGGCGCCCGTCGAGGGTTTCGACCACGCAGGACAAGCACGCGCCGACGCCGCACGCCATGCGCTTTTCCATGGAAACCTGGCAGGGCACGCCCGCGTCGGCGGCGATGCGGGCGACAATCTTCATCAGGGGCTCGGGGCCGCAGCAGGCGACAAGATCGTACGCCGCCCCCTCAGCCGACCCGGCGAGCGCCTCTTCTACCAGCGACGTGCAGAAACCAGCGCGGCCGAAGGAGCCGTCGTCGGTTGCGCACTCAGGCTCGCGCCCGAGGGTTCGAGCGTAGCGATCGAAGGTGACCAGCATGCTTTTGCTCTGCGCGCCGAGCACGACGTCGACCGCAACTCCAGCAGAGACGAGCGACTCGCAGAACATGAACAAGGGAGCCGCGCCGACGCCGCCGCCGACGATAAGGGCGCGCGAGCAGCCCTGCGGGGCCGACCAGCCGTGCCCAACCGGACCAATCATCTCAGCTGACGAGGCGAGCGGGTGGTCAGGGCCGATCTCGGAGAGCTTGCCCGATCCGAACCCGACGGTTTGATACAGAATGTCAACCGTGCCGGCAGCCCCGTCGGCTGCGTACACGGAGAACGGCCGACGCAGAACGTGGCCCTCCATGCCCGGGATGCGCATGTGCACGAACTGACCCGGCTTGATCGACGCGGCAATCTTGGGAGCCGACGCCGTCAGCAAATACAGGTTCGGGCCGACGTTTTCGTTCGACAGCACGCGAACCTTTTCATTGAACAGTGCCACGGATCTCCTTCCCTGTCCTGATCGACGATTTCGATACATACTAGCAAACGGCTTCCCCCCACGCACTTGACGACGAGAAGGGGCCGCGCGCGAAAGACGCCCCTCGCCCGCGCCGAGGCGCTGACGAGGGGCCGATATCGCTAGCCAACCGCACCCTGGTGCGCGGGCAGGTCATGCTGCGGCAAATCCTGCAGCGCGACCACCTCAAGGCCGTTGTCGCGAGAAGCCTCCATGCCGGCGACGAGCGCCTGGGCGCCGGCGAGCGTGGTGACCTGCGTGACGCCGTGCTTGACCGCCTCGGTGCGCAGCTCGTAGCCGTCGTTGCGGGTGGCGTGGCCGAAAGGCGTGTTGATCATGAGCGCGATCTGGCCATCGACGAGCATGTCGCGGATGTTCGGCGAACCCTCGCTGATCTTGCGCACTGCCGTGCAGCTGACGCCGGCCGCCTGAAGCACGCGCGCGGTGCCGCCGGTCGAGACGATATTGAAGCCCAGGCGCGAGAACTCGCGCGCGATGGATACGATGGAGCGCTTATCGCGATCGCACACACTGATGAAGACGTTGCCGCCCTCGGGCAGCACATAGCTGATGGCCAGCTGCGTCTTCGCGTACGCGCAGGGGAAATTCGCGGCGATGCCCATGACCTCGCCGGTTGATTTCATCTCCGGGCCCAAAATGGTGTCGGCACCCGGGAAGCGACCGAACGGCATGACCGCTTCCTTCACGCTGAAATGATCGAGTCGGCGATCGTCCGCCGGCAGGTTCAGATCCGCGATGCGCTCGCCCGCCATGATGCGGGCAGCGCACTTCGCGAGCGGCACGCCGGTGGCCTTCGAGGCGAAGGGGACCGTGCGGCTTGCGCGCGGGTTGGCCTCGATCATATAGATGACCTGGTCTTTAACGGCGAACTGGATGTTCATGAGGCCAACCACGCCGATACGCAGGGCAAGGCGGCGCGCGATGGAGCGCAGACGTTCCTGCAGCGTGTCGGAGATGGCAAAGGGTGGCGTGCAGCACGCGGAGTCGCCCGAATGGATGCCGGCCTCCTCGATATGCTCCATGATCGCGCCGACCCAAACCTGCTCACCGTCGCACAGCGCATCGAGGTCAAGCTCGACAGCGCCTTCGAGGAAACGGTCAAGATACACCGGATGATCGGGGGTGATCTTCGCGGCCTCGGTCATATAGCGCCCAAGCTGCGAGCCGTCGTAGACGATGCCCATGCCGCGCCCGCCGAGCACATAGCTCGGGCGTACGAGCAGCGGGAACCCGATTTGATTGGCGACGGCGCACGCCTCCTCGAAAGTGGAAGCCTGGCCGGCAGCCGGATAGGTGATTTCCAGCTCGTCGCAGATGGCGCGGAACCGGTCGCGGTCCTCGGCAAGGTCGATGGCGGCGGGCTTGGTGCCCATGATGTGCACGCCGGCGTCCTGCAGCGCCTGGGCGAGCTTGAGCGGCGTTTGGCCGCCGAGCGTGACAACCACGCCGTCGGGCTGCTCGACGTCGACGATGTCCATGACGTCTTCGAAGGTCAGCGGCTCGAAATACAGCTTGTCGGACGTATCGTAGTCAGTCGAGACCGTTTCAGGGTTGCAGTTGACCATGATGGTCTCGAAGCCGGCATCATGCAGCGCGTAGCTCGCATGCACGCAGCAATAATCGAATTCGATGCCCTGGCCGATGCGATTAGGGCCGGCGCCCAAGATCATGGCGCGCTTCCTCAAGCGCGGGCCGGGCACCTCGGTTTCGTCCGTATCGTAGGTTTTGTAATGGTACGCGGTTTTGCTCGGGAACTCCGCGGCGCAGGTATCGACCGTCTTGAAGGCGGGCACCACGCCGAGAAGCTTGCGGCAGGTGCGGACGGTCAGCTCATCGGTTGAGCAAAGATAGGCGATCTGCGCATCGGAGAGGCCGTAGCGCTTCAGCACGCGGAAGGCGTCGGCGTCGAGGTCTTCGAGCTTCATGCCACGCAGGTTCTCCTCGACGCGCACGATATCGCTCATGCGGTTGAGGAACCACGGGTCGATGCCCGTCGCATCATGCACGCGCTCGACCGACCAGCCGCGCTTGAACGCCTCGGCGACGTAGAAAATGCGATCCTGCGTCGGGCGGCCGACCAGGTCATCGAAAATGCTCTCGTCGAACACGTCCTTGCATTTGCCGTCGGCGTTCAGCCCGGCGCGGCCGTTCTCCAGCGAGCGCATGGCCTTGCCGAGCGCCTCCTCGAACGTGCGACCGATCGACATGATCTCGCCGACGGCCTTCATGCGCGTCGAGAGCGTGTCGTCGGAACCCTGGAATTTCTCGAAGGCGAAACGCGGGACCTTCACGACGCAGTAGTCGATGGAGGGCTCGAAGCATGCAGGGGTTGCCTTGGTGATGTCGTTGGTGATCTCGTCGAGCGTGTAGCCGACCGCCAGCTTCGCGGCCGCCTTCGCGATGGGGAAGCCCGTCGCCTTGGAAGCCAAGGCCGACGAGCGGGAAACGCGGGGGTTCATCTCGATGACGACCATGCGGCCGTTGTCGGGATTGACGGCGAACTGGACGTTCGAGCCGCCCGTCTCGACGCCGACCTTCTCCAGGATGGCGAGCGAGGCCGCGCGCATGCGCTGGTATTCGACGTCGGAGAGGGTCTGCGCAGGCGCGACCGTGATGGAGTCGCCGGTATGCACGCCCATCGGATCGAAGTTCTCGATGGAGCACACGATGATGCCGTTGCCGGCCCGATCGCGCATGACCTCCATCTCGAATTCCTTCCAGCCCTCGATCGATTCCTCGACGAGGACCTCTCCCGCCGGGGAAAGCTCAAGACCCTGCGAGACGATCAGGCGCAACTCGGCCTCGTCATGGGCGATGCCGCCGCCGGCGCCGCCCATGGTGAAGCTCGGGCGCAAAACGACCGGATAGCCGAGCTTGGCGGTGATGGCCAAGGCGTCGTCGACTGAATATGCGTACCCGCTGCGCGCCGTCTCGATGCCGAGCTCCGCCATGCAGTCGTTGAACAGCTTGCGGTCCTCGCCGCGCTCGATCGCCTCAAGGTCGCAGCCGATCATTTCCACGCCGTACTTATCCAGGATGCCGGCCTTCGCCAACTCGACGGCCGTGTTCAGACCCGTCTGCCCGCCCAAGGTCGGCAGAAGGGCGTCGGGGCGCTCCTTGGCGATGACCTGCTCGACGAAACGCGCCGTGATGGGTTCGACGTAGGTGCGATCGGCCATGCCGGGGTCGGTCATGATGGTAGCCGGGTTCGAATTCACGAGGATGACGCGATAGCCATCGGCCTTGAGCACCTTGCAGGCCTGCGCGCCCGAGTAATCGAATTCGCATGCCTGGCCGATGACGATCGGGCCGGAGCCGATGACGAGAATGGATTGAATGTCGGTGCGCTTAGGCATTGGCGACCTCCTTTTCCTGGGAGTTTTCATCCTCCGCACCGAACCGCCAGCCGGAGAGCCTGTCGGCGGCGATGTCTATATCGAGATAATCCTCACGGCCGGCCATCAGGCGCACGAACGCGCTGAACAGGTAATGCGCGTCGGTCGGCCCGGGATTGGCCTCGGGATGGTACTGCACGGAAAACGCCGGGATGTCCAGAAACGCGATACCCTCGGCGGTGCCGTCGTTGAGGTTGACATGCGTGAGCCGGATGCGGCCGAATCGTTCGTTGCGCACCACGGGGGCGATGCCGCGCTCGACCCAGAAGCGCAGGTCGTCGTGATGTTCTGCGACACCGCCGGAAAGTTCGGCGTCAAGCGGGCCGAGGCTTGCGAACAGCAAGCCGAAGCCGTGATTTTGCGCGGTGATCTCGACGCGGCGGGTTCGCAGGTTCATGACCGGATGATTCCCGCCGCGATGGCCGAACTTCAGCTTCTCGATGTCGGCGCCGGCGGCCTTGCTCATCATCTGATGCCCCAGGCAGATGCCGAACACGGGCAACTTGCCCAAAAGCTTTTCGACCTGCTCATACGTTTCGCAAACCGCCTCGGGGTCGCCCGGGCCGTTTGAGAGGAAGACGCCGTCGGGCGCCTGCGCGAGCACCTTTTCGGCCGGGGTGTCCCACGGCACGCAGGTGACGTCGCAGCCGGCGCGCACGAGCCCATCGAGGATGGACTTCTTCACGCCGCAATCGTAGGCGACGACCTTGAAGCGCGGCTGGGAAGGGACGGCAAGCGCGAATGCCTGCGAGGAAGGAAGATCGGCTGCGCCATGGGTGTAGGGCGCGTCGCAGGAGACCGTCTTCGCCAGGTTGACGCCGACAATGCTTTCGGAAGCGCGAACCTTCGCAAGGAGGCTTGCGGGGCTGGCATCGATCGTCGAGATGACGGCGCGCTGAGCACCGTTGTCGCGCACATGGCGCACGAGCGCGCGGGTGTCGACGCCCTCGACGGCTACCACGTTGTGCTTTGCCAAGAATTCAGGAAGCGAGCAGGAGCTTCGCCAATTGCTCGGCGTCGTGCACATATCGCGGACAACCAGCCCGCGCAAGGCGGGGACGGCCGACTGCGCGTCATCGAGGTTGACCCCGTAGTTGCCGATCTGGGGATAGGTCATCGTGATGATCTGCCCAGCATAGCTCGGATCGGTAACGACCTCGAGATAGCCCTCGAGCGAGGTGTTGAAGCAGATCTCGCCGAACGCCTCCCCCTGCGCCCCGCAGGACGTGCCGCGAAACACGGCGCCATCCTCAAGCACGACGAGCGCGCAGCCCGCGGCCTCCTTCGACGTGCCTTCCAACAGTTTTCGCGAGACTTCGCTCACCGATAGCTCCTTCCACGTCCTACACATGACCGGATAAAAAAACACGCCCTCTAAACGAGGGCGTGTCAAGGGAATCCGCTGTCCGGATGATGCGTATGTTGCTTTCCTTGTCGGTCTCTCTGTACCGCCCTTAAAGGTTTAATCGATTATACGCCTTCGAATGCGACTTTTCGTCGGGCAACCGGCGAAACTCGGCAAACGCAAAGCTTCTATACGAAGTATTCACGCACCGCCGCCCGGCCTCGGCTACTCGACGATGCGCCCGTCCTCCATGGTCGCATAGCCCGCGACGTAGGTATCGGTCGCCCGTCCCACCAGATGCGCGCCGATGAAGGCGGAGTTTTTCGCCTTGCTCAGGAAATCTGCGGGATCGACCGTCCAGGACGCGTCGGGGTCGATGACCGTCAAATCCGCCATGCAGCCCGGCTCGATGGAAACGCGCTCCAGGCCGAGGATCCTGCGCGGGCGGACGGCCATGAGCTCGACCATGCGCTGCCAGGTGATCTCGCCGGTCGCGACAAGGTTCGTGATGACAACGCCGACCGCCGTTTCCAAGCCGGTCGCCCCGAAGGGAGCGAGCTCGAATTCGCGATCCTTCTCGAAGTCGATGTGCGGGGCATGATCGGTGGCGATGGCGTCGATGGTGCCGTCGGCGATGCCCACATGCAGCGCCTGCACGTCCCGTGCGGTGCGCAGCGGCGGGTTGACCTTCAGGTTGGCGTTGTAGTCGTCGCCGATGGCATCTTCGGTGAGGAGGAGGTGATGGGGCGTCACCTCGCACGTCACCGGCAGGCCCTCGGCCTTCGCGGAACGGATCATCTCAACGCCGCGCGACGTGGTGACGTGCTGGATATGCAGCTTGCACCCCGTCAGGCGCGCCAGCGCGATATCGCGGGCGATCTGGATTTCCTCGCCTTCGGCCGGCCAGCCCGAAAGCGCCAAGCGGGTGGAGGCGACGCCTTCGTTGACCTGCCCCTCCCCCACAAGGTCCTCGTCCTGGCAATGGGAGAGCACCGGGCATGCGAACTGGCTCGCATAATCCATGACGCGGCGCATCATGCCCGCGCCCTGAACCCCGCGGCCGTCATCGGAAAACGCCACCGCGCCATGGGCCACCATGTCCCCCATGTCGGAGAGCACCTTGCCGGCAAGATCCTTCGTGCAGGCCCCGCATACGTGCACGCGGCATTTGCCCCGCACCGCAGCCTGTGACTTCACGTATTCGACCGCCACCGCGTCATCGATGACCGGATCGGTGTTGGGCATGGCGCAGACGTCCGTGAACCCGCCATGGGCCGCGGCACGCGTGCCCGAGGCGATGTCCTCTTTCTGCTCGAACCCGGGATCGCGCAGATGAACGTGCATGTCAACCAAACCGGGAACGACGATCTTGCCGGAAAGATCGCGCTCAACCCCCTTGGGCATCGTGAGGTTTCGACCCACTTCGACGATCTTGCCGTCGCGGATGAGGATCTCGCACACCGCATCGAGGCCGACCTGGGGGTCGATCACGCGCGCGCCTTTAAGCAGTAATGCCATCTTCGCTCCCTCCAAGCAGCAGGTACAGAGAAGCCATGCGAACGAGGATGCCCGCATACACCTGATCGAGAATGGCCGAATGAACAGGGTGATCGGCCATGAAGCTGTCAAGCTCGACGCCTCGGTTGATAGGGCCGGGATGGCACACGAGCGCATCGGGGCGCATCAGCTTCTCGCGCGCCTCGGTAAGCCCGTAGAGCATGCTGTACTCGCGCAGGCTCGGATACGGTGCGCCTTCGAGACGCTCGCGCTGAATGCGCAGCATGTAGACGACGTCGAGATCGGGCAGCACCTCGTCTATGTTGTGGGACACCTCATCAACGCCGAGCACGTCAGGGCGCGCCGGCAAAAGGGTGGGAGGCGCGATGGCGACAACCTTGGCACCCATGATCTTGAGCGCCGGGATCAAGCTGCCGCACACCCGCGAATGCCCGATATCGCCCACGATGCCCACGGTAAGGCCGTCGAAGGAGCCCTTCGAGCGCCAAATGGTGTACAGATCCAAAAGCGCCTGCGTGGGATGCTGGTGCTTGCCGTCGCCGGCGTCGATGACGTGCACGCCGGATACGTCGGCTATCTTGCGCGGGACGCCGGCATGCTTGTCGCGCACGACGATCATGTCGATCTTGTAGGAACACAGGGTGTTGACCGTGTCGACGAGCGATTCGCCTTTGACCGTGGATGTCGAGCTGCCGCCGAAATTCATAGACGTGGCTGAAAGGCGCTTCTCGGCCATCTCGAACGACGAGCGGGTGCGCGTGGAGGGCTCGTTGAACATGTTGACGACCGTGAAGCCCTTAAGCGTCGGCACCTGCTTGATACGCCGCTCGTTGACCGCCCTGAAACGGTGCGCCGTCTCGAGAATGGTCATGATGTCGTCGGCGGAATATTCGGAGATGTCTATCAAGTGCTTATGGTTGAACGTCATCGGCTATTCACCCCCTAGCGGAGCGGCCCCGATATGCTCGCCGGCATCCACCTCGAAAATCTCGACCTCGGTGACGCCGTCCGCTTCCTCAAGGAACAGGCGCACGTTCTGATTGCGCGCGGAGGGCACGTTCTTGCCGACATAGTCGGCGCGGATGGGAAGCTCCCTGTGACCGCGGTCCACCAGAACCGCCAGCTCGACGCGGCGCGGGCGGCCGATATCCATCAGGGCGTCGAGCGCGGCTCGGATGGTGCGACCCGTGAACAGCACGTCATCGACCAAAACGACGTCCTTGCCCTCCATGTCGAAGGGGATCTCGGTGGAATGCACCTCCGGCGCGAAATGCGTGGCGAAATCATCGCGGTAGAAGCTGATGTCGAGCTTGCCGAGCGGCACCTTCACGCCCTCGATCTCGTGGATTTTCGCCGCAAGGCGCTTGGCGAGAAGGTCTCCGCGCGTCACGATGCCGACAAGGGCGATGTTGTCGGAACCTTTGTTCGCCTCGAGGATCTGATGGGCGATGCGCGTGAGCGAGCGTTCAATCTCGGCAGCGTCCATGCAAACGTTCTTGCTCGCTGATAGGTCGGCCATACACACTCCTAACGTGAAACGAGTGCGCACAAAAAGGCCGCAAGGGATGCGCGATCAGGTTACAGCCACGCATGCTTGACCGTCGTCGGGAACAAAAAAGCCCTCGTCGACGGACAAGGGTTGAAGCGCTTTCGCAATGCACGACGCGAACGTGACGCGCTATAAAGTTCATACCTTGTCGGTCTCTCTGTACCGCATTTAAAGGAACTTACCTGAGTATAGACCTCGCATGGCCATATTGATAGACGCGATTTTCAGGAATTCGGCGAAGGGGCGGCGAGAGGGGCCGGGTTCGGCAACCTAGGCGCAAGGCGCGGTGGCGCCCGACGATGCCAGTAGCGTTGCCAAACGAGCAGCGAGCGCGTCCCACGAAACCGAAGCGGTATCGAAGCCCGTTCCCGCGAGAGGGTTGCGAGAGGCTGCGGCAAGCTGCTCGCCGATGGCGGCGGCAAGCCTGCGCTCGAATGACGGGAGCTCCTTGTCCACGGGCGTGTCGATCCCCTGCATCGCCGGCGGCTTGACGAAGGCGATGGGGGCGCCGGGCAGCGCCTCGGAAATCCAGGGCTGAACGCCGGGAAGATCGGTCGCGACGACTCGGCATCCGCAGGCCATGGCTTCGATGGTCACGAGCGGAAGCCCCTCGAAAAACGATGGCAGGACGAACAGGTGAGCCTCGCTGTAAGCATGGACGAGCTCATCTTGGCTCACGCGGCCGCAAAAGACGACGGGGTGCGGGCTTCGCCGCGCCAGCTCGACGACGCGATCGTACTGTTCCTGATCGCTGTAACCGCCGACAAGATGCAGCTCAACGTCGCCTGAAGCCGCGGGCAGATGGGAAAGAGAGCGCACGAGGCTCTCCACGCCCTTCGCCCTGCAGATCTTCCCGACGTAGAGCATGCGCAGCGGACGGGGCGCCCGAAGCGCACGCTCGTCATGGAATTCGCGCGCGTTGTAGCCCGTCCCCACGATGGATATCTTTTCGGAAGGAACCCCGAAAATGTCGATGATCTGCTGCTTTTGCACCGAATGCAGGGCCATGATGCCGTCAAGGGATGAGACGGCGGCGAAGATGCGCGCGCGTTCGAGACCATGGCTTTCCACCTGCCGCAGGTCGGTCGAATGGGAAAGCGCCCATATGCTGCACGGCTGCCTGCCGCTTGCCGCCGATCGCATTCCCAACCGTTCAAGCGTCTCGACGGCGACGGAGCAGACGAGATAGAGGTGATGGCACAGGACCGCCTGCGGGGCGAAGCTGCGGCAGACCTCCTCGATACGCGCGGAGAACGCCCGCCGAAACGCCGCGACCATGGCGGGGGTCATGTCGCGGTAGCGCGTAGCCTCATACGGCATGACGTCGCTCATCCCGCATACAGGAAACGGCAGATCGTCCGTCCGGTAGCGGACGGGGAAAAACGCGCACCCCGCAGGCAGATCGGGCTCGTCGTCACGATCGATCCCGGCGATGACCGCGACCTCATGCCCGGCCGCGATCATGGATCGTACCGTCTCGGCGAGGTAAACCCCGCTGCCGGTGCTGTCGGGCTTTTGGGCGGATATGCAGAGGATCCTCATGTGCGCTCTCCTATCGCTTGCTGCTGGTTGCTCAAATCGGTGTAAATCGGTTTCCGCTGTTGACGCCTACCGCGCGATCTCCTCAAGTGCCTCAAGCGCTCGGTCGACCTCGTCGGGGGTATTGCCCCAGCCGAAGCTGAAGCGCACGACGCCTTGATCCTGGGTGCCGAGGGCTTTGTGCATCAGCGGCGCGCAATGAGCGCCGGGGCGCGTGCAGATGCCGAAGCGCGAGAAGAGGATATCGGACACGGCGCCTGAATCCATATCGCCTACATTGAGCGCGACGATCCCGCAGCGGTCGTTGCCGGCGCAGCCGTATATCTTCACGCCGGGAATCTCGCTCGCGCCGCAGCACAAGCGATCAGCGAGCTGGGCAACCTTGTCGCGGACGCTGCCCACGCCTATGCGCGAAAGATATTCGGCCCCGGCGGCAAGGCCCGCAAGCCCGTGCGCGTTCGCGGTGCCCGCCTCAAGAGCCTCGGGCATGAAACGCGGATGGCGCTCATCGTAGCTGTGGACCCCCGACCCCCCTTCGAGAAGCGGTGGGATTTCTACGCCGTCGGCGACGATGAGCCCGCCTGTCCCCTGAGGCCCGTAAAGGCTTTTGTGGCCGGTGAAGCACAGCACGTCAACCCCTAAGGCCCCAAACGACAGCGGCCAGGCACCGGCCGTCTGCGCTGCATCAAGGATGAACAGGGCGCCGTGCGCATGCGCCATTTCGCACATACGGGCAACATCGTACACGTCGCCGGTGACGTTGGAGGCGTGCGTGAGCGCAACCAGCGAGACGCCTTGCAGAAGTTCCTCGTATCGCTGCCAGTCGACCGATCCGTCAGGCAGGATGGGCGCGACGCGCATGTCGCAGCCGCGCTCGTCGCGCGCCCGAGCGAGCGGCCGGAGCACGGAATTATGGGATGCGGCGGTGGTGAGGGCGGCTGCCCCGTCGGCAAGCAGACCCTCGATCGCGATGTTGAGCGCCATCGTGGCATTCAGCGCGAAGGAGACGTTCTTCGCCGCCGGGGCGTCGAGAAGACCGGCGATGGCTTGCCTAGCCCCGAAGACGGCCATGGACGCGTCGAGAGCCGCCTTATGGGAGCCGCGCCCCGGCCCGCCGAACGAGGTCATGGCCGCGGTGACGGCATCGATGACCGCCTGAGGTTTATGCATGGTGGTTGCCGCGTTGTCGAAGTAGATCACGATGGCTCCTGAAGTTCGATTCGTATCGGTGACCGCTTTATACCGGTTAGTCGAGATTTTCCGGGCCTCTGCCGCACTCCCTACGCACCTGCAAGCTCGCAGGCGGCGAGCGCCGCGCCGAGCGCGCCGGCGAAGCGGGCGTCGGGGGCGCTTTTAACCGGGGCCGCAAGCTGCTCTTCCAACCGTTCGCGCACATAGTCGTTCTCACAAAGCCCGCCGGTGAGGAAATACCGGCTCGCGCTCACCTGCCCTACGAGCGTCGAGACGCGCTTGACCACCGACGAGATGACCCCGTTGGCGATGTTCTCGCGCGGCTCGCCCTTCCCCACCAGGCTTATGACCTCGGATTCCGCGAAGACGGTGCACATGTTGGAAATCTCGGTGGGACGCCCGGCGCGCGCCATGGCCGCCATCTCGTCTTGGGTGACCCCGAGGCGGTCGGCCATGATTTCCAGAAAGCGCCCGGTGCCCGCCGAGCACTTGTCGTTCATGACGAACTTCATGACCTTGCCCGACTTCAGTCCGATGGCCTTCGTGTCCTGGCCGCCGATGTCGATGACGGTGCCGTCTTCGCCGAACAGCGCCCACGCGCCGCGACCGTGGCAGGTGATTTCCGTGACCACCTTGTTCGCATAGGGAACCGCGATGCGCCCATAGCCGGTTGCGACCACCGGAACCGCGTTCACGTCGAAGCCCGCGTCAGCCAAGCGGCGGCGGACCTCGCCGGCCGCTTCCACGCTGCTATAGCCGGTGGGGATGACGATCTTCGAGACGATTTCGCCCGCGGCATCAACCACGATCGCCTTCGTGGCGGTGGAACCGATGTCGATGCCGATGCCGGCAACCGATCCGGCGCGGCCATCTGCAGCGGAGCCCGTATCCGAAGCCGCAACCGAACGGCCGCCGGCGCTCATATCCGCTTCCCGAGCATTGCCCATGCGCTTCCCTTTCACCTGCGGCGGGGGCAGCCACGCCCGCCAACCTGCCATTAAAACCGAATCCGGGCCCCTGCGCCTCTAGCGCGAAGGGGCCCGGAAGCATCTTGAAGCCCTACCTTAGCAGAACCTATCGCGCGCCGGGTCGATTTGCCGCTCAAGCTCGACGATTCGCTGAAACGCCAAACCCCGACCTGAGGCAAGCTTTTCCAAGCGCGCCCGTTCGGCACATTCGATGAGCAGACTGGATCCGCATTCGCTGCGAGCCTGCCGGGGCGTCGGGGACACCCGCGCGGAAATGCCGGCGCCGCGCGCAGCCTGATAGAGCGCCAACGCATCGGTATAGCCGTCGAACAGCACATAGCAGGCCGTCGCCGAGTCCGGCCCCGCGCCTGGGGATACTGCCGAGGCGGCACCCAAAGCAGCGCCCAGCCCCGCGGCCGTACCGGCGCCGACGCTCGTGCCCGCGCCCGAACATGCGCCTGCGTCCATGACTAGCCCAGCATCTCCACGAAGGCGCCGATGCGCGTGCGCAGCTGCTCGGCATCGTTGTCGGTGTAGTCGGTCTCAAGGCCCAAGCACGGGATGCCCTCGGCCTCAAGCGCCTTGGCAACCGAGGATTTCTCCACGTCGTAGAGCGTGCAGAACTTCAGGTTCACGTCGATGACGCCGTCAACGTTGTAGGCGCGCGCCAGGCGGATGATGTCCTCGATGCGGCCGGGGTTGGGCATGAAGCAGGCGCAGTTGTTCTTCATGTAACGTTCGGAAAGCGCTTGGAACTGGCCTTCGAGCGTGTCCGCCGTCTCGTCCACCTCGTGCTCGAAGTAGCGCGTGCCCGTGCACATCTCCTCGCACACGACCGCAGCCCCACTCGTCTCGATGATGTGGTGCAGCTTCCAGTTCGGGATGGCCAGCGGCGTGCCGGTAACGAGGATGCGCTTGGTGCCGGACGGGAAGACGCTGACGCCGTCGGCGACGCGCTGCTCGAGCTCGTCGGCGAGCTTGTTGGCCATCTCGGCGCAGCGCGAGGGGTCGTCGAAGAACGCGATCTGCGTCATGAGCAGGGCGTCCTTGCCCGAAATTGGGATGCAGTTCGTGGCCTTGCGGCACTCGTAGACGCGGGCGAGCGCGCGGCGCTTGGCATTGACGGTCTTGATGGCGGCGGCGAGGTTGTCGACCGTCAGCTCGCGACCGGTGAATTCCTCGACCACTTTCGCGAAATCCGCGATCTCGCCCGCCCACTTCTGAATGTCCTTCGGGCGCTTCATCTGCGGCATGTCCATGACATAGGTGGTCTTGTCGGCGCCGAGGATCTCGTAGGCCTTCTTCTTGCCGTCGCAGGTGGTCTCGCCCACGTACATGTCGGCCACGCCGAAGTACGGGCACGTATGGCCGAAGTGCGCGCCGAGCGAGGCCTTCACCAGCGGGCATACGCCGGTGGGCAGCACCTTTTCGCCGGCCGGCACCCAGAACTGGCTGCCGCCGCACAAGCCCGTGACCGCGCCACCGCATGCGATGACGATCTCGTCGGGGACGTAAACGCAGAAGGTGCCGAAGACCTTGCCGCCGGCCTGTTTCAGCTCGACGAGCTCCTGCGGGCGGATGCCATGGATGTCGCTGACGACGAAATCGTAGAACGCCATGTTCTCGGGGCGGTTTTCCTGGGACAGGTACACGTCGCCGAACGCCTGCGGCAGCACCGCGCAAAGCTGATCGTGCGTCTCCAAGTCCATTCCAAGGCTTTTCCAAAGGTCGTGACGGTCGGTCATGATGCCTCCTTTTCGGGCCGGGCGCCCCCGCGCCCCGATGCCCCTCGTCTGGTATGCACGGCAAGATTGTGCCGCGATGAAACCCTGCCAGGCAGCAGGGATTTCGTTTAAATAAGTTGGAGCAGAAATCGGCGATAACCCGCACCCCTTGGCAACGGGCATCAAAAAGAACGTCGCAGAATCGCGTTCGGAATAACTTGACATGCACTATAGCACGAACCGATAGCGACAAACGGGCAGGCTGTGGCGAACGGAAGGTTTGGTTGGTGACAGTAGGAGTGCCCCTTTGTCACCTAGCCGAACCGCGCTCGCCAATCGCGATCGAAACATTCGCAGATAAGGATAATGCTATACTCTGCAGCGAACGACAAAGCCCCGTCCCACCAGCGAAAAGGATGCCATGAGCGAAAACGCGCGCATAACGGAAAGCCCCGTCAACGACGGCGACCGCATCCGCCTGACGACGCTCACGGACAAGGGCGGTTGAGCTGCGAAATGGGGTCCGGGCGACCTCACGGAAATCTTGAAGAGCATCGCGCCGGCCGTGCCCGACCCGAATATCCTACTCGGGTTCGACACCGCCGACGACGCTGCCGTTTACCAGGTCGACGAGGACAACGCCGCCGTCCTCACGCTCGATTTCTTCACGCCGGTGGTCGATGACCCGTACGAATACGGCGCCATCGCCGCCGCCAACGCGCTGTCGGACGTGTTCGCCATGGGCGCGCGCCCGGTCACGGCGCTCAACATCCTGGCATTTCCCAGCTGTATGGGTACCGAGGTCGTCGGGGAGGTACTGCGCGGCGGCGCGGACAAGGTGCGTGAAGCGGGGGCGTTCGTGGTCGGCGGGCATTCCATCGAAGACGACGAACCGAAGTACGGCCTGTCGGTGTTCGGCCTGGTGCACCCCAAGAAGATGGTGCGCAACGGAGGGGCGCTGCCGGGCGATGCGCTCTACTACACCAAGACGATCGGCACCGGCATCATGAACGCGGCCCTGCGTGCGAACCTGAAGACCGATGCCGACCTGCGCCCGGTGATCGAGGGCATGATGGAACTGAACAAAGCCGCGGCCGAAGCGGGCATAGCCGCCGGCATGCGCGCGGCCACCGACGTGACCGGCTTCGGCCTGGCCGGGCATCTGCATGAGATGGTGGATGCATCGGCGTGCGCCGTTAGGCTTGATTGGGCGGCGTTGCCGCTGTTCGACGGCGTCTACGAGCTGTCGTGCGACTACTGCCGCCCAGGAAAGACGTTCGGCATCATCGATTGGGCAAGCGAGTTCGTGGATCAAGGCGACCTCGACGACTTCGAATTCGACAACCGCATGGGGGTGCTGTGCGACCCGCAAACATCGGGCGGGCTGCTGGTTGCGATTCCGCCGGAGAACGCCCGCGTATTCGAGCGGGAATTCGAAGCTCGCACCGGCCGCACCCCCGCCCGCATCGGGCAGTTCATCGACGGAAAACCCGGCACCATACAGGTTGCCTGGTAGGAGCAAAAGCGGCGGGGATGCGCTTCCCCGCCGCTTATCTAATATAGGTTGACGATGTCCACTGCCGCGAATGCCAGGCACGCCGCAACGAGCGCAGCCGCAATACCCTCGGCGTCGTCGTCGGGCGCGCACCAGGCCAGGCCGCAGCCGGCGGAGATTTCCGACGGCACCGGGATCATGCGCCCGGCAACGCTGCCCGCATCGGCGGCCGCCTGCACCGCCATCGCGTCGGCCGTGCTTGCGAAGGTGACGACCGCGTGTGGTTTCTTTACTCGCACGGGCTTTTCCTACGGGCGCACGACCACGCGCGCCTCGAGCTGCTTCTGCGCGATGACGTACATGTTGGTGACCTCGCCGATAGCCAGCTTCTCGGTAAGCCCGTAATGGTTCAGGCACGTGCCGCAGCTGTAGATTTCCACGCCCGCATCCGCGAGTTTCTGCAGGTCTTCCAGCACGGGGCTGCCCTCGACGGTGAGCTTCACGCCGCCGTTGTAGGCCAGGATAACCTGCGGCAGCTCGTCCTGCTGCGTGAGCGCGAACGTGAACGCCTTCATGAGCACGGCGCCGAGCTCGTCGTCGCCCGTGCCCATGAACTCGCTCGACAGCACGACGACCTTATCGCCGGCCGGCACCAGCTCTCCGCAGCCGTCCTCGGCGGGAGCCTCTGCACCCGTCTTGGTGAACACGACAGCGAAATCAGCCTCGCCGCGCTCGATGGCTTCCGTCTCAACCTTCAACGACTTGCCCAGGTTCTGCAGGTTCTGCACGGCGGTCTTGTTGTCCACCGCCACCTCAAGTTGACCCTCGCTCATCTCCGCAAGCGCCTTCTTCGCGTTCACGACCGGAAGCGGGCACGCCATGCCCTTGCAATCAAGCTTCTCCATGATGTCCATCCTTTCCGCGGCGACCCTCGCCGCATGATCGATTCGCAAATCCGCAAGCCTTGCGCTCGCGGGGAAACTCCTACAGCATCTCGATGAACGCCGCCAGGCGCGTTTCCACCTGGCCGGCGTCGTTGGTGGAGTAATCGGTTTCCAACTTCAGATACGGAACGCCGCGCTCCTCGCAAGCGGCCTGCACCTTCACCGCCTCGATGTTGAACGTATGGCACGCCTGCAGCACCACTTCCACGATGCCGTCGACCTTGTACTTATCCACCATCTCCATCATGTGCTCGATGCGCCCGGCGTTCGGCGACATGACCGAGCAGTTGATCTTCAGGTAGCGGTCCGAAATGGCGCGCAGGATATCGGGCGCCTCAGGGTCGATAAGCATCGACTGCGTGCGCTCGCCCGAGCAGTCGTCGAGCGCCACGATCACGCCTCCGGCGCGCTCGACGGTCATGCCGACCTTCTGTATGACGCCGCCCGTGGGGCAACCGGTGAGCATGATGCGCTTCGCACCGGCCGCAACGGGGCGCTCGCCCGCTTCGTAGGCGGCCTTGCGCTCGGCGGCAAGGTTCTCAAGCATTTCGGCATATTGATCGACATCGAAGCTGAACGTTGCCTTGAGCAGGGTAGTCATCAGCTCCACGCCGCTCATCGCCGGCGGCTCGAGGGCCTGCAGCGCATACAGGTCGCACATGGCGCGGCGGATGCGGTTGCGCTTGACGGTAGCCTCGCGCAACGCGTCATCGGTGATGACGACGTCGAAGCGGCGCTCGAGCTCTTCCTTGAGCAGCTTGGCTTCCTCGTACCAGATGTCGGCCGAATAGCTGCGCGTCTGGCTCTGCGGCAGCTGCATGACGTGCACCGGCTTGATGTCGGCTAGAAGCTCGTACATCTTCTTCTTGCCGTCGCACGTGGTTTCGCCGAGCACCATGTCGCTGAAATAGGTGAACGGGCACTTGTTCGTCAGCGCGAATCCGTAAGTGCCCTTGATGAGCGGGCAGAGGTTTTTCGGCAGCACTGCTTCGGCATCGGGGATGGTTTCGTTGTTCATGCCGCACAGGCCCACCGCCGCCACGCCGGCGGCATCGAGCAGCTCAAGCGGGCTGTACGAGCATAGATAACCCGCCAGCCGTCCGCCCGATTGCTTGTAGTTCATAGCGGCGACGAAGCTGGCACGGCGCGCCTCGTCGAAGCTTTCGTAGATGGAAGGGAGGTCGGTGGGGACGTTCGGCTCGGCCGCGTCCTTGCGCGCGCCGTCTTCGGCTTGCGCGCAATTCTCGTCTTGGGGCATGCGCACCCTTTCTCGTCTGGGTTTCTTTAGCTGCATAAGAAAGCGGAAGGCGAAAGGCCTTCGGAATTCGCAGAACAAAGCGCGCAGGGGCAGAAATGCGCGTCGATATGGGTCGAGTATAGCATTGAGGGCGGCGGCGGATGAGCAACATGCCGAATGTTCGCACACGCGGCGATCACGCGCAGCCGCCGGCGAGATTTGGCTATACTTGGAGGACAAGAAAACGCTTGGCGCTGCAAAAAGCCAGGACCTCGTCGAGCGCACGTGATAGAAGGAAGTACCGATGCCCGAAGCACCCAACACCGCCGCCCTGCGACAGCTGCCGCAGGTGGAAGAGCTCATGCACGCCCCGCAGGTTCACGCGCTCGAGGCGCTTGTCCCCCGCAACATCCTGGTCGAGTGCGCACGGCGCAGCATCGACGAGGCGCGGCAGAGCATCTTGGCCGGCACCGACGACGCGGCCGACGCCACAGCCATCGCCGACGCCGCCTGTGCGTACGCCTTGAGCAACCTGCGCCCGAGCCTGCGGCGCGTCATCAACGCGACCGGCGTTGTGCTGCATACGAACCTCGGGCGCAGCGCGCTGGCCGAAGAGGCGGTGGCGGCCGTCACCGAGGCGGCGCGCGGCTATTCCACGCTGGAATACAGCACCGACACCATGGCCCGCGGCAGCCGTCATAACCACGTGGAGCACCTCATCTGCAGCTTGACCGGCGCCGAGGCCGCCATCGCGGTGAACAACAACGCCGCAGCGGTCATGATGGTGCTCTCCGAGTTCGCGCGCGGGCACGAAGCGGTTGTCAGCCGCGGCGAACTGGTGGAAATCGGTGGAAGCTTCCGCGTTCCCGACATCATGGCGCAATCCGACGCGCGCATGGTTGAGGTCGGCACCACGAACAAGACGCACGCCATCGACTACGAGCGTGCCATCACGCCCGACACAGCCATGCTGCTCAAAGTGCACCCGTCGAACTACCGCCTGGTAGGGTTCACGGAAAGCGTGAGCAAGGCGGAGCTGCGGCGCATCGCGGACGCCGAGAACGCACGGCGGCGCGCGGCGGCCGAGGCTTCCGGCTCCCACGAGGCGGCTCGCGAGCTGCTCGTTTACGAGGACCAGGGATCGGGCGCGTTCATGCGCCTTGAAGTGTTCGGCGAATATGCCGAGCCCACGGTGCGCGAATCGCTCGCGGCGGGTTGCGACCTCGTGTCGTTCTCCGGCGACAAGTTGCTCGGCGGCCCGCAGGCCGGCATCGTGGTGGGCCGGCGCGAGCTGATCGAGCGCCTGAAGAAAAACCCGCTCGCCCGCGCGATGCGTCTGGACAAGATGACGCTCGCCGCGCTCGAGGCGACGCTGCGCATCTATCTGGAACCTGAGAAGGCCCTCACGAAAATCCCGACGCTACGCATGCTCACCGAGCCGGCCGAGGACGTGAAGGAGCGCGCGAAGGCGCTGGCGCACGCGCTGCGCAAACAGGTGACGGCACGTCAGGCGCACCTGGAAGTGGTTGAGGAAACCGGGCGTGCCGGCGGCGGGTCGCTTCCCATGTGCGACATCGACACGTACTGCGTGCGCATCGAGTTCAAGTGCGGCTGCGCGCAAGACTGCGAGCGGTTCCTGCAGCAAAAGCGGCGCGTACCGGTCATCGGGCGCATCAAGAAGGAAGCGGTTCTTTTGGACGCACGCACCATCTGCGCCGACGACATCCCCGAGATTGCGCAGGCCTTGGGCGCGTATTTCGCCGAAGCCGCGGGCGCGAAGGAGGCTTAAGCATGACGAACGAAAACGCCGCTGTTTCGCCGAGCGAGCACGATACGTCCGCTCCGGACTTGATTCTGGGCACCGCCGGGCACATCGACCACGGGAAGTCCTCGCTGGTGCTGGCGCTCACGGGCACCGACCCCGACCGCCTTGCCGCTGAAAAGCAACGCGGCATCACCATCGAGCTGGGCTTCGCGCAGCTTGAGCTGCCCGCCGGCGAGCGCATGGGCGTGGTGGACGTGCCGGGGCACGAGCGCTTCGTGCGGCAGATGATCGCCGGGTCGACCGGCATCGACGTGGCGCTTTTGTGCATCGCAGCCGACGATGGCGTGATGCCGCAGACCGAGGAGCATCTGGCGGTGCTCACGCTGCTGGGCGTTCCCACCTGCGTCGTCGCGCTCACGAAATGCGACCTGGTGGACGAGGAGTGGCGCAGCTTCGTCGCCGACGAAGTGCGCTCGCGCCTGGCGGCGACCCCCTATGCGGACGCCGCCATCGTGGGCGTGTCGAGCAAAACCGGCGAGGGGCTTGACGAGCTGAAGGCCGCCATCGCCCGCGCCGCGAAAGCGACGCGTCGCCGCGGGGATGCGGCGGCGTTTCGCCTGCCCGTTGACCGGTCGTTCACCATTAAAGGCGCCGGAACCGTCGTTACCGGCACGCTTTGGAGCGGGCAGGTGCGTGTCGGCGACGAGGTGGAGATCCTGCCGGCCGGCACGAAGACGCGCGTGCGGTCGATTCAGGTTCATGGGCAGGCGGTCGATGCGGCCGGGTCGGGCCATCGCACGGCGCTGAACTTAAACGGCGTCTCCACCGAAGACGTGCGCCCGGGAGACATGCTCGCCACCCCCGGAACCATCCGCCCGAGCGATCACTTCGACGTCGAGCTCACCTACCTGGGAGTTCCCGGCAGCGACAAGGCGCTCGAAAGCGGGGCGCGCGTGCATGTCGCACACGGGACGCGCGAGGTCATCGGCCGCGTGCTGCTTATGGATGCGGGCAAGCTCGCGCCAGGTGCGAAGGCGCTCGCGCAGCTGCGCACGGAAGAGGATTTGTCGGTGTCACGCGGTGACCGGTTCATCATCCGCTCCTACTCCCCCGTCCACGTGATCGGCGGCGGCGAGGTGCTGCGCGCCCACCCGCGCCGTTCGACGAATTTGACGCAAGGTGAATCCGCTTTGGTCGAGGCGTTGCGCACAGGCAACGCGGTTGCAGCCGTCGCAGCCGTGCTCGACGAAGCCGCCTGGCCGCTTAGCGCCGAAGACATCGCGCGCACCGCAGAGCTTGACCCGGCCGCGGCGCAAGAGGCCCTTGCAAAGCTTGTCGACGACGGACGCGCCGTGAGAATCCAGCCTGGCCGAGCAGCACAAACCGAACGCGAGAGCGCGACACTCATCACCACCAAGCGCATGCTGCAGAAGATGGACGGCGCCCTGGAAAACGCACTGCTGAAATTCCACGCCGCGAACCCCGAAGCCACCGGAGCCTCGAAGGAGTCTCTGCGCAGCACGCTCGCGCCCGCCTGCCCCGCCCCCACCTTCGATGCGCTGCTCGCGCACGCCGCCGAGGCGGGTCGCATCGTCGTCGATGGCGGCGAGGTGAGCCACCCCGAAGCCGGGGCCGGCGCGCGCAAGATGGAGGAGCAGACGGCGGCCGCGCTGCTTGCCGCGCTCGAGGACGCAGGCGCCACGCCGCCGACGACCAAAGAGCTGATAGCGCAGGTTGGCGCGGCGCAGCAAGTGGGCTACAAAGCGCTCGGCGCGCTTGAGCGCGACGGCCGCGCGGTGAAGGTGAGCGACGAGTTCTATTTCGCCAGCTCTGCCCTAGACGCGCTCGCCGCAGCCGTGCGCAACAAGCTTGCCACGGGAGCGGCGAGCGCAGCCGAGCTCAAAGACGCCATGGGGACCACCCGCAAGTACGCCATCCCGCTTTTGGAGCACTTCGATGCCATTGGCCTGACGCGCCGTGCCGGTGAGGCCAGAGAGCTTGTTGAATAAACGATTTTCCATGTCGCTGCACGGGTGTTGCGTTACAATAAATTGCTCCCGTGAAGCTAACGTATGGAGATGGATGGGTCCTGGTGGGCCCCGCGGCCTTCAAAGCCGTTGTGAGGCGCGCAGAACGTCTTGGGTGTGTTCGATTCGCACGCATCTCCGCCAATAAAATCGCAGAGGTTCTTCGAAATGAAGAGCCTCTTTTTGTGTCGGCATGATCTTAACGAGGAACAAAAACGCTGTTCGTGACCCCGATGACGACGATCGATATACCGGCCGCCAAAAACATCAGGGCAAGCCTTTTCGCAAATCCAAGCGCCGCGAAGCGCGGCAGGTACCGCTTGAGCGGACGAGGGTCGCACAGGGCTATCGAAGGACAGACGAGCAGCAGCCACATCGCAAGGTACTCCCACGCGCGGGGCAGAAGCGGTATTCGGGACATCTCCTCGTTGGGGAAGGCGCACGACAGGATAACGACCAGAAGGAACAGCGTGCTCGACGCCGCGATAAGGACGTCCCATGCTCGACCAAGAGGAACCGAGGCTTTTAGAAACGATTCGAAACGCGTCCCGGGCCGCGAGAGCGTCCGTCGCGCGGCGGCGGCAGGGTCTTCGCCCAACGCGGGCAAAACGATTGCGTCCGGAGAGCCTGAAGGGGAAGCATCGACGGCGCCCCCGATGCGAGCGGAAGCCGCAGCTCCGGTAGCGGAACCGAAAGAGAGCCCGCCGGCGGCAGCGAGATGATTCGCAGATGCGGTCCCAGTAAGGGACGCGCCCTCGGCAGCCGGCCCGCCCTCGGCAGCCGGCCCGGCCGGCGAGGAAGGACACGCGGCCGCAAAGGATGCAAGGGCCGCGCACTTCAGCTCATGAGCCGACGTGTAGCGCGCCACGGGATCGAAGGCAGCCGCTTTGAGAACCACTGCGCGAAGCTCGCGCGGGATCCGGTGCTCGATCATCACCTTCTCCACGCTCGATGGTTCGGGCACCTTGCCCGTCATCAGATAGAACAGCAGCATGCCGAGAGCGTAAACGTCGCTGCGCACATCGGTCTGCCCAAAACCGAACTGCTCGGGCGGAGCGAATCCGCGCGTGCCGAACTTCACGGTGTCCGTCGCAGCCTCGTCGTTGAAAGCACGGGCGATCCCCAAGTCGATAAGGATCACTTTGCCCCCGGAAAGCATAAGGTTGCTCGGCTTGATGTCCCGATGGATGAGCGGCGGATCGAATGAGGTATGCAGCTCGGTTACGGCATCGCAAGCGCCGCCGAACAGGTCTTTCGCAACCAGCACGGATGCACCGCGTGCGCGCACGACCTCGTCGAGGGTTTTGCCGCGCACGAATTCCATGACGACGGCCGACTCCTCGCCCATCTCGTAGCAATCGACGATACGCGGCAGGTGCACGAAACGCGCCCCCGCCCGCTGAGCCTCCATCACGCGCCACCATGCCGCGCCGACACCGTCCGATGCACGGTAGATCTTGCGCACGAAAGGGCCGAGCCTGCCTCCGTTGACGCCGGCGAAGTAGACGCGCTCGGTACGTTCGAGCCCGCCATCCTTCAAAACGGTATCGACGAGATAGCAATCGTCTCGCTGCAAGGAGTCCAAATATCGTTGCAAATCATCAGCCATAAGCCAATGGTAGCAGAGCATCGCACCTCAACGAGGCGACGGGGTAAATAAGAGGACGCAGCGGCAAACTTCGAAGGAGCAGAGGACGAATGCGGAGAGATATAACACCAACGCTCTTCACAAGACGGCGCAACGGCGAGCGGCCGGAAAGGCATGACACCCGCCGCCATGCAAGGCGCATCGTGCGCAGACCGCCTGCGGCCAACGCCTGAGAAGATGCCGCGCTCAGCAAATGGTCGCTTCCCCGAACCGGAACAGCTCCTCATCGGTCGCGTGCAAGTCCAAGCCATGCGTCAAGCAGAAGATGATGATGGCATCGCGGCGATCCTTGCAGTACAGCTCGTTGTGCCCGGCAGCCTTGAGCACGCGATTCGCCTCGCGCAGCGTGCACGACAGCGCGAAGGCAAGCTGCAGAACCTTGTTGCGCGAGGCCTTGCGCTGGCCCTTGAATATTTGATAGCCGAACGTGGCGTCAAGGCCGGCAGCGCGAACCACCTCCGAGCGCTTGAGGCCCTTTTCCTCGAGCAGACGGGTAAGATAGCTTGCCAGATCGCGCTGCTCGAAGGCGTGCTTGTCGGTGAAAGCAGCAGGGTCGGGAGCATCGAGCAGCTCCTCAAGCAGCTTCTCAGTCAACGGCTCCATCACGTGCGCACCCTTCCGCATCCGACATTCTCATTCGAAATGCCATTGTAGCGGAAGGGTGCGCTGGTAAAGCGGGTTTTCGTGCAGCGGCGCGGCGGGGCGGGTCATGCGGCGGCACGACAGGGCGGCCGTGTTTCAGCTCAGCTATGCCACCGCCCACGTAACGTTGTTCTTCTCGCTCAGCATCGAAGGAGAGTAGATGATCTTGGAAATCTGGCCGTCGAACTCCAGGATGCCCGTGACGCTTCCCCCGGAAGCGAGCGTGCCGGAGTTCAGGCGAAGCGAGGAATCGGCGGCGTCGCCACCGTATTCCCAGCTGCAATTACGCTGAGCACCCTGCGCATCCTGCGCTTTCCAATCGTACATGTTGAAGCTCGCGGTGTCCTTCCCCGTATTCGTGTAGGTGACCGACACGCTCGTGAATTCCTCACCGTTGTAGTTCGCAAGGCCGCTCGTGACGGAATCGACGGTCACCGTCAAGCCGTTGCTCAAGGTCGCGGTCGTCCCCACGGCAAGATCCTCCGTGGCCTGGGAAGTGGAGGCACTATCCTTGCCAGCGGTCGAGCCGTCGGACTGGGACGTCGACGTCACCGAGGCGCCCGAGGTGGCGCTGTCGATGGCTTTCACGTACATGCTTTGCGTGGCCAACACGACAACGATCGACACGACGCAGATGATCAAACCGGCGATCGCAAGCCCCTTGCCCTCCTTCGTCCCGCGGACGCAGGCGAAGGTGCCGATGGCCGCGAATATGAAGCCGATCACGGCCAGGATGGCGGAGAAGTTGTTGATGATGGGCAGAAACGATGTGCACAGGGCGACCAGGCCGATCACGAAGCCGGCGATTCCCATCGCCGATTTGCCCTTCGGCGCAGCAGGCATGGCGGAGACGTTGTTTTCCACGGAATTTCCTTTCCCTTTGAATCTTTGACATGCGAAAACGATTCCATGGTAGGGAAAGCGCAGCCCGGATTCATTAGCTCGGAGCTAATGAATCCGGATCACTCCTTCAGCGCGGCGAACGGCAAGAACTGCCGCCCCCTGTCGGGACTTGGCGTAGCATGGCGCACCCCCTCGGCAACGACGCGGCGGGCGATGTCGTCGAGCACCTGCGCACGATATTCGCGTTCATCCGTCGTCAGGTCGGGCCATATATCGACTGAGGGAATCCCCGCTGCCGCGCGAGCCTGAGCCTGAGCGGACGTCTGAGCTTGAATCTGGACGCGGGACCGGACGGACGTCTGAGTCTGGGCGCGGGTCCGCACGGGCGCCCGGGCCCGGATGCGGTCAGCGGGCTGCAGATGATCCTCGGCCTGAACTTGATCCGCGTCATCGCTAAGCACGGTGCCCCCCGATCTGCTGATTCCTCTCCCGCGCGTTCGCCTCCTGCTTAAGGCTCGTGCCCATGAGCATCGCGTTCGCGCCGAAACGCGACCGCACCGACACCATGGCATCGGCAATCGCATCTTGCTTTTCTTGGTCTGCATGTTCATCGAACAGCGTCGGCTGCACCTCGTCTTTAGGCATGAGCCCCGCGTACGATATGCTTAGCCGGCGAATGGAAAGGCGCGGATCGACGGTCTCGCGAAAAAGGGAGACGACGGCCTCGATCAGGTGCCGGGGCGTGTTGTCCGGCTTGGCAAGCTTGCGCGTGCCTCCGCCCGACATATGCGGTGCGCACCAAAAACCCAGCTCCCAGTTCTGATGGGCGAAATTGCTGTTCGAGTATCCCGCATGCACGCCGATCGACGATGCCGCAAGCCCCTCTTCAACCAGCTCAAGCGCGGATGCAAGCGCCATCTCGCGCAGGAGGGTTTCAGCCTCGGAGAAGGAATAGTCGCGCATGAGGACCTGCCCGCTATCGATGGAATGGCCGCGCGGCCTGTATCCGCGCGCCTGGGCGATGGTGCAGGGCTCAAGGCCCCAAGCATGATCGAGCAGATATTCGCCGTTGAGGCCGAACTCGTCGCGGATGACCTTGTGCGGCAAGGCGCACACCCCGGCCAGATCGTAAGCCCCATGCTTCGCCAGCCTTCGCGCGATGCCCCCTCCGATACCCCAGATATCGGTGATGGGGCGATGGAACCAGATTTCGCGCTTGAACGCCGCGTCGTCCAAGATGCCGATGCCGTCGGGCGCGTGCTTCGCGGTGACGTCGAGCGCGACCTTGGACAGGAACATGTTCGGCCCGATGCCCGCCGTCGCCGTGATATGCGTCTGCTCGAACACGGCCGACATCAAGCGCAACGCGAACGTGCGCGCATCGGTGCGATAGAGCTTCAGGTACGGCGTGGCGTCAATGAAGCATTCGTCGATCGAGTACACATGCATGTCGATCTCGCTGACGAACTGCTGGTATATCCGATTGATCTTGTTGCTCGTGCGCAGGTACAGGCGCATGCGCGGGACCGCCGTGATGTAGTCGATCCCCTCGGGGATGTCGCGCACCCGGCAGCGGTTCTTCACGCCGAGCGCCTTCATGGCGGGCGTTATAGCCAGGCAAATGGTGTTTTTCGACCGATCAGGGTCGGCGACCACGAGGTTCGTGGCGAACGGGTCGAGCCCCCGCTCGGCGCATTCGACGCTGGCGTAGAACGATTTGAGATCGATGCACAGATAGGTACGCTCCGGCACGTCGTCGGGCGCGGCCGCCCCGGGCACATCGCCAAGCGCAACCACCGATGCCTCGCCAGGCGCGCCCGCGTTACCGGGCTCAGCCGCGGCCGGCGCCTCGCCGGGCGCGACGGCCCCGGGTACGTCGTCGGGCGCGGCCGCCGTCTTTCGAACCCCCGCCGCAAGCGGCTTCGCCATCGCGCCCTCCCACTCAACGTTTCTTCATAGTCTGTTCGCTATACATCTGCGAACGCGTGTTCGATAATACCATAGCAATGGACTACTTGACGAAAGACGGCAGAAGAAACCGCGTGCATAAATTGTACGTGGACGTCGTCATGCGCCTGACCGACGAAGGGCGAACCGACCCGCTGGCGGTCCTGTGGCCCGATGGGCGCACCTTCCGCATCGATGAGATACTCGCGCGCGGACATTTCGGGCCCGCCGTGCACGGCGCGCAGACGGCGCGTTTTCGCGTGCGATTCGGCGGGCATGAAACGGATTTGTTTTTGGAAAAGCGCTCGGGAGTGGCGACGATGGGCACGCCCGAGACGCTGCGCTGGTGGGTGTACGCCATCGACAGCACGCGCCCCGGCAGCGCGCCGGAAAAAGGCGAGTCTCGGCGTATCGAAACCTTCTGAACGCCGAGGCTCGCCGCAATGGGCGTCTAGACGTTCATCCCCAGCTCGAGCGCCTTCAGATTGCCGGCAAGCTTGTCACGCTTGCGGGCGGGAACGACCTTCTCCACCGCCGCGCGGATGGTTTCCTCGGCGCAGAAGCGCGTCTCGGCAAAGAGCTTGCCCACCAAAATCACGTTTGCCAGCACCTTGATGCCGGCCTCCTCGGCCATCTGCGTGGCAGGCACGGCGCATACGCGCACGCCGGGGATATCGGGGATGCGCGGCACCAGCGTGCTATCCACGACCACCAAGCCGCCCGGCTGCACGCTGTGCTCGAATTTGTCCAGCGAGGGCTGGTTCATCACCAAAAGCACGTCGGGCGCGAGCACAAGGGGGCTGCCGATAGGCTCATCGGCGATGCAGACGCTGCAGTTGGCGGTGCCGCCGCGCATTTCCGGGCCGTAGCTGGGAAGCCACGACACCTCGCGGTTCTCGATCAGCGCCGCATTGGCGATGATCTTGCCCGCGAACAGGATGCCCTGACCGCCGAAGCCGGCGAGCACGGCCTGCATGGTGCGGCGCGGGGCGGCGGCGCCGGTTGCGGGCGGGACGGCGCTTGCGGTCGGGGCGGCGCCGGCAGCTGCAACCTCGCCCGTGCCGGCCGCTCCGCCAGCAGCAACGCCGCCAGCAGTCACGTTCACTTCCCCACTCATCGCGCTCCCCCTTCCGCGCCGGCGCTCTTCTCCGGATGGGCCACCGGGCAGTCGGCGTTGCGCGCCGCGGCAGCCTCGGCCGCGTTGGCGAACCCTTCGGCCACCACGTCGCGATAGGTGCCCAGCGGATAGTACGGCAGCATGTTCGTGCGCATCCATTCGAAGCTGTCCTGCGGCGTCAAGCCCCAGTTCGTCGGGCAGGTGGAGACCACCTCCACGAGCGAATAGCCCACGCCGTCGATCTGATTCTTGAATGCCTTCTTGATGGCGCGTTTGGCCTGACGCACGTGCTTGGGGGTGTCCACCGTCACGCGCTCCAGATACGCCGGGCCGTCGAGCGTGGCCAAAAGCTCGCACACGCGCACGGGGTAGCCCGCCGCAGAAACGTCGCGCCCGTAGGGACTCGTCTGCGTCACCTGGTTGGGCAGGCTGGTCGGGGCCATCTGCCCGCCGGTCATGCCGTAGATGGCATTGTTGATGAAGATGACGGTGATGTGCTCGCCGCGCGTGGCCGCGTGCACCGTTTCCGCCATGCCGATGGACGCCAGATCGCCGTCGCCCTGGTAGGCGAACACCACGTTGTCCGGCAGCACGCGCTTGACGCCCGTGGCAACCGCCGGGGCGCGGCCGTGCGCCGCTTCGATCATGTCGCAGCCGAAGAAGTCAGGGGCCGTGACGGCGCAGCCGACCGGCGCCACGCCGACGGTGTCGCCTTCGATGCCCAGCTCGTCGATGACCTCGGCCACCAGACGATGCACGATACCGTGCGGGCAGCCCGGGCAGTAGTTGGTCACCACGGGCAGAAGCGACTTCGGACGGCTGAACACCACGCGCTCTTGTGCATTCGCCATGCTACTCACCTGCCTTTCCCGCCAGCTCGCGCACACGCGCCAGCACCTCGTCGGGCGTGGGGATGACGCCGCCGGTGCGCCCGAAGAACTCCACCGGAGCGCGACCGGCGACCGCCAGACGCACGTCGTCGACCATCTGGCCCATGTTCATCTCCACCGAAAGGAACGCACGCGCCGTATCCGTCGACTGCTCTATGGCATCGGTCGGGAACGGCCACAGCGTGATGGGGCGGATCAACCCGGCCTTGATGCCCTCGGCGCGGGCGCGCACCACGGCGCTGTGCGCGATGCGCGCGGTGGCGCCGAATGCCACCAGCACCACTTCGGCATCGTCGCACAGGAAACGCTCGGCGCGCTGCTCGCGAGCCTTCACCGCTTCATAGCGCTCGAAACGCTCGACATTGAGGCGTTCCAGCTCCTCGGCGGTCAGATACAGCGAATCGATGATGTTGTGTTTGCGCGCATTTTTATGGCCCGTGGTCGCCCAAGGCTTCTCCGGCAGGGTCTCGACCGGATCGGGCAGCACCACCGGCTCCATCATCTGGCCGAGCATGCCGTCGGAAAGGATCATCGCCGGCATGCGATATTCGTCAGCCTTCTCGAACGCCAGGTAGCAAAGGTCCGCCATTTCCTGCACGGTGGACGGGGCGAAGACGAGCACCTGGAAGTCGCCGTGACCCATGGCGCGCGTGGCCTGCCAGTAATCGGACTGCGAGGGCTGGATGCCGCCGAGGCCCGGGCCGCCGCGCTGCACGTTGCAGATGACGCCCGGCAGATCGGCGCCGGCCATGTAGGAGACGCCCTCGCCCTTAAGCGACACGCCCGGGGAAGACGACGAGGTCATCACGCGCGCGCCGGCCGAAGCCGCTCCGTACACCATGTTGATGGCGGCCACTTCCGATTCGGCCTGCAGGTAGGTGCCGCCGATTTTCGGCATACGGCGGGCCATGTAGGCCGCCACCTCGGTCTGCGGCGTGATGGGATAGCCGAAGAAGAACCGGCAACCGGCGCGCAGGGCCGCCTCGGCCATGGCCTCGTTGCCTTTCATGAGAACTTTCTCGCCGCTCATCAGCGCATCACCTCTATCGCCACGTCAGGGCACATCGTGGCGCAGGACATGCAGCCTGTGCACGCGCCTGCATCGAGCAGGCGCGCCGGGTGATAGCCCTTCGCCGTGATGCGCGTTTTGTCCAACTCGATGATGTGCTCGGGGCAGGCGTCCACGCACAGGCCGCAGCCCTTGCAGAAGCCATCATCGACGACGATTCTCGCCATGTTCCGCCTTTCTCGTCTTGATCGGTTGCTGAAGCGGCCGGTCAGGTGTTCGGCCCGACGGCCGACTCGCCCATATGCCGCCCGATTGCAGCCGCGCCGGCAAGCCTCCGGGAACCGCGCCCCCGCGCTACTCCCATGGCTTTCTCACCAGTATTCGAACAGGATAAACCACGCCGAGGTTGTGCGCAGCCCCCTCAAGGGAAGATTCAACCGCGGTAAAGGCGAGCGGCACGTTCGCGGCCTCGGAGACCTTGCGAGCAAACGCCACCCCTCGCTCAAGCACCTCAAGCGTTGTCTGGTCAGCTAGATGGGTGTTGTTGACGATGGCCGTGACTTTCAGGTGCGAGGCCGCTTCCACCTCGCGCATGACGGCCAGCGCCTCGGCCGGACCCGGCGTGAGGTTGCGGCTTCGGTTGACCACGTGCAGCATGGCGTGCGGCCCTTGCGCGATAGCGCGCGAGAAGCGCCCGAGCGCGGTCGCGCCCACATCGTCGCCGCCCGCATCGATGATGAGCAGCCGGCGGTCGGCGGGCGATGCGGCGGGGCGGCCCGACGGCGCGCCCGACAACCCGAGCGAGACGCCCGCGGCACAGGTGCCGGCCGCGGCAGCCACGTGCCCGGCCGCGCCCTCGCGCGCCCAGTCGATAGCCGCAGCGACCTTGCCGGTGATGCCCGGCGAATCGAGCGTGGTGCCCGCGAACGCCGGAGCGATCAGCTCAACGCCCGTGTCGGCAAGCAGCCCGCCGTAATCGCTAGAGCGGAAATACGGATTCACCACGTCCAGGTCGGCCAGGGCGACGCTTGCGCCGGCAGCGGCCGCATCGTGGGCGAGGCTCAACGCCAAGTTGGTCTTTCCGGCACCGTAATGCCCGGTCAGCACCACGACCGGCGGCAAGGTGAGCACATCGAAGCGCGCCTGGCCGCCGCTCGCGCCGCCGGCGGGCGCTTCGCCGGGCACACTGGCGGTCGCGACGGCAGCGGGCTCAACGCCGGCAGCCAAAGCCTCCCCGGACATGCCGTCGGCCGCTTCCCCGCCGACGCCGCAACCGCCTATCTGCGTCCCGCTTGCTGCCATCACACCAAGCCCTCGGGCACCTTCGTCTTCGGCTCGTGGTTCGCGCTCTCGTCGGCCTCGCGGATGGCCGCGCGGCGAATCTTGCCGTTCACCGTCTTCGGAAGCGCCTCGACGTACTCGATGATGCGCGGGTACTTGTACGGAGCCGTGCGCTGCTTGGCCCACTGCTGCAGTTCCTTGGTCAGAGACTCGCTGCCGGCGAATCCTTCGGCGAGCACCACCGTCGCCTTGACGGCCTTGCCGCGCACCGGGTCGGGCACGCCAGTGACGGCCACCTCGCGCACCGCCTCATGCTCGAGCAGGACGCTTTCGATCTCGAAAGGCCCGATGCGGTAGCCCGACGACTTGATGACGTCGTCGTTGCGCCCGACGTACCAGAAATACCCGTCCTCGTCGACCCAGGCCGTGTCGCCGGTATGGTACCAGCCGTCGTAGACCGCGGCCTCGGTCTTCTCGGGGTTGCGGTAGTACTCAAGCATGATGCCGGGCGCCTTCTCGTGCACGTCTATGCAGATCTCGCCCGTCTCGCCCACATCGCAGCGGCTGCCGTCGCCGCGCTGAATCTCGATGTTGAACGCCGGGGAGGGATGCCCCATGGAACCCGGCCGCGGCGTGGAGTTCGTCAGGTTCGCCACCGTAAGCGGCGTTTCGGTCTGCCCGAAACCCTCGTAGATGGTAAGCCCCGTGTGCTCCTTCCAGAAGTCGTACAGATCGGGATTGAGCGCCTCGCCGGCCGTGGTGCAGTACACGAGCGATGAGAGGTCGAAGGAGTCGACGTCGGCCTGCATCATCATGCGGTACATCGTCGGCGGGCAGCACAGGGTGGTCACGTTGTAACGACCGATGAGCTCGAGGATCTCCTCGGGGTGGAAGCGGTCGAAGTCGTACGTGAGCACGCACGCCTCCATCAGCCACTGACCGTAGTACTTGCCCCACACGGCCTTGCCCCAGCCGGTGTCGGCGATGGTGAAGTGCAGCCCGTCGGGAACCACGTTGTGCCAATGCTTGGCCGTAACCAGGTGCGCGAGCGCATAATAGCTGTCATGCAGCACCATCTTGGGGTTGCCCGAGGTGCCGGAGCTGAAGTACATGAGCATCGGCTCGCCCACGTGCGTTTCCACGCGCTCGAAGCCCTCGGGGGCCTGGCGCACGCCGGTGTTGAAATCGAGCCAGCCCGCGCGCATGGCCGGGGCCGCGCAGATGCCCTCCGAGCCGGAAAGCGCCGCGCCAACCGGGCCGGCGTCGCAGACGTGGTTGCCCGCCGCATCCGCAGGCGTGGTGCCGCCGCCGGCGCCGTTGACCAGGAAAAGCTTCTCAACCGAGGGGCATGCGGCCACCACGTTGTCGGTGACCTGGGCGATATCGCCGATGGAGGTTGCGATGACGGCCTTGATCGAAGCGCCGTTCAGGCGGTATTCCAGGTCGTGCTCTTTGAGCATGAACGTGGCGGGCACCATGACCGCGCCGAGTTTGGCAAGCGCCGTGGCAACGAACCAGAACTGGTAGTGGCGGCGCAGGATGACCATGACGTAGTCGCCCTTGCCGATGCCGTTGGCAGCAAGGTAGTTCGCCGTCTTGTCGGACCACTTCTTCATGTCGGCGAAGGTGAACAGGTGCTCCTCGCCCTCGGGATTCACCCACATCATGGCGCGGCGGTCGGGATCGGCCAGCGCGATGTCGTCGACCACGTCGTAGCCGAAGTTGAAGGTGTCGGGGCAGGTGACCTTGAAGCTGGTCAGCTGTTTTTCGTCGTTATAAGTTTCTTCGCAGTAGCGCAGGTTGATGTTTCGCATGGGTGATGGATGTCTTTCTGATCATTCAGCGCGACGGCGCTTATCCGGCGCGCATGGCGTTCGTTGCAGATGAGCATTGGCGCTCGCTTGGCCGCGGGAGTCGAACCCCCGAAGACAGGCGGCGCCTAGATAATGTCGCTCGGCTTCAGCACGATCGCCAGGAATTTGCACGGCTCGCCGTCTATGGCGATCATGCCATGCCCACGGCCCGAATCGTAGAGCAGCATATCGCCCGGGCCAAGCTCCTCGGTATGCTCCTCGTAACGGAAGCGCATGCGGCCTTCCAGAATGTAGTCGAGTTCTTGCCCGGCGTGATATGACAGATGAATGGGCTGATCCTGCAAATCTTCGCGATACTCGGCCGTCACGTAGAATGGTTCGGCGAGCTTGTTCTTGTAATGGGGCGCCTTGTGCAGGTACTCCAAACCCGCGCGGCGCTTGATGGAAAGGCCCTCGTCCGCGCGCGTGAGGGTGTAGCCGGACAGATGCGGAGATTCGCCCGTCAGAAGCTCGATCGGGTCGACACCGAGTTTCGCCGCGCTTTTGTACAGGAAGGTGAACGACAAATCCTCGCGACCGGATTCCTGCGCATCGTACTCCGCCAGCGTGCGTCCGGTCGCCTCCGCCATCTCCTGCATGGTCAGGCCCATGTCCTCGCGTAGTGCGCGAATTCGCCCAGCCACCTCTTTATAGTTCGGTTCCATATCGACCTGACCTCCTTTGCAAGCAGTTCATTTACCTTTCCGTCACCTTACACCATACCCGCCCGGGCGCGAACAGGCGGCCGGGCGGGTATACGTTTTATGGCTGACGAACGAATTTTACGGCGAAATGCGCATCCGACGCACCGGGCGCCAGACGCGTCGAGATGCAGTTGCGCCCATCGATCGGCGCGATCTTAAACGCGCTGCCCTCTTCCGAGGAGAGGAACGCGGATACGACGCCGGCGTTCTCCTCGCGCGTGACGGTGCAGGTGGCGTAAGCCAGCGTGCCGCCCGCGCTAACATGCCCGGCGGCGGCCTTCAGCATCCCCAGCTGCGTTCTCGTGAAGCTCGGGATGTCCTTCTCGGAAAGGCGCCAGCGGATCTCCGGGTGACGGCGCAGCGTGCCCAGGCCGCTGCACGGCGCATCGATGAAGATGAAGTCGAACGTGCGATCGCCCACGATATGGTCGAGCTCGAGGGCGTTGGCGGTCAGCGCCTCCGTGACGCAAACCCCGTACTGATCGGCGCGCTCGCGCAGAAGCTTCGTCTTGTACTCATGGTTGTCGATGGTGACGTATTCGTCGATCTGCGATCCGTAGCGGCGAAGCGCCCCGGATTGCAGGAGAATCGTCTTCGTTGCGCGGCCGGCGCCGATCTCAAGGGCGCTTGCAGGCTTCTCATCGGGAAGGACGCTTGCCGCGACAAGCTGCGAGGCGGCGTCGGACACCAGCATCTTGCCCTGCTCGATCTGGCGCGCGATGGAGGGAACCAGAAGGGAGCGGCTCTCGTCCACGCGAAGGCAGCCAGGGGTCTTCGCGGCCCCGAGCGGCATGGCGCAGGCCTGCTCCTCGGCGCGCTCGAACGCCTTGAGCACCGATGCATCGTCGGATTTGCAGGCGTTCACGGCGACGTAGAGCGGCGCGGGCTCGTTGGAGGCGCGCATGAAGTCGAGTGCAGCTTGGGCGCCCATCTCGCGAATCAGCTTGACCGCGATCCACGACGGGAACGCCTGCGTGCGGGCAAGCGCCTCGACGTCTTCGGCGGGGTTTCCGAACGGGAACTCCAAGCGCAGGCGCACAATCTTGTGCAGCACCGCGTTGGCAACGCGCGCGGCCGGACCGGGGCTGAACGATTTGACCATCTCAACGCCCTGATCGACGGCGACATGAGGTTCTTTACCCAGGAACAAAAGCTCGTAGGTGGAAATCTGCAGCGCGTCGCGCGTTTCGCGGAACACATCGGTCGGCTCGTCAAGCGCGCGATCGATCACCTCGTCGAGCGTGCCGCGGGCCGAAACGGTGCCGAGCGCGAGCAGCGTGGCGAAGGCGCGATCTTCCACCGACATCTTCGATTGATCGACAACCTTGGCGATGACGTCCTGCGCGAACGCATTGCGCTCGCGCACGGTGCGAACGACCTCGAGCGCGGCAAGGCGCGCGGGCGTGGCGTTGGACTTATGGCGACGCGGCTTGCTGAACTTCTTGCCGCCGGCGCCTTTCTGATCGCGCGAAGCCGCGCCCGCGTTCGCGGCCTTCCCGTTGCCCTTCTTGAAATCGGGATCCTTGCGACGAGGATCGCGGGAGGTGTTACGGTGACGGAAATCACGCTTGGGAGCGCGAGGGCCGTTGGAGGATTCAGGACGGGACGAAGACGAATTCCCGTTCGGCTTCCCGTCGCCGCGGCCGTCCGCGGGCGCCGAGTCGAATCGCTTGCCGCGACGATCACGGTCGCCCCCCCGGTGAAAATCGGTACCCGATGCGCGCTTGCCATAGGGCTTCCTACCTCTTGCGCCACCGCGATGGCCGCTCTGACCGTTGCCGCGGGACGATGGCGCCCCGTCCTTGCCGAAGCGGCGGGGCTTCGCGTCGCCGCGGGGACGATCGGAAGAATTACCCTGATGGGACGAATGTCCCTGATCGTTATACTGTTCAGCCACGAGGGCCCTCCCAAACCTTGTTACCGTCTTTAATACCTTGCACGCCGGCGGCAAACGCCTTGGCCTCCATGGCCTGCTTTCCGTCGGGTTTCACTTCGATAAGCTCCACCGCACCGTCGGATGCCCCGATGAAGAGCCGCTTACCCACAAAGCGCACCGAACCCGGCGCAAGCCCCTCGGCCAAACGAGCCGTCCCATCCGCTTCCGTCGGCGCCTTCGCGCGAAGCACGGTGAGCGCCTTGCCGGCCACGACCGCGCGGCTCGGATGGGCGGCGCTTGACGCCTGCACCTTGCGGCACGTCGTCACCACGTCGTCTCCCGGGGACAGCGAAAGCTCGCCGCGGGAGATCTTGTTGGCATACGTGACGAGCGCCTCGTCCTGCTTCGTCCAATACAGCGTGCCCGCCTTCAACTGCGAGAGCGCGGTGAGCAACGCGTGCGCCCCCAGATCGGAAACCTGGTCGGTTAAGACATCGGCGGGCGCGTCGCGGATGTCGATCGCGCGGCTGATGCAGTAGTCGCCGGTATCGAGCCCCTCGCCCATGCGCATGATACAAACCCCGGTCTCCTCGTCGCCCGCCAGGATGGCGCGCTCGATGGGGGCCGCACCGCGCCAGCGCGGCAACAGCGACGCGTGCACGTTCAAGCAGCCGTATTTCGGGATCGAGAGCACCTCGGGCGGCAAGATAACCCCGTATGCGGCAACGCAGATCACATCGGGGCGCGCGTCGGCGATAGCCTGATGCTCGACGATATCGCGCAGGTTCGCCGGCGTGCGCACGGGAATACCGAGATCGCTTGCCACGGCGGATACCGGGGAGGGTTCGAGCCGCTTGCCGCGCCCGCGAACCGCATCCGGGCGCGTGAAGACGCAAACAACCTCATGAACGGGGGCGATAGCCCTCAGGATGGATGCCGCGAAATCCGGCGTCCCCATGAAGACGACGCGCATGGCTATCCCTCCACCGATGTCTCGCCCGGACGCGCGCCGGCGGCCAGGGCCACCTCGTAGTCCTGAAGGGCTTTGATGCGCGCCATCGAATCTGCGCGCTCGAACATCGTGACGCCGTCAAGATGGTCGGTCTCGTGCTGCAGGCAACGGCCGAGCAGCCCGTCGCCCTCGATCTCCCATTCCTCGCCATCCAAATCGAAAAAGCGGCAGCGGGCGAAGGGCGGGCGGGCGATGGGCACCGAGATGCCGGGGATGGAAAGGCACCCCTCACCGTCGGTGACCGGCTCGCCCTCGCGTGCGACGATCACCGGGTTGACCATGACGATGGGGTTGCGCTGCCCGTCGTCTTGGTCGCAATCGATGACGACGAGCCGTTTAAGGACGCCGACCTGGGGGGCTGCAAGGCCGCACCCCGCGTTCTTGTACATGACATGCGCCATTTGCTTGGCAAGGCGCTTGAGGGATTTATCGCCGAAATCGCACGGTTCGCAGACCGTGTTAAGAAGCGGATCGGGAGATTTCACGATTGAGAGCATGAGGCTTCCTTCGTTTAGCTAGTTCGCTCTGAGCGCCGAAGCATCCAGCGCGTATATCAACCGTGATATTTTCGCACGCATCGCAACATATGCCGAAGGGGCGCGCGAGATTCCATAGAAACAGGAGGTAGGCGCACGGAGAGCCGCCCCGCGAGGCAGGAGGGTCGAAAACCCTGCCCGCAAACGATACGCACCCGACAGAGCTCCCCGTCGATGACACCGGCGGCATGCCGGCGCGAACCCTTACGACAAACCGTGCGCCTGCTTGCGACGGGTCAGGTCGCGCTGCATCGCCGCGACCGACTCGAACAGGATCTCGTAATCCTCGGAAGCTAAAGACGACGGGTCGGCAAGTTCTGCCTTGTATGCGGAAAGCGCGTCTTCAGCATCCCCGATGGAAAGCTCTTCGACCAGGTAAGCAGCAAGTTCTGCCGGATCGCCCGCTTCAGGAAGCCCGCGCGTGAGGAAGCGGGCACAGCGATCGTCTTCCAAGGAGGCGTTGCTCACGATAGCCGACGTCGAGGCACCGGGGTCCGCGATAAGCGTGTCGAGCATGCTTGCCGCCGCTTGCGCGCACAGCGGATCATGCCAGCTCGTCTGCGCCAGGGCGTAGGCATGCACGAGCGCCAGATCCGTGCGCGCCGCGCAGATAGCGAGCAGCTGGCGCTCGAACTTGCGACGATTGAGCTCTTCGGGAGGCAACGCGCGGCGGGGCTGCCCGACCGTAGGCGCCCCCGCGTCCCAATGCGCCCCCGTCCCCGCCGAGCGCCCGGCCGCGACGCGTTCCTGGTCCTGGTCGTCCGCCACGCGCGGAGCCTTCAGCGCAGCCAGCTGCGCCATCACGTCCTCCTCGCGCGCGCGGCAACGGCTGGCGATCTGGCGCGCGTAGTCTTTCGCCAAAAGCGAATCCTTGATGGGGGCGAGCACCGAAAGCGCATCGGACAAGGCGGCGGCACGCCCCTCCGCACGCGAGAGGTCCCATCGGGAAAGGCGGCGCTCGATACCGTACTCGAGAAGCGGCTTCGCCCGATCGATCAAGCAGGAAAGCTCGTCGGCCCCATGCTTTTCGAGATATTCCGCAGGGTCGAGGTTATCGGGCAGCGTCACGGCGGCAAGCTCTATGCGCGCATGCCCGGCTTCGGGGGTCATCGACGAATCGATGAACTGCAGCGCACGATCGGCGGCGCGCTGGCCTGCGGCATCGCCATCGAACAGATAAACGATGCGGTTGCGCGCATGGCGCGAGAGGACGCGGATATGCTGGCGCGTGAGAGAGGTGCCCAATGTGGCCACGACGTTTTCGATGCCGTGCTCGTGCATGGCGATGACGTCGGTGTAGCCCTCGCAGACGATCGCCGCACCCGTTGCCGCCATCGCCGCCTTCGCCTTATCGAGCGCGAACAGCACGCGCCCTTTGTGGAACAGCGGCGTCTCCTGGGAGTTGAGATATTTCGGCTCGCCTTGGCCGATCACGCGACCGCCGAAGGCGATGCAGCTGCCGGCTTCGTCGTTAATGGGGAACATCACGCGATTGAAGAATCGATCCCGCAGATGCCCGTCGCGGCCGGCGAGGGCGACGTTGGCCTCGATCATCTCATCAGGCTTGAAGCCCTGCGCCGTCAGGTGGCGAACCAAAGCCCCGCGCCCCGGGGCGAACCCGAGCCTCCAGGTTTTCGGCACCTGCCCGCCAAGGGAGCGGCCCGAAAGGTACATCCGCGCCGCGGCGGCCTCGGGCGATTTCGAGCGCATGAGCTGGGTGTGGTAGAACTCGGCCGTCTGCTCGCACACCGCCATCAGGCGCGCACGGCGGCCCTGCCCCAGGCGCTTTCCCTGACGCTTGCCGTCGTCGGCGATCTCGATGTGGGCTCGCTCGGCCAAACGATGCACCGCCTCGGGGAACGTCAGATCCTCCATTTTCATGACATAGGAGAACACATCCCCGCTTTCCCCGCAACCGAAGCAATGGAACGTCTGCCTGACCGGGTCGATCTTGCATGAAGGGGTTTTCTCGTTATGGAACGGGCAGCACACCCAGAAATCGCGGCCCTTCTGCTTGAGCGGCGAGCGCTCCCCCATCAAGGCGACCAGATCGTTCGCCTCGCGGACTTTCTGCTTATCTTCCTCGGTGAAGGCCATGCGGGATGCAGCTGATCCTTTCCAAACGACGACACTCACTTGAATTCAAAAGTATAACGTAGCGCGCCGCAAGGCGAACCGTTGCGCTACAATCGTCACGAACACCCGAAAGGCCGTCAAGGGGGCGGTCTCAAGCGAGGCAAGAGGCAAGACGCAAGGACATCATGCAAACGAACCCGCCGTATCTTCAGATCAACCCTGAAATAGCGTCGCGCATAGCCGCCGATCGCGCATGCGGGCGTCAAAGCCCCTACCGCTTCGATGACGGCGACGTCATCCGCCGCGAGGCGAACCCCCACGATGAGGCGACGCTGCTTCGAGGGGCCTTCTCGCGAGACATCGACAAAATCGTGAACATCCCCGCCTACAATCGCTACGCCGGCAAGACGCAGGTCTTCAGCTTCATCGAGAACGACGACATCTGCCGGCGCGGGCTGCATGTGCAGCTCGTGAGCCGCATCGCCCGCAACATCGGGCGGCTGCTCGGGCTCAACTGCGAGCTGATAGAGGCGATAGCGCTCGGGCACGACCTCGGCCACACCCCGTTCGGGCATGCCGGAGAGCGCTTCCTGTCGAAGTGCTATCACGAGCATACGGGCAGGTACTTCAACCACAACGTCCACTCCGTCCGCGTCATGGACACGCTGTACCGCCGCAACATAAGCTTGCAGGTGCTCGACGGGGCGCTGTGCCACAACGGAGAATTCGCCGCGCAGAAGCTCATACTCGGAGACCTGACCTCCTTTGAAGCGCTCGACGCGAAGGTCGAGGAATGCACCGACGATGAAAGCGCGATCGATCATCTGCGCCCGGCGACGCTCGAAGGCGCGGTCGTGCGCGTGGCCGACATGATCGCCTACGTGGGCAAAGACCGCCAGGATGCGCTGCTCATAGGGGCGATCGACAGCCTCGATCGTTTCGAGAGCTCCGTGATCGGACGAGAGAACGCCCAGATCATCAACAACCTCACCGTCGATATCGTCAACAACAGCTACGGCCGTGACGCGATCGCGATGAGCGAGGAGGCGTTTTGCGACTTGAAGCTTGCCAAGCGGCAGAATTACGAGCTGATATACAACGAGGAAGGTTGGCGCGCGGGCGGCGACAACATCGTCGAGCGCATGTTCGCTCGCATGTACGAGCGCTTGCTCGAAGACATCGAGGCCGGCAAGGAGACATCGCCGGTGTACGCGCATCACGCCGAAAAGCTCGCGCAGCACTCAAGGTCCATCAACCCGAAGACCTACCTTTTTGAAACGGAGCCGAACCAGGTGGTCGTCGATTTCATGGCATCGATGACGAATCGCTACTTCATGTCGTTGCACCGCCACCTGTTCCCCTCCTGTAATGATGACGTTATCGCACAGGATTACTGCGCCAAACTGAAGGATATGCAATGAAATTCGTGATAGCTTCCGACATCCATGGCTGCGCGCCGGCCATGAACAAGCTTGCAGGCCGCATCGAGGAAGAGGCGCCGAACCGCGTGCTGCTGCTCGGCGACCTGCTCTACCATGGCCCGCGCAACGACCTGCCCGAAGGCTACAACCCCAAAGAAGTGTTCGCCATCCTCAACGGCATGGCGAGCCGCATCATGGCCGTCCGCGGCAACTGCGATGCGGAGGTCGATCAGATGGTGCTCGATTTCCCCTGCATGGCGGACTACAGCATCATCTCCGCCGACAACCACCTGCTCTACCTCACGCATGGCCACCTGGCGGGCAAGAGCATCGAGGAGCCGCCGACGCTTGCGGCGGGCAGCGCATTTTTATCGGGGCACACGCACATCAAGCGGCTTGAGATGATAGACGACGTGCTTTACGTCAACCCTGGCAGCATCTCCATTCCCAAAGACGGGGTCGCAAGCTACGCCGTTTACGAGGACGGCATATTCATTCTGAAAAGCATGGCTGGCGAAGTGCTGCAGGCTGCTGGCTGGAAGCCGCAGTTCAGGATCGTGCACTAGCCGAATAGGCGCACGAGTTGGCCGATCCGCGCGAAGGTCGCGGGCGCGCGAGGAACGCCCAATCGGCGCAATGAACCCAAGCCGCGCAGCCCGTGGCAAGGGCGCGGCGAGTGCCCTCGGCCGGCCCCGCCCGCGCTGCGTTCGCCGATGCAGCCGCGCCTAGGAAAGCCGACCGCGCTCCACCGTGTAGGTCACGTCGCAGATGGCGGCCGTCGAAGCGCGGTGGCTCACCAGCACGATGGTGCGCCCGGCGCGGCTCTCATCGAGCGCGCGCAGCACCGCGGCCTCGTTGAGGCTATCCAGATTGCTTGTCGGCTCGTCGAGCAGAACGAACGGCGCATCATGCAAAAACATGCGCGCAAGCCCGATGCGCTGGCGCTCGCCGCCCGAAAGCGTATCGCCCAGCTCTCCAACCGGCGTGTCGAGCCCCTGCGGCAGGCGCTCGATCAAGCTGGTGAGCGCCGCCTTGCGGCAGGCCTCGGCAAGCTCCTCCGGCGTCGCGTCGGGACGCGCGAGCAGGATGTTCTCGCCCACCGTGCCGGCGAACAGGTGCGTCTCCTGCGTCATGTAGCCCTCGCCCGCGCGCAGCGACGCCGTGTTCACGCGGCGAATATCGATTCCCGAAATGCTCACCACGCCGCGCGTGGTGTCCCAGAAACGCATGAACAGCTTGCACAGCGTCGACTTGCCGCTGCCGCTCTTGCCGGCCAGATGGACGATGGAGCCGGGGGCGATGTCGAGGTTCACGTCCTTGAGCACCGGGGTTTCGCCATAGGAGAAATCGACCCGGTGAGCACTCGCGCCCGTGAAGGCGCCAAGATCACTGCCGCAGGAAACCTCGGGCGTCTGCGGCGCCTCGTCGAGCAGGTCGAGCACGCGCGCACCGCAGGCGAGCGTCTGCTGCAGGGTGGAGCCCAAATTCGCCACCGCGATGACCGGCCCGAACGACGACATGAGCGCGGCGGTTGCCACAAGCGCCTGTTCAGGGCCGATTTCGCCGGCGAGGCACAGCGCGCCGGAAGCCAGCACCATGCACACGTCGAGCGCGAGCACCAGCCCGTTGGTGGCCGCCATGAAGCGCGCGGTGCGGCCCTTCAGCTCGCGCTCGGTGCGCGCGTAGGCGGTCATGCGCGCGTCCAGCTCGCCGGCGCGGTCGGCCGCGCGCCCGAACTGAAGCGTCTCGCGCAGGCCGCGCAGGCCGTCGAGCACGAAGGCGTTCATGTCCCCGAGGCCATCGCGCAGCTGCCGGGCGTAGGTTCCCGACGCCTTCGACGCCACCCACGGCACCGCAACGCCCACGATCAGGTAACTTGCCAGCGCCAGCAGCGCGAGCACAGGCGAGATAGTGGCGATGAAGGCCACCATGCCCGCCGAGACGATCAACGCGATGAGCGCCGGCGAAAGCGTGTGCGCGTAGAAAACCTCGAGCAGCTCCACGTCGGAGGTGACGAGCGAAACCAAATCGCCCTTGCTGCGGCCCTCCAGCTTCGCGGGCGCCAAGGTGCGCAGCTTGCCGAAGACACGGTCGCGCACGAGTGCCAGGATCTTGAACGCCAGGTAATGGTTGCAAATCTGCTCGCCGTAATGCAGCGGCCCACGGGCCACGCCGCACACCGCCACCAGCACAAGGGCCGCGGTGAACGTCGGGCCCTGCGGCAGGCCGGCGGCGGTCACGAGCGCCTGCGTGCCGAACACGGTCAGGAAGATGGCGGCGAAAAATCCCGCTACGCCAAGCACCACGGCCGCTATCATCACAGGGACGAGCGTGCTCACCAGGCGCACGAGTCGCAACATGATGGAAAGGTTCGAGCGGCGCCGCGCGGGTGCGACGACGGGCGATTCGGAAGCGGCCGGCGCGTCGTCGCTCGGGGCGACGTAACCGTCCGCAGTCGTAGGAGAAGCGGCCACGCGAGTGCTTCCCTGCTCGGCTTTCGCCGCGAAGCGCTCAAGCTCAGCCTGCTGGCCCCACAAGCGTGCATAGGCGCCACCGTTTTCCAACAGCTCATCATGCGTTCCCGCTTCGGCAACCGCTCCCGCGGACAGCACGTAGATTCGATCGGCCGCGGCCACCGCAGACAGGCGATGCGAGATCATGATGACCGTGCGGGTTTTCGCCAGCTCGTGGATGACGCCGATGATGGCCTGCTCGCTTTCGGCATCCACGTTGGAAGTTGCCTCGTCGAAGATGTAGATGGGCGTGTCATGCAGAAGCGCACGGGCGAGGGCCAGGCGCTGACGCTGCCCTCCGGAAAGGTTGCCGCCCTGCTCGGAAATAGGCGCGTCGAGCCCGCCCGATGCGCGCACGAAACCGTCGATGCGGCAGCGTGCCAGAGCGTGCCACAGCGCGTCATCGTCGGCCTTCGGATCAGCCATCAGCAAATTCGAGCGCACCGTGCCGGAAAACAGGTAGCTGGAAAACGGCACCACCGTCACCGTGCGGGCAACCGAGGCGCGCGAGGCCTCGCCGAGCGGCACGCCGCCAAGGGCAACCGAACCCGTAAAGCCCGCGTTGCGCCCGCACAGGATGCCCGCAAGGGTGGATTTCCCGCTTCCCGATTCGCCCACGATGCCCGTGAACGACCCGACCGGCGCCTCGAAGTTAACCTCCGAAAGCACCGTGCGCTGCCCGTCGTAGGAATACGCCACGTCGCGGCACACCACGTCAGCGGTCGCCGGATCGATCACGCGCGTGCCCTGCGCGGGCTCAGGCGCATCCAAGATGGCGAACATCTTATCCGCCACGGCCATGCCGTTCATAGCGGTGTGGAAGTACGACCCCAGGGTGCGCATGGGGATGAAGAAGTCGGCCGACAGGAAGATGACGGCGAATGCGGCGAAAAACGGCACGTTGCCCGAGGCGTACTGCACAAGCGCCACGATGATGCCGATTGCGGCGCCACCATAGGCGAAGACGTCCATGATGGTCACCGAGTTCAGCTGCATGGTCAAAAGCTTCATGGTGGCGCTGCGGAACTTCTCGGCCTCATCGTTCATGCGCTCGTGGCGCTCGGCATCGGCCTGATAGATTTTCAGCGTGGTAAGGCCCTGCAAGTTCTCCAGAAACGCGCCGCCCAAATCGGTGTAGGCGCCCCAGTATTTGCCCATCACGCGGCGGGCAACCTTCTGAACGGCGACGATGGACGCGGGGATGAGCGGCACGCACACGAGCAGCGCCACGGCCGCCGGCAGGCACAAGGGTGCCAGGCAGCAGAACAGCGTGATGGGCGCGAGCAGCGCGTAAAACAGCTGCGGAAGGTACTGGCCGAAGTAGCTTTCCAGCTGCTCGCAGCCCTCGACGCTGACCTGCACGGCCTCGGACGTGGCAACCTGTTCGGTATAGGCCGGCCCCATGCGCACGAGCTTGTCGTACACCGCGCGGCGCACCGTCCGCTTCGCGGCGCTCGACGAAGCCTGACCCGCACGCTGGGCAGCCGAAAGGCATGCGATGCGCACGACGATGGCCGCGGCAGCCACGCACGCCAGGCGAACCTGGCTTTCCACTTCGGCAGTGCCGTCCATCAGCTGCCCGACGAACAGCCCGATGGCCACCATCACGGCGATATTCGCCAGCAGCGCGACCCACTGCCCCGCCACGCAGGCGGCGATATATTTGAAAGCTTGCGGCACCATCGCCGTCAAACGTTTGCTGAACATGGTTCCCCCTTGTTGCGCGATTGCACGCAGAGCCGTCTGCGTCTCTCGACGCCTGCGGCACATGCGGGAAAATTTACGGCATAACTATGCGTGCATAGTAGCATGCACCAGTTTCTTTAACCGGGAGAAACCATGAGAAAATTCACGGTGTTATATATTACTAATTTGATTCTGGAAGCGTTGACCAGGGCTTATCTTTTTGCATGTGCTTTCGCATTTAATTCATACAAAAATGCTAAACCTTTGAGCGTCAGGTGCTCGTCAGCATGCTCGATACGCGAGGACAACGCCGCCATGGCGCCAGCATCCTCGCCAGTCGCCACAACCTTCGTGGGGTATCCCAGCTCAGACCAAACAGCGTCGATCAGCCCGTCAATGCGCGCAACCTCTCCGATCACGATGCCCGACTGCATGGCATCGCGCGTGTTCTTGCCAATGATATGCTTCGGCGCGCGCAGATCGATGACCGGCAGCTGCGCCGCCGCCTGGGCGACCGCGCGGGCGGCCAGGCGAAGCCCTGGAGCGATGATGCCTCCCTGCACCATGCCCGCATCGTCGATGACCTCCAAATTGGTAGCCGTCCCGAAATCGACCACCACCAGCGGAAATCCGTAAAGCTCCTTGGCCGCAACGCAGTCGGCCACGCGGTCGGCGCCCAGATCCGCCGGACTTGACATGCGCAGCTGCAAACCGGTTTTCAGACCGGGGCCCACCACCAACGGGCGCTTGCCCGTCAGGGCGCAAAGCGCCTCCATCCAAACGCTTGAAAGGCTCGGCACCACCGACGACATGATGGCACCGCTCACGCGAGCCCCGTTCATGCGGACGCTCAAGTAGGATGCGACGCACATGAGCGCCTCGTCGGAAGTGAGGCGCTCGGGCGTGGTAACGCTCCAAGTGGCGATCAGATCGCGCCCGCGGGCCAGGCCGAAGTTCGTGGCGGAATTGCCCACGTCGACGGTGAGCACGCAGGGGGCGCCGGGCTCGGCGGGTTCGACTGCGGCCGCAGACCCAGCAGCGTTCGCGACCGCTGATCGCGCAGCCCGCGCCGATCCGCCGGCCGTCTTCGCCCCACTCGTCTCGCCAGTCGCTTTCGCCCCACTCGCAACCCTAGCCATCAAGCGCCCCTGGCCTTAGTTGAACTTGAAGATTCGCTGGGCCACGTGGTAGCCCGTGATGCCGATGGCGCGGCCTGCCTTGGTGGGCAGGTTCGTGCCCATGTTCAGCACGCTGCGGCGCACGCGGCGATACACGTCGGGGTTGTGCTCTTTTAGGTAGGCCCAGATGGCCTCGCGCTCGTCCTCGGCCGCATCGGTGCCGATCATACGTAAGAAGATGCTGCAGATGCACATCATCATGGACAGGTAGTTCTCCATGTAGCGCTCCAAGCGCTTCTCGGCCACGCCGCTAGGCAGCGACACCGCGTCGATCATGATGCGCGTGACGCGCAGCTGCTGATCGATGCGGCTCATCATGACCGATTCGTTGACCGACTGGTCCTCGCGGCCGATGAAATAGCGGTACATGTCCACATCCAGGTAGTAAATGGTTTTGACCTGCGGCAAGGGCACGTACACGAAGATGTTGTCCACATAGAAGGTGTGCTTGGGAAGCTGAAGACCCATGCCCCGCAGCATATCGGTGCGGTAAATGACCGAGTGCATGAGCAGGTACTGGCTCGGGCCGAAATGCCCCACTTCAGACCAGGTGAACTCGCGGCCTTCGGGGAAGACGTTGCGGTAATGCATGACGGTGCGCGTGTTCTCGTGCACTTTTTCGTAGACGTAGTTGGCCACCACCAAATCGGTGGGATTCTCGCGCCCTGCCTGCGAGCGCACGTAGGCCATGACGTCCTCCATGGCGCGGCGGTCGAGCCAATCGTCGGAGTCGACCACCTTGAAGTACAGGCCCGTCGCGTTGGCAAGGCCGGTGTTCACCGCCTGGCCATGCCCGCCGTTTTCCTGGTGGACGGCCTTGATGACGCCGGGGTGACGCTCCTGCCACGCATCGGCTTTCTCGGCCGTGTTGTCCTTGGTCGAGCCGTCATCGACGATGATGATCTCGATGTCGTCGAGACCGGCCTGCCCACCGCAAGCCAACAGCGATTCTATGCATTTGTCCATGTATTCCGCAGAGTTGTAGCACGGAATGGCGAACGAGATGGTTTTCATGCGTGTCCTTCCAGGCAATGGCGCACCGTGCGCCGCATCTACGCGGCAGCGACCGCGCGAGACGCCGCTTATGTGCGATGCCTGCCATTTTACCGGCAAGTTCGCATGCAAGCTGCGCTATCATCGGACACTGCGGATAAAATCCAAGCGGAACCGTCAAGCCGCCCGGAGCCTTCGCCCGGCGCGGCCCCACCGCAGGCGAAGCGGCATGCCTCGCCGAAACATGGAAGGAAGCGCACATGAGCTCGTTTTTGGAAACCATGCTGAACCGCGCCGCGGCCGACAAGCAGACCATCGTCCTGCCCGAGGGCGACGATCCGCGCATGCTCGAGGCGGCCGAAACCATTCTGGCCAAGGGGGTTGCAAACCTCATCATCTTAGGCAACGTCGAGGGCATCAGGGCGTCCGGGCGCAACCTGGAAGGCGCCGAGCTCATCGACCCGGCCACGTCGGATCTGGCCGAGGAGTTCGCCGGCGTGCTCTTTGAGCTCCGCAAGCACAAGGGTATGACGCCCGAGCAGGCGGCCGAGAAGGTGCGCGACGTGCTGTTCTTCGGCGTGCTGATGGTGAAGACCGGCCGCGCCGACGGCATGGTCGCCGGCGCCTGCCACGCCACCGGCGACGTGCTGCGCCCGAGCCTGCAGATCTTAAAGACCGCCCCGGGCGTGAAGCTGGTGAGCAGCTTCTTCATCATGGTGGTTCCCAACTGCGAATACGGCCAGGACGGCACCTTCCTGTTCAGCGATTGCGGCCTGGAGATCCAGCCCGATGCCGAAAAGCTCGCGCACATCGCAGTGAATTCCGCGAAGTCGTGGAAGACGCTCATCGGCACCGAGCCGGTAGTTGCCATGATGTCGCACTCCACCTACGGCTCCGCCAAAAACGACGACGCGAACAAGGTTGTGGAAGCGGTCAAGATCGCCCGCGAACTGGCGCCGGAGCTGGCACTCGACGGCGAGCTGCAGGCCGACGCGGCCATCGTGCCGGCGGTCGGCGCCGCCAAGGCGCCCGAGAGCAAGGTGGCGGGCAAGGCGAACTGCCTGATCTTCCCCGACCTCGACGCCGGCAACATCGGCTACAAGCTGGTGCAGCGCCTGGCGCACGCCGAGGCGTTCGGCCCGGTCACCCAGGGCATCGCCGCCCCGGTCAACGACCTCTCGCGCGGCTGCGTGGCCCACGACATCGTTGGCGTGATCGCCATCACCTGCGTCCAAGCCCAAGCCAAGAAGGCGGCGCAGTAGCGGTTGGCGCCGGGTGCGCACGAGCTGCGGAAAGCAACCAGCGCAGCAGAAACTGGCCTCAAACAAATTTACGCAATAAGAAAGGCGCCCGCCCGAGGGCGCCTTTCTTCTGAGAGTTCGCTCTACGCGACACCCCCTTCGCACGAATGTCCTTCTGCCAAAAATCGTAGGCGCGTTCGAAAAAGCGCGCACTCCGATGAAGCTGAAGCATCAACGACAGAGAACCCACGCGGCGAAACCACGCCACAAAAAACGTCTACGAGAACCTAGGCTGTTAGGGCAACCACACTTGGCAGCTTGCTCTTGTCGAGCGTCTTCAAATCGTACGTCATCTGCAGGTTCAACCAAAACTGCGCCGTGGTTCCCAGGGCCTCCCCCAAAAGCCACGCCATTTCGGCGGTGATCGAACGACGCCCGTGAACGATATCGGTGATGGCAGACGCAGGCTTTCCTATGGCCTTCGCCAAGCGATACTGGCTGATGCCAAGCGGCTCAAGGAATTCCTCGAGAAGGATTTCCCCCGGAGTCGAAATATAATCATGAATGGTAGTCACAAAACTCAACCTCCCTCGCCTCGCCATCCGCCCAAACAAAGCAAATCCGCCATTGCGCGTTAACCACGATGATGCTTTCTATTTGGTGCCGAACTGTTGCTCGGCTCTACGAAAATCTTGTTGCGAGAGCATCCAAAGACTCGACCTACTTGTCGCCAAAATATCCATTAGAGCTCATCGCCGACCACGTGAGGTACATATCGCGATAGTTGCATTTAATGAACTCTTGAATCACGCGCACTTCCCTATCGGACAGCGTCCCTTGATTTTTCAGCTCGGTATCCCCGTTACTCCTCACGAAAAATTTAGCCGACCCCCCTTCGGTAAGGCGACTATCGCTGGCATGCACATGCATGCATTCGATCACGCAGTGAGCGGTGAAGTACAGGTAGTAGCCGCATACCTTGAAGTTATAGTATTTAGGTATCTCACGCCTCCAGGAACGCCCCGTTAGACCGATAGTAGTCAAGTACAATGCCGAGCTCGATATCGTCCATGGTCGTCTCCACCATGCCGCCGTCATCATCCAAAACGGCCGCACGAGTTGGATTGTTCAGGTTTAAGACGCGCATCCCACCTGACACCATCTTCGTAAACGCGTAACCGTTTACAATCAAGTCAGCCTCGTCAGCAATGCGAATCAGGTCCTCGTCGCTCATACTGCACGCACCTCCTTAATTGGAGACAGGAAGCTATCAGCGTTGATATATAAATTGTCCAGTATGGGAATCAGGTCAATATATTCCTCAACAGGCGAATCGAAGCCTTCGTATTCCGCGTCTGCGACTATATACCCATGATCCCATTTGCGAACTTTGGTATATCGCTTTAGGCTATCCGACGTGCGGAATCGGACGGTCGTATCACCGGCAGTGAAGCCAGTGTAGCCATCTTTGCAATTCAGCACCGCACAGGTATTGTCTTTGACGGTCATCGGCATCAGCTCCTTATTGCGGGACCCCAGTGTAGCACGCCCAAATGTCCATTAGCGCACGCAGGCCAAGTAAGGCTGCCAGGAAAGCCAGGTTCCAAAGGGTGAAGGTGGCTAGGTAGCGTCGGCG
>CAVDXU010000001.1:138667-157460 GCA_963613135.1 bacterium
CCCACGAACACGAACAGCGCGATAAACGTCGCCAGCAAACCCCAATCGACGCGCCACAGCAGGCTTCGATCCGACACCAGTATTCCTACGAGAACTAGGACCAGAAGCACGTAAGCATTCAAGACACCCGCCACCGACAAAAGGCATGCGGCGAAAAGCACCGAATACAAAGCGATCCGCCAACCATCTCCAGAAGCCCCGCAACCCTCTTTCGCAACGCAACGAGAGCGCTGCCCAACAGCGCCTTCCCCAACAACGTCGGCTTCCTCAACAAACTCACCGGAAAACCCGCAGGCACACACCAGCGCCAGCATAATTCCGGACACCGCAACATAAGGTCCCGTGAGCAACAGAAACTCCCCAGCGCCCATCCCCGAGGCTGTGAAAAGGAAGAGGTTCTGCGGATTGCCAACCGGGGTGAGCATGCTGCCCAAATTCGCGGCGATGGTCATGAGCGCAGCCACCAGACACAGCCGCCCGTCCATGCCGCTGCGGCGCACCATCGCCAAAGCAAGCGGGACGAACGTGATAAGCGCCACGTCGTTGGTGACCGCCATGCTCGCGAAAAACGCCAAGCCGACCAGCATCCCCGCCACGCCGCGCTGCGTGCGCACGCGCTCAAGAAGAAACGCCGCCGCGCGGTCCAGCACGCCCAAGCTCCTGAAGCCGGCTACAACCGCCATCAGGCAAAACAACAACGCAAGCGTATGCCAATCAACGTAAGCCGCATAGCCTGCGTCCGGCGGCACCGCAAAGCAAGACACAAGCGCGGCAGCAGCGGCAACCACCAGCACCGTTTCCCGCGCAACAAAAGCACGAACAGCAGCGGGAAGATTATGCAGCATGGTTGTCCTTACATCAGTGGCGCGCACTTCATGCGCTTCCGAGCACTACGCGAGCTGTCGCTCGCGTCTACGAAATTCTTACTGCAAGGTCAGCCCTTGCGCCAGTGCTCGACCCCGCCCGCAACAAAAAGCGGCTGGCACTATTGTCAGCCGCTTTTTGTTGCCGTTATCGCTCACGCGCTCGCTTGCTTGGCGCAAACGCGTGGCGTACCCTTCGCTATCGTTCGCCGGTGAGCTTGTCGTGAACTATCTCGTACGTATCGCGCGCGATCATGTATTCCTCGTTCGTGGGAATGATGATAATCTGCACCGCCGAATCGTCGGTGGAAATGATGCGCTCGAACCCGCGATGGCGGTTCTTCTCCTCGTCAAGCACGATGCCAAGCGGCTGCAAGCCGGAGAAGATCATACGGCGCATCTTCTCGCAGTTCTCGCCCACGCCGGCGGTCAGCACGATGGCGTCGACGCCGCCCATAACGGCGATGTACTGCCCGATGTACTTCTTCACCGAATTCGAGAACATGTCGTAGGCCAGCATCGCGCGCTCGTCGCCCGCCTCGGAAGCTGCGCGCACGCTGCGCAGGTCGTTCGACACGCCGGAGATGCCAAGCAACCCCGACTGCTTGTTCATCAGGTTGTTCATCTCGGAAGCGTTAAGATTCTCATGCTCCATCACGAACGGCACGATAGCCGGGTCGATCGCGCCGCAGCGCGTGCCCATCATCAAGCCGTCGAGCGGCGTGAGGCCCATCGACGTGTCGACCGCCACGCCATGGTCGATAGCGCTCGCCGAGCAGCCGTTGCCCAGATGCAGGGTGATGAGCTTCAAGTCCTCGAGAGGCTCGTCGAGCACCACCGCCGCGCGCTCGGAAATGTAGCGATGCGAGGTGCCGTGCGCGCCGTATTTGCGAATGGCGTACTTTTCGTACAGCTCGTAAGGCAGCGGATACATATACGCCTTCGGCGGCAACGAGGTGAAGAACGACGTGTCGAACACGGCGACCATCGGCACGCCGGGCATATGCTTCTGGCAGGCGCGGATGCCCATGAGCGCCGCACCGTTGTGCAGCGGCGCCAGCTCGGCAAGCTCGTCGATCTTCGCGATCACGTCGTCGTCGATGAGCACGGAATGCTCGAAATACTTCCCGCCCTGCACGATGCGGTGCCCCACGGCGTCGATCTCGGAAAGCGAGGACACCGCCGCATCGGCCCCGTTGACCAGCGTGTCGAGCACAAGCGCCATCGCATCGTCGTGGTCGGCCATCTTCGCATCGATAACGACCTCGTTGTCGTCGATGCCATGCTTATGGAACGCCTCGGATGATCCGACGCGCTCGCAGATGCCCTTGGCCATGACCGCCTGAGTTTCCACATTGATAAGCTGGTATTTCAGCGAAGACGAACCCGCGTTGATCACCAATACGTTCAACGGCCTGCCTCCTTCATGTCGTTTCGTATCTGAGCCATTGTAGCGAGGACCGCGAATCTATGGAGCCGCATCACCTGCGAAGTCGGCAAGCGGCCTTAAGATAAGGTGCTATCGCGCACTTCGTCGGACACCTCAGGCTCAAGCTGGCCCATCAGCACGTCGACTTTCTGCTGCGCCGTGGCAAGCCTTCCCTGCAAGGAGCGCAGCAAAGCCACACCCCGCTCGTAGGAGGCGAGGCTGTCCTCAAGCTCAAGGGTGTTGCTCTCGAGCACGCCGACGATGCCGTCCAGCTCGGCCATCGCCTCACGAAACGTAAGCTCTTCGATAGGTTTCAAGTTCTGCTCGTTCATCACCGATCACCTTTCAGGGGGACGACATCGCACACAATAGGCTTTGTCGAGACGACGTTGGCGCTGATGACGCCATCCGCCACGGAAACTTCAATTGACGAACCCGCCGGCGCTTGCTCGACCGACCTCACGACCGCGCCCTCATCATTTCGCGTGATGGAATACCCGCGCGCGATGACGGCAAGCGGAGAGAGCGCGTCGAGCTTTCCGGCGGCAAGCCCCACGCTATGGGAAAACGGCGAGGCAAGCGAAGCGCCGGCGGAAACAAGGTTGCGCCTTTCGCGCTCGATCTCGGAACGTTCGGTGCTAAGGGCGCGGGAAAGCGTCAGGCGCAAGCGCGCGCGCTGTCGATCCACCTGCTCCCTGTCCCGATCAAGGTTCGCCGGAAGGGCGCGCATAAGGCGATCGGCCGCAAGGTCAAGCCCCTGGGCCTCGGCGGCGAACAACGTGTTCGGATCGCTTAAAACCGGGCGCGAAGCTGATTGTTCGAGCTTGGCGGCGGCACGCTCGAGAACGCGCGATACGCTGGCGTTGAGCGACCCCGCCCGCGAGGCGAACAGCGCATCGAGGCTCTCCCGAGCGGGGGACACCTTCTCGGCGGCGGCCGTCGGCGTCGATGCCCGCAGGTCGGCGACCATATCGGCGATGGAGGTATCAGGCTCATGCCCGATACCGGTAACGACGGGCACCGGGCATTTCACGATCATGCGCGCGAGATACTCGTCGTTGAACGGCATCAGGTCCTCGTACGACCCGCCGCCGCGCACGACGAGGATCACCTCGGCTCCCGCATGGGCAACCGCCCGCATGCCCTCGACAATGCCGGCAGCGGCGCGCGGGCCTTCGACGGCAACCCCGGCGAGCAGAACGCGCGCGACGGGGAACCGGCGGCGCAAGGTGCGCAAGACGTCATGCACCGCATCGCCGCGCGGGGACGTGACCACGCCAACCACCTGCGGCATGCGTGGAATGGGCTGCTTGCGCGCCGGATCCATCAGCCCTTCGGCCGCCAGCTTGCGCGCCAGCTCGGCCACCTGGGCACGCAGGTTGCCCTCGCCGGCCAAGGCGATGCTCTGCACGTCGAAGTTCATGCGTCCTTTCGCCGCATACAACGTGAAGCGTCCCGTGATCTCGACGAGCTGGCCGACCGCCAGGTTCACGCCCGCCGCGCGATAGCGGTTGTTCCACATCATGCAGGGAAGCGCCGCCTTGCTGTCCTTCACCGTGAAGTAAACGGCCTTGTAGCCTGGTTTGTTGGAAAGCTCGGAAACCTCGCCGACCAGCTTCACGCACACGCCCTCGAGCGCCCCTTTCGCCAGCTGCATCGCCGCGGACACGGAAAGCGCCTGCGATGATCTATCGGCGGAAGCGTCGCCGAGCAACGCACCTGAGCCTGCCGAGGACGCGGACGCGTTGTACCCGAACGCGGCGGCCGCGTCGCGTGCAGCCGCCACCGGGTCGGGCGGCGCATCCGAATAACGCGCATTCACCGAGATCAGATCCTATTCTTCACTGCGTGCCATGAAATAGTAGTAAAGCAGCTCCAGAATCGAGGTGAGCGCCGCGGCCACATAGGTAAGGGCGCACGCGCGCAGCACCTTGAAAGCACCGGACTGTTCGGAGGAGGAAAGACCCTGCGTGGACAGGTAGGCCAAACCGCGCCGCGAGGCATTGAATTCAACGGGCAGCGTCACCAGCTGGAACAGCACGACGACGGCGTACACGACGACGGCGAGCATGGCCAGTCCGGAAACATGGAGCACGATGCCGATCATCAGGATGAAAATCCAAGCGTTGGAGGCCAGGTTCACGGCCGGGACCAAGGCGCTGCGTACCTTCATGGCCGCATAGCCCTCGGCGTACTGGCATGCATGGCCGACCTCGTGGCAGGCGGTGGCGATAGCCGTGACGGACGTTCCGTGGAAGGCGTCGGGGTCGAGCGTGATGGAATTGGTACGCGGGTCGAAATGATCCTCGTTGGGGCCGCCCTCCTTGATGGCAACGCCCACGACGCCGTTCGCGGCGAGCATGCGCTGCGCCATTTGAGCACCGGTGATGTTCGTGGACGCATGAATCTTGTTGTGCTTGTTGATCTGCAGCTTCACGTAACCGGAAGCGCCCAGACCGATGATCATGGTCACGACGATCAGCGAAAGATAAGTCATAAAGCCGAATCGCTCCTTCTTGAAAAAGCGTCACGCGAGCCGGCGCATCCGCACCGGATCTTCCAACATTGGCAGAAAAGTATACCGAACAGACCCTAGCCAGCAGGGGTTTGCGCGCCCGAGAGCGGGAAACGTTCGTATTCCGTTACCAGCCCTGCACAGCTCCGGCCAAAACCGGCCGCGGGGCGTTATTCCTCGCCGTCGGCGCGCCTGACCTCCAGATCGAAACCGGAAACGGACAGGAACAGCTTGCCATCGAGCAGCTCGAGGAGCTCTTCGCCCACCAGCGCACGCCGCCATCCGCGCAAAAGGTCGATCCCCTCCCGGTATCCACGAGCCACGCGCAGCAGGTCGTCATGGCTGGCAAGCGTCGGGAACGCGACCCCGTTCTCCTTCGCGCGAAGGCGAACCAAGGCACTCATCAAATCAAGCGGTGCATCGACGTTCGGCTCGTTCTTGCCGCCCCGGTCGGGTTCCGGCCATGTGCTCGGCGGGGCGTCGAGCGCGGACTTCATCAGGGCGGCAACGGCTCGCGCATCGCGCGTTCCCAGCTTCTCGCGCATGCCCCGAACCATGAACAGGTCATCGATCGTACGTGCTTCGCGTTTGCACGCCTCAACGATCTGCTCGTCGGTGATGACCCACTTGCGCGGAACGTCACGTTTCTGCGCGGTCAGCTCGCGCCACGCCGCCACCTCGCGCGCGCACGCCAGCTGGCGTCGGGAGAGCTGGCCGACGCGCTTGAGCCGTTTGTAACGTTGACGCTCATCGGATTCGAAGCGCTCCGAAGACGACATCTCCTCGAACTCCGGATCGAGCCAATGCAGGCGGCCTAAGCGCTCAAGCTCGGAGCGCATGCGGTTGTACATCCGCGGCAGGTATACGACGTCGTCAGCCGCATAATCGAGCTGCGATTCGGAAAGAGGGCGCCGCGACCAGTCGGTGAACGAATCGATCTTCTTAAGCTGCACGCCGCACACCGCATGCACGAGCGCGCCATAGCCTATCTGCTGGGTATGCCCTAGCAAAGCGGCGGCAACCTGGGTGTCGAACAGGGGTTTCGGCATGCAGCCGACCTCATGCCAGATGATCTCGAGATCTTGCCCGGCCGCGTGGAACACCTTCATGACGTTTTCATCCTCAAGGACCGCGGCCATTGCGCTCAGATCGTCGATCTTGAACGGATCGACGATCGCCACCTCATCATCGGTGGCAAGCTGGACAAGGCACAGCTTCGCATAGTACGTCTTCTCGCGAAGGAATTCGGTATCGATAGCGAGCACGCTCGATGAGCGCGCACGATCGAGAAACGCCTCGAATGATTCTTGGTTTGCTATGTACACCCAACTGTTCCTCACGTTGACAGGGTTGATGTGCGGTACCATGCAATGATATAGCAACTGAAGGGGAATCCGTGAAACTGCTCGTCATCAACAATCTGGCCTCCGGATACGGCGAAGGCGCCGTCTATGACTTCCTGCGCAGCTTCGCAGGCGATGGAGACGAGGTTTGCGTTCGATCGACCAACGGCACGACTCCCGTCGAAAGCCTGCTTTCCGACGCCTCCGCCTACGATGCGGTAGTCGCAGCCGGAGGGGACGGCACGGTGGCGACGGTATGCCACCTGCTTGCCAACACGCAGATCCCCATCCTGCCCTTCCCCGCCGGCACCGCCAACCTGCTCGCGCTCAACCTTGCGAGCCCCCTTGAGCCGCATGCGCTCGCAAAACTCGTCCGCAGCGGCAAGACGCTCGACTTCGACATGGGACAGATCGATGTGGCGGGGCGGAAGTTCGGCTTCTCCATCATGGCCGGCGCCGGCTACGATGCGGTCATCATGCGCGCGGCGCAGCGCGGGAAACGGCTGCTCGGCCCGATGGCCTACGTAAAAGCCGCCATCATGAATGCCATGCCGCAGCTTTCGAAGTTCACGATCGAGCTCGATGGGAAAACCATTGAGAGCGAAGGGCTCGGCGTCCTTTTGGTGAACTTCTCGAAAATCCAATTCGACATCGCCGTGACGCACGGCAACCTCCCCCGCGACGGCGAGTTCGACGTGGTCATCCTGAAGGCGAGAACCGCTTTCGACCTGCTGCCCGCCTTATTCGCAGGCATCCTCGACCGCGATGGGGAATTCCCCGACCGCACCGATGCGCTTGAGATCTACCGAGCCAGGACCGTCACGATCCATGCCGACCCGGCCATGGAGGTTCAGTACGACGGTGAGGCGACGGGGCTTCAGACGCCGTTTTCGGCACGGATCATGCCGCGCGCGGCGCGCCTTTTCATCTCCGATGAAGGCTACGAGCAGTTCACGAAATAACAGCTACCGCACCAAAAGCGGCAACCCTTGAAACCCGCCAGGCCGCCTGCGGTAACCGGCCGGGTCGCCGAGCCCGCCTGCAGCAACCGCTAAAAAACGGACCGGCCGCGCTCGATGAGGTTGCCGCCAGCCCGCCCGCAACAAGATAAAGCTGCCGCGAACGAGCCGGACGGCGCAACCCTTACAGATGCCTCGTCTGCTCAGGGCCTTCCTTCTCGGACTCTTCCTCCAAACCCGAGGAAGCGGCGCAACCTTCGCCCGCGCCAAGCGACGCCTTCCAACGCGCATGGTTGCCGTTGTAGCGCATCTGGATGATCTCGAGCACCACCGCGAAGATCATGGCGAAGTACACCATCAGCTTCTCCATATGCATATCGAGCACCTCGATGCCGGAATTGATGCCAAGGGCGTCGAGGAACAGCAGGATGCCGATCACGCCGATGAACACAAGCGCGAGGATCTTCATCTCGGTATGCTTGTTGATGAAATCGGAAATGGCATCGATGAAGATCATCATGATGAGAATGGCGAAAATAACGGCCATGACCATGATGATCAGATGCTCTGCAAGGCCAACCGCCGTGATGACCGAATCGATCGAGAACACGACGTCCATCACCATGATGGTCGCGATGGCCTGCGCAAGCCCGATACGATGACCGGAGGCGTGCTCCTCGGACAGCGCCGCCTTCTCCTCTGTTAGGGCAAGCACATCGCGAAGCTCGGCGATGCCTTTGTAGATAAGGTAGGCGCCGCCGAAGAACAGAACCAGGTCGCGAACGCTGAAACCATGCGCATAAAATCCCAGATCAATAGTAAACAGCGGGGTTGCCATATGCACCAAGAAACTTGCGAAGCACAGGAAGATGCAGCGAGAGATCATAGCGCCCGCCAACCCGAGCTTGCGCCCGATATGCTGCTTTTCCGGTGCAAGTCGATTCGAGGTGATGGAAATGAACACGATGTTGTCCACTCCGAGCACCACCTCAAGAAACATCAGCGTCACAAGGCTGATCCACGCTTCAGCGGTGGTGAAGATGGAAAGATCCACGATTTGCTCCTTCTCGTCTCATGGCGCGACGCGCCCTATCGCTACCGTTAGCAGCTACCCCATGGTTTCGCCGAACATCGCTCGAACACGAAAAAAGACTCATGGCGCAGCGAGCCGAAGCTGCTGCGCCATGAGTCTTGCAATTTCAGGTACGCCAGGCCGACAATCGACCACGATGTTGAACGGACCGCAAGCCTTCGCCTGCCTGCTACTCCCCCATGGGCTTTCAGTAGGCTACCATGAGGGCACGCGCACCGCAATGCTATACTTTGCAGCGCACACAAACCATCCGGAAACGCCGTAAGCGAGGCCGTCATGAATTTGCTTCATGCAAAACCAGATTACACCGACAAGGAAGGACCCGTCATCTACCTTGACGGATCGGCCCTTAAGCGCCCTATAACAATGCCCAAGCAGGCGAGGATCATCACGCTCGTGCTCGTCATATGCGCGATCATCATCGGAGTCAAAATCGGATCGGACGCCATCGGCACCGTAGCTGGGAACAATGCCACCAACAAGGCGACCCTCGAGGAAAACCTGACGAGGCAGGTAAGCTACAACATTCCAGCGGTGAGCACGCTGGTCGGCTCGGACAACGAAACGATCCTCGCCGATTTCGAAAGCCAGGGTCTTATCATCTACAACCAAACCGCCGAGGGCAACGCCGGCCTCGACGTGGTGAAGCTGCCCGCAGACGTGACGCTGGCGGAAGCGGCCACCATGTACGCCAAGGGGGTCTCGTCGCTTTCCGCCGCCGACGCTGCGCGCCTGCTCAACGGGTCGTGGACGCTGAGCATCGATCGGAGCGATTCGGGGCAATCGATCGCCATCAAGTACGCCGATTTCACGGCAAGCTCCCTTGAAGCCGCCATTTCATCGGCCATCGTGCAGGCCGGTTTCGATTCGTCCACCACGCCTTCGGACGGTACCGGGGTAGACGATATGGGCAACACCTACCAAACGGGCACCATCGACATCGATGGCACCACCTACAATTGGCGGGTCTCGGCTACCGAGCTTTCGAACAAGTACAGCATTTCCGGCCTTCCTGACTCCGCCGTATTCGTCGGCATCCGCCTGAATGCGTAGGGAAGCCATGCCGGATACCCCGAAAATCGCGAAAAAACGCCAGCGGGAAGAGCGAACCGTCTCCCAGATGATCGCCCTGTATTGCGAAGGCAACCACCCCGGCTCGCCAAAGAACGCCCAGGCGGTCTGCGGGAAGGCCGTGTGCGAGCAATGTGCGCAGCTCGACGCCTATGCCGCTCAACGAACGAGGCGCTGTCGGAAGATGGATGTCAAGACCAGCTGCGATGCCTGCGAAAACCATTGCTACAAGCCGGAAATGCGCGAGAAGATTCGCCAGGTCATGCGCTACAGCGGCCCGCGCATGCTCGCAAAGCACCCCGTCGCCGCCTTGCGGCATCTAATGGGCAAGTAATTGCTTATCTGCTACCCGCGCGGATGAGCAAGCTTGTGCACCTCGCTTAAGCGCGACGGGGTCGTATGCGTGTACACCTGCGTCGTCGAAAGGCTCGCATGCCCGAGCATCTCCTGAACGCAGCGCAGGTCGGCGCCTCCGTCAAGCAAATCGGTTGCGAAGGTGTGCCTCATGTCATGAGGAGTCACATCCGGCGAAAGGCCAGCTTGCGCGCATGTTGCCTTGAACATCTTGCGCATCGCATCGGTCCCCATGCGCCTGCCGCGCGTCGACACGAAGAAGTATGGGCAATCGCCGTGGTCACGCAAAAGTTTCGGGCGACCGACGAGCGCATAGGTACGCATGCTCGTTATCGCCAGCGCATGCAGGGGAACGATCCGCTGCTTATCCCCTTTTCCGTCAAGACGCGCCAGCCCCTCATCGAAATCGACGTTGGCCAGAAGAAGGCCGCTAGCCTCGGATATACGAGCACCGCAAGCATAAAGAAACTCCAATATCGCCTGGTCACGCATTTGGGAAGGAGTTTGCTCCAACCTACGCCCACGCCCATCGCGCGGCGCATGGACGCTTAAAAGCTTCACCATATCCTTCGGCGCGATGACATGCGGGAGTTTTTTCGATTGCTTCGGGCCCGCAAGCGCGCTCGCAGGATCTTCGTCGGTGACGCCGGTGATATTAAGCCACCGGAAAAAGGTGCGTAACGCCGCGAGCCTGCGATTCACCGTCGTGCGAGCGTATTGCGCAGCGGAAAGATCGGCCAAATAGCGACGCAGTTGCTTATGGGTGGGACGGATGGGATCGACCTTCGATCGAGCGGCCCAGCGAGCGTAATCACCCAAGTCGGTCCGATATGCACGCACCGTGTGGGCGGAGGCGTTGCGCTCCGCCCGAAAGGCTTCGCAGAACGCGTCGATAAGCTGACCCATCGACTCATCTACAAGCCGAGCATCATCAGTAACCTCAGACATGCAGCGAGCCCTTTTCGTCCGCTATGCGGGAAAGCAGACCGCACGACGCAAGCTCGCCGCAGTAGCGCTCAAGCGCCTGCGAGCCGCGCGCCGCATAAGCCTCATAGCGATCGCGCTTGTTCTTGATGCGCCGCTCCAAAGGCTCCATGATGCCGAAGTTAACGTGCATGGGCTGATAATCCACCGTCGTAGGATCGCTGGCATAGGCCATAAGGGCGCCGAAAGCGCACTCGCGAGGAAGGGATGGCGCCTTGACGTTGGCAAGCTTCGCCGCGACGCCGAAGGCCGCATGCAATCCGGACCGAATCGCTTCGCAATATCCCTCGGTGCCGGCAAGCTGCCCCGCGACGAACACGGAAACGTCCGCCTCGCTACCCGCAGCAAGCTCAAGGGAAGCATCCAGAAGCTTCGGCGCATTCAGGAACGTGTTGCGGTGCATCACGCCGAAACGAGCGAATTCCGCATGCTCAAGACCGGGAATCATCCGGAAAACGCGCTTTTGCTCTGAAAACGTCAGATTCGTTTGGAACCCGACAAGGTTGTAGCTTGCCCCATAAGCATCCTCAGCACGCAGCTGCAACGCCGCCCATGGCCGCCTTCCCGTGCGCGGGTCGGTAAGGCCGACCGGTTTCAACGTGCCGAAACGAGGAGCATCGATTCCCTTGCGCGCAATTTCCTCGATGGGCTGGCACGCCTGGAATAAATCCTTTGTCTCGAAATCCCGCATGATAACGCGCTCGGCGCGCACCAGCTCATCCACAAAGGCCTCGTACTCCTCGCGCGAGAACGGCGCATTGAGGTAGTCTCCCGCGCCTTCCGATTCGTAGCGGCTCTGTCGGAACAGCTTGCCCATATCAAGCGAATCGGCCATGACGATGGGCGCCGCGGCGTCATAGAAGGAAAGCTGTTCGCTTCCGGTTGACCGAGCAAGCGAAGAAGCTAGAGCATCGGACGTCAACGGGCCGGATGCCAAAATAGCCGCGTCGCAGCCGCTTGTCGCTTCTTCAAGGGTTTTCACCTCGCCGCGAACCAGCTCGATACGTTCATGGGAGCAGATCCTATCGGTGACCGCTTGGGCGAACTTGTCCCGATCGACCGCAAGCGCGCCGCCGGCCGCCACGGTATTTTCCAGGGCAAGCTCGTAGAGGTTCGATCCCAGCGCCGAAAGCTCAGTTTTCAACATACCGGCAGCGCTTTCGGGCTTGGTGCTTTTCAAGCTATTCGAGCATACGAGCTCAGCCGCCAGCGAGGTCTTGTGAACCGGCGTCGCGACCACAGGGCGCATCTCGAAAAGGCGCACCCGGGCGCCGAGGCTGGCAAGGGTCAGAGCCGCCTCGCTGCCGGCAAGCCCGGCTCCGACGATGTTCACGCATAAAGCGTTCGATAACGTATTCATATCGAAATCATAGCAAAGCATCGCAGATGATATGTCATTCCGGCCCGAGCACACACGATAAATGTCGACGCCGAAAGGCTACCAGCACCCCGAATGGGGCAACCCCCATTACATGCGCGGCCCCCACCTGCCATCGGGCCAACGCGCGAACAAGCCGGCGGCCTCCCCTGCCACCAGACGCTCCATAAGCCACTTGCGCGGCTCCTCGTTCCCGCAAAACCTTCGCGCCAAAACGAACAGCTCCTCCATGCCCATCGGCTGAGCTGCAAGCGCATCGTAAAGCGGATCATCCGGGCGCGAAATCCTGCGCTCAGGCGCCGCCGAAGCGCGCCCCGAAGCCCCGTTCACCTTCTTCCGGCAAGAAACGGGCGAATCCTTGAACGTCTCCTGCTTCAAGCAGCCGAACAGGCTGAATAAGGCGTCGGCAAACGACTCGTCGTCAACCACCGGCATGGCGCCCTGATACAGCAGGCGGTTTGCTCCGGCGGAATACGAAGATGTTATCGCACCAGGCACGACCAGCACATCCTTACCCGCCGAAAGCGCCTCGTCGGCCGTCGAGAACGTGCCTGATGGCATACCGGCCTCGACGATAAGCGTCGCACGCGCCAGACCGGCGATAAGGCGATTGCGCGTCCTGAAACGTTGGGGCAATGGCGGCGCGCCCCAATCATGCTCTGACACCACCGCCCCGCCGGAGCGGGCCACCCGCTCGAACAATGCCGCATTCTCCGCTGGATAGGGCATGTCGCACCCGCCGCCGAGAAACACAACCGTCGGCGCGGCGCATGATAAAGCCTCCTCATGCGCTACAGAATCGCAACCGCGAGCACCACCTGAAACGACGCATATGCCCCGTGCGGCCGCCAGCGCGGCAAAACGCCGCGCGCAACCCAAACCATACGGGGTAGCCTTCCGCGCGCCCACGATCGCAAGCGCCGGCAAGCTCAAAGCATCGGGATTACCCAGCACGTAAAGCCTTTTCGGGGGCCGCGGGATCTGCCGAAGCGCATCAGGGAAGCGCGCATCATCCATCTCAAGAATGAACCTCGGGCCCGCAATCGGCTGACGCGGAACCCTGCCTCCGGCCCTGTACGACCCCATCACCCCTCCCCCTCTCTCAACCGAAATCCAACGGCCTCGCATAGATGATCCCGCGAGACGGCAGCGGTCTGCTCCATATCGGCGATCGTGCGCGCCAACGACAACGTGCGCATGATGGCGCGCCCGCTCATATGACCAGCCTTGGCCAAGCTTTCCATAAACGCCGTGTCCTTATCGGAAAGCGCGCATGCCTTCACCAACAGCTCCGTCTTCGCACCACGCTCATCGAACCCGGACTCCTCCCGCCGCCATGACGCATACTCGCGTGCCGCCATGACGCCCTCGCGCAGCTTTTCGGACGAGGTGCCCCGCCCGGTCGCCAGCACCTCTCCGGGAGGGATGCGGGCAACATCGATATGCACGTCGATCCTATCGAGCACAGGACCGCCTATCCTCCCTTGATACTGGCTGATTTGCCGCTGCGTGCAGGTGCAGGTTCGTTCCTTGTCGCCGAAATACCCGCACGGACAGGGATTCGCTGCGGCCACGAGCATGAAACGAGCTGGAAATTCGACGTTGCCGTCAGCGCGCGTCACGATCACCCGCCCCGATTCCATCGGCTGCCGAATTCCCTGCAAAACCGACGGAGCGAATTCCGGCAGCTCGTCAAGGAACAGAACGCCGTTATGGGCAAGCGATATCGCCCCGGGACGCGGAGGGGACCCCCCGCCGACAAGTCCGGCCATGCTTGCCGAATGATGCGGCGCGCAAAACGGCCGAACCCCTTGAAGCGAAGCGGAAGCATCCTCCCCGATAACGGAATGGATAACCGCCGTCTCAAGCGACTCGTCCTTGCCAAGCGGAGGCAGAATCGACGGAAGGCGCGAAGCGAGCATCGTCTTGCCAGATCCTGGCGGACCCATCATAAGTATCCCGTGACCACCGGCGGCCGCAATCTGCAAAGCCCGCTTCGCGAGATCATGACCCGCGACATCCTGGAAATCCAGCGTATCGCACGCATTCAAAAGCCCGCCGTCAAGCAGCGGCATGAAATCCATCTGACGGAATGCCCCGAGAGTGGAAACAACAAGCCGTTCAAGTCCTTCGACAGGCCTGGCCCCCGCCTCGGCAGCGCTTAGGAGCCGCAACCCCAGACGCTTGGCGCACAGGGCATAGGCAAGCAAACCGGCAACCGGGCGGATGCCCCCGGCAAGCGACAATTCGCCGACGAGCAGCTTGTCCCCCAGATTCGAGGCATCGATCTGCCCGGTTGCAGCCAAAAGGCCGACGGCGATCGGCAGATCGAATCCCGACCCGGTTTTGCGCAAAGCGCCCGGGGCGAGGTTCACCACCACCTTGTTCGCGGGCACGGAAAACCCGCTTGCCCTGATTGCGGCACGGACGCGTTCGCGCGATTCTTGAACGGAAGCATCGGCCATGCCCACAATCGAGAAACCCGGCATCCCTCGGCTAACGCAAACCTCCACATCGACCGGAACCGCCTCAACCCCGCGCAATGTCGCCGTTTTAACTCGAAATAGCGTATCCACGCGCTATGCCACCCCAAACGCATTGATATGATGCCGCACCAAAGCACGATTAGGGGCGATAACGACCAGGGAGATGATGTCGAAGCGAACCTGAACGTCAACAATGTCGTAATCGGCCAGGAATAGTGCCGCGATCTTCTCGTAACGCGAGCGCTTCTTCTTGCCAACGGCCTCTTCGGGCATGCCCATATCCGTACTTGAACGCGTTTTCACCTCGATGAACACGATCGCCTCGTCGCACAAGGCAACGATGTCGGCCTCACCGGCAACGCAAGTCCAGTTACGCGCAACGATCTCGTACCCGCGCCTTTTCAGGTACCAAACGGCCGCGTCCTCCCCCCGGGCACCGAGCTTTCTGTTGGCGACGCCCTGTTTGAATTCGGAAGCGGCCGGCGAGGGGTCGGCCACCTCCCCGGCATCCGACTCTTGCGGCCGCTTTCTGCCCGAGGGTGTGCCATCCGCACCTATGCATGCACATTTCTCAGCAGGGGATGATTCGGCCTTTGAGCTGCTTTTCTTTTGCGATGCGGCCTCATGAGGCGCGCTTGTCGCCTCGCCGTTGCAACTACTCATGTCGGAAAATGTTGTTTGATCAGCGCTCACCTTCCGTATCGCAACCAACTCGCTTGCGTCGATTCGCTCTTTTGTGATCCTGGTCATAACGCCCCTTTCTCGTTATGACCAACGATAGCTTCAAGACCTTGCATCTCGGTGGTGAAAGGGGTCGGATCACCTTGCCGCGAATCTAGCAAAACCTTGCAGCAACAAAGAAGCCGATAATCGGCGCCAAGGCTTTTCCTTTTGAACTAGAACAAGGATTCCTGAATAAACGCATGACAGAACGATTTACGATGAATCGGGCACAACCCATGCTTTTTTATTGCCTCGATATGCGAGGCGCTCGCATATCCCTTGCAGGAATCGAAACCATATTCGGGGTAGCGTTCGGCATACGCGCACATGAGCGCGTCTCGATCAACCTTGGCGACAATCGAGGCCGCAGCAATGGAAGCGCACTTGCCATCGCCTTTGACAACATTGATCTCACGCTTATCCAGATGAAGGGGATTACCGTCCAAAAGAACAACTTCGGGAGCGACTCCTGCCTTCTCAATGACGGCGATCGCCCGCGTGAAGGCATCGATAAGCGAAGCCGTCATTCCATGGGCATCGATTTCAGATGCCTCGACATACTGCACGGTCCATGCAAGCGCCGTCTCCTTAATCCGAGCAGCTATGACCTCACGGTCGTCAGGCTTTATCTGCTTGGAATCGTTCAGGCCGGCGATGCGGGCGTCATCGGGCAGGACGACCGCGCCGACCGCGAGGGGGCCGGCAAGCGGGCCGCGCCCCACCTCATCGAGCCCTACCGCAAGTCGGCCAGCTGCGAGCGTTTGCTCGAAATCGTACATACCCGCCAATCTACGCTCCTCGGCAACCTGCGCCGCAACTCGGCGCCGCGCCGTTTGAAGAGCCGTCTTGACGCCTTTTCTCGTATCGGCGACAAGCGAGCGCTCAAGTACCGCCAGCTCCGATTCATCAGCTTCCTGCAAGCGCAACTTGATTTCGGCAACGGTCAAGCTCATGGCATCCTTCTTCCCGAATCTATTAAAACCTCGCGATACGAAAAGAACCCCCCGACACTGTCGAGGGGTTCGCGATTTCGTACCTCGGAAAGGCTTAGCGGAACGCCTTCTCCTTGATCTTGGCAGCTTTGCCGACTTTGTCGCGCAGGTAGTACAGCTTGGCGCGGCGGACGTCGCCCTGACGCGTAACCTCGATCTTCTCGATCTTCGGGGAGTACACCGGGAAGGTGCGCTCGACACCGATGGTGAAGCTGATCTTGCGGACGGTGAAGGTCTCGCGGGCACCGTGCCCATGGCGGCGGATAACGTCGCCCTGGAACACCTGGATACGCTCGCGGTTACCCTCGGTGATGCGGTAGTGAACCTTGACGTTGTCGCCCACGTGGAATTCCGGGACGTCCTTGATCTGCTGTTGCTCGATGGCGCGAATGATATCCATTGCCGTTCCTTCTTATATGTTCAGTCAAACCTTATGCTTGTCACAAAGACACGATTGGATAGTATACCGCTCCTTATCTATATAAGCAAGGGGGCAAAATGTACCTTCCAACATCTTCGCAAACTGCACAACCCTTAACGCATTTTGCCGCTAAATCGATGCGTGCGAACGCAAAAGTCCCCACCATGACAGGCGAGAAAACCTGCCAAGCAGCCCGAAAACGGGTCCTTGGCAGGCCCCGCAGCAGCTAGCCGAGCTCGGCAAGCTGAGCTTCGATACGCGAAAGCTGGTCGCGCACCTCGGCAAGCTTGGCCGTATCCTTCTCGATGATCTCCGGGGCGGCCTTCGCGAGGAACCCGGGGTTGGAAAGTTTCTTCGAGAACTTCTGCTCGTCGGCTGAAAGCTTCTTGCGATCCTTCTCGAGACGCACGCGCTCCGCCTCGAAATCAACCATGCCGGTAAGCACGCTGTACACCTCAGCGCCTTCGACGACGACGGCCGCGCTCTCCGCCGGTTTGGCGGCGTCGGCGGCGATGGTAAGCTCGCTTGCGCGCGCCATCGCGGAAATCTGCTGGGACAGCGATTTAAGCACCCCGACATTTTCAGGCTGCGCCTTGACGACGCATGCAAGCTCCTGCTTCGGGGAGATGCCGTAGCGCGCCCGCGTCGAGCGAACGGCGCCGACAACGCCGCACAGAAGGCTTACAGCTCGTTCGGCATCCTCATCGATAAGCGACTCCAGCCCCTCCGGCTCGGGCCATGAAGCCACCATCAGAGCGCTCGCGGTCTCGTCGGAAGATTTCGGGAGATGCTCCCAGATAGCTTCGGTCACGAACGGCATGGCCGGGTGCAGCAGGCGCAGGGCGTTATCGAGCACGAACACGAGATTACGCTGCGTTTGCAGACGCGCCTCGGCATCGGCTCCTTCGCGCAGATCGGCCTTGGAGAACTCGATGTACCAGTCGCAGAACTCGTTCCAGAAGAAGTTATGCAGCTCGCGCGCCACATCGCCGAACTGGTACGCGGCAATACCGTCGGTCACGAAACGGGAAAGCTTCGCCAAGCGGCTGAAAATCCAAGCATCCGCCTGCGTACGGACCTTCGCCTCACCAGGCGTGTAGCCCTCCAGATTGCCAAGTACGAAACGGCTCGCGTTCCAGATTTTCGTGACGAAGGCGCGCGCCTGCTCGGTACGCGGGCTGCCGATAAGCTCATGCGTCTTCTTGTCGATATCGGCATCGAAGCGCACATCTTGGTTGTTCGTCACCAGCGTAAGCAGGTTGAAGCGCATGGCATCGGCGCCGTACATGGCGATGAGGTCCATCGGGTCGACGCCGTTGCCCTTCGACTTCGACATGCGCGTGCCGTCCTTGGCCAGGATGGTCGCGTAGATCACAACGTCCTTGAACGGAATCTCCTTCAAGAAATACGTCGAGGACATGATCATGCGAGCAACCCAGAGCGCGATGATGTCGCGCGCGGTCACCAGCGCCGTGGTCGGATGGTGTCCCGCCAAGCGATCAAGATGATCTGGCCAGCCCTGCGTCGCGAAAGTCCAAAGCTGGCTCGAGAACCACGTGTCGAGCACGTCCTCTTCCTGATGCACATGGACACCGCCGCATTTCGGGCACGTATCCACGTCCTCCATCAGGGCGTCTTCCCAACCACAGTCGTCGCAATGGAATACCGGGATACGGTGACCCCACCACAGCTGACGCGAGATGCACCAATCCTTGAGGTTTTCCATCCACGTAAGGTAGGACTGGGTCCAACGAGCCGGATGAAACTTGATCTGGCCGGACGTAACGGCCTCGGTTGCCGGGCCCTTCAACTTGTCGACAGCGACGAACCACTGCTCGGACAACCACGGCTCGAGCGTCGAGTCGCAACGGTAGCAGTGCATGACGGAATGATGATGGTCTTCCACATGGTCGAGCAGCCCATGCTCGTCGAACCATGCAACAACGGCCTCGCGGCACTCATCGCGGCTCATCCCGCTGAAGGCGCCGTAGCCTTCGACCACATGCGCCGTCTCGTCGAAAATGTTGATCTTCTCAAGACCATGACGTTCGCCCATGGCGTAGTCGTTGGGATCATGCGCGGGCGTGACCTTCACGAAGCCCGAGCCGAAACCGGCATCGACATAAAAGTCGGAGAAGATGGGGATCTCGCGGTCGACGATGGGCAGCATGACCTTGGCGCC
>CAVDXU010000002.1:0-2236 GCA_963613135.1 bacterium
GCCCGATCGGCGCCGCGGGGGATGGTTGAGAACGCTAGCGTGTGCTCGGTGACGAGCGGGCGGTTGCAGGTGAAGAACACGACGCCGCCCGATTCCGCGCGCACCTCTTCGATGATCTCGCCCGTGAGCGGGTTGAGCACCTGGGCGCCCACCTCTCCGCGTGAGAGGGCATCTCCCGGCTTCGCCAGCAGCCGGAACACCCCGCCGCGCGTGGTGTGCACGCCCACGAGCACGCTCTCATCGATATGCGAAGAGCGAAATCCCTGGTGGCAGGGGTAATCGATGGCGCCGACGTTTGCCATGAAGCGCAGGGACGCGCGCACCGCCTCTTGCGCCGATTGCTCGTCGACCGTGTCGGTTTTCTCCGCATACAGCGAATAGGCATCGGTGTCCCATAGGCGCCAGTTGTAGTTGAGCGTGGTGGTGTCGAAGGGGTCGGGCTGCCGCGTCATCACGTAGCGCATGCCGAACTTGTCGCCGGCGGCCGCATCGGGGCCGGGGCCTGCCATCACGCGAATGTGCGGCAGGAAGTCGCCTTCCAAGTGAAACGATGCCATCTGGATGCCGTAGCGCCATCCGCGCACCGCCTCGAAGAGCCCTGCGGCGATGCGCTGCGTGGTCTCGCCCTGGTCGTAGCCGGGAAACATTCGGTTGACGTCGGTGTTGTCCATGGGCCAGAAGCGCTTGCCGACGTTCATGGAAATGTGGTTCGCGCAGGGGATGACCATGATCTGCTTGCCGGCCGCGATGCCGCCCTTGGCCTCGATGCGCCGCAGCCGATGCACGAGCTGCGAGCAGATGTAGAGCTGCTGCACCTCGTTGCCGCGCAGGGCTCCCACCACGCACACGGCAGGCTCGCCCGATCCGAACGAGAAGCCTTTGATGTGCAGCTGCCCGCGATAGGGCATCTCTATGCTATAGAGGACGGTTTCCTTCATTTCAGACCTCCCAGAATGCGGGCGAGCAGCGACCCGGGCGTGACGACGGGGTATTCGCGCAGGGTGAACAGCAGCCCGTCGGTGGGGCTTATCACGCGTTGATTCACCTCGCCGGTGAGCGCATCGGCGATGATGCCGAGCTCCTGGCCGCACTCGACCATGTTGGAATGGTGCGCAGTGGGAAGGAAGATACCGGCCGCATCGGCGTTGAGGAAGCTCACCTCGCCGTCGGTCGATACGATCGGCTCTTTAAGGGCGGCCGGGCGCGGTCCTGTCCATATGCCCTGGTCGATAAGCAGGTTGAAGATGCCGTCGATGAGCGCGTCTCCGTATTCCTTCGTGATGCGCATCCCGACGCCCATCTCCACGACCAAGCATGGCACGCCGATGTCGTTCAAACTGTAGGCCAGCGTGGATTGCAGCACCGTTGCCGCCGAGTGCACCCAGACGAAGTCGACGCCGGCGCGGCGCGCAAGCGGCACCAAGCGCTCGGCGGTGATCTCGTTGATGCGGATCTGCGGCAGCTCCTGCAGGAAGATATTGCTCGCGTGTATATCGAAGGCCAGCGTGGACCCGGCAATGTCGTCGACCATGGCTCGCGTGAGGTGCTCGGTCAGCGACGCGTCCTCGCAGCCGGGGAACACGCGGTTCATGTCCAGGTCGAACAGCGGAACGCCGCGCGTGATGGTGGACACGCCCAAGGGGTTCATGGCCGGATAGATATCCACGGTGCCGACGAGATGCTCGGGGTGCTCCTTGATGCGCCGCGCCAGCTCGAAGGCGACGTATTGCCCTTCAAGCTCGTCGCCGTGGATGCCGGTGACCACCGAGGCCCGCCCGGCGCCGGCTTTCGGCCCGCCTTCGGGTTCTAGCCGGTTTTTCCATATGCGGATGCGCTCGTCGACGAACAGCTCCGCGCTTACGACTTCCATCTTCATCTATTGTTCCATCACTTCCATGAACACGGTTTGGGTTTGGCTCGCGCTTCCGCGGAAGACGCCGCGCTCCACGGGGCAGTCCTCCCAGTCGCGGCCGCAGGCGATCATGAGGTAGCCGTCGTCGCAAACCTTGTTGCGCGTGGGGTCGAAGCCGTGCCAGGCGCCGTCGATATGCGCCTGCGCCCAGGCGTGCGTGGCGCCTTCGCCTTCGGTGATGCCGCAAATGTAGCGTGCCGGTATGCCCGCTGCGCGAAGCAGGGTGACCATGATGTGCGCGAAGTCCTGGCAAACGCCCGCCTTCGCGGCGAAGGCCTCGGCGGCGGTGGTGTGCACGCTGGTCGCGCCCGGTTCGTAGCGCAG
>CAVDXU010000002.1:2461-23302 GCA_963613135.1 bacterium
GGCGGCATCGACGGAGGCTTCCCCGAACGATCGATACGAAAACGAGTCATGATCAGCCTCGATGCTTCCGCAAACAAGCACGTTGCCGAACCCGTCGCGTTGCAGCGAGAAATGAGCGGGCGGGTCGAGGGCGACCGAGGCGCGCGTGGCTTGGCCGGGGCGCGTCGCGGGCATGCAACGCAGCACGAAGGAGTGGTCGCCGACAGCCTCACTGAACTCGACGGTCGTCGCGAACGAATATCGTAAATGCTTCATGGTGAACCTCGCGCGCCCTTATACGCCGGGTAACAGGTTCTCGATGCAATCGAGCAGCACCTCGCGGTTGGCCTTGATGTTCGGGCAGCTGGCCATGTCGCCGATCAACTGCAGCCGGCGGCCGTCACGGGCCAGATGCGTGCGGCGAAGGCGGCTTCCCAGCCTGTCGACCTCCCGTTCGAAGTCGGCCTGGCTCGCGCTGTCCATGCGCACCATCATGTCGATCCGCTCGATGGTGAACCCGCATTTGAGCGTCATGCGCGAGGCCTCGTCGACGATGTTCTCGTCGGCCGCGCCCTTGAACGCCATCAGGTAGTCGCGCACCTGCTGCAGATCGAGCATCGGCGCATCCGAGGCGCTCGCGTTGTCCATGGTGTTCTTCGCCATCTGCAGATATGCCAGCGTCTGCGAGGTGATCACCTCGCGCAGCACGACGGCGTTGTCGAAAGCCCGGTCGATGCTCGAGGGAACCGAGTTGGGATTCTGCGCGTCGAACAGGTAGCTTTCGAGGAATTGGTCCTGAGACGTGTAGTCGCAGGGTATCTGCATGCGGTTGCACCAGTCGGCGTAGTCGACGTCCGCGCCGTCGAGGGATTGATCCCAGGCCTTGCCGATGTAGTGGATGGTGACCAGGGCGCGCTCGATGTAGCGGCCGAGCCAGAACAGGCGGTTTTCCTTGCTTATGCGTTGAGAACCCATGTGTCTTTGAACCCTCCTCCTTGGGATGAATTGACGATGGAGTTGCCTTCTTCGCGAGCGTAACGCGTCAGCCCGCTCGGCCATGCCTCGACGGTGCCGTCGGTCAGCACGAATGCACGCAGGTCGGCCTTGCGCGGCACGATCTCGCCATCGATAAGCACGTCGAGCTCCTCGAAATCGATGACTTCCTGCGCGATCCAGCGTCGCGGCTCATCGGTGATGCGCTGCGCCAAGTCCTGCCTCTCTTCCGGCGACAGGTTCGCGCCGAACATCACGCCGTAGCCGCCGGCCTCGGCCGTGTCCTTGATGACGAGGCTGTCCAGATGCTCGAGGGTGTAGGCGAGATCCTGCTCGTAGAAGGGCAGGTAGGTTGGGGCGTTGTGCAGGATGGGCTCTTCCTTCAGGTAGTATTCGACCATCTTCGGTACGAAGTAGTACAGCCCCTTGTCGTCGGCGGCCCCGTTGCCGGGCGCGTTGATGATGGCGACGTTTCCTGCTCGGTAGGCGCTCATGAGGTTCGGGATGCCGATCACGCTTTCGGGCAGGAAGCACGTGGGGTCGAGATATTCGTCCGAGATTCGCCGGTAGAGGCTTCCCACGCGGACGTCCCCGTCCCAGCTGCGCAGGTAGAGCCTATCGTCGCGGACGTAAAGGTCGTCGCACTCGGCCAGCGCCGCGCCGGTCTGCTCGGCAAGGTAGCTATGCTCGAAGTAAGCGGCGTTGTAGCGTCCGGGGGTGAACACGACGTTGGCCCCGCCGCAGTTCACATGATCCATCACCTGCTTGAGCATGGCGCCGTAGCTGCGGTTATCGGCGATGTTCGCATGCGAGAAGGTCGACGGCGAGCAGCGGCGCGTGATGGCGCGCGCGATGAGCGGGTAGCTTGCGCCCGAGGGAATGCGCAGGTTGTCTTCGAGAACGAACCATTGCCCGTCGCGCCCGCGCACCAGATCGATGCCGGAGATGTGGCTGTAGATGGATCGCGGTGGGGTGATGCCGTCGCACTGCGCGAGCCAGCCGGGGCAGGAGAACACGAAGTCCTCGGGCACGACCCCGTCCGAGATAATGGCTCTTTTGCCGTACACGTCGGCAAGAAACGTGTTCAGCGCGCGAACCCTTTGCACGAGACCTTGGGAGAGCTGCTCCCATTCGTCGGCCGGGATAATGCGCGGTATGGCGTCGAAAGGGAAGAGCCGTTCGTTGAACTGGCCGTTCTTGTATAAGCCGAACTTCACGCCCCAGCGTGCGAGCTCTTTGTTGATGCGTGCGGTGTGCGCTACCAGGTCGTCCATGGCAAACCCCTTTGTGCGAAATCGGGATGACGGGTGTTTCTTGACGATTTCCTCATGATCCCAATGTTCGGGCAGGGTCGTTTCGGGCGTATTTCGGCGCGGTTACCGTTGTGGGTTGAATGTTGTGGTCGGGCTGGGGCTCGGTCGGGGCGGGGTGGTCGGAGCGGCTGGCGACTGAGGGCGGCTTGCGTGGTGGGGCTGGTGGGGCTCGCCGGCCAGCCAAGGGCGGCCTCGTGCGCCGCGCGCAGCTCGCTACGCCGCCTTCGATATAAGGGGAAGGTATTGCTGGGCGGATGCGGGAACGGCCAGGTCGATGGTTTGCCCGTAGGCGGTGACGGAGACGTATCCGGGGTCTTCGTAGGTGGTCAGCGTCGCGGGAACGCCGGCAGCGGTGCCGGAGATGGTGGCTCCCTCGACGGCGTCGGCCGGCAGCGTGGTTGCCTGCCAGTCGTTGATATCCAGGTCGTTTATGACGTTCTGCACTTGCGAGGTTGATATGCCGGTGGCCCCGGCGATGTCGTGGGCGTGGGACATCAGCGCGTCCTGCACGGCGCCCTTGACGCCCGAGGCGTCGATCGCCTGGTTGACGGCGGCGGTTTTCGCTTGGTCCACGATGCTTGCCGAAGAGGCTTGCGTGTGCTGAGCCGGCGTGAGCTCGAGTGCGCAAACGACGGCTGCTGCCAGAAGCGCCACGGCCGTGATGCTGATTGCGAGTGCCTTTCGAGCCATGCGAGTACTCCCCCTGCGCCGATCTCGGCGCCCTCCTCGTGCGTGCCGACATGGATACGCGGGCGCCGTCGGTGGTTCGAACGTGGTGCATTGCGATGCGATCATGCGGCTGTTCGACGGCCTCCCTGCTCATAGGCTAGCCGAATACCGGCCGATTCCCCCTTTCGCCTTGAAACCGCCGTCATTCCTTCGCGTCGTAGCGACGAAATCAACACGCATTCCCCACCTAGGCGTGTATGTTTCACCATTTCCCCAGATAAACGATATAGATGGTCAGGTTTGTTGCAAAGGGAGCGATTGCGTCGAATTTTCGCCCTATCGGGGATTCGAATGCAACATACCTCTTCTCATCGCGGTGTAATCGTGTATGCTACGCGTTGCGTTCGCCGCCTTTGCGGCTTGCGACATCCCCGCACACGTAAAACAAACGAATGGGGCAACCGTGTGAGCGAAGCGGCCGTGCCTGCGGCCCGAACAACAAAGGAGGGGCCACATGAAGCTGGTGGTAACCGAGAAGAACGACGCCGCAACCAAGATCGCGACGCTTTTAGGGGCGAAAAAGCCCAAGGCCGACAAGGTGTACAACACGCCGGTTTATCGCTTCGAGGTTGAGGGCGAGGAGTGGGTGACCATCGGTCTGCGCGGCCACATCCTCGAACCCGACTTCGTTCCCCACCTTATATATAAGAAGCGCGGCGGTTGGCGCGGCGTGACCGAGGACGGCGAGACGGTCGCCGCCGATCTTCCGGCAAGCTTGCCGCGCCCCCCGTTCAAAAAGAAGAAGCCCTTCGTGGAAGACGGCGTCGAGCTGAAGGCGTGGAAGATGGATGCGCTGCCGTATCTGGCATATGCGCCCATCGAGAAGCTGCCCAAGGAGAAGGACATCATCCGCAGCCTGAAGAACCTCGCGAAGAAGGCCGACTCCATCGTGATCGCGACCGACTTCGACCGCGAGGGCGAGCTGATCGGCTCCGACGCGCTGTCGTGCATTCAAGAGGTCAACCCCACGGCCCCCGTGTCGCGCGCACGCTATTCGGCGTTCACCAAGGAAGAGATCACGCATGCGTTCTCGAATCTGGTGGAGCTTGACGTGAACCTGGCTTCGGCCGGCGCGTCGCGCCAGGACATCGACCTTATCTGGGGTGCGGTGCTCACGCGTTATCTCACGCTCGTGAAGTTCGCCGGTTACGGCAACGTGCGCAGTTCCGGCCGCGTGCAAACCCCGACGCTGGCGCTCATCGTGGCGCGCGAGCGCGAGCGGCTGGCATTCGTGCCGGAGGATTACTGGGTGATCAAGGGCGCCTTCGACGCCGGAGCCGCCGCAGGCCCCACGTCCGGCGAGGGCGATCTCGCGTTCACGGCGGGACATGCCACGGCGCGCTTCAAGGAAGAAGCCGCGGCGAAGGCGGCCATGGCGGCCGTTTCCGGCGCCGCGTCGGCCCGCGTGGCCTCGGTCGAGCGCCGCCGCCGCAAGCAGCAGCCGCCCGCGCCGTTCAACACCACTTCCCTCATGGCCGCGGCTTCCGCCGAGGGCCTCTCGCCGGCGCGCACCATGCGCATCGCGGAAAGCCTCTACATGGACGGCTACATTTCCTATCCCCGCGTCGACAACACGGTGTATCCTTCCTCGCTCGATCTGGCCGAAGTGGTGAAGACCATTTCCGGCAATCCCGCCTACGCGCCGTACTGCAACCAGCTCCTGTCCGCCGGCGAGCTGCATGCCACGCGCGGCAAGAAGGAGACCACCGACCATCCGCCTATCTATCCGACGGCGAAGGCCACGCCCGATGACCTGGCCCCGGCCGACTACAAGCTGTACAACCTGGTGGCCAGGCGTTTTCTGGCCACGCTGTCGGGTGCCGCGGTGGTCGAGGGAACGAAGGTGACGCTCGACGTGGCCGGCGAGCCCTTCGTCGCGAAGGGCGACGTGCTGGTGGAGCCGGGATACCGCGCCATCTACCCCTACGGCATGAAGAAGGACGAGCAGCTGCCCGCCCTGGACGAGGGCGCCACCATCGCCTTCAACGGCGCGGAGTGCACGAAGAAGCAGACCGAGCCGCCGGCGCGCTACAGCCAGGGCAAGCTGATCCAGGAAATGGAGAAGCTGGGTCTGGGCACCAAGTCCACGCGTCACTCCATCATCGAGCGCCTCTACACGGTGAAGTACGTGCAGAACGACCCTATCGAGCCTTCGCAGCTCGGCATGGCGGTGTGCGATGCGCTCGACAAGTTCGCCCCGCATATCACGCATCCCGAGATGACGGCCGAGCTCGAAGAGGAGATGGACAACATCGCCGAGGGGCGCAACACCAAGGACTCCGTGGTGATGAATTCGCGCAACCTGCTCTCCGAGCAGCTGGCGAACTTGCTGCCGCATTCCGAGGAGGTGAAAGACGCGCTGGCCGATGCCGTTGCCGCCGACGCCTATGTGGGCAAGTGCCCGAAGTGCGGCAAGGATCTGCAGATCCGCGTGTCGCAGAAGACGCGCGGGATGTTCATCGGGTGTGCCGGCTGGCCTGACTGCGATGTGACCTACCCGCTGCCGAAGGGCAAGGTCGAAAGCCTGCCCGACCCGTGCCCAACCTGCGGCATGCCGCAGGTGAAGGTGACAGCGTTTCGGTCCAAGCCGCGCACGCTGTGCATCGACCCGAACTGCGATACCAACAAAGAGCCCGATGTGGTGGTGGGCGAGTGCCCGAAGTGCGCCGAAGCCGGCAAGCGGGCCAAGCTCGTCGCGCACAAGAACCCGCGTACGCTGAAACGTTTCATCCGCTGCGAGAATTACGATGATTGCGGCGTGGGCTACCCGCTGCCGCAGTACGGCGCCATCACCGCCACCGACGAGGTGTGCGAGCATTGCGCGGCACCGATGGTCATCGTGACCACCAACCGCGGCCCGTGGAAGCTGTGCCCGAACTTCAGCTGCCCGGGCAAGGAGGAAGAGGCCGCCAAGAAGGCCGCCGCCAAGGAGGCCAAAGCTGCCGGCAAGACGGGTTCCGGCAAGGCGGGCGCGAAGAAGCCCGCGGCGAAGAAGGCGGCAGCGAAAAAGCCTGCAGCGAAGAAAACGGCGAAGGCAGCCGAATAGCGGCTGCAGCGAAAAAGCCTGCAACGCAGAAGCGGCGTCCCGGATGGGGCGCCGCTTTTTGCGTTGGTGTCGGACGCTAAGCCGGCAAGTTGAAACGATGCGGAGTCGTTGACTCGTTTGCTAAATATCCTCGCCTGCCTCTATTGACCGGTAGAGGTCGCGGCCGCGGGTGTCGACGGCCACGAAAACGGGGAAATCCTCGAAGTGCACCCGGCGCAGCGCCTCGGTTCCCAAATCCGCCCAGGCAACCGTTTCGCTTTCGGTGACGCGCTTGGCCAGAAGCGCCGCCACGCCGCCGATGGCCGCGAAGTACACGGCGCCGTTGCGCACGCAGGCGTCGATCACGGCCTGGTTGCGCTTGCCCTTGCCGATGCACGCGACGATGCCCGCATCCATGAGCGCCGGCGTGGCGAAGTCCATGCGGCTGGCCGTGGTAGGCCCGACGCTGCCGAGCGGGCGGCCCGCGGCGGCGGGGGTGGGACCGGCGTAGAACAGCGTCTGCCCGGCAAGGCTAAAGGGCAGCTCGCCCGTTTCCCTGAGCGCTTCAAGCGCGCGGGCATGCCCGGCATCGCGCATGGTGAACACGTCGCCGGTCAGCAGCACCTGCTGGCCGGCGTGCAGTTTCGCCAGGTCGTCCTTCGCAAGCGGCAGGTTCAGCCGCACCGTTTCATTCGATTCGCTCATCATGCCTCCTTTCCTGCTGCGGCGTTGCCGGCAGTTGCGGCCGGCTCACCGGTTTCCCAATCGATGAGGTCTATGGAGGCTGAACGCATGGCCGAGCAGCCCATGTTCACGGCGACGGGAAGCGCGGCGATGTGGCACGGCGCCGTTTCCAGATGCACGGCGAGCGCGGTTGCCGCACCCCCGAGCGCGCCGGGGCCGATGCCCGTGGCGTTGGCGGCATCGAGCAGCTCGGCCTCCAGGCGGGCATGCTCCTCGCTTGCGGCGGGGGAGCCCACTTCGCGCAGAAGCGCATGCTTGGCAAGGCCTGCCACCTTGTCGAACGTGCCGCCCACGCCCACGCCCACGATGAGCGGCGGGCAGGCGTTCGCGGCCTTTTCGCGCACGCAGTCGAGCACCACCTGCTTCACGCCCTCCCAGCCGGCGCCCGGCGCCAGCATGACCACGCGGCTGGCGTTGTCCGATCCGCCGCCTTTCAGTAGCACGTGCAGCGTCGCCCCGCGCCCCGGGCGAAACGCGATTTCGCTAAAGGCCGGGGTGTTGTCGCCCGTGTTCGTGCGGTCCACAAGCGCATCGGCCAGCACGCTCATGCGTAGCTTGCCATCGGTGTAGGCGCGCGCCACCGCATCGTCGATCTTAGAGAGGATGTTGCCGGGTACGGAGAGGTCTTCGCCGACCTCCAAGCGAACCCAGCAGGTGCCCGTGTCCTGGCAGATGGGAACCCCGTCCTCGCGCCCGATGCGCGCATTTTCCAGCAGGCAATCGAGCACGGCTATCTCTCGGGGCGCGCTCGCGCCTGCCCGCGCGGCTTTTATTCCTGCAAGCACGTCGGGGCGCAGCGTCGTCGCGCAGCGGCGCACGGCCGCATATACCGCATCCGCCACGGTGCGTGCGTCAAGGGCAGGGGCTGCCGGTTGCGTTTTCTCGTCTTCCATGTCCGTCCTTTCCGAAACAAGGTTGCCCTTATTGTGCGCTCGCCGCACCCGCCTGGTGCTGGATTCGGGCAAACGAACGGCGAAAAACCCTCGTTGACGCAAGCGGCCGGAGTCCTTCTTGCCTTCGTTGCTCGCCATCAAGCCTGACCGCATGACGAGATAAGGAGCCTTTGAGCATGGGGTTTCTATGGGCGCCTATGCCGCTGTGATATCATGCGCTTACTTTTTGCGCTAAATCGTGTTCGCGTGCGTCGCGCTGTCTCACCTGTGCCTCGGCGTTGCGCTCGCGTCGCGCACACATTGCATTATTGGTTACCCGTCCGGCGGTTCGCGCCATCGAGGTGATACGAAGTGAGCTCCGATTTTGAGCTGCTGCAGCAGATACTTGACGATTCCGCCGAGATAATCCAGGTTTTCGATCCCGCAACGAATGAAGTTCTGTACGCGAACGCCAAGGCGCGTGCCTACGCTGCGCGCGCGAAGGGCATCAAGCAGGTTGAGCTGCGCGATCTTGTGCCGCTGTCGATCGTCGCGGGCAGCACGTCCGCTCCCGCAGCCGACAGCGCCGCCGCCCCGGACGCCGCGGACGGTGCGTCCTCTGCGGTCAGCAGCTCGGTCGCCGATGCGGCCCTCGCAGGCGCCGCCCCAGCCCCTGCCGCCGTCACCGATGGCGAAGCCGAGATAGAGATCGGCGGCGAGGTCTTCCTCGTGAAAACGCAGCCCGTTTCGCTTGCGAATCGCGAGGCTGTCATCGAATACGTTCGCGACATCACCGACCTGCGCCGCATGCAATTCGAGCACGATGCGGCTGTGCAGATCAAAGACCAGCAGCAGCAGGAGGCGCTTCGCAGTGCGCTTGCCGCCGCCGAGCACGCCAACAAGGCGAAAACAACGTTCCTCAACAACATGTCCCACGATATTCGCACGCCCATGAACGCCATCATCGGCTTCACCGCGCTCGCGATGACGCATATCGAGCAGCGCGAAGCCGTTCAGGATTACCTGCGCAAGATCAACACCTCTTCGACGCATCTGCTGTCGCTGATCAACGACGTGCTCGACATGAGCCGCATTGAAAGCGGTTGCGTGAAGATGGACGAGGTGGACGTGCATCTGCCCGACGTGTTGCACGATCTGCGCACCATCATCCAGGGCAGCATCGCCTCCAAGCAGCAGGATCTTTACATCGACACGCAGGACGTGATGCATGAGGACATCGTCGTCGACAAGCTGCGCCTAAACCAGGTGCTGCTCAACATCGTGAGCAACGCCATCAAGTTCACGCCCGTCGGCGGTACGATCAACATCCGCATTTCCGAGAAGCTGTGCAGTTTGAAGGGCTACACCACCTTCGAGTTCTCGGTGAAGGACAACGGCATCGGCATGTCGGAGGAATTCCGCTCGCATGTGTTCGACTCGTTCGCCCGCGAGCGCACCTCCACGAAGAGCGGCACGCAGGGCACGGGGCTGGGCATGGCCATCACGAAGAACATCGTCGATATGATGGGCGGCACCATCACCGTTGAGTCCGAGGTGGGCCGCGGCACCGAATTCGTCGTGACCTTCGACTGCAAGATATCGAACAAGACGGTGCGCTACGAGCCGTTGCCCGAGCTGTTCGGCTCGCGCGCGCTCGTCGTCGACGACGACGCGAACACCTGCATGTCGGTATGCAAGATGCTGCGCGAGATCGACATGCGCGCCGATTGGACCACCTCGGGCAAAGAGGCGGTCATCCGAGCGCAGGAGGCGTTCGATCAGAAGGACGAGTTCCGCGCATACATCATCGACTGGCTCATGCCCGACATGAACGGCGTCGAGACGGTTCGCCGCATCCGCCGCGTCATCGGCGACGGTACCCCCATCATCATCTTGACGGCTTACGATTGGTCGGACATCGAGGAGGAGGCGCGCGAGGCCGGCGTGACGGCATTTGTGGGAAAGCCCCTGTTCATGTCCGATTTGCGGGCGGCGCTTACCACCCCGATCGTCATCGAGGAGCCGCTTATCCCGGAGAACGTCGACTGCAGCGGCAAGAAAATCCTGCTCGTCGAGGACAACGCGCTGAACCAGGAGATCGCGGTGGCCATTCTTGAAGAGGCGGGCCTTGCGGTCGATGCGGTCGGCGACGGCGTGGACGCGGTCGAGCGCATGCAGGAATGCGATCCGGACGAGTACGACCTCATTCTCATGGATATCCAGATGCCCCAGATGGACGGTTACACGGCCACGCGCGAGATTCGCACGCTCGCCGACAACCGCAAGGCGAACATCCCTATCATCGCCATGACCGCCAACGCGTTCGAGGAAGATCGCCAGCGCGCGTTCGCCGCCGGCATGAATGGGCATATCGTCAAGCCTATCGACATGCAGACGCTGTTCACGCATCTGAACCAGGTGTTCGGCGCGAAGTAGACGGCGCGACCCACCGTCGCCGGTAGCGGCGGCGGTTGCTGCTGCAGCTCGCTTCCGGCTACCTCCAGCTGCTTTGCGGACGTTTGTCGCGGTTTGTTGTCGGCGGATCGCTCTTTCATTTCCCATATTGCTTCCTTTTCCGAAAACGGAGCCTTTGCGATGCTTGGGCTCCGTTTTCTTTTGCCGCCATCCCGATAGATTGATGGCGAAAGCTCATTGCGTCTCTCCTGGCGCGCCCCTCTTTGCTGTTCTCTTTCGCGGGTTTTGCTGCGGCCTGGTCGGTGTTGGGCAGGAGCCCAACCGACGCCCGGCCAGCGTCCAACCGGCGCCAGTCTAGTTCCCATTGCTCCTTTCCTGCTCGTTCTCGCGGGCTCGCCCATGGGTGTTCTCGTGCGCTCGTTGAAACCCGCCAGGGGTGGCACCGTGGGTGTTTTATGAACGACCACCAGGCAAAACGTAGAAGTACACCCCCGGTGGGCGTGGGAAGTTAGCCATGGTGACAGCCACCATGATGCCCATCGGCGGGGCCGCGATAAGGGTCGGCCCCAAAAGGAAAGGAAATGCCCGTGGAATCAGTTGCAGCGTTCAAACCGCGCACCGCATCGGCGCGCGCCAAGCAGCGGGAGGGGGCGAGAGGTCCCATCAATTGGCCGATGCTCATCGTGACGGTGGCGGTGGGGGTGGTCTTGTGGCTCTGCCCGGTACCCGCCGGATTGGAAGCGAAGGCATGGCATATGTTCGCCATCTTCGCCGCCACCATCGTCGGGTTGATCATCAAGCCCGCCCCGATGGGCGCGGTCGCCATCATGGCCATCACGGCCAGCGTGCTGACCGGCACGGTGGGGCTGAAGGATAGCCTGTCGGGCTTCTCGAACACCACCATCTGGTTGATCGTCATCGCGTTCTTCATCAGCCGCGGCTTCATCAAGACCGGCCTGGGCAATCGCGTGGCCTATCTGTTCGTGGAGCGTTTCGGCAAGAAGACGCTCGGACTGGCCTATTCGCTCATCGCCACCGACCTCGTGCTTTCGCCGGCCATGCCGAGCAACACCGCGCGCGCCGGCGGCATCGTGTGGCCCATCGTGCAGTCGCTCTCGCACACCTTCGGCAGCCGCGCCGACGACGGCACCCAGAACAAGATCGGCTCGTTTCTGCATCTGTGCGCCTTCCAGGGCGACATGATCACGTCCGCCATGTTCGTCACCGCCATGGCCGCCAACCCGCTTGCCGTCCAGCTTGCCGCCGACACCGCCGGCATCGAGATCACCTGGGTCGGCTGGTGCATCGCCGCCCTCGTGCCGGGCTTGGTCGCGCTTGTCGTGGTGCCGCTGGTGCTGTACAAGCTCAACCCGCCCGAGGTCAAGGAAACCCCCGACGCGGCCGTGGTCGCCCGCGCGAAGCTTTCCGAGATGGGCCCGGTCACCAGCGCCGAGAAGAAGATGATCTTCGTGTTCGCGCTCATCCTCATCCTGTGGATCGCCGGCAGCGCCATCAACCTCTCCGCTACCACCACCGGCTTCATCGGCCTATCGTTTTTGTTGCTCTCCGGGGTGCTCACCTGGGACGATGTGAAGAACGAGAAGGGCGCGTGGGACACGCTCGTGTGGTTTGCGGCCCTGGTCATGATGGCCGGCCAGTTGAACACGCTCGGGCTCATCCCGTGGTTTGGCGGCCTCATGTCCTCGAGCGTCGGCGGCATGAACTGGGTTGTCGCCCTGCTCATCCTGGCGCTGGCCTACTTCTTCAGCCACTACCTGTTCGCCTCGGCGACCGCGCACGTCACCGCCATGTACGCCGCGTTTTTGACCGTGGCCATCGCGGCCGGCGCGCCGGCGATGCTCACCGCGCTCGTGCTCGGCTTCTTCGGCAACCTCATGGGGTCGCTGACGCACTACGGCTCGGGCCCGGCACCCATCCTGTTCGGCGCGGGCTATGTCAGCCAGGGCAAATGGTGGGGGCTTGGTGCGGTCGTCTCCGTCATCAACATCGTCATCTGGCTCGGCGTCGGCGGCGTGTGGTGGAAGGTGCTCGGCCTGTGGTAGGCCGTTAGGCCGCTAGGCCGCTAGGCGCCAGCAAGCGATTCGTCGCATTTCAGCAAAAACATAAACGGTTGCGGGGCGCACCCGGCGCGCCCCGCCCCTTAAGGAAAGGAAAACCAATGAAGGAAATCAACGTCGCAGACATCACGGCCGAAGTCCGCCGCCTGTGCATCGAGGCCGCATGCGACCTGCCGCGCGATGTGGAGAAGCTCATCCAGCAGGCGACCGAGACCGAGGAGAGCGAGTTCGGCACCTACGCGATGGAGAAGATCTGCCGCAACATCAAGATCGCCCGCGAGAACAACGTGCCCATGTGCCAGGACACCGGCATGGTCATCGTGTTCGTGGAAATCGGCCAGGAAGTGCACATTTCAGGCGGCCTGCTCGACGATGCCATCAACGCCGGTGTGGCCGCGGGCTACATCGACGGCTACCTGCGTAAGTCGACCGTCATCGACCCGGTGCTCAACCGCAAGAACGCCGGCGACAACACGCCCGCCATCATTTACACGTCGCTGGTGGCCGGCGATGAGTTGCGCATCACGGTAATGCCGAAGGGTGCCGGTTCGGAGAACATGAGCCAGCTTAAGATGCTCAAGCCTGCCGACGGCCTGGAGGGTGTGAAGAAGTTCATCGTCGACGCCGTGGTCAACGCTGGCGGCAACCCCTGCCCGCCGACGGTGGTGGGCGTGGGCATCGGCGGCAACGCCGACAAGGCCATGCAGCTGTCCAAGGTGGCCCTGCGCCGCGAGGCCGGCGCGCCGAACCCCAACCCGGAATACGCCGCCATCGAGCGCGAGCTGCTCAAGGAGATCAACAAATCGGGCGTCGGCCCGCAGGGCTTCGGCGGCCGTAACACCGCGCTTGCCGTGCAGATCGAGACGTACCCGACGCATATCGCCACCATGCCCGTGGCCGTGACGCTGAACTGCCATGCGGCGCGCCATAAGGAAGTCGTTCTGTAACCCCCACCACCACCAAAAAGCGTAAACGTTAGGAGACGAGAAACATGGCACAGGCCAAGAACATCACCACCCCGCTCACTGACGAGGTCCTCGCCGACCTGAAGTGCGGCGACATGGTCAACATTTCCGGCGTCATCTACACCGGCCGCGACGCCGCCCACAAGATCATGGTAGAGATGATCGAGCGCGGCGAGGATCTGCCCGTTGACTGGGATCGCCAGGTCATCTACTACGCAGGCCCCACGCCGGCCAAGCCCGGGCGCGTCATCGGGTCGTGCGGCCCGACCACTTCCGGGCGCATGGACAAGTACAGCCCGGCCATGATGGAACAGGGGCTTAAGGGCATGATCGGCAAGGGTCCGCGCGCGGCCGAGGTGGTCCAGGCCATGGTGGACAACAAGGTGGTCTACTTCGCCGCCATCGGCGGGGCGGCGGCGCTCATCGCCGACAGCGTCAAAGAGTGCGAGGTCATCGCGTTCGACGATCTGGGTCCTGAGGCCGTGCGCCGCCTGCGCGTGGAGAACTACCCCTGCATCGTGGTCATCGATGCCGAGGGCAACAACCTCTACGAGCAGGGCGTCGCGAAATATCGCATGGAGTAGGGGGCGAAGACGTGAAGACGTACGACGTTGTCATCGTGGGCGCGGGCGGCGCGGGAATGTCCGCAGCGCTCAACGCGAGCGCGGCGGGGGACTTGTCGGTCGCCGTGCTGACGAAGGTGTTTCCCACGCGCAGCCACACCGGCGCGGCTCAGGGCGGCATGAACGCGGCTTTGGGGTATCGAGACGAGACCGACACCATCGAGAGCCACTTCTACGACACGGTCAAGGGCAGCGACTTTTTGGCCGACCAGGATGCCGTTGAGTTCTTCGTGTCGGGAATGCCCGACTTGGTGCTGGAGCTTGAGAGCATGGGCGTGCCGTATTCGCGTGACGAGCAGGGCCGCATCGCGCAGCGCCCCTTCGGCGGCGCGAGCCATCCGCGTTGCTGCTATTCGGCCGACAAGACCGGGCACGTGGTGCTGCATGCGCTCTACGAGAACTGCGTGAAGAACGGCGTGGAGTTCCTTGACGAGTACAACCTGCTCGACATCGCGCAGGTGGACGGGCAGCTGCAAGGCGTGGTTGCCATCGATTTGCGTCGCGGCGAGATCGTGAGCTTCCATGCCCGGGCGGTGGTCATCGCCGCCGGCGGTTTCGGGCGCGTGTACTGGAGCCGCACCACCAACGCCACGAACATGACCGGCGACGGCGTGGCGGCGTGCCTGCGCGCCGGTGTGCCCATCAAGGACCCGGAGTTCGTGCAGTTCCACCCCACGGGCCTGGCCACCACCGGCGTGCTTCTCTCCGAAGCGTGCCGCGGCGAGGGCGGCTACCTCATTAACAATGAAGGCGAGCGCTTCATGGCCCGTTACGCCCCCGAGAAGATGGAGCTCGGCCCGCGCGACCTGGTGGCGCGCTCCATCGAGACCGAGATCAAGGAAGGCCGCGGGTTCGGGCAGGGCATGGGATCCTACGTGCTCATGGACCTGCGCCATTTGGGCGCCGAGCGCATCATGGAGCGCCTGCCGCAGGTGCGCGAGCTGGCGCTTTCCTTCGAAGGCGTGGACATGATCACCGACCCGGTGCCCATCCGCCCTTCCAACCATTACATGATGGGCGGCATCGACGTGGTGGACTTCCGCACCTGCGCCACGGCCGTCGATGGCCTGCACGCGGCGGGCGAGTGCAGCTGCATCAGCGTGCACGGCGCGAACCGCCTGGGCGGCAATTCCGTTTCCGAAGTGGTGTTCTTCGGTAAGCAGGCCGGCATCGGCGCGGCCCAGACCGCCCGCCGGCGCGAGTTCGCGGGCACGGAGCGCCTTGAGGAGCTTGAGACGCAGTGGACGCAGCGTTTCGCCGCCATGCGCAAGAAGCGCACCGGCGAGTCCATCTTCGCCATCCGCGATCGCGCGGCCGAAGCCATGTGGAACGGCGTGGGCATTTTCCGCAACGCCGAGGGCATGGCCGCCGCCGAGGCGGTGGTCGACGAATGCATGGCCGCCTACGCCGACGCGCGCATCGACGACGACTCGACCGTGTACAACCAGGCGTTCATGAACTACGTGGAGCTTGGCAACGTGCTGTCCATCGCCAAGACGGTGTGCATGGGCGCCCGCGCCCGCACCGAAAGCCGCGGGTCGCATTCGCGCGAGGACTACCCGACCCGCGACGACGAGCGCTTCCTGGCGCACACGCTGGTGACGCTTTGCCCGGACGGCGCCTTCGAGCTTGACTACCGCCCGGTCGCCGTGACGAAGTTCGCACCTGAGGAGAGGAAGTACTGATGGCCGACAGGATGATCACGTTCAACGTGCGGCGCTTCGACGGCGAGCGCACGTTCAACCAGGAATACGTCATCCCCTACGCGACGAGCACGCTTTTAGGGTGTTTGACGAAGATCCGCGAGGAGCAGGACGCGAGTTTGTGCTTCACGAGCGCGTGCCGCCACGCCATCTGCGGCAGCTGCGCGGTGCAGGTCAACGGCAACGCGTATCTGGCCTGCGAGACGCAGCTCGACACGCTGCTGGAAACCTTCGGCGGCGACACGCTGTACCTCGAGCCGCTGAACAACCTGCCCGTGGTGCGCGACTTGGTGGTCGACTTCGACGGCGTGGCCGACAAGATGCGCAAGGTTTCCGGCTGGATGTGCCCGCATGCCGGCCGCCATGACCACCTGCAAAGCCCCGAGGAATTCCACGTCATCGCCAAGCCCGCCGACTGCGTGCTGTGCGGCAGCTGCATCTCCGAGTGCCGCGAGCTGGCCTACGACGACGGAAGCTATCTGCCGCCGGCGATCATGAACAAGGCCTACCGCTTCGAGCGCGACAGCCGCGACGGCAACCACGGCGCGCGCGTGCTCGCGGCGCTGGAGGGAAACCTGTGGAAGTGCATCCACTGCCAGCAGTGCTCGACGAAGTGCCCCAAGCACATCCCGGTGGCCGAGGAGATCAGCTACCTGCGCCGCCGCGCGCTTTCCTTGGGCCAGAAGAAGTCCGAGGGCGCGCGCCACGCCTACAGCTTCTACGACGACGTGAAGCGCACGGGCATGCTCAACGAGACGATGCTGGCGCTTCGCACCGAGGGCATGGTGAAGACGGCCATGAACCGCACGCCGTTCGCCGTGCGCATGGTGGCGGCCGGCAAGATGAACCCGCTGCACATGCCGCACCCCGTGAAGGGCATCGACGAGGTTCGCCGCCTCTACGAGTTCTCGGCGAAGCTTTCCCAGGAGCAGAAGGAGGATGCGACCCATGTCTAAGCATCGTTACGCGTTTTTCCCGGGGTGCACGCTTGAAAGCGCCGCGGGCGAGCTGAAGATAGCCACCGAGAAGACCTGCGCGCGCCTTGGCATCGAGCTTGCCGAGATCGAGGGGTGGACCTGCTGCGGCGCGGCCCAGATCCAGGACATCGACGACTTTCTGGGCGTGGCAGTCAACGCGCGCAACATCGCGCTGGCCGAGGCCGCGGGCTTCGACCGCATCCTGACCGTCTGCAACACCTGCACGCTCATGCTGCGCACGGCGAAGAAGCGCCTCGACGAGGACGCCGCCCTGCGCGCGAAGGTCAACGAGGCGCTGGCCGAAAGCGGCCTTGAGTACAAGGGCACCTGCGAGATCACCCATTACCTGTGGGTACTGGTCGACGAGCGCGAATACGGCTTGGAAGAGCTGCGCCGTCACGTGACCAACCCGCTGGAGAACCTTTCCGTGGCGAATTTCTACGGCTGCCATATCCTGATGCCGCCTGACGTGATGGGCTTCGAGAACCCGCGCAATCCGCGCTCGATGGAGCTTCTGGCCGAGGCGCTCGGCGCGCAGAACGTGGATTTCGAGCAGCGGCTGGCCTGCTGCGGCTTCCACAGCATCTACCCGGCCGAGCGCGAGGCGCTGCTGTCCAACGGCGTGTCGTGCCTGACCGCCAAGGAGGCCGGCGCCGACTGCCTGGTGACGCCCTGCCCGCTGTGTCATATGGCCATCGACATGTGGCAGGCCGATGCTCAGAAGCGCTACGAGGGCGATATCACCATGCCGACGCTGCATCTGCCGCAGCTGGTGGGCCTGGCGCTGGGCTTTTCCGCGAAGGAGATGGCCATCAACCGGCACATGGTCAACGCCACCAAGATGCTCTCGAAGCGGCTGGCGTCATGATGGCCGGGGTAGGCGTTGCGGCTTGCGGCGGGGTTGTCGGTGCGGTTTTCGCCGGCGGTGCCTCGGGGGTTGCCGGCACCGCCGCCGATATTCGGCCGTTGAGCAGGGCGTTTGGACTTGCGACGGGCGAGGAGTGGGCGCTGCCTGCTCACGTGGCGTCTGGGCGTGCGGCGTCTGACCGGGTTTTCACTCGCAGCGGCGCGCGGGGCGCTTGCGCGTGCGGCGGGGATACCGCCGCACGCATCGCGGAGTTGGTGGACGACCTTGCCCGTCATATGCTGGCCGAAGGAGAGCTTTCCGCCGACGGGTCGGTCCACGTGCCCGACGAGGGCCTTACCGACGCGCCCGTGTTCGAGCAACGCGCCAAGCTCGTGCTGATGGAGGGAGTCGAGGGCGCTTATGTGGTGCCGTCGGGGCAGGATTGGGCGCACGATGCGCTCGGCGACGCCGCGGTGGTTCCCGGCATGGTGTATTCCGACGGCGAGGCGTTTTTGCCGGGGGAAGCGTGCATCGACGGCTACTTCCAGGCCGACTTCGACGGCCGCTGGGTGCGCGTGGAGCGCGGCCGGGCGTGCGCCGAGGGTCGGGCCATTGCGTGGCGTGCCTCGCTCGAGGAGTTCCCCGAGCTGGTTGTCGAGCTTTCATGCTATGCGGAAGAGGCGGGCGCGGGCGATCTCGTTCGCGAAGGCGTTCGCAGCGCCGTTTGCGAAGGTGTTCGCGGGGAAGCCCCGCGCGACTTCGCCGATGCTCCGGCTGCCTCCGGCGTGCGCGCAAGCGCGTAGGGGCGCCGCCGTGTTACCATAGGCGGAATCATTTTCGAGGTTCGCCGGCGGGCGCAAGCCGTCGGCGAACCTTTCGTGCAAAGACGCGGTTTCCAGGGGTTGAAGGGGGCGGATATGAGCGGCGAAGACGGGACGGTCGGCGTGGGCGATGTGCGCACGGCCGTATGCGCTATTGTGGGCCTGGCCTGCATGTTCGCGGGCATTTGGCTTGCCGATGGGCAATTGCTCGGGGCGAATGCGTCGGAGGCGGGCACGCTTTCCATGCGCGTGTGCACGTGCGTGGTCTATCTCGTCTTCTATCTTGCGGCGCGTCGCTTCTTGAAGAAGGCCGATCGCGATGTGCGCTGGTTTTTCGGCGTCTCGACGGTGGTGGGCTTTCTGTTCTTCGTCGGCGGGGCCGGCCTTTCCCTGTTCATCATGCCTGCGCTTGAGCGGGGCGGCCTTGCCTGGTCGGCGGCGGGCGTTTGCTCGCTTGCCATGATCAAGACCATCGGCGCGCCTTTGAGCATGGGCTTCGTGTGCCTGTTCGCCCGCTTGGGCGCCTCCACGGTGATGCGCGCCTGCACGCTCGGCATGCTCGGCGCGTTCGCTCTGTACTCCCTCGCTTCCCAAAATCCCGCCGCCGCGTTTTTGGGCTCGTTCGGTTCCGTCGCGCTTGCGGGCGCGGCTCTCGGCGTGGCGTTGATCTTGGCCATGGTCGGCTTCGGCGGAACGCCCGTGCGCGGGGCGGGCGGGCGGCTGGCCTTGGCCCCAAGCCCGCTTGCGGTGCCGGGCGTGGTCAAGCGCCCGCATGGCAAGGTGGTCACGCCGGGCTTCGTCATCATGCTGGTGTTCTCGGCCATGATGCTCGGGTTTTTGCGCAACGGCTTCACCGGCGGCGACTATCATAACGACCCGATGTCGTTTTTCGCCCTGATCGCGTTGTTCGCCGTCGCGCTTGCTTGGCGGGGGCTGCGCATCGAGCACGTGTTCTACGGGGCGCTTCTGTGCGTCGCCGTCGGCGTTTTGCTGGCGCGTCCGCTCGCGTGGGCGCTGCCGGGCGTGGAGCAAATGCTGTGCGGTCTGGGCACGACGCTGTTCGAGGTGGTGTCCTGGGCGCTGGTGGTGTGGGCGGCGCGCAACAGCATCGAGACGCTGCGCGCGGCGGCCGGGATGCGCCTGGCGGCGACGGTCGGGCACCTGCTCGGCACGATCGTGGTCGCGGTGGGCATGCTTTTGTCGACGGGGCCGGCGGATGCCCTGTTCGCCAGCGAGCAATTGATGGTGTTCATCTACATGGTGCTGCTGGTGGTGCTGCTGAAATTTCCCGGGCTGCAGGCGCCGTTCGTCACGGCAAGCGACGCATCCGAATATGCGGTGGCCGACGTGGGCGTTGACGAGGTGGCCGGCTTGGACGAGGGCACGACGGGGGTTCCCGGACGGGCGAGCGTGCCCGCGATTCCCGGTAACGGGGCCTGTGCCGGCGATGCTTCCGAGGTCGCCGCCGCTGACGGGTGCGTTGCCGACGGCAGGGAGGCATTGGCTGCTTGCAACGTTGCCGCGGACGGTTCCGCTGCGGTTTGCGGTACGGCTGTCGCCCATGGCCGAGGCGAGGTTGCCTCGCCGGCGCTTGCGGGTGATGTGCCGTTCGCCGCGGCGACGCGCGCAGGCGTGCCGGTGCCGTTGATGCCCGGGGCGTCGGTCGGCGGTGCAGGGGTTGTTGGCGGTGCTGGGGCTGCTGGCGGTGCGGCCTGCGCGCCCATCGACCCGGTTTCCGTTCCGTGCGACACCATCGCGCGCACGTATCGCCTGACCGCGCGCGAGCGCGAGGTGCTTGGGCTCATCGCTCACGGCCGCAACATGCCGTTCATGGAGAAGGAGCTCGTCATCTCCCGTAACACTCTGAAGATGCACATCCGCCACATTTACACGAAGCTCGACGTTCACAGCAAGCAGGAGATCATCGACATGGTAGAGGCCCTCATAGCCAGCTAACCCCGCCGATCGGCGGGAGGGCTGGCCTGGTGTTCCTTCCGGACCCACTAAAGCTCGTGATCCCATTACGGCACGCAGTCTATCCCGCCGCTTTTCGCTTGAGGCCGCCTCCCGCGGATTTGTTAAGAGCTGCGACCCAACTATGCCTTGCGGCCCACCTTCGAGCCGATTCTTTTCGATTTGCCACATCGCTGAGGGCGCCGATGCGCTTCGGAATGCTCCCGGTTAGGGTGTGTCGTCCCGTTTCAGGATGCTCCCGGTTACGGCACGTTGCCCCACTTAGAGAAGCTGAGCCCTGCTGTGTTGCGTCGTTCGCCTTGCGCTGCTGCTCCTCGCCGCGCCCGTTGCCTCTTCGCGATTCGTTATGCCGCCGCGAGCCGTCTAAGCAACCTCGCGAACGACTTTTGGGTGATTGCTGCCAATTTTTTCGAATCGAGGGGAAATTTTCGACCTCCCACGAGCACCAATGATACGTTCGTTGCCATTAGCATATCGTTCGTGTCATGTTGGCCGTCCCTACCGGCGAACTTGCGGCCACGATTTCCCCTCGATCGCGATTTTTTGGCAGAATCGGGCGATTTCACGTGCACTAGCCAAGAGGGTTGCTCTCGTCTCCGGGCGTTAATCGGCGGCGAATCTCCGGCCCCGGCCAAGCATTTTGCCCGGGTTGAACCCGCCACGGCCAGGCGCCCCCGGGTCTCAGCCGGGCTCCATCGTCTTGAATCCCTGCAGTACTCTTGATTCCCATGCTGGATGTGCGCGCTTTCGTGATGGCCGTGGCGATCGTGTCGTAGTCCGCCG
>CAVDXU010000002.1:23889-40136 GCA_963613135.1 bacterium
GAGACAGCGGCGGCCTTGATGCTGTCGCTTCCGCGGGCGCGGGGCGGCTACGGCCTGCGCGGCGTCGAGCTCAACCGGCCGGTCCGCCTTGCATCCCAGGCGCAGAAGAACGCAGGTGTAAGTCGGCTGAAGCCGGATATCTCCTGGCCGGGGACGCAGGTGTGTATCGAGTACGACAGCGACGAATTCCATCGCGAGCAAGGGCGCATCGCCAATGACGCGCGCCGCAAAAATGCGCTCATTCAGTCGAACCTGTACGTGATAACGCTGACGAAGCTGCAGATGGCGAACAGGTTCGAAATGGACAAGGTAGCCAAACAGGCGGCCGCGAAGATGGGCAAGCGCTGGCGCTGCCCGGATTTTCAGAAGCAGGTCAAGTTGCGCAACGAGTTGCTGGGGGCTAAGAGCGCTCTGCGACGCTCAAACGAACTGCTCTTACGCGCGAATCAGCAGACGGCTCCGCATGCGGGGGAGGTGCGATAGCGCGTCGTGGAGCCCCTCCCATGCGCGAACTGCGGTTTTCGACCCCGTATGCCGCCCGCGCCGTTGGGCGTTCCGAAGTTGCCCGCCCGAGACCCGGTCGTAATTGCGAGTGAGGAAGCGGGCAGCCGCGTGGGTGTTCGTTTGGGGCGATTGCGTTGTGAGGCGGTGCCGTGGGGGCTACTTTTTCCCGGGGAAGCGTTTCGCGCATGCGCCGGCTCGGGACGTTGCGCACGGTTCGAGGGCGAAAATTGCCAAAAAATCGAAATCGAGGGGAAATCGCCGTTATGAAATTTTAGTCACAAGCGGATGCAATGGTATGAACGATATGAATAACGTAACGAACGTATCATTAACGCCTGCAGGAGGTGAATCAGTCGGCAGGATTCACGCGTTTTCGCTTGCAGAAGGCCGAAAATTTCCCCCCGATTCGCAAAAGTTGACAGAAATGGGGGAAAGTTCGTGCGCGGAGGTGAGTTTGCCGGCTTTGCAGCTGGAGCCTGGCCGCGTCTTGCTGCGATCCGCCTGTCGTTGCCCGGTCGTGTCAGGCTGCAGCTTGCCTCTGGCTGCCCGCCCGCAACCCCTAATGCACCACGAGGACGGGGCAGGTAAGGTTGCGCTCGAGGTGGGTGCTCACGGATCCGACCAGGGCGTATTGCAGCTTGCTCAGCCCGCGCGTCCCGCACACCACCATGTCGGGGCGCCATGGGTCGATAAGCTGTCGGGTAAGCGTGCGCTTCACGGGCCCTGCGGCGACGAATATCTCCACCGACGGGATGCGCCGATCGGCCCGCGCGGCCGCAATCACGTCGGAAAGCTCCTCGCAAAGGCGCGCCTTCACCGATTCCGACAGTGCGGTATGGTCGGTCCCGGTGGCGTCGGCCGGCAGCGCGTCGACGATGTGCCCGAGCCGCAGCGCGGCCCCCTCTTCGGCCGCGATGGCCTGCGCCTGCTCGGCTACCATGCGCATGGTTTTACCGCCATCGAGCGCGGCGAACACGCGCTTGGTCTTACCGCCGTCGAGCGCGGCAAACACGCGCTTGGTCTTTTCTTTCATACCAACCTCTCCTCTGCCGCGTTGCCCTGCGTGAGGCGTGCCGCGCGGCTCGATGTGTTGCACTGCGCGTGTCCCATATCCTCTGCATCCTTTGTACTCCCGCACGTCAGCGGGCGAAACACACCTGATGGGTGTATTTCGGGGAGAGCGGCCCCACCCACCGGGCCTTCCAGAGGTTGGGAGTATAATCATCGGAATATGGAAACGCTCATGCGGGCAAGCTTCGCGAAGGCGGCAGACGCCGCGTCGCCGCCGCCCGCGCATCGGGAAGGACCGTCTGAAAGCAGCATGGATATCGCACAGGAATCTCTTCGCCTGCACGAGCAGTGGCAGGGCAAGCTCGACACCGTACCGAAAATGGACATCAAGACGCGCGAGGACCTGGCGCTGGCCTACACGCCGGGCGTGGCCGAGCCGTGCCGCAAGATCGCGGATAACCCCGCCGATGCGTACAAGTACACCATGAAGGCCAACACCGTCGCCGTCGTCTCCGACGGATCGGCCGTGCTCGGCCTGGGCAACATCGGCCCCGAGGCCGCCATGCCCGTCATGGAGGGCAAGTGCGCGCTGTTCAAGGCCTTCGGCGGCGTCAACGCGGTGCCGCTGTGCCTGGACACGCAGGACGTCGACGAAATCGTCGAAACCGTCAAGCGCGTCGCCCCCAGCTTCGGCGGCATCAACTTGGAGGACATCTCCGCCCCGCGCTGCTTCGAGATCGAACGTCGCCTCATCGACGAGCTGGACATTCCGGTGTTCCACGACGACCAGCACGGCACCGCCATCGTGGTGCTCTCCGGCGTCATCAACGCGCTGCGCCTGACGGGCAAGAAGAAGGAAGAATGCCGCGTGGTGGTCAACGGCGCCGGCTCGGCGGGCATCGCCATCGCCAAGCTGCTGCTCAACTACGGTTTCCGCAACCTCATCCTGTGCGACAAGTGCGGCATCATCAGCTCCACGTCCGAGGGCATCAACGAGGCCCAGCGCGCGATGCTGGCCACCACGAACCTCGACGACGAGCAGGGCAGCCTCGCCGACGCCATGCGCGGCGCGGACATCTTCGTGGGCGTGTCGGCGCCGGGTATCGTTTCCGCCGACATGGTGAAGTCCATGAACGAAGACGCCATCCTGTTCGCCATGGCCAATCCCACGCCGGAAATCTTCCCCGACGTGGCGCGCGAAGCCGGCGCCCGCGTGGTCGGCACGGGACGTTCGGACTTCCCGAACCAGATCAACAACGTCGTGGCGTTCCCCGGCATCTTCAAGGGCGCCCTGGAAGCCCGCGCCACGCGCATCACCAAGCAGATGAAGCTCGCCGCCGCCACCGCGCTGGCCGAACTTGTCTCCGACGAGGAGCTTTGCGAGGACTTCATCATGCCCGAGCCGTTCGACCCGCGCGCCGTCGAGGTCGTGGCCGCCGCCGTGGCCGGCGCCGTGCAGGGCTAGCGCATGAGCCACTTCTCCTATACCGCAAGCGCCACGGACGCGGCCGCCTCGCCGTCGCGCGCCTTCGCCGCCGCATCCCAAAGCTCCCCCGCGGAGCCGGCCGCGCGCGGCGTCTTCATCTCGTTCGAGGGAGGCGACGGCGCCGGCAAGTCGACGCATCTGCGCTTTCTCGCCGGCGTGCTCGAAACTGCCGGTCGCGAGGTGGTGTGCCTGCGCGAGCCGGGTGGAACCTCCGTCGGCGAGCAGTTGCGCGGCGTCGTGCTCAACCCGGGCAACGAATCCATTTGCGACGCCTCCGAGCTTCTGCTTTACGAGGCTGCGCGCGCCCAGCTCGTTTCCGAGGTCGTGGCGCCGGCTCTTGCGCGCGGGGCGGTTGTCCTATGCGATAGGTTCTTCGATTCCACCGTCGCCTACCAGGGCTTCGGGCGCGGTCTCGACCGCGCTTTCATCGATGCGGCGAACGCCTTCGCCTGCCAGGGAATCGTGCCTGATAGAACCATCATGCTGGTGGCGCCTTCCGCCGATGTCGGGCTTGAGCGCGCCACGCGCCACGTGGGCGCCGATCGCATGGAGCGCGCCGGCGTCGAGTTCCATGCGCGCGTGAACGCGGCGTTCCTGGAAATCGCGAAGAGCGACCGCCGCCGCATCCGCGTGGTCTCGTCCGAGGGCAGCAAATCCGCCACTGCGCGCGCCGTTCTCGCGGAGCTTTCCGACCTGTTCCCATGGATGGAGACCTTTGCGGCTCAAAACGCCGAATACTTCGACCGGCTCGATATCCAGCGCTCCCACGAGGGGCGTATCCAGCTGCGCGACGACGATGGCGTCCGCTCGTCGGCGTCCGCTTCCGGCCGCGAGGGCGCGTCCGAGGGGCAGCGATAGCTTCGTGAACGACACTTTCGACACCATTTTGGGCCAGCCGCGGGTGCGCGAGTTCCTGCGCTCCTCGGTCGCATCCGATCGCGTGAGCCACGCGTATTTGTTCTGCGGCCCGGCCGGGTCCAACAAAACGCTTGCGGCGTACGCGCTTGCGCAGGCGGTGCTGTGCAAGAATCGCGAAGGGGCTGCTGCCTGCTCCGATTGCGATGATTGCCGCCGCATCATGCGCAAGAACCACCCTGACGTACATTTCTACGAACCGGAGGGCGCATCCGGGTATCTGGTCGAGCAGGTTCGGGACATCGTCGCCGATGTCTCCCTCGCGCCCATCCGAGCCGATCATAAGGTCTACATCCTCGATCGCGTCGACATTCTAGGCGTGCAGGCGGCCAACGCGTTCCTGAAGACGCTCGAGGAGCCGCCGGCCGACGTGGTGCTCATCCTGCTCGCGCGCACACGCGAAAGCGTGCTGCCCACCATCGTCTCGCGCTGCCAGGTGGTGCCGTTTAGGACCATCCCCGCATCGGAAGCCGCGGGCATCGTCGTGCAGAATTCCGGCGCGTCGGATCAGCAGGCGCGCATCGCCTTGCAGGCGTGCGACGGATCGCTCACCCGGGCGGTCGAGTTCTTGCGCTCCAACGAACGCCTTGAGTTCCGCTCGCGCATCGTCGAGATCATGGGTGCGCTTTCCACCTCGGACGACTGGGATGTCATCCAGTACTCCTGCGAGCTGGTGCAGAAGGTGGAGCTTCCGCTTGACGCGGTGCGCGCGGAGCAGGAGCAGGAGCTTGCGGACAACGCCGATTTCCTGGCGAAGTCGGCCATTCGCCAGATAGAGGCGCGCAACAAACGGCAGCTCTCGGCTAAGACGGCCGAATCGCTGCGGCAGCTGACGGGCATCGTCTCGTCGTGGCTGCGCGATTTGATGGCGGTGTGCTCCGGGGCGTCCGACATGATCGTCAACGTCGATGTATCAAGCGCGCTTTGCGCCGCGGCCGAGCGCACCGACGCGGCCAGGGCTTGCGCCGCGCTGGCGGCCGCGCGTCGCTGCGATGAGGCGCTCTCGTATAATGTATCCCCTCAAACCTGCATCGATTCGATGCTTCTTGAGATTCGCGACATACTCTACGCGCCGGCGGCCCTCTCCGCCGAGCGCGCACGAAAGATAGGAAGGTGAGGCGCGCAATGACCCGTATCGCCCCCGTTAATTTGCCGTACAACCCCAAAACGTTGTGGTTCGACGCCGGCGAGATGGAAATCTCCGCCGGGGATCACGTGGTGGTGAAGACCGCGCGCGGCACCGAATTCGGCACGCTCGCCGATGCCGTGTTCGAGGCGACGCCCGAGCAGATGAAGAAGCTTAAAAGCTCGCTGAAGCCGGTTGAGCGCATTGCGACGGAGGATGACTGCGCCCTCCATGCCGACTTGGAGCGCAAGGCCGCCGACGCCCTGCCGCTTTTCAAGGAGCTGGCAGCTCAAACCTCCAAGGACATGCGGCCGGTCTCGGTCGAATACCTTTTCGACGGCGATAAGGCGGTATTCTATTTCGAATCCGAGAACCGCGTCGATTTCCGCGATCTCGTCCGATCCCTTTCCGCGAAGCTGCATGTTCGCATCGACATGCGTCAGATCGGCCCGCGCGACGAGGCTCGGATGGTCGGCGGTCTGGGCCATTGCGGGCAGGAACTGTGCTGCAAGCGTTTGGGCGGCGAGTTCTGCCCCGTGTCCATCCGCATGGCCAAGGAACAGGATCTGTCGCTGAACCCGCAGAAGATATCCGGCGTCTGCGGGCGCTTGATGTGCTGCCTGCGCTACGAATACGATGCGTACAAAGACTTCAAAAGCCGTGCCCCCAAGAAAAATGCGACGATCGAAACGCCTGATGGCCCCGCGAAAGTGGTCGATCTCGACGTGCCGCGCGAGGTCGTTTCGCTCCGCGTGGAGGGCGAAAAGCCCGTGCGCGTCCCCTTGGCCGATTTCGATGAGCCGGAGGAGGGCTCCCGCCCGCGCTGCGTCGGCTGCGACGCGTGGGATCGCGCGACCGCCCCGGCCGAGAGCGTGTTCGGCGCCGTGGCGGCATCGCTGTCGACCCCGCAGCTTTCCGGCAAGGACCAGCTTGCCGATCGCGGCTCGGTTCGCCATGTGCCGGGCGGGAAGAAGCGCGACGAGGACGCCTCCTCGGGCCGTGGGCGCGCAGGCAAGCAGAGCCGGCGTGGCCGTCGCGGGAAAGGGTCCAACGCTGACGCCCGAGCCGACGAGGCGGCTTCCGCTTCCCAGCAGGCACGCCGCCCGCGCCGCCGCCGTTCGACGAAGGTTTCGGCTGCGGGGGAGACCACGGTGGAGGTCAACGAAACGCGCCGCGGCAAGGCCTCCGGCGAGACGGATGGCAAAACGCGCGATGAGGCGAAGCCGTCTCGCTCCCAACAGCGCAGCCGTCGCGGCTCCGGCAAGGGAGACAACCAAAAAGCGCAGCGCAACACCGACGACAAGCAGCGCTCGAAGGGCGCATCCGAGGGCAGCAAGCCGTCCAAGCGCTCCGGTTCCGGCGCGGGCAAGCAGAAGCCCGCAGGCGGCAAGGGCGGCGGACAGGCGGCGGGCAAGCAGGCATCCGGCCGCAAGCAGGCGCCTGCTGCCGGCGGACCGCGTCCCGGGCAGAAATCCTCCGGGCTCGCGCGCCAGGGCAAGGAAGATGCCGCCGGTTCCGGCAAACAGCAGGGAGAGGGCAAATCAGGCGGCAGCTCTCATCGCCGTCAGCGCCGCCGCTCCCACCGCGGGGGCTCTGCCGACAAGCCGGCCCAGGAAAGCTAACGCATGCTGCAGTTCCGCATTTGCGGACAAGCAATGAACGATCCGCCCCGCATCATCGATTCGCGGGGCGCGATATTGGAGGAATCCATGATGGACAAGGGCTATGAACTGCTCACCGATCTCTATCAGCTCACGATGGCGCAAGGCTACTGGAAAACGGGCCACGGCGCGACCGAGGCTTGCTTCCACGCGTATTTCCGCGACTACCCGTTCCAGGGAGGTTACGCCATCGCTTGCGGCATCGACCAGCTGGCGAGCCTGATCGAAGGGTTCGCGTTTTCCGATGAGGATATAGAATACCTGCGCGGCCTCGAGGCGCCGGCAGGCGGGCCGCTTTTCGCATCGGACTTCCTGGAATACCTGGCAACCTTCAAGCTGCGCGTGAACATCGACGCGGTGCGCGAGGGCACCGTGGTGTTCCCGCATGAGCCGCTCGTGCGCGTCACCGGCCCCATCATGGATTGCCAGCTGATCGAAACGGCTCTTCTGAACTGCATCAACTTCGAAACGCTTATCGCTACCAAGGCATCGCGCATCTGCTGTGCGGCCAAGGGCCGCCCCGTTGCCGAATTCGGCCTCAGGCGCGCCCAGGGCGCGGGAGGCGGTTTGTGGGCGAGCCGCGCGGCAGTGGTCGGCGGTTGCGCATCGACATCCAACGTGCTGGCGGGCAAGCTCTTCGATCTGCCCGTTTCCGGTACGCATGCCCACTCGTGGGTCATGTCGTTTCCCGACGAGCTTGCCGCATTCCGCGCCTATGCCGAGCAGTTCCCCAACAACTGCGTGCTGCTCGTGGACACCTACAATGTCGAGCAGGGCATCAAAAACGCCATCACCGTGGGGCTGGAGATGCGCGAGCGGGGGCAGAAGCTTGCCGGCATCCGCATCGACTCAGGCGACCTTGCCTGGTTGGCGAAGATGGCGCGCCGCATGCTTGATGAGGCGGGCCTTTCCGATTGCGGGATCGTGCTGTCCAACGACCTTGACGAGCACACCATCCGATCCATTCTCGACGAGGGGGCGCCGGTGAACAGCTGGGGCGTCGGCACGAAGCTGGCCTGCGCGTTCGATCAGCCGACGCTCGGCGGCGTATACAAGCTCTCCGCCACGCGGGCCCCGGGAGAGGAGAAGTGGACCGATCGCCTGAAGATCAGCGAATCGGCCGCGAAACTGACAACCCCCGGCGTGCTCGATGTTCGCCGCTACTATTCCGCCGACGGGCGCATCGCCGGCGATATGGTGTTCGACACGAACGCGGGCGTGTCGCGCGAGGTCATCGTCGACCCGCTTGACGACCTTCGTCAAAAGAACCTGGCCGGCAAACGCTTCGAAACACTGCTCGCGCCGCTTGCACGCGCGGGTGAGGTGGTGATAGGCGCCGACGATCGCAGCGCCATGGAGGCGAAGCGCCGCGCCGAGATCGGGCTTGAAAGCCTCGACGAAACGCAGAAACGCTTGCTTAATCCGCACACGTACCCGGTCGGGCTGGAATATGGTCTTTGTGAGCGTCGACGCGCGCTTGTTGGCAAGCTGCGCGGCATCGCGTAGGGTTAAGGATATCTATAGCAGCGCGAACGAGGCGCGCTGTTTCCGCGAAAGAGCAAAGGGGAGCCATGATTCGCATCGTCACCGACTCCGTATCGTCGATTTCCCAGGAAATGGCGCAGGTAATGGGAGTCGACGTCGTTTCGCTGTACGTGAACCGCGACGGCGTCGACTTCGAGGATGCGACCATGGATCTCGATGCCTTCTACGTCGATATCCAGGAAATGGTCGACAACATCCCCGTGTCGAGTCAGCCGGCGCCCGCTGCATTTGAAGAGCTCTTCGAGGAAGCGGCGCGTGCGGGGGATGAGGTTTTGGGCATCTTCATCTCGACGGGGATGTCCGGAACCTTCGACGGAGCCCTGCGCGCGGCGCGTGCGGTCGCCGCGCGCAATGCAGGATTCAAGTTCGAGCTCGTCGACTCCACCTCATGCGGCTTCGACGAGGCGTGGCCGGTCATCGAGGCGGTGGCGGCGCGCGATGCGGGCGAAGACCTGTCGGGCTGCGCAAAGGCTGCTGCCGACGCGGTTGGGCGCACGCGCTTCCTGTTCACCCCTGAAACGCTCACGTTCCTGCAGAAGGGCGGACGTATCGGGAGCGCGGCGGCATTGGTGGGCAACTTGATCCAGCTGGCTCCGGTGCTCAGCGTCTGCGACGGGAAAACCATCACCTTCGCGAAGGTCCGCACGCGCAAGAAGGCTCTCGACAAGATGGTCGCCACGCTTAAGGCCGACCTCGAGCAGCATGGCCTGCGCCATATCGTCGTCCACTACATCGGTGACAAGACGCCGGCGCTTGAGTGGGCGCATGACGTGATCGAGCCCCTGCTCGGCCGCAAGGTCAGCATCGTTCCGGTCAGCCCCGTCATCGGTCTGCACGTCGGGCCATCGGTCGGCATCGCCTATGAGTGCATGCACTCAATTGCCGGTAAGTTGACGAATCCGTCTTGCGACCTCATAGTGCGTGCATAACGTGTATCATCAAGGGTAGAACATCTCTCGCGGCGGCTTTGACGGCCGCCGTGCTTATTTCGACAGGCGACGTTCCCCATATGGGGTGTATCTTGCGTCGCGATGAAAGGATACTTCATGGATGCATCGGCAAAATGCAATCTGATCATCGATTCTTGCTGCGATTTGCCCTACGAGGTCGTCAACCGTCCAGGCGTGCAGCTGCTCGAGTTCCCCTATATCGACGAGGAGGGCGAGCACTCCGACGACTTCTACCAGTCCATTACGCCGCATGACTTCTACGAGGGAATGCGCCAGGGAGCCAAGCCCTCGACCGCCCAGGTCCCCATCACGGTGTTCCAGGAGGTTTTCGGCCGCGCCATCGAATCGGGCGTCCCGACGGTGTACCTCAGCTTCACGAGTGGGCTTTCGGGCAGCTTCAACACAGCCGTCATCGTGCGCGATCAGCTTATCGCCGAGCACCCCGAGGCCGAGCTGTACGTCGTCGACACCTGCTTGGCGTCGGTTGCCGAGGCGTTGCTGGTCTATGAGGCCATCAACCAGCGCGACAACGGGATGAGCGCGCGCGAGCTTGCGGCATGGGCGCAGGAGGCGCGCTACTTCGTCGATGCCGAGTTCATGGTCGACGACTTGGAGGCGCTGCGCCGTGGCGGCCGCATTCCGAACTCCGTTGCCTACGCCGGTGCGAAGCTCGATGTGAAACCGCTGCTCAGCATCACCATCGAGGGGAAGCTGTCGCTGACCGGCGTCGCCCGCGGGCGCAAGAAGGGCATCAAGCAGCTGTGCGAGTACGCTGCTCGTCGCATGAGCGATCATGTGCCGGGGCGCTGCGTGGTCATCGGCAACGCCGACTGCCCCAAAGATGCGTCGCGCCTGAAAGAGCTTCTGCAGAAGGAAGATGAGAACCTGCTGTTCTTGGAAAGCAGCATCGGGCCGGTGATCGGCAGCCATGTGGGGCCGGGCATGCTGGCCGTGGTGTTTTGGGGGAAGGACAAGCGCGAAGATCTGTCGGTGGCCGATCGCATCGCGCGCAAAATCAAGAAGGAGGACTAGCTTATGACGAAAGCCTTCGCTTACGCGGGGAATCACGCGGTCGGCAACATGGTGGCCGGCCGTCTGACGGCTGCGGGATGGCAACGGGTGGAGGATACCGCTTCGGCCGATGCGGTGCTGACGTACTTCACCGTGCAAAACGCGCTCGAGGACGCATATTTCGGCGATGACGGCATCGTGCAGGCAGCTCGTAAGGGGACGCTGCTCATCGACCTGTCGCCGACAACGCCCACCTTCGCGCGGGAACTCGCTGCGATGGCGACGGTGGTCGACCTGGTGGCGGTCGAGGCGCCGATCATTGTGGAGGATCTTGCGGTGCCTGACGCCCTCGGCGCCCGCGAGAACCTCGCCTGCCTCGTCGGTGGCGAAGAGGATTTCGTCGAAGTCGCGAAACCGGTGCTCGACATCTTGTTCGCCAGCGTGAGCGACGCAGGCGGCCCGGGCGCAGCCCAGCTTGCGCGCGCAGCGTACAGCCTGCAGGTGGTTTCGCAGGTCATATCCGCTATCGAGGCCGATGCCCTCTACCATGCCGTGCGCACCTCGTCGGATATGGGCGAGATCGCGGGGATGCGCTCCGGCGCGCTCTCGCCGATGGGCTCAGCGCTGCTCGCCGCCGTCACGGAAGGTCGTTTCGAGGGGACGTACACGGTTGAGATGCTAATGGCCGAGTTGACGGCCGCCTTGACCACCGCGGACGATGCGGACCTCATCCTTCCGCAAGCCGAGGCGGCGCAGCATTTGCTCGAGCTGCTCGCCATCATCGGCGGGTCGGATATGGCTCCTTCCGCGCTGTCCCTGGTTTATCGCGAAGAGGAGGCCTGCGCCGAGGCGGGGCTCGACTGGTCGCGTGCCGAGGCAACCTATGGCGAGCACGAACATGCTCACGACGATGATGACGATGCCGACTACGGAGACGACTTCGGCGAGGCCGGCTTCATCGACGACGATGGCATGACCGGGGCGTATCCCGGCTACAACGGGCTTCCGTATTCGTCGAATTAAATGGAATTCGAAGCCGAACTGTCGCACTGCCAGCTCTGTCCGCGCCGTTGCGGGGCGAATAGGGCTGCCGGTGCGCGCGGTGTTTGCGGCGCGGCGGGCGATGTCGTCGTAGCCCGGGCGGCCTTGCATCGATGGGAGGAGCCGCCCATCAGCGGCGAGCGCGGCAGCGGCACCATCTTCTTCTCGTATTGCCCCCTGCGCTGCGTGTATTGCCAGAACCAGCTGATCGCGAGCGGCGAGGCGGGCGTTGCCGTATCGGTGGAGCGCATCGCCGAGATGTGCCTCGAGCTAGCCCGCTCTGGTGCGCTCAACATCAATTTCGTCACCCCGACACATTATGCGCCGCAGGCTCGCGCCGCCGTGCGCCTTGCCCGTGCGCGTGGTTTGAACCTGCCCGTGGTGTGGAACACGTCCGGCTACGAGACCGTTTCGGCTGTTCGCGCCAACTGCGGCGTCGTCGATGTGTACCTGACCGATTTCAAGTACATCGATCCGGCGGTGTCGCGCCGCTACTCCGGCGCTCCTGATTACGCGCAGGTGGCGCTTGCCGCGCTTGATGAAATGGTTGCGCAGACGGGCGATCTTGCCTTCGATAGGGTCGATGGGCTTTATCGCTTGACGCGCGGGGTCGTTGTACGGCATTTGCTGCTTCCCGGGCATCTGGAGGATTCCAAGTCCGTGGTACGCACCGTGTGGGAGCGCTATGGCACCTCGGTTGCCTTGTCGCTGATGAATCAATACACGCCCGTGCTTGCGAACGCGGCGGCCGAGGGAGATGGATGGGCCGCCGCGCAGCTTGAACGTTGTCCGGAACTTGCCGGCCGCGTTTCCGATGAGGAGTACGAGGAGCTTTTGGATTTCGCCGATGAGATCGGCGTCGAAGACTACTTCTGGCAGGAAGGATCGGCGGCCGAGGAAAGCTTCATCCCTCCGTTCGACTTGACCGGTGTTCGCTAGGCGCTGCGACGGTTCCAAACGAGGCAGCTTCTTTAGCGCGAGACTTTTCCAATACACGAAAAGGGCCGCTTTCGCGGCCCTTCCAAAATTGCAGTGCAAATAACGGCTAAGCTTGAATTTCCTTCTTCGCCTTCACGCTGAGCACGATCAGCGCCACCGGGATGGCGAAACCGACGAGGCTGGTGATGATGGCGCTGGCAGTGGCGCCGTCGCCCGTAAGGGTGCCGATGAATCCAAGCCCGGAAAAAACGGCGTCGATTGCGCAGAAGACTATGAAAGCGATGTTTTTGAGGGGGTTGTTCGCGCAGCGGATGCCGAGGATGCCGGTGACGATGTAGAACACGGCCGTGAAGATGAGGATGGCTCCGAGGACGGAGCTGATGGCTCCCATGGCGAAGGATGCATCGTCAAGGTTGATCATTTGGTCGGCGACAAGGCTGCCGCCGGCGATAAGCAAGATGCCGAAGAGGGCAGTTAGCGCTCCTACGACGATGCCGATGATGGATAGGACTTTGATTGCAGTGCGCATTCCGCTCATGGTGCTTCCTTTCGTCGGCTGCTGCCTTATTGCAGGAGCTTGCCTTGCTTCCGGATGGATTTATTCTCTCACAGTTTCCGCTTCGTGTCTGCTTCTGTTTTGGGGATAACTGAGCAATCGGGACATAAATTCAGCGGAAAAGGGTTGCCGGGCGGTGAGGGTTGCATCGGAACGGCGGAATCGAGCTTCATCTGGGATGCGCGCCGAGGCCTGCCCTTGCATGGCGCTCGATCGGCACCGGACTCGATGCAGCCAACCGCCAGGAAAATCGTATTCGTTTTCTTTTTGAGAATCATGCTATTTCGCGTATACTGTTCAGGCGCGATGCGCGCGCCGGCGTGACGCAACGGTAGCGTAGCAGTTTTGTAAACTGCCTGTTGCAGGTTCGAATCCTGTCGCCGGCTCCACTTGAGCGAATCAGGGCCCGCCAGAGCGGGTCCTTTTGTTTCTTATTCGACGTGGTCCAATCGCCTGATTCTCCAGCTCACCGCCTGCGTTTGCTTCTTCTGTCCTTTTTTCGCCGAAACGCTGATCGCCTGTTTCTCCAGCAGCTTAGTCGTCGTCTTCAAGCTTTTCGGCCAGCGGCTTCTCGTCGAGGGCGAGCATGCAGACGGCGGCGGCGATGGTCATGGGCACCATCAGCCAGAACAGCGGCATGAGCGCATCGTTGTAGGCGCCCGCCACCGCGGATTGCACCGCCTGCGGCAGCGCATGGACGATGGCCGGCGTCAGTGCGTTCATATCCACGCCGAGCGCCTCCAGGCCGCCGAGGTCGGTCAAGTGCGCGCCTAGCTGGCTTGCCAGGCCCGAGGTGAAGATGGCGCCGGCCACCGAGGTTCCCAGCGTCGTGCCTATTTCGCGGAAGAAGTTCGTGGCGCTCGTGGCGGTGCCGACGATGGCCGCGGGGAATTCGTTTTGCACGATGAGCACGAGCACCTCGAAGCTCAGCCCGTAGCCGAATCCCATGACGCTTAGGTACGCGCAGCAGGCAAGCGGGCTCGTTTCGGCCGACATCGTGCAGATGAACGCCGTGCCGGCCAGCGCGATGGCGAAGCTTGCGGCCATGAGCTTCTTGTAGCGGCCCGTCTTCGCGATAAGCGCGCCGGAGGCCAGCGAGGCGACGAAGTAGGTGATCTCCATCGGCAGTTCCATGTAGCCCGCCGCCGTGGCCGACATGCCGTGCGCTATCTGGAAGTACGTCGGCAGGTAGGAAAGCGATGCCATCATCGCGAACAGGATGATGAAGCCGCCCACCGTGGTGAGCACGAAGTTGCGGTTGCGGAACAGCTCCAGGGGCATGAGCGGCTCGGGGGCGCGGCGCTCGGCGACTACGAACAGCACCGTCGCGATGACGGTTAGCGCGGCAAGCCCGATGATGACGGGGCTGTTCCAGGCGAAGGTTGTGCCGCTCCACGAGGTTACCAGCGTCAGCCCGCAGATGGCGACGGATATGGTCGCGGTGCCGGCGGCGTCGAAGTCCTTGAGCGTGCCCGCATTCTTCGGTTGAGGCAGCAATTTCGCCGCCACCACGATGGAAAGCACCGCCAGGGGAATGTTGATCCAGAATGCCCAGCGCCAGCTCAAATGGTCGGTGAACAGCCCGCCCAAAAGCGGGCCGATCATCATGGGCAGCGCCCAGCCGATTCCCATGACGTTAAGGTACAGCGCACGTTTACGGGCGGGCACGACATCGGCGACGATGGCCTGAGAGAGCACCATAAGGCCGCCACCGCCCAGGCCGGCCACGGCGCGCCCGGCGATAAGAACCGTCATCGATCCCGCGGCGCCGCAGACGACCGACCCCGCCAAAAAGAGCGCCACTGCGACGATGAAGAGGGGTTTGCGCCCGATGGCGTCGCCTACTTTGCCGTAGATGGGCATGACGATGGTGCTCGTGAGCACGTATCCCGTGGTGACCCACAGCATATGGTCAACGCCGCCGAGCTCGCCGACGATGGTCGGAAGCGCGGTCGAGACGATGGTCTGGTCAAGCGAGCCCATGACCATGGCGACTAAAAGCGCCGCGAACACGGCGGTGACGTTTCCCTGGGAAAGTGTTTCGTCTGTCGAGGACGTGCTTGCTGTCCTGCTCATTGCTTATCGCTCCCGTCTTCCCCGAAGCTTTCCTCGATGCAGGCAAGGATGCGCCGCATTGTTTCCATCATGTCCGCTATGCGTTCGCTCCCGACCCGTTTCACGCAGAGCGCCTCGGCTGCGGCCTGCTCCGCTTCGGCCTTGTCGAAAACTCGCCTCCCCTCATCGGTGAGGGTGTGCACGCGCGAGCGCTTGTCGGTGGGAGAGGGCAGCGTCCTTAGCAGCCCGCGACGCTCAAGTTTGGCAACGATCGAGTTCACCGTTTGCTTCGGCGCCATTAAAAGGGCCGCCAGCTCCTTCTGCGTAAGACCGCCTTCGGCGCGCCCGATCTCGTCGATGACCCAGAGGTTGTAGTAGGTCTCCCCGTGACGCCGCGCCAGCTCGGCATAGGCCTTATCCAGGCGAAGGGCGAGGCTGTAGTAGTCTTCCATGAACGAAGGGTGGGGTTTTTCCTTCGTCGCGTGTCCGGCGCTGCCTGCCGCCGTAGCCTCTTGCGCTGGCCGCCGATCGGTCGTTTCCTTGTCCTTGTTCATGACCTTGACCGGGCTTTTTTAAGCCGTGGCGGTGTCGAACTCGTAGACGAACATCTGCTCGGGAAGAATGGACGTCGCCGGGTCAAAGGTGCGCTCGGCTCTGCGCTTCATGCCGCGATGCTCGTAGTATTCCCAGGTGCAGGTGGTATCGGTGAACAGAAAGCCCGTCTTGCCGCCGGCCTGGGCGAGGTAGGCCTGCGCGTCGGCGAGCAGCTTGCTGCCCACGCCGTGCCCGCGCGTGGCGGCCGATACGATGAACACCACCAGCTCGAAGTCGGGGTTGCAGCCCGACTCGGCGAGCAGCTCGTCATCGGCGGCGTATTCGGCGGTGAGGAAGTCGCGCAGCTCGTCGGTCGCGGGCTTGTCGAGGGCGTCGGCCTGGGCGTACGCGCGCTCGCGCAGCTCTTCCCACTCTTTTACGTCGGCCGCGTCCGGCATGCCCGCGCGTGCAAGCACGACGCCTTGTACGACGCCGTCCATCACGGCCACCTGCGAGTAGGTATGGCGTAGCGCGTAGGTGGCGAAATCGATGACGCCGTGCAGGCGCGCGAGGTCGCCTTCGGCAAGCTCGTGCCAGGTTTCGGCGAGGATGGTGCCGATCCGGTCGGCATCGTCGATGTTCATGGGGCGGTATTCGATGGCCATGGGAAACTCCTTTGCAATGGGTATAGTCCATTATCGGACTAAGTAGACCGATAATGGACTATACCAGAATCACTATGAACGTCAACCGGTAGGGAGAAGTTCCGCGCGGTTTAGGGCCGGGGTCTGACCCTAAACCGCGCAACGATGGCGCGGCAACGTTTCGGGGCACGAAAAAGGCGCCGGGCCTTGTCGGTTCGGCGCCTTTATACACCTAGGGCGCAAGGGGAGGGAGGGAAGGAGAACACGCG
>CAVDXU010000002.1:40384-146612 GCA_963613135.1 bacterium
ACGCCGAGCACCACGATGGCGATGAGCTCCTGGGTGATGCCGGAAGTGATGTGGCCGAAGCCGTTGAAGATGCGCTCCCAGTGCTCCAGGTGCAGAAATACCGAGATACCCGATATCACCAAAAGCACTTCGACTTGTCGATCTGCACGGTGCCGTCGGCCACCACGTGGCTGGCCTGCGTGGGGCACACGGCCACGCACTTGGGGTTCTCGCAGTGCTGGCACTGGATGGGCAGGAAGTACATGGTCACGTCGGGCCATGCCCTCGACTTCCCCGTGATTGGGAACGGGCCGATGCGCAGGGTTTTGATCCAGAAGTCGCCGGGCTGCACGCCGTTGATGGTTTTGCAGGCCGTCGAGCAGGCCAGACAGCCCGTGCAACGGTTCAGGTCGGTGATGATTGCATACTTGGTCATATTAGATCACGCTCCCGGTGCCGGTATGGGTCCAAGACTCAACCTCGGGCTCGCCCTCCACACGGCTGCGCATGCCGACCTTCATCCACTTGCGCAGGCGCTTGTCGGATGCGTCATGGATGCATTCCTCGCCGGTGTAGGGGTTGCAGGGCACGGGGTTGCCGAACGGGCTGTTCTCAGCCGTTGCCTTGTAGTTGACGACCGGATAGCCACGCATCGTGTGGCAGCCGCCGACGGCGTCCTGACCATACGGGTCGTTCAGGCAGTTCACGCTGACCAGCTCGAAGCCGTGCGCGGCGTATTCGAACTCGGGGAACCACCACTGGTGGTTGGCGTTGGACACGGGCAGGTTGTTGGCGAGGGTGCCGCCGGTGGTCTGCAGGAACACGTTGTCCGGGTACTTCTTGATGGCGTCCTTGTACTACTGGTTCTGGAAGTAGTCGTCGGGAACCTGGTCGATCTTGTCGGCCTGGTACAGCTCCGGCATCAGCACCGGGGAGTCGGCCACCTCGCGGTAGATCGGGAAGCGGTCGGCGTCGACCATCGACGCCTGGCGCGTGAAGATGGACTTCGGGCTGGGGTAGTACGCGGAGTTGTACATGGCGCCGCCCATGCGTTTGCCGACATGTGCCTGCTCTCGCGCCGCGAAACCGAGGTGCTGTTCCTTTTGGCCAAGGGGTACAACACCAAGATGATCCAGGAGCAGCTCTACATTTCGGCCGGCACGGCCAACACGCATATGCGCCATGTCTACCGCAAGCTCGACGTGCATTCCCAGCAGGACCTCATCCGCATGGTCGATTCCATCGAGGTAGCCGACGAGCAGTGGTGAGGAGGCGAAGGGCCCTGCAGCGCGGAGCCCTTCGCCGGCCTACTCGTTCCCGCCCATTGGCGGGAGCTTTCGCGGGTCGTCTCTATTCGAACACGGCGGTTTCCATGAGCCAGGCGTGCGCGCATTGGCGGCGCGCCATGGTCTGCACGATGAACCAGGCGTCGTTGGCCTGGAAGTCGTCCTTCGCTTCTTGCGCATGTCCCGGCGCCAGCTCCTCGAGCGCGCGGGCGATGTCTTCATCGTCGAGCTCCATGCCCAGATGCTCGAACAGCGCATCGAGCGCCAGCCCCTGGCGAAGCGATTCGCGGGCCTGCATCATCACCTGCATTCCCAGCTGCTGGGTATCCACCCCGTTTGCGGCGGCGAACTGGTCAAGCGTCATGTCCTGTGCGGCTGCGTTTTGCCGCATGGCCTCGGTCATGTCGGCCGCCGCGCGCTCGACGAGCGCGTCGGGAATGGCGGCGAGCAGGCGGCTGCCCAGCTCCTCGTCGGCCATCTCCTCGCGCTGGCGCACCGCCTCTTCGACGTCTTTCGAGCTCAGATAGGCCGCCACGCGCGCACGGAATTCCTCGACGGTCTTGTCGTCCTCAGACAGGCGCGTGCGCACGAATTCGTCGGTCAACTCCGGCACGATGCGGCGACGTTTGTTCACCAAATCGACTGCGACCTGGTAATGGACCACTTCTCCGGTGCTTTCCAGGTTGTCGAAGGAAAATTCGCGATGCTCGCCGACGTTCATGCCGACGACGCCGTTGACAAAACCAGCCGGCATGAGGTCGCTCGAAAGCACGATGGCCAACCCGTCTCCGGAAAGCCCCATTTCAGGGGTGCCATTGGCTATGGTGGAGAGGTTGACCTGCAGGCAGTCGCCCTCGCGCGCCGGCTCGTCTGCCTCCTCGTAGGTGGCGAAACGGTTCATCTCCTTGGCGACCTGCGCGTTAATCTGCTCCTCGGTCACCTCGGCGGCAGGCGCGTGCAGGTAGACGGGCTCGTAGGAGGAAAGCTTTGCCTCCGGGCGCACGAAGACCTCGGCATCGATAACGGCGTCGCGTTTGTCGAGCAGCCCCGGGATGGTCTTGCCCGCAGGTTCGGGGTTGTACATGATGTCGAGCGCCTGCTCGCGCACGGCGGGAAGGGCCAGGCGCAGGCAGACGTAGGAGGCCATGCACGCCTCGACCGTATCGGTTCCAAATTGGCCGCAGAGCGCCTCGTACAGGTCGGCCTCGCCAGCTTCCGTGTTCGTCCCGCGCGCCATGATCTGCAGGCTTTCGCGGGCAAGGGCGCTTTTATGCGCCCCGGTGATGGAGAAGCGCAGGCGAACCTTAGAATCCTTTTCCATTGCATCCATGCTGATCAGCTTGATGGACATGTGCGTCTCCTTGCGGTTTTGGGCGCCTTAGCGCTCGTATACCTGGTCGGTCTTGCAGAGGCTTTGCTGGATATGCCAGATGGTGTGCTCCTGCCCGCGTTTGATGGCCAGCGGCTTCATCTCGTAGGCGTCGGTGGCGCCGGCGAACATCTCGCGCGCGAACACCTCGTCGGAGATGCTGATGGCCCCTGCAGGGCATATTTTCTCACAAGTGCGGCACTTCACGCAGTCCCCGGGGTAGTGCTCCGCGCTCGGCCGCCTTCGGACTCGATGCGGCCGAAACTATGGATCTGTATATCGCTTCCATCAAGCTGCGCCGGTCGGTGCGCACGGCCGTCGTTGAGCCGAGCTGCCTGACGGCGGTCATGCAGGGCTGAGAGCCGCGCTGGTTTATGGAGCCGGTGTGCAGAAGCTTTGTGCAAATAGCCCTGTTCCCGCGCTTTGACCCGCAAAAACCCAGGTGGCGAATGCTCAGGCAGGACAGATGCCCGCCCGACGGCTATAATCTTGCAAGTTTTGTCGTTCCGCGATCATGCACCGTAATCGTACCCGTTCCACCGATGCGGGATGGCAAGGGGCCCCAAGCTTCGCGCGCGAGGCCTCAAAGCACGCCGGGGAGCGTGCGACAGGTGCGGCCCGCATCCATATGCGGCCCATAAAAAGGAGAAAAGGTGCTAGATCAGTTCTTCTCGCAGATCTCGTTCGTCGACATTTTCAACTTCTGCGTGTTCATCACGTTCACCGTTTGCTATACCTATCAGCTTTATTACGTGTTCGTGGTGCTGACGCGCAAGCCCAAGGCGCTCGTCGCCAAGCGCAATCATAAATACGCCGCGGTTATCAGCGCGCGCAACGAGTCGGCCGTCATCGCCCAGCTCATTCATTCGATCAAGGTGCAGAATTACCCTTCCGAGCTCATCGACGTCTTCGTCATCGCGGACAACTGCACCGACGATACGGCGAAGGTTGCCGCTGATGCGGGCGCCATCGTGTTCACGCGCTCCAATACCGAGCTTGTCGGCAAAGGCTATGCGCTCGACTACGGCTTCTCGATCATCCGCAGCCAGTATGCCGATCGCGGTTACGAGGCGTATTTCGTGTTCGACGCCGACAACGTGCTCGATGTTAACTACTTCCGCGAGATGAACAAGACCTTCGACAACGGCGCCGTGGCCTCCACGAGCTACCGCAATTCGAAGAACTACGACTCCAACTGGATTTCCGCCGGCTATGCCGTATGGTTCCTTCGCGAGGCGAAGTTCTTGAACCAGGCGCGCCTGACGCTGAACACCTCCTGCGCCGTTTCCGGCACCGGTTTCTTCATCTCGGCGAAGGTGATCGATCGTGCCGGCGGTTGGAAGTGGCACCTGCTGACCGAGGATATCGAGTTCTCCACGAACGCCATTTTGGAGGGAGAGCGCATCAGCTACACGCCGACGGCCGTCCTCTACGACGAGCAACCCATCACCTTCCGCGACTCCTGGAACCAGCGTTTCCGCTGGGCGAAGGGCTTCTACCAGGTGTTCTGGCACTATGGCGCGCGCTTGCTCAAGGGCATCGCCACCAATCCGAAGGGCAGTCGTTTCGCGTGCTACGACATGTTGATGACCATCGCGCCGGGCATGCTGCTCACCATCGTCAGCGTGCTGTTCAACGCCATCATTATCGCGCTCGCCGCCGCGGGCCTGATGTCGACAGGCATCATGATCGCCTCCTCGGTGTCCTCGATCTGCTTCTGCCTCATCAACTACTTCGTGTTCATGTTCATGTTCGGCGTGCTCACCACCTTCGTTGAATGGGATTCCATCCGCTCGACGACGGGCAAGAAGATCCTGTACATGTTCACCTTCCCGCTGTTCATGCTCACCTATATCCCCATCGCGTTGGTCGCCTTGGTGAAGAAGGGCAGCTGGAAGCCGATCAAGCACTCCATCAACGTCGACGTCGTCGAGTTCAGCGAGTGCGAGTCGCGCCAGCACGAGCGCGCCTAGCGCCCCACGAAGAGCACAAACGAATAGCGTATTCTGAAACGGCCTGCTCCTGCGGGCCGTTTTTCATGCTCAAACCCTGGCGAAGGTGATGCAGTGGACGGTTCTGACGCCCGCGCGCTTCAGCGCGATCGTTGCTGCGGCTGCGGTCGCCCCGGTCGTGCAGACGTCGTCGACGAGCAGCGCGTGCGCAGGCAGGCGCACGGCGGGGAGGACGTGGAAGGCGTCGGCAAGGTTTTTCGCGCGACCATGCCGGCCGAGGCTACGCTGGTCTTTGGTGCGCGGCCGTGCGAGCAGGTCGGCACGGCGAAGGCCGAGCGATGCGGCAAGCTCGTCGGCTAGCTCGCTCGCGTGGTCGAATCCGCGACGCTGCTTGGCCGCCAGGGTTGCGGGCACGTAGGCGACAAGGGGGTTGTCCCAGATCCACTCCGGCGGCACCTGCGGAGCCATGATGCGCGCCATTTTTTGAGCCAACCGGCGCTCGCCCGCATCTTTCCAGGTTCTCACGACCTTCGACGCCCCGTCGTCGAAGGTGACCGCCGAGGCCATCCCGTCGTAGGGCAGCTTCTCAAGCCCGAGCTCTTCGAGCATCATCTCGTTGCATTCGCAGCATTGCACCCTCCCGAACGGCGCGCCGCAGCGCGGGCAGGCGCGCCACCAGTCAATAAGGGAAAGCCGGCTTTCGCAGTTAGGGCACAGCACGTCCCCCGGCGTGTCGCAGATGGCGCAGCGCGTCGGCCATAGCGTTTCCGCAAGAGCCTCCCCGCCGGCCTTGACGTACAGCGAGGCTATGTTCTGCCTGTTCCATCTCTCCCTCATGGCCGCACAGCGTAGCGCGTGCACCTTGCACGGAGTAGGCGATTGATCGCGTTTCCGTTGCGTCTTATGGGCGAAAAGCTTGCAGCGCAGCGTGCGGGCAGGCCGCGTGCCCCTTGATGGCCGTCGTGTCCGAGGCAGGCGGTTCGATTGGCAAGTCCCGCGGCTGGTCGTCGTGCGCGTCCTGCGCCCGTGCATCGCGCCTGCTGCAGATTCTGTTCTTTTGCCTTATCGGCTGCATACGTTCTGATACACTACGTGCGTCTTCTTTCGAGTCTGTAGTTGCGGGCCGATAAACGGCCCAAGTCCATGGCAGATGCGGTCAAAAGGATCCACGTAAGCCGCGCGCCATGCGCGCGACGATCACGGCGTATCCTAGAGGTAAGACGCACCCTCCGTATATTCCAGCGGCATACCGTCGCGACGGGGGAGAGGGTCAAGCGAAAGCGCAGCCCCGGTGCGCGGGTGTGGGGTCGAAAACTAGGTCAGTCGGAAGAAGCGTTTTGCAGGTAACGAATGGAGGATCTTCACCCATGAAGCACTTCAGCAAGCTCGCCGTCGTCGTAGCCGCGCTCGCCGCCGCAACGGCGCTTCTCGCGTTTACCGGATGCTCTTCGTCTCAGGAAGCTTACACGCCTCCTGAATCCACCCCGCTTGTTTCCAAGCCGACCATCTCGCAGGACGGCACGCTTCGCGTCGGCGTCAACGCGGAAGATGGCAACGCTCCGCTTGCGGGCACCACCAGCAAGCAGAAGACCGTCGGCATCGATGTGGATATGGCGGCCGCTCTCGCCGACGAGCTCGGCCTGAAGCTCGAGATCGTCAATATCGGCTCGAACGCCTCCTCTTCGCTGGCTTCCGGTGACGTTGACGTGGTCATGGGCGCTTCGAAGTCCGACGGCTCTGCGACCTACTGGACTTCCGACGTGTACCTCCCGACGTCGACGGCGCTGTTCGCGCTTTCCTCTAACTCAACGACCACGCCCACCAACGCTGCATCCACCAAGATCGCCGTTCAGGTGCAGACGAACAGCGCATGGGCAGTTGCGAACGAGTTCGATTCGGCCACGGTGACCAATACCGAGTCGCTGAAGGCGGCGTTCGAGGCGCTGCAGTCCGGCCAGGTTGCCTACGTTGCCGCTGATGCCGTGGCGGGCACCTATCTTGCCAACAACGCCGGCATCGAGGTCAAACCGGTGGTGCTGCTGCAAAGCGCTTCGGGCTACGCGGTGGGCGTTCTCGATGGGAATACGAAGCTGAAGCAGGCTGTTTCCACGGCCATCTCCAACATCAACTCCAACGGCACCGGCGCCATCATCCAGAAGAAGTGGCTTGGCAGCGAGCTTGATCTTTCCGGATTGAAGGTCATGAGCTCGTCCTCCTCCGATTCCACGACCTCTTCGAGCACAACCTCCACTTCAACGAACGCGATCATGGGCGCGCTCAATGGCGATGGGCTTTCCTCGTCCAGCTCTTCGAGCACGACGACTGCAAGCGAGTAGGGCGGCTGGCAGCAGATGACATCTTGCGGGGTCGAGCGGAGGCTCGGCCCCTTTTGTTTTCCGCATCGAGTGGGGCGCATGCCGCATTAACGGATTTTGCCTGCTTGGATTTCTTGCAGTGCTTGACTTGAAGTCGGGTTCAAGTGTTCTACTGTTTCAGGCGCAATGAATGCTCGCTCCCGTGAAGTCGGGTTGCGTGTGAATCGAGGGAGAATTATGGCTCAGGACGAAAACGCTGCATCGGTTGCGGCCGCAGGCTCGACATTCGTCGATCTTGGGTTCGCGAAGGTTGATACGGGGCGTCGGTCGCGAACGGGCGCGGGCGAGGTCGTCTACGGAGCCGGCAAGACTGCTTCCCAAATCGCATCCATTTGCCGCGAGCTGGGCGAATCCGGCCAGCAATGCGTGCTGGTGACCCGGCTTGACGCTGACAAGGCTGCTGAAGTTGCCGCCCATCTGAGTTCGGCGAGCACCTCTTTTCCCTTCGAATACCGGGAAGTCCCGAAGCTCGGCGTATATGGCGCCATCCCGGCCCCTGCTCGCGACTCCTATATCGTTGTCGCATGCGCAGGAACCTCGGATCTGTATTGCGCCGAAGAGGCAGCGGTCACCGCGGAGGTGCTCGGAACGCGCGTGGTCCGGCTTTTCGACGTCGGCGTCGCGGGGATCCACCGCTTGCTTTCCCATGCCGATAAGCTGCGTGATGCGCGTTGCATCGTTGCGGTTGCGGGGATGGAGGGGGCGCTCGCGAGCGTGATCGCCGGCATGGCGACCTGCCCGGTTATCGCCGTCCCCACGTCGGTTGGGTACGGGGCGAGCTTCGGCGGGGTTGCGGCACTTCTGGCCATGCTCAACTCCTGCGCGTCGGGCGTGTCCGTCGTCAATATCGACAACGGCTTCGGCGCTGGGTTCCAGGCTCATCTGATCGAAGGCTCATCAACGTGGGCGAACAATGCGAAAAGGGAAGGAAATGGAATGGAATCGACGGACGCCCCGGTGTGCCTGCGTTGGAATCTGACGGAGAACGCAACGCGTTCTCAGCTGCTTGGAGACACGTTGCTGCAGCTGCCGGCAGGTTCGCGTGAGAAGCTCGAGGCGGCGGCTGCGGCGGCGGGTATCCCTGAACGGCATCATCACGACATCGCGGAGGTTTCCGCGACCATCGATGCCCTCGCCGTGTCCGAGCGCGTTCGCTCGGACATGCATGCTGTTTACGACATCCTGGCGCAGGCGGAGGCCGCGGCTCACGGAGTGGATGTGAGCGAAACCCACTTCCATGAAGTGGGGGAGGCCTCGCGCATTCGTAACACGCTGCTGTTGTGCCTGGCGGTCGAGGCGGTGGCGCCTGCGCGCATTATCGCAACCGCTGCGCAAACCGGCGAGGGCACCATCCGGTGCGCCCATGGCGAGCTGGCCATACCCGCGCCCGCCACGGCCGCCATCATCGCACGCGGCGTCCGCACGTGCGAAAAGACGCTCCCCGGCGAGCGCATGACGCCCACCAGCGCCGCAATGCTTTTGCATTTCGTCGACGAATACGTTTAGCGTCTATTCGTTCAGCAGGTCGCAAACGGCGAAGCCTGCCTTGGAATCCTCGAGGATCGCTTTGCCTCCGAAGACGCATGACATGTTCGCCTCGACCGCCCGCTCGATATCGGCCGCAAGGCTTCTGAGCTTTTCGGGCGTGGTCTCGATCATCTCCTGACGGGTGCGTGCGCGATCTTCGGGTGCGCGTCCGGTGAAGAAATCGCCCGCCTGACGTCGAACGAGTGCTCTCGGCTTAAGCGGCGTGTCGAATGAAGCGACGCTGCTCACCACGTATCCCTCCATCTCGTCGGCGCTCGGATCGAATCGGGAAAGCCATGCGGGCGCTCCTTTGAAACGCGCAAGCGTCTCGTCGAGATGCGGATCGCGATATGAGTAGAACCGCAGCGTGCCCGAGCGAGCCGCCTGGAACCCCGCGCCGTAGGCGCCGCCCTTCACGCGTACCTCGTTCCAAAGGTAGTCGTAGGACAGCACGCGGGCGGCAATTTGCCAGGCGCCGCTGTATTGCCCGCCTGAAAGCGCGCGCCGGTCGGCGGCGATCGACGCATAGCAAACGTCGCTCGGGACGATGAACGCCTCGTTGAGCGCAACGGGATCAGGGATCTCGAGAACGGCGCCCGGCGTTGCCGCATCAGGCTTGCCGCCGGCCTTATCCGCCACGAAGGGCTTCTCGGCGTCGAGCATGCGCGAGAGGTTTTCGTCTGCGCCGGCAAAGGAAAGCACCAGGTTGTCGGCTCGGAAAATGCGCTTCGCAAGCTCGTCGAGCTTTTCGGCCAGGGCTTGCTTGCGATCGTCGAAGTTCGCGAGCAAGTCTTTCATGAAGCGGTAGAAGTCGACGCCGCCCATCTTCTGGCGCAGAACGCCTGCGGGCAGGTAGTAGGATGTCGCGCGGCTCATCGCCGCAGCGTGCCCGGCGTTCGCGAAGGATTGCTCCATGCCGATTCGGCGTTGCTCGAGCACGTCGCGGATCTTGTCCGTGTCGGTGAAGTCGGTTGTCGAGAGGATTTCCGCGGGAAGGGCGCCCAGCCAGTCCGCGTTTTCAGCGAGGGCCGACGAGCTGACGGTGAATTTCGGCAGCACCTTGCGCGGGTCGTGCTCATCCTCGAAGACCTCCACGAGGAAGGACAGGTTGCCCAGCTTGCCGTTGGTCAGCGTGTCGATCTCCGCCGCGCTGTGGGCGACCGTCTCAAGCTTGCCGAGCACGAGGGCGAGCACGGCGGCGTAGGGGATCTCGTCGAAGGAGACGCAGCTCAGATCGTAGTACCGATACGCATATGCGAGGCCCCGGCAGCTCACCTCGTGGCGCAGGCACGTGACGTTCCCGGCTTCGGTTTGCGCGGCCACGCCGCCATCGGGGGCGGGACCGATGTCGGAGACATGGAGCTGCGGCAGGGTCGCAATCGCTTCGGGGGCATCGGGGTCTTCCTGGCGCTTCCTGAGCTTGGCAACCTCCTCGGCGATATGCGCGAAATCCTCGTTGGAGAAGTTTTCGGTAGCTGCCTTTGCCCGGGCGGCCTCGTCGACGCCAACTGCGTTCTCGCAGGGAACCACTTCGACTTCGGCCATATGGGGGTTTTCCAGGAACACCTCACGGATCAGCTGCTCGAAGTAGTCGGTTTCAAGCTGCGAGCGCAAGAAGGCGAAGTCGTCCTCGTACTTCAGGTACGTTGTCGCCAGATCGTCGTCGTAAAGCCAACCGGATAGCGCCGCCATGGAAAGCGCCACTCCGTCGGCGAGCCCCCAGTCGCCCTCGCGCATGACGAACTCGGCATGGGAGATGGACGCCGCAAGCAGGTTGTGGTCCAAAGCTCCGCTAGCAAGGTGCGAAAGCTCTTCCTCGACGATCGGGCGCAGGCGGGCAGCGGCGCCATCGCCCAGGTCGCGCAGCTGGATGACGGCGAAGGGCTGCTGAATGGAATCGGCCAGGTAGGATTGCGCATCACCGGCGATATTCGCATCGAGCAGGGCTCGCTTCAGCGGTGCCTCGTTCGATCCCATGATCGCGTCGAGCAGCATCTCGACGGCGATGATGCGGGTGCGTTCCTGGACGCTTCCGATCACGTATCCGAGCGCCATGCAGGAATTCTCCTGCGCGGTCTGCATCTGCTTGCGCACCCCGAGGGTGGCGACGGGAACCTGCAGGGGCAGGGTGCGGGGGGCAAGCGGTGACTGGCCCGACCGCGCACGCTCCTCATCGCGCGCTGCCTGCTCGGCGGCAACGGGCGTCAGGTAGCTCTCGTCCAAAAACGCGAGCATGCGCTCGAGATCGAGATCGCCGTACAGCGTAAGGTAGCTGTTGTCCAGGCGATAGTGGCGCGCATGCTCCTCGAGATAGTGCTCGTAGGTAAGCGTCGGGATGGCCTCGGGGGTGCCGCCGGACTCGAACGCGTAGGGCGTGTCGGGCAGAAGCGCCTTCTGTAGCTCGTCGTAAAGCACGCTCGTCGCGTCGGACAGCGCGCCTTTCATCTCGTTATACACGACGCCGTTGAAGAAAACCTCGGGTTTGCCGGCGCCGTCGGCGTCCTGCGCGCCCGTGCCATTCGCGTTGCCCTCCTCGACGCCCTGCTCGCCCGCCGTGCCCTCCGCATCGCCGTCAGCGACCTGCGCGCCCGCGGCAAGTTCCAGATGCCAGCCTTCCTGCTCGAAGATCTGCCTTATGCGGTAGATGTCGGGATGCAGTACGGCATCCATGTACACGTCGACAAGGTTGATCAAATCCTGCTCGTTCGTCGACGCGACCGGGTACATCGTCTTATCGCCGAAGGTCATGGCGTTGAGAAACGTCTGCATGCTCGTCTTCAGCAGGTTGACGAACGGCTCTTTTACCGGGAATTTCCGCGATCCGCACAAAACCGAGTGCTCGAGAATGTGGAAGACGCCCGTGTCGTCTGCCGGTGGCGTCTTGAAAGATATGGAGAAGGCCTTGTTGACATCGTCGTTCGCGAGGTAAAGCAGGCGCGCCGCGCTCGGGTGGTGCTCGAGCACATATGCCGCGCCGTTGATCTCCGGGAGATCCTCGGCGCTTTTGACGGTGAAGCCGTGAAGTGTCTGACCTATTGAAAGCTTCATGGACGACGTTCCTTTCCTGTCGTGCGCGGGGCGCCTTCGCGCGGGCGCGCCAAGGCGATGAGCGGAAGTGAGCTTGGCCTATTGTCGCACAATGGGAGGTTGGGCGCGCCTGGCACGGGCGCGCTCCGTGGTTTTATCGCGACCGGTTCATGGCGTCTTGCCGCTTTCGATATAATCGAGTCGTCTAACGCGTCGCCGTGTCCGTGCTCGGGGCTCATCGGCGGCATCGACGCCGCTTCGGATCCGTTGCGCAAGTTCGCATCCGGGGCGATAAGGAGGTTTCAATGCCGGAGGGCAAGAAGTTTTCCCATATCTCGGTAAACGCTGCCGAGGACGACGATGTCGTGATCCAAGCCGGTTCCTACCGGCATCATGACTCGGAGCCCGACTATCCCGCTGCCGAAGAGCGCTATTCAAAAGATGCCGGAGCCGATTTCGTCGAGGCGCCGGCGGAGGCGCTGTATGCTGAGCAGGTGGCCAGCACCGCCGCCCCGCGAGAGGTTCCCGTAGCGGCGGATGTGCCTCGGGACGCTTACGAACAGACGCTTGAGGATCTTGAACCTGCCCCCATGTCGAAGATGCAGAAGTACGTTTTGGCGGGGCTTGCGTGCTTCGTCGTCATTTTCGTTGCTTACTACGTGATTCGGTTCGTGCTGTAGCGCATTGCAGGAAAGGTGAACCATGGCCAAACACAGCTTTAAAATCAACAAAGGTCAGCGTAAAGAAGATAACCAGGACGCCTCTCTTGGCCTGACCGAGGCCTTCGCGCCCGTCAGTTCCTCTTCCTCGGCGGATGGAACCCCGAACGGCGATGAGGCGATCGGCCTGACCGAGGCGTTTCCCGCCGTTGGCGCCTCCCGGGGCGCCCATGCGGCCGGTTTGAGCTACGAGCCCGACACGTCCGACGACTACGGCGATGTGCTCGACAGCCTTGAGCCCCGCGACGAGCCCGTTTTCGGTGATGAGCTACCTGGCCGCGCCGACGGGGCCGTCAGCGGCAAGCATGGGGCCGAGCAGAGAAGCGAGCTCGCCCCGCATCTGAAAAAATCCCGACGCGTCCGTCGCGCGCTCATCGTCATCGTGATCATCCTGCTCGCCCTTATCGCGGCGCTGGGGTATTTCACCTATCAGCTGGTTAGCGAAGGCCAGCGAAGCGTCGTGCAGCAGACCCAGGCGCAGCAGTCGACGCATGATGTCGGCGGCCTGTCCGATGGGTCGAAGGTCAACGACGCTTCCACCACGGTCGAGAAGAAGACCGAGGTCCCGAACCTCGTCAACGTTTTGGGCCAGACGCAGGAGACGGCCATCACCGCGCTGGCGCATGGCGCCACCATCACCTCGACGAAAGATGTCAACGAGGAGGGCAATGCGGTGAAGAAAAGCCTCACCGTGGCGCTTACCGCTGAACCTGCCGATTCCCGTTCGGGCACGCCGACGGTTTATCTCGGCCTTGACGAGGAAGGCAAGATCGTGCAGGCCGGTTATTCGGCGGCCACCGCATCGCTCGGCTACGGATCGATCAGCTTCTCCGATGCGGTGAAAAACGAGCATATCGTCGAGAAAACCCTGCGCGAGGCGGGCGTTGCGGCCAAAGACGGCGATGCGGTCCTTCCCGCTGACAAGATGCAGTATTCCACCTATGCCAGCGATGGCACGACCTTGACCAAGGAACGCTGCAGTTTCTCCGGCACCGCAGATGCCAACGGTGCGTCGCATAACTGGTCGAGCGTGCTGCTCTACGACTACTCGGCGGCAAATCAGAGCAGCAATCTTGCCGATACCATCCGCATCATCTACGTGTACGTTAACGCGTAAGCGTCGGGTACCACCCTTTGGCAGCAGCCTACATCTATGGAGCGTTTGTGGGTGCAGGCTGCTTGACGCATTTCGTCCTTGCACGTAGAGTTCCGCGCGCTATAATGAACAAGCTGTTCACAAGCGGGGGCTTGAAGCCTCCCACCTAGTTCGGCGCTTTAGGCTGCTGATGGGTTGCATGAATATCGAACGTGAGTTCATTCATCTTGCCCACATGCATCTAAGCTGTGGGTTTTTTCATGTCATGCAACATATGCATGCAAAGGAAGGAAGGTGATTGCAATAGCTGCTCAAGAGCCTCGGCTCAACGAACAGATCACGGTGCGCGAATGCCGCCTGATCGGGTTCGACGGTACGCAAATGGGTATCTACCCGGTTGCCCAGGCGCAGCACATTGCCGACGACCAGGGCCTCGATCTGGTGGAAATCGCCCCGATGGCCGACCCGCCGGTGTGCCGCATCATGGACTACGGCAAGTTCAAGTACGACCAAGCCATCAAGGCCAAGCAGGCTCGCAAGAACCAAAGCAAGGTCGAGACCAAGGAAATGAAGTTCCGCCCGAAAATCGATGTGGGGGACTACACGACGAAGAAGAAGCACGTGCTTCGCTTCCTCTCCGCCGGCAACAAGGTCAAGATCACCATCATGTTCCGCGGCCGTGAAATGGCCCATCCGGAACAAGGCCTGACCATCCTCGAGCGTTTGGCTGATGACTTGAAGGACATCGCGGTCATCGAGAGCCAGCCTAAGATGGAAGGCCGTAACATGCACATGCTCATCGCCCCATTGCCTGCGAACATGGCGGCGAAGAAGAAGAAAGCAAACGAGAAGCAAAACGAAGGAAAGGACAACGGCAATGCCTAAGATGAAGACCCATCGCGGTACCGCAAAGCGTTTCCGCGTCACCGGTTCCGGCAAGATCATGCGCGCAAAGGGCTACAAGAGCCACATTCTGACCAAGAAGAGCCAGAAGCGTAAGCGCAACTTCCGTCACGAGACCGAGCTGTCCGCCGCTGATAAGCGCGTCGTCGCTCGCAACCTCGGCCTCCGCTAGTTTGTAAAGGATCAGTGATTATTCATGGCTCGTATCAAGCGCGCAGTTAACGCTAAGAAGAAGCGCCGCACCACCCTTGCCCGTGCAAAGGGCTACTATGGCGCGAAGTCCCGTTCCTACACTGCTGCTAAGGAGCAGGTGCGTCACTCCCTGCAGTACGCCTATCGCGATCGCCGCAACAAGAAGCGCGAGATTCGTCGTCTTTGGATCACCCGCATCAACGCTGGTGCCCGCATCAACGGCATGAGCTATTCCACCTTCATGAACGGCCTGAAGAAGGCCGGTGTGGTGCTCGACCGCAAGGTGCTCTCCGACATGGCCATCAACGACGCCGAGGCTTTTGCCTCCCTCGTCGAGGTTGCTAAGAAGGCTCTGTAAACACAAAACAGTTCCTTGAAGCTTTTACAGGGGCTCGACCGTAAAGGTCGGGCCCCTGTTCGTTTTCGGGCGCTTTGGCAAATGATGCGGTTATAAGCTTGAGGGGAAATCAAAAACGCCGTCTTTTCAAGAACGGCGTGTTTGCGTTGATGTTGTATCTGCTTTACCGGGGCGCTGCGCGAAACGCCTTAAGCGGCGCTTTCGGCGAGGCCTGATCTTGAAACCTTGCCGCGATTTTCGTTTAGACGATCTCCAGCTCCTCTTCGAGACCGGCGAGGGTGTTCTGAAGATAGCTTCGGGCTGCTCCGCTTGCCGTTCCGTTCGCTCCTTCGACGGTTTCGATGCCCGCCTCTTCAAGCGCTTTCTTCGCCGAGCTTTCCATCTGCTTAGCCAAGACGACGGTGGTCTCAAGCTCTTTGAGGAGATGCGCAAGCTGTTTTGCCGACAGGGATAGGTTGGGCATGTTTTGGCAATCGATGATGATGCCCTGTTCAACTCGATAGCTTGTGAAGCTCTCGCAATGCATGAACCAGGGCGCCACGTCGAGTCCCTGGCTTGCTACGACGATGCGCATGCCTCTCCCTCCTTTTCTCCTCGGTAAACTGTACCCGAATGGCACTTGTTCTTGCTGCGGATTCGCCGAACGGGCGTTCAGAGCCGTTCAGCGACATCGTATCGATTCGCTCTATTGCCCCATGTCCGTTTCATCTGATGGGCGAACGTGCTGATAAGCGGTTTCCAAGAGGATATATAAGCTGAAGACTCCCTGCTTTTGAGGCGGGGAGTCTTCTGGCGCGGTTCCGGGCGTCGTGCGCGCTTTCCGGATTCGCAGTTCGCTTAATAGCGGCGGCCTCGCTTATTGGCGAGAGCAGCCCGGTGCGCTCTTCCGGGTCTGAAATCCGCCCCGGCAGCGCTTCCCGAGCGGTTGTTCGCCTTGCCGCCCTTGCGCTTGCCGGCTGCGGGGGATTCCGTCTTCGGCGCACGCTTTGAAGCTGCATCGCGTTGGTTCAGCCGTTCTGCGCCGGCATGCGCCGATCCGTTGTTCTTCTTGTTTTGCTTTTTGCCGCGCTTGCTATGCTGGGCGGTGCCAGGCGCCTCCTCCTCGCGTGCCTTGTTCTTCTTGCGCTCGCGTTTCGCCTGCTCGCGTTTCGCCTGCTGTATTTCTGGGTCGCGGCGCGCTTCGGCCCGCTGCGCTTTTGCCGCGGCTTCCGTTTCGGCTTGCTGCATATCGAAGTTTGACAGCTCAAGTTCGGGAATGCTCTTCTTCAGCAGCTTCTCGATATCGCGCAGGGCATCTTTGGTCTCGGCGCAGGTGAAGGATACGGCGAATCCGTTCGCGCCTGCGCGGCCGGTGCGCCCGATGCGATGGATGTAGTCTTCCGGCTGGGTGGGAAGATCGTAATTGATCACGTATTCGACGTTTTCGACGTCGATGCCGCGGGCGAGCACATCGGTGGCGACGAGGATGTCCGTTCTGCCTGCTGCGAAATTGTCGAGTGCGCGGCGACGTTGATTCTGGCTGCGGCTCGAATGGATCGCCTCCACCGTGTACCCGACCTTCTTCAACCGGCGGCAGGTTGCGTCGGCGCGGCTGCGCGTGCGGCAGAATACGATGACGCGCTCATGGCCGCGCTCGGCGAGCAGGCCCTTGAGCAGGGCGGGCTTCACCGACTGCTGCACGTGGATGATGTACTGCTCGACCGTGTCGGCAGTTTCCCCCTTATGGGCGATCTCGACGGTGGCGGGGTCGTGCAAAAGCTTGCCGACGCTTTTGGTGATAGAGTTGTCGATGGTCGCGGAGAACAGCAGCGTTTGGCGACTGGAAGGGGTAGCTCCGACGATCTTGCGCATTTGCGGCCAGAATCCCATGTCCAGCATGCGATCGGCTTCATCGAGCACCAGCGTTTCAACGTTGCCGAGGTGCGCGGCTCCCTGCTCCATCAAATCGACCAGTCGGCCGGGGGTTGCTATGAGAACGTCGACGCCGCGATTAAGGGCGCGGATTTGCGGATCATAGGAAAGCCCGCCGACCACCGTGAGGATGCGATGGTGCGTGGCTTGGGCGATGGTGTCGCAAACCTCACCGATTTGCTGAGCGAGCTCGCGCGTTGGCGTGACGACGAGCGCGAGCGGTCCTTTGTTGCCTTTCGCGTGGCCGAGCTTATCGAGCGTCGGCAGCGAGAAAGCGGCGGTTTTGCCCGTTCCGGTCTTCGCGGCCGCGATGACATCGCGGCCTTCAAGTACCAGCGGGATGGCTTTTTCCTGCACGGGGGTCGGCTCGGTGTAACCGAGTTGCTTGACGGCCGTGAGCATCAACTCGGACAAGCCGAGGTCTTCGAAATTCGACATGTAGGTCCTTTCCTGCGCGCCTTGCTATAGATTGACGCGCTTTTCAGCACGAAGGCGCCCCGTATGCCGCTAGGGCGCCTGCATCCGCCTGCGCGAGCGGATCGGTTATCGTTTCATGGGCAGCCGGCCTCAAGCGGGTTGCCGGTTTTCGCCCTGTGATTTGCGAATGGGCGCGAGTGCTTGCCCCCCGGGCCCGTTTTTCGGATGCGGCTTGCTCGAACGTATGGGCAGGGGGTGCTTGCCTTGTCTACTCTTTCAGATTTTCCCGTTCTGTCGCCAGCACCGCAGAGCTTCTGTTCACGGCAAGCGTTAAGAGCATTCCGACAACGATAGGGAAGTAGAACGTCAGGAAACGCCAGATGAACGTGGAAAGCGCGACATACGATGCGCTCGGGAAGATGGTGCCGAAGAAGAGCGCGTAGCTTGTCTCGGCAGCACCCATAGCTCCGGGCGTCGGCACGAACGACGAGATCATGTACACGAAGGCCTGGCAGGATATGACGGTGAGGAAGTCACCGTCGCAGCCCAGCCCGCGCATGATCACGTAGCTGATCGCGAAGTACTCGAGCAGCTGCACCAGCGTCACCCCGATGCTTTGCGCAAAAAGCTTGGGGCGTTTGAACAGGTAATGCATCTCGGTATAGCAGTCGTCGATCGTCTTGGTTGTGTTCGCGATCTTCTCATCAGGGTCTTTGATGATGCGAAGCTTCGCGAGCAACCTGAACACAACAGAGACGAGTTTCAGAATGCCGCTACGCCAAAATGCGATTGCCAGCAGCATCGTAAGCAGGCCGAGCCCGCCTACGAATCCGATTACAACCAGGGTCGTGAGCGCCGGGTTGTCTTCGACGAAGTAATGGAGACGCAAGATGAGCACCAAGGCGCAAAATGCGCTTGTGGTGATCTGGTACGTCACGAAACGGCAGAGAAGCATCGGCAGGCTTTTGGATAGCGGCATGCCGAAGCGATTGTAGTAGTACGCCTGGAACGGCTGCCCGCCGCTTGAAAGCGGCGTGATGCAGTTGAAGTACTGCCCGATGACGGTGCAAATGAATGTGTTCTTGAATTTGAATCTCGGGAACATGTCGCGCGAGAAGATTTGCATGCATACCGACTCGAAGAACCAGTACACGACGACCATGATGACGGCTAAGGTAAGCCATGACCACTGCATGGATGATAGCGCGTTGGCAAGATCCTCGCCCTCGCCGGCGAACACGAGATATCCGATAAGCATGCCGAATGCGAAGATGCACAAAAAGGCGTTGAGCAGACGGCCTTTGACGTGAGGCCGCTCCATCGCGGTTTCGGGTGCGATCTCGTCAAGCAGATTCGGCTCGAGGAAGGCCTTTTCGGCCTTGCTTTCCTCGCCGTCAAGGGACGGAGTATGTTTGCTCTGCTCGGTCATCGGTTGAATTCCTTAAGCGAATTTGAAAATTCTTGCAGCTACATCATAGCCGAACAGCGCTAAGCGACGACCGAAGGTTGTCTTCTTGTTTACGATGCCGGCTAAAGAGGCGTGCAATTTCACGTAGAGATAGTGGTCGCTTTCGCGCAGGTAATCCCAGAGTTCTTCGTTTCTTTTGCAGGCTTCGGGCGTTCCGATGCGGTACAGCGTGATGGATGAGACGGTCATCATCGCCGACAGATAGCGCACGCTGCAGCTTGCGAGACGTGGGCTGATGCGGTTGAGCGTCTGATAATCGAAGCCATCGATAGCCAGCCGCGTGGCGTGGATTTGCTCGTCGACATGCTTGGCGACCTGGGCTCCATCGATGGATTGCCCCTCGCGGCCGATGGTGTACCAGTATAGGTCGCAGTCGTGGTAATAAAGCTTTTTCACGTAACGAAGCGGCTTGAGCATGACGAGGCTATCCATGTACGACTCGCCTTCGGGCAGCACAAGGCCGCTTTCGCGGATGATGTCCGTGCGGTAGATCATGCTGTGGATCATCAGGTACTGATCGATTTTCGGCATGCTCAGGTCATCCCAACCTACCACCTTGTCGTGCGGGATGAGTTTTCGGTAGTGGATGGTGTGGCGATCGTTGTTTGCGATGCGGTTGTAGATGTAGTTCACAACGAACAGATCGACGGGCGTGTTGCGCTCCTGGAGATCGCGCAACTTTCCCATGACTTCGTCGAGCACCGACGAGTCAAGCCAATCGTCCGAGTCGACGATGTAGAAATAGGTGCCGCGGGCAAGCTCGAGCGCATGGTTGATCGCGCCGCCCCAGTTGCGGTTCTCCTGGTCGATGGCGCGCACGATGCCCGGGTGCTTCTGCTCATAGGCGCGCGCCACGCCTATGGTGTCATCGGATGACCCGTCGTTGATGACGAGCACCTCGATATCGGAGCCGGATTCGACCAGCGTGTCAAGGCACGTGTGCAGAAAAGGCTCGGCATTGTAGGCCGGCACCGCCAGCGTAAGTAATCTACTTTCGGGTATGCTTGTCATTTCGCCTCATCAACGCAGGGTTTGACCTGCGGTCTCTTCAAGTGTTAACCAAATAAGTATAGACTATGCCCCCCTGCGAGCCGCCGTCTGTGAACGGAATGTTGAAAATCTCTTCAGGCTTGGGGCCGAATCCTGCAAGCGCTCGACTGCAGCCGGCCGGCACACCTATTCCGTTGAGCCGGCAGGGTGCGCACGTCGCCGTGGGCCGCCTCAGGGGCTAGCCGACGATCATCCCCGAGGTCGTGTAGTACAGAAAGTGTAGCAATGCGCAGAACCCGTATACGCCCGCGAGAAACCAGAACGCTGCATCGACGAGCACTTTCGGGCATCGGCGGAGCGCGCGATCCATCAGCGGGTAGACGACCCAGACGATGAGCGTCGCCGCGATCGAGTACACGAGCGAGTTTTGCAGGCACACCTGCCCCATGAAGTTGAACGGCAGCGCGCGATAGTCCCACAGATGGTAGTCATAGTTCGCCGTGATTCCGGTCGTGAAGTCGATGGACGTGCAGACAAGCGCGTTGGCGAAGAAGCTGACGACGACGGCGATGGGTGTGCGCCCGCCGCATTTTCTCAGGACCCATCGGCTGAACGGGTGCAGGATTAGCACGATCATCACAAGCGCGATGCCTTCGGCCGAAAAGGGGAACAGCCACTGATCCCACAGCATGTGGTTCGACGGGTCGTAGTCGCCCATCACCAGCCCGAAGCGGATCAGCCAGCAGAAGGCTATTTCGGCCCAGTGGCCCAAAAACGAGAACGTGAAGAAGTAGATGAGCAGATCACGCCAGAATTCCCAGGTACGCAAGCGCTTGAGCAGGGGCAGCTCCCAGGTGTGCCCTCCGGGGATGTCGGCGTAGTCGTAATCGCAAGCAAGGGCCCGACGCGCGGCGGGGGAGGCGATAAGGTAAGCCAACGATGCGGCTCCCCATGCGGCCTCGATGAGGAAGGCGGCTATGGCAGAGCCTGGCCCGACGATGCGCCCAAGCGTTACGATGGACCCGTTTATGAAGAGATCCCAGACAAGCAGGATGTTCATGATCACGATAGCGCTCGCGCACACTGCGCGCGCACGGCGCGAGCGCACCTGCAGCAGCCAGATGCACATGCAGGAGGCGCCGCTCATGTAGATGCCTGCGATGAGCGACAGGTCGTAGCTGAAGATATTCGGGTTCAGGTATGCCGCCATGGCGAAGCAGGCCGCGGCGAGGCAGGCGTAATAGGCCTCGACGACGCGAAGGCCCTTCGGCAGCGCCGGCAGATCCTTGTGGCCGAAGGGGACGTATGGCCGCGGATTCTTGATATGCGGGATGTGCAGGCTCATGTGTTCCTCCTTTGCCGTTTCTCTTTGTCGCGCAAGGCGTCTAGCCGTTGTCCTTCTCGGGAGCGCCGGCAAGTATGACGCCCCTGCTTGCAAGGTCGTCAAGCTTGTCCAGCTCGCTTTGGTAGTATGCGCGTTCGTCCTCGTCGAGGTTGTCTTGGGCAAGTACCTCCTCGAGTTCCTCGCGATAGGGTTTGGGCGGGTCTGTCAGATAAAGCGCCTGGGGAATGGCGTAAGCCGACAGCGTGATGACGAAGATAAGGTTCATCACGTTTTTCGGCAGCTTCGCGAAGGCGCGCTCGAGCATCGGGTAGACGCACCAGCAGATAATCGATGACGCGAAGGCGAATCCGAGTCCGTTTTGCAGGCAGATCATGCCGTTGAGGTTGAAAGGCATGTTGGAATAATCCCACAGCTGCAAATCAGCGTTCACGAACAGCCCCATGACGTATTCGATGGTCACGCAGACCAGCCCGTTGATCAGAAAGCTTGCCCCGTAGGCCACCGCGGGGAACTTGCTAACCTTCCGCAGCTTGATGAACAGCGGATACAGCGCGATGGCAATGATGACGACCGCAAGACCTTCCATGGGGAAGGGGTAGAACCAGTCGCGCCAGAGCATGGTGTTGTTCAAGTCGACCTCGCCTTTAACCCATCCCATACGGATAAGCATGCAGAAGGCCGACTCCATCCAGTGCCCGGCAAGCGAGAAGAAGCAGTAATAGATGGCGATATTGCGCCAAAACGGCCAGGAGCGGCGGTTGATCTCAAGATCTTCGTGGTTACCGAGCGCCGCCTCCTTGTTGATGCCGAAATCTTGGGTCAGGTAGGCCTTGAGCTTCTTGGATCGCCAGAAATAGAGGAATAAAACGATGTCGAAAGCGGAGGTGATGATGTAGGCGATGATCGCCACGATGATGAGCAGGGGAAGGGTTTCCTGCGGGGAGGATGCGTACTCGTCGATGTTGAAGACGAACAGTTTGAGGAAGCCGACGAAGACGTTGAACGCGCTGAAGCACATGACGAAGGGGCGCGTGACTTTGAATCGGCACCACAGCATCCACAGCGTGACCATCTCGAGCACGATATTGAGCCAGTCGACAAGGTTCGTGGTGTTGTACTGGACGAGGTCGCGCGAAGTGAATACCAGCACGGCGATGGTGGCTACGAAATTGATGGCGAACAGGACGGTGAGGAAGTGGCAGAACCGCGGCATCTTCGGTAGTGCCTCCTTGGAGGCTCGCTTGGATTTTTCGGGAATGTTCTCGGTCATCGTTTATCTCCAGGCAATGATTTTATCTGCGGTAGGATCGACACTTGATTATAGCCGAACGGAATTGCGGCAATGTGCGCTTTCGGTTGCGCCTGGAGATGCGTTCATGAAAAAAAGAAGCTGCAGACAATTGCCTGCAGCTTCTATCATGATTTATGGTGCCCCCAACGAGAATCGAACTCGTGTCTCAGCCTTGAAAGGGCCGCGTCCTGACCTCTAGACTATGGGGACGTTTGCGCTTCTGGAAAAGCAGCCCGCTCAGTATGCCAAACATCCTTTGCTTTGACAAGACCTTTTTTGCAGCTGGTCAAATTTCTTACACATGACGATTTCGGATGGTGAATGATATAGGGCGCATCCCCAAAGAGAATGTAGCCTTGCTAAACACCGATCGGCAAACTTCATGGTAAAGGAACAGTGGAGATGCGTGGCTGCATTGCTGATCGGAGACATAAGGAAAGGGCGGCTCGAACGACCTCGAGGGTTCGGGCCGCCCTTCTTTTCGACGGGGGAGCTAATCGCGGTTCGCGTAGCGTTCGTAAGCCTCGGTCACGATAAGCTCGTACTGCTTGCGGCTGCCTTTCACCTGCGTGTCCAGAATAAGCCCGCAGGTAAGCGACAGCAGCCCGACGAATACCAGGCCCACGGCCAAAAGCGCGCTTGGAAGCTTCGGCACGAGCCCGGTTGAGGCGAACTGGGCGATGACGGGCACGCCGCAGATAAGGCCAAGCACCACGAAGATGAGCGCGATCCACGAGAAAAGGGCAAGCGGCTTGTAATCCTTGAACAGCGACAGGATCATCATGAGCACCTTCATGCCGTCGGAGAACGTGTTGAGCTTCGATTCGGATCCCTCGGGGCGATCGCGATAGTCGATGGGCACCTGCGCGATGCGCCAGCGCTTGTCAACGGCATGGATGGAAAGCTCGGTCTCGATCTCGAAGCCGGGCGAGGTGACGGGCATCGTCTTGGCGAAGACGCGGTTGTATGCGCGATAGCCCGTCATGACGTCGGTGAACTCGTAGCCGTAGATGACCTTGATGAGGAAACGGACCAGGTTGTTGCCGAAACCATGGAAGGCTCGGTCGTTCTCGGAGCCGTAGCTGCCGTTGGACAGGCGGTCGCCAACGACCATGTCGGCCTCGTCGGCGGCCAGGGGCGCCAGCAGCGCGGGCGCGTTTTCCGCGGGGTAGGTGTCGTCGCCGTCGACCATCAGGTAGATGTCGGCGTCGATGTCGCGCATCATCTGGCGCACGACGTTGCCCTTGCCCTGTCTGCGCTCGGTGCGCACGATCGCCCCGTGCTCGAGAGCGATTTTGCCCGTGTCGTCGGATGAGTTGTTGTCGTAAACGTAGATGTCGGCAAGCGGCAGGACGCGTTTGAAGTCGTCGACGACCTTGCCGATGGTGACCGCTTCGTTATAGCAGGGGACGATGACGGCGACGCCCTTTCCTTGAAGGACGGACTCGTTATCCTGGGTCATCAGTGCTGCTCCTTTTCTTCTGTGGCGTGCGAGAGTTCGCATACGTTTCGGTATCCTAAATCATAGACGGCCCAAGAACTAGGGCAGAGTCGGCGGTTTCGCAGGATATACGCGATTGAGATGGACTCTCGAGGGAAGTTGGGGCCAGGTGCGATAATATCCTGATAGCTTTTTGCGGCGTCGTTTCGGCGTCTGATGAGGCTGCCCGGGGCTTTCCCCGCTGGGATTTTGCCGGGTCGTAACTGTAGGTATAGCGGAGAGGGGTGTTGGGCAGCGTGAAGAAGCTTATCGCGCAGATCATGAAGTTCGGCGTCGTCGGCGTCATCGCCTTCGTCATCGATTACGGCCTGTTGATCCTGCTGACCGAGCTTTTCGGCGTGAACTATCTTGTCAGCGCTACGATATCGTTCACGGTCTCGGTGGTTTTTAACTACGTGGCTTCGATGCGTTACGTATTCGTGCACAAAGAGGACATGAGCCGTCGGCGCGAGTTCATTATCTTCGTCGTGCTGTCGGTGATCGGGCTTCTGATCAACAACGCCTGCATGTGGGCCGGCGTCGAGCTGCTCGGCGTTTACTATTGGATCACGAAGATCGGCGCAACGGCCATAGTCATGGTTTGGAATTTCGTCACGCGCAAGATTTTCCTGGACGCCGGAAGCGCTCCTGAAGAGGATTCCGAATAAGAGGCTTGCGGGTGCGCTGAATGCGACGAACCCGCCTGACATGGCGTCGGGCGGGTTCGAGGAAAATCGCAATGGTGCCCTAGGCAGGATTCGAACCTGTGGCCTTCTGCTCCGGAGGCAGACGCTCTATCCAGCTGAGCTACTAGGGCATGTTCGGCAATTATACGCCATATGCGGCCATGCTGGCCGAAAAAGGGAATGGAAGCAACCATATGTCTGAAATCATCACTATCGAGCGTATGGGCTACGGGCCCGAGGCTGTCGGCCATCTGGCGAGCGGGAAGACGGTTTTCGTTGCCGGTGCGGCACCGGGCGATGTCGTCGAGGTGGACCTGACCGACGAGAAGCCGAGTTTTGCACGCGGGACGGTTGCGAAGCTTGTGCAGAGCGGTCCTGTCCGCGTCGCGCCGAAGTGGGCCGAGCCGGCTGCGGCGGGCGCGGCTCCCTGGCAGCATATCTCCTATGAGGCGCAGCTTGCGGCAAAGCGCGACAACGTGATCGCCGCGCTGGCGCGCACGGGGGGATTCGGGGAAGCGGCTGGGCAATTCGTTTCCGAGTGCCTGCCGTCCAAGCGGCAGTGGGGCTATCGCAACAAGATCGAGCTCGGTGCGCAATGGGATGCAAAGGGTATGTTCAACCTGGGATTCCATGAAGAGGGAAACCCAGACGTGGTGAGCGCCGCCGCCTGTCCCGTCGCGCACGACTCCATCGCGAAGGCCCCCAAGGCGCTGCGCGGCGCCCTTCGCTATCTGCAAGGTGCGGAAGACCTCGGTATCTTCCGCGTCGGGGTACGCACGAGCGTGCGCACCCGTGAAACCGAGATCGCCCTTTGGACGAAGCCGTCGGGCTTTCCGCGTGCCGCGGCGGCGAAAATGCTGAAAAGCTGTCTGCGCTCGACATCCGTGGTGCGCGTCATTGCCGATCCGGGGCACGCCCGCAAAATCAAGGGGCTTGAGGTGCTTGACGGCAAAGGTCACTGGGAGGAGAAGCTCGGCAGTGCGCGCTACATCGCAAGCGCGCCGTCGTTTTTCCAGGTGAACACCGCTCAGGCGGAGAAACTCGTCGGTTGCGCCCTGGAAGCGCTCGGCGGCAGCATGGGCGAGGAGGGGCCAAGCGGCCTTGACGGCATGCTCGTGGCCGACCTGTATGCCGGCTGCGGGACGTTCGGCGTCGCGATGGCTCAGGCCGGGGCGGATGTCATCGCTGTGGAGTCGGCGGGGTCGTCGGTGCGCGATCTGCGTCGAAATGCGGACGCCAACGCGGTCGATATCGACGTCATCGGTGGAGACGCGGCGCGTGAGCTGCCCGAGCTGGGCGGCTTGGATGCCCTCGTGGTCGATCCGCCGCGTGCCGGTTTGGCCTCCGGCGTTGCCGCCGACATCGCTGCGGCTCGCGCCGAGCGCGTCATCTACGTGAGCTGCAACCCGGCAACGTGGGCTCGCGACGTGCGCCGATTCGAATCGGTCGGATATCGTCTCGAGTCGGTTCGCCCGGTCGACCTGTTCCCCCAGACCTATCATATCGAGGTGGTTAGCTCCCTCGTCAGATGCTGAGGGCGGCTTCCTTCCTTTGCACCCTTTGCGCGCGCCGAGCGCGTTTGTGGGTTCTACGGTTTTTGATCGCTTGCCGCCGTGCCGCTCGGCAAATGGGCGGGGTAGCTGATACACTCGCTTGCTGTATGCGATAAATATCGACGCCCGTGTCAAGCGGGCGTTTTCGTGAAATGTACCAGGCTTCGACTTCGGTATATCCATGCGAGAAAAGGAGACGTCATGGCTTTGTATACCCCGCTTTACCAGCCCACGGGCGAGGAGATCGCCGTCATCAAAACCTCGAAGGGCACCATTCGCGTGCAGCTCGCCGGCATGGATGCCCCCATCCATGTTGGCAATTTCGTCGAACTGGCGCAGAAGGGCTTCTACGACAACCTGAAGTTCCATCGCTATGTGCCCGGGTTCGTTATCCAGGGCGGCTGCCCGAACACGCGTGACCTTGATTCCGATCAGGTTGTCGCCGCCGCGGGCAATCCGTTCGCCGGTCTTGGCACGGGCGGACCGGGGTACACCATTAAAGAAGAGTACTCCACCAATCCCAACAACAAGCATAACGACGGCGCGCTTGCCATGGCTCGCAGCCAGATGCCCGACTCCGCGGGTTCGCAGTTCTATCTGTGCCTGGGTGCTCAGCATATGCTCGACCCCAACTACACTGTGTTCGGCCAAACCATCGAGGGCAAAGACGTTATCGGCCAGCTTCGTGTCGGCGACGTCATCGAGACCATCGAGATCGAGAACGCCCGCTAGCGGATCCGTCCACAAACGCAACACCAACGAAGGATTCGAAGGACAGACATGAACAACCAACTATTCCAGCAGGCACGAACCGCCTACGCGCTGAAGGATTTTCAGGGTGCGCTGAATCTGTATCAGCAATGCCTCCAAGACCCGATGCATCCGCCTGCGGTCGGCGAGCTGGGCCTGGTTAATCACCAGATCGGCAATTGCCTTACCAAGATGAAGAATCCCAGCGGGGCCATCCAGGCTTACGGGCAGTCCCTCGCCGACGCCTCCTACGATGCAACCGGAGCGGTCAACTGCAATATGGGCATGGCCTACGCCTCGCTGCACGATTACGAAAACGCCGTCGAGCATTTCGAGGCCGCTGTCTCCGACGCCAAATACGACAGCGCCTACAAGGCCTACACGGGCATGGGAAACGCTCTGCTGAAAATGGGCAAGACCGCCGAGGCCGGTGTCGCGTTCCGCGAAGCCGCCCTCGACGAGGCCAATCCCGATCCGACGAAGGCCTTGCTCAACCTGGGCGTTTGCTTCATGGCACTGTCTCGTCCCTCCGATGCTGTGTCCTCCTATGAAAGCGCCTTGCAATTCGATATGCAGCCCGCCATGCGCAATCGACTGTACGCCAGCCTGGGGCAGGCCTACGTCGCGTCCGGTCAAATGCAGAAGGCCGTCAACGCCTTCGAAGAGGCCATCGCCGACAAGACGTATTTCCTGTCCGATTCGGCCAGCGTCGACTATCAGCGCGCCGTCGGTGCGGTGGCGCAGGGCACTTCCGAGATCACCCAGGTCATGTCCCCGGTCGCCGGCAATACGGCGGCGCAGGGCGGATCCGGCGCCGACATCTCGGGCATCGATGTCTCCGCGGACGGCGGCGCGATGTACGCGGAGCAGGATCCTTACGCCAACCAGCAGGTAGACCCGTTCTACTACACCGACCCTTATACGGGCGATGGCGCTTCCTACGGCGTCGCTAACGGGGATGATCGATTCTTCAGCGCATCGGATGAAGAGCTCGAGCAGTGGTCCCGCGGCGTCGCGAAGCAGGAGCGCAAGCGCCGCAACGTCGGCCTGAAAATCCTCGTGTTCATCATCGTCATCGTTCTGGCCGCCTTCGGCGCCGGCGTGTTCCTGTATTCGCAGGGTTGGGGCTACCCGACGCAGGATAGCGTGGTGAACGAGCTGTTCGCCAATCCCGACAACGCCTCGGTGCTGTATTCCTCCGAGGTGAGCGATTCGTCGGCCACCTCCATGACGAATTCCCTGACGAAGGATTCTTCGCCCACGATCAACCAGATCGATAAATCCATGACCGAGTCGACGGCCTACGTTACGGCTAAATCCTCCGAGGGCGGTGAGGTCAACTACAAGGTCTCGCTTGCCCGCGATGGCATCGGCTGGAAGGTAAGCAACGTCGAACTGTATTTCGCAAGTCAGAATTAACGTGTTCGACCTGCACGTTCGTGTAATGTGCAGGGCGGCTCGGCAGATTGGTTTTCTTGCGCTGCGGCATATGCGGCGCTTGGCAATAATAAGAAGAAAGGCAACACCATGGCAATTGAGAAGACTTACAACATGATCAAGCCCGACGGCGTGCGCAACGGTCATATCGGCGAGATCATCTCCCGCATCGAGCGCGTCGGCCTGACCATCGAGCGCATGGAGCTCGGGATGGTTTCCATGGAAGAGGCTGAGGCGAACTACGGCGAGCACAAGGGCAAGCCCTTCTATGATGGCCTGATCTCCTACATCACCTCCGGTCCTGTTGTGAAGATGGTCGTTTCCGGCGAGAACGCCGTTGCCACGATGCGCAAGCTCATGGGCGCCACCAACTGCGCCGAGGCTGCTCCGGGCACCATTCGCGGCGACTTCGGCCTCACCGTCGACGAGAACGTCATCCATGGCTCCGACTCGACCGCTTCCGCTGAGCGCGAGATCGGCATTTTCTTCGCCTAAGGGTTATCGTATATTTGCCCCGTCATCATTTTGGGGCTGCGAGGCTCTCTTCCATATTCGGGAGAGGGCCTTTTGTTTGGAGGCGCGGACTCGTCGCTGCGTTTCGCCGGATGGTTTGCGCGTGCTTGCTTATTCAGTTATGCGTATGCATGATGGATTTCGAAGGGCAGGTAAAAGGCGAATCGAGCCTGTGTGCTAGAATCTAGTCTCACTATAAACGTAGCACAAGGGGTATGCCTGTATGTCATTCTTGGATTTCTTCTCTGGGATGGGCGGCCAGATGTCCACGGACATGGCCATCGACCTCGGCACCGCCAATACCCTGGTCGCAATCCCCGGAGAGGGCATCGTCGTCAACGAACCTTCCGTCGTTGCCATCGAGAAAAGCACTCACCGCGTCCTGGCTGTCGGCCATGAGGCGAAGAACATGATCAACCATACGCCTGATGCATTTTCCGCTGAGCATCCGCTGCATGACGGCGTTGTAGCCGATTATGACGTTACCGAAGCCATGATCAGCGCTTTCATCAATAAAGCCGCTCCGCGTAAGTATCCATGGCAGGCCAAGCCCCGCATCGTTATCTGCATTCCCTGCGGCGCAACCTCCGTCGAGAAGCGCGCGGTGTTCGAAGCTGCGGTGCAGGCGGGCGCGCGCCAGGCGTATCTCATCGAGGAGCCGATGGCGGCTGCGATGGGCGCCGACCTTCCCGTGACCGAGCCGACCGGATCCATGGTCGTCGACATCGGCGGCGGCACCACCGAGGTGGCCGTCATCTCCCTCGGCGGCATCGTGACGTCATCGAGCCTGCGCCTCGCGGGCAACCGCATGGACGAGGCCATCGCGATGCATCTGCGCGATCTGCTCGGCATCAAGATCGGCGAGCGTACCGCCGAGATCATCAAAATCAAGATCGGCTCCATTCTGCCGTTCGAGGACGGTCGCGAGCGCGATATGATCATTTCCGGCCAGGACGTCATAACCGAGCAGCCGAAAGAGGTCACCATCCAGTCCGAGGACGTTCGCCAGGCGCTCATCGCGCCCTGTGAGGAGATGGTCCTGCATATCAAGGAAACCTTCAAGAAGACGAACCCCGACCTTGCCTCCGACATCATCCAAAACGGCATCCTGTTGACGGGCGGCGGCGGTCTTCTGTCCGGTCTCGACCGCTACTTAAGCGACAAGCTCGAAATCCCCGTGTGGGTGAGCGAGACGGCGCTGACGAACGTGGTCATGGGCTGCTTGAAGGTTCTCGAAACGCCTTCGGCCCTCAAGCAGACGCTGATGCGCTCCAAGTAAGGCGCTAGCTTTTCCATGGCTCTTAATTTTCAACAACAAGGCTCGGCGCTTTTGCGCCGAGGTCTTTTTATCGGGCTTATCGCCGCTAGTTTGGTCATGGTGACCGCTTACGGCAAGGAGGATACGTCCGGGCCTTTGCATTCGCTGCAGGCGGGCGTCTCGTCGATGGTGAGCCCGCTTCGCATCGTCGGCGGCTCAATCGAGTCGGCCACGACGAGTATTAGCGAAGGATTTGACAACGTCACTGCGGACGAGAGCACGCTCAGCGGCCTGCGCGAATACAACCAGCAGCTCATTCAGCAGTATTCTCAGATGGAGGAATACAAGCAAGAGGCCGAGCGTTTGCAGAAGCTGCTTGATCTGAAGGACGCGTACCAGATCGAGGGCACCGGTGCACGCGTGATCGGGCGCTCCTCAGAAGCTTGGAGCCAGACGGTCACCATCAATAAGGGCTCTGAAGACGGCATCACGTCCGGACAGACGGTGCTCGGGACCACGGGCGTCGTCGGGCAGGTCGTCTCCGCGGCGGCGCATACCGCCACGGTGCGTCTTTTGACCGATCCCTCCTCCGGCGCCGCGGCGATGATCCAGTCGAGCCGCGCGGAAGGGATCGTGCGCGGCAGCTTGGTGGGTCTTCTGTACATGGAGGACCTTGATGCCGACGCGGAAGTTGCGGTCGGCGACATCGTGGTGACGTCGGGCCTCGGAGGAAGCTATGCGCGCGGGCTGATCATCGGCACCGTCGTGAAGATCGACACGCAGCAAGGTGACGCGTCTCGCCGCGTGGTGGTTTCGACGAACGATTCCATCACCACCCTCGAAGACGTGCTCGTCGTGAGCACGGTGGGGTCGGACGGCGGCTCGTCGGATTCCGATTCCGGTGATTCGTCCAATTCGAGCAGCTCTTCGTCGACGGGCACTTCCAGCTCTTCCAATTCATCGGGGTCTGGCGGCAATGGTTCCGGATCGTCGTCTTCGAGCACGACCGGCACCTCCTCGAGTTCCGGCTCATCGAGCTCGAACAGCTCCAACTCGAGCGGAAGCCAGTCTTCCACCACGACGGGAGGCAGATAGCATGTTCGGCGAGAAGAACAATTTCGTGCTCGTCATCGGTTGCGTCGTCGCGCTGATCCTGCAGATCTCGCTCGCCCCCGCGGTGGCCCTGTTCAGCGCTCAACCGAATTTCCTTTTGGCATATGCCGTCGTGGTCGCGATCGTTATTCCCGGCCAAGCGGGGCCGCTTTTGCCATTCTGCCTGGGGCTGCTCTATGACCTGACCGGCTCGGGCCCGGTTGGCGGTATGGCATTGCTGCTGGTGATCGTGTGTTTTATCGCCTCGCGGGCGTTTTTGGTGCTCGACAACGACACCATCTTCATGCCCATCGCGATTTTCGTCGCCGTGGCGCTTGTCGTCGAGCTCTCCTATGGGATGCTGCTCATCGCGTGCGGCCTGTCGGCCAACCCGGTCGAGGCGCTCCTCACGCGCGCGCTTCCGTGCGCGCTGTATGATTGCGCGGTCGGCCTGGTCGTGTATCCCGTGATGGCACGCCTGTTCGCGGGTGGAAGCCAGGACCGCGGCCTGCGCACCCCGAAGCTGCGATAGGGGGCGTTCATGCTCGCAGCCATCATCGCCGCAGTCATAGCGCTTATCGTCGTTGCCGCCATCATCGCGGTCCTGTTCGTGGTTTTGAACGGTCGGAAAACGACGAGCGTCAGCGTCAAGCGCGACGTCCGCTCGATTTCCTCGGTCGGCGTCCATTCGACGCTCCCCGATGCAAACAGGCGTCCCGCCGGCGGCATCGCCCGCGGCGCCTCGGAGGCGCAGCCCGTCGCCAGCACCGGCGATTCCCTGAAGTCCCGCTTCGTCGCCGTCGGTGCGCTTGCCGGCATCATCTTCGGCACCCTGGCCGCGAAGTTGTGGAGCATGCAGGTGCTTGCGGGCTCCACGTATAAAAAGGAAGCGGACGATAACCAGTACACGACCGTTTACACGCCGGCTCCGCGCGGTTACATCATGGACGCCGACGGCAAGCCCATTGTGAAGAATCGCACGTCGCTCACGGTGCTGGCCGATCCGGACGTCGTTGACGATCACGACGTCGTCGCCCGCTTGTCGACCGTGCTCGGCCTTCCCGCCGGCATCGTTCGAAAGCGCATCGCCGACTCAAGCTCGGGTGCGCAGAGCCAGCGCGTCGTCGAATCCGACACCACCATGCGCAACGTGGCCTTCATCGCCGAGCACGCCGACGCGTTTCCCGGCGTCACAATCCAGACCCGTACCGTACGTGATTACCCTTACGGTTCGCTGGCCGCGCATGCCGTCGGCTATATCGGCAGCGTGTCTTCCGACGACATCGCCAACGTCACCGAAGGACGCGATCTCGAACTGGGGGACACGGTCGGGCGCAGCGGGCTCGAGCAGATGTACGACAACCTGCTTGCCGGCGACCATGGTGAGCGCAAGGTTATGGCCGATGCGCAAGGCAACGTCGTCGAGGTGGTCAGCGAGACGCAGCCGGTCAAGGGCTCCGACGTTTACACCACCCTCAAGGCATCCGTCCAATATGCGGCCGACAAGGCGCTCGCCGACACCATCGCTCCCGATGGCGGGGCTATCGGCTCCGGCAAGGGCACGAGCGGCGCCGTGGTTGTGATGGATGTGACCGACGGCAGCATCCTGGCTCTTTCGAGCTACCCCACGTTTTCCCCCTCGGTGTTCGTCAGTGGCATCGATGACGATACCTACGACCTGTACTTCGACAAGGAAACCTCCGAGGCAGCGCAAAACCCGATGCTCGACCGCGCGATCCAGGGCACCTATCCGGCGGCCTCGACGTACAAGACCTTCACGGGCCTTGCGGCGCTCGAATGCGGCATGGCCACCACCGACGAAACCTGGAACTGCACCGGCGAGTGGGACGGGTTCGGATCCGGCTCCCCTCAGAAATGCTGGCTCGAGGGCGGTCATGGCGTGATCGATTTCCACAGCGCCATCGTCAACTCCTGCGACACGTCGTTTTACGACATCGGGTACAAGTTCTGGAACGCGACCGCGAACGAGGGCAAGAGTGCCACGCTTCTGCAGGACTTCCTGAAGAGGTACTACCTGGACCAGAAGACGGGCATTGACCTTTCGGGCGAATCGGCCGGGCGCGTGCCGACCCCCGAATGGAAAGCCGAGTACTTTCGCGATACGCCTGAAGAGGCGCAGTGGAAGGGCGGCGACTACACGAACATGTGCATCGGGCAGGGCTATGTCCTGGTCACGCCCATCGCCCTCGCGCGTGCCTATGGTGCCATCGCGTCGGGCAATCTGGTCAAACCGCACCTTTTGAAGGAAGTGCACAACGCGGCGGGCGACGTTGCGCTGCGTTATCAGGCCGATACGGTTTCCACCCCGGACGTCAACATGGCCGATTTGGCTGCCGTGCGCGAGGCGTTGCGCGGTGTGACCACCGATAATTCATCCCTGTCGACGCTCTACGATGACGAGGGCATCGATCCTGCGACCATCGCGAGCAAGACAGGTACCGCCGAGTACACCGATATGGAGGACACCGGCTGGTACGTCTGCTATGCGCCCTTCGACAATCCGAAGTACGTGCTGTCGTGCGTCGTCGAGCATGGCGGCGGCGGATCGTCGGTTGCCGCCCCTATCGGTGCGAAGGTTATGGCCGCCGCGCTGGCATCCGAGAATTCCTCCGACGGCGAGGTGGGCGTGATCGGGACATCTTCGGGCGAGGTCCAAGATGGCGCCGGCACTTCCTCATCGAGCGGTCGTTCGGACTAGAAGGGGTGATGGTCGCCAATATGCCGCAACTACCTCAAATCAACTCGCTCAGGCATCCGGACGCCGCGGTCAATCACGCGCGTAAGCAACGCCGCCTGCCTTGGTTGAACGTGCCGTTTCTGCTGGTCATCGCGCTTCTGGTCGGATACGGGCTTGTTATCGTGTATTCGGCTGTCAGAAGCGATGCCGATTACCAGTACAGCCGTCAGCTCGGCGGCGTGGCCGTCGGCATCGTCTGCATGATCTTGATGTGGCGCTTCGATTATCGGCGCCTGTCGGAATACACGACGCTGTTCCTCATCGTCAACGTCGTGCTCATCATGTCGCCGCACATTCCCGGCCTTGGCACCGACGCGGGCATGGGCGCCAAAAGCTGGATCAAGCTGGGCATGCAGATTCAGCCGGGCGAATTCGCGAAGATCACGGTGATCCTCATGGATGCGTCGGTGATGGCCCGCTATGGGGGACGGCTCGACGATGCGCGCGAATACGTGAAAGCGCTCGGGATCATGCTCGTGCCCTTCTTGTGCATCATGACCCAACCTGATTTGGGCACCGGTCTCGTGTATCTATGCATTGCCGCATTCGCCCTGGTCATGGGCGGTGCTCGAGCCAAGTACCTGCTGATAACGCTGGGGCTTTTCATCGCCGCCATCGTCTGCGTGTTCGTGGTGGACGAGGCCATCAAGGCCACGAGCGGCGAATACAAGCTGCTCAAGCAATATCAGCGCAATCGTCTGCTCGTCTTTTTGGACCAGTCCGGCAGCGCGACCACCGACGAGGGATACAACCTGCAGCAGGCCAAGGTCGCCATCGGGTCGGGCGGGCTTTTCGGCAAGGGGTTGTTTCAAGGAACACAGCACTCGCTGGGATTGCTGCCCGAGGCGCCGACGGACTTCATCTTCTGCGTTCTCGCTGAGGAACTGGGCTTTTTAGGGGCGCTTGTTTTGCTGGCGCTCTACGGCGTGCTTGTTTTGCTATCCTTTCGTATAGCGAAAGGATCAGCGGATCTGTTCGGGCTCGTCATCGTCATGTGCGTTGTCGGTATGTGGCTGTTCCAGATCCTCGAGAACATCGGGATGGATTGCGGGCTGATGCCCATCACGGGCATCCCGCTGCCGTTCATGAGCTACGGTTCGTCATTCATGGTGGTGAACTTTTTCATGCTCGGCATGATCGGATCGGTTTGGTATCACAATTCTGCGCTGGTAAAGCAGCGCTAGCTTGAGATTAGGAGCAAAGGCATGCAGCTTCCCATCGATATCAGGGCAGCGTTGGCCGAGGCGATCGACGTCGAAGCTGCGCGTCGGGAGCCGTTGTCGGTGACCATCTACATCGACGAGAGCGCCCCGGGCGACATCCAGGCGCACGTCCGCCGTGCGTTCGCCAGCGCCTCTGCGACGGTTCGCGTTTCGATCATCTACCTAGACGGTCGCAAGGTCGAGCCCTATGCCGGGGACGACATGGTGTGCTTGGTCGCGGGCTTGTCCGAGGACAACGGTTCCGTTGCCGCCGCATGCCGCGCGGCCGGCGTTCCCTGCATGGTCGCCACCACGATGCCCCAGCTCGTCTTCGAGATCGCGCACGCCTCGGGTCACGATATCCCCGAGGCCGACATCGTTGCCCCGAAGCTCACCAGCGAAGTCTACAGCCATGTCATGGCCGGCGGCGGCAACGCTCCGGCCCTGCGTCCGAGCTGGGGAGAGCCCGAGTGCCCGACCGAGGGCGATGTCGGGATCTTCGAACCCATCGAGCTTATCGAGGAAGCGTGCGAAACGCTTGATGCGCGCATGGGGGCGTGGGTCGTCGAGGCATGCCGCCGCAAGAGGCTCGCGTTCGCCGTGGCGTTCCCGTTCGTGCGTCATCCGTTCGCGCTCGAGGTTGTGCGCGCGACGGCGATGCAGAACATCGGCGTGAGCCTGCTCGTGTTCGTCCCGGGGGCCGATCTTCCCGTTATGACGCTTAACCAGGTGAAGATGCTGTTGCAGCTTGCGGCAGCATACGACGAGGCGCTCGATGCCTCGCGCATAAAGGAATTGGTCGCGCTCATCGGCGGCGCTTTCGCGTGCCGCAGCGTAGCGCGCCAGGTTTCCGGCTGCGTCCCGGGGCTGGGCTGGGCCGTGAAGGCGGCGGTGGGCTACACGGGCACGATCGCGATGGGCCGCGCCGCCATCGAGTACTACGAGGGAGCTCCGAACGTCTCCAAGCTTGCCGATGCCGTCGGAGCAGCCCGCGATCGGGCCGTCGCCGCCGCCGCGAAGCAGGCGGGCAAGCAGGCCTACGGCAGCGCGAGCCAGGTTGCCGCCTCCGTGCGCGATGCCGCGGGCGAAACCTTGTCCGGCATGCGCGATGCCGCGGGCGAAACCTTGTCCGGCATGCGCGATCGCATCACCCGCCGAAAACGCGGTGAAGCGTCCGAATAACGAACGATGCGAGGGGGTATCGTGACAGATCTTTGGCCGCGCGTTGAGCCGCTCCTGTCGCAAGCGGAGCGTCCGGCGCGTTATCTCAATCATGAGTTCGGCTGCGTTTACAAGCCTGAAGCCGATTTCCGTTTCTGCATGCTCTACCCGGACACCTACGAGCTGGGTCAGGCGAATCAGGCGCTCCGCATCCTGGTCAACGTCGTCAACAAGGTTGACGGCATGGTGGCCGAGCGCGCGTTTCTGCCCGCGGCGGATTTCGCCGACACCATGCGCGCCGAGCATTTGCCGCTGTTCAGCATCGAAAGCTGCGCGCCTGTTGCCGAATTCGATGCGCTCGGCATCACGCTGCCGCACGAGCTGGCGGCGACCAACGTGCTCGAGGCGCTCGATCTGGCCGGCATCCCGCTGCATGCGGCAGATCGAGGCGAGGACGACCTGTTCGTCATGGCGGGTGGGCCGTGCGCCTTCAACCCCGAGCCGTATACGCCGTTCTTCGATTTCTTCAGCATCGGGGAGGGTGAGGAATCCCTGCCCGAGGCGCTTGAGCTCATCCGCACGCTGCGCGCGGCGGGGAAGTGCCGCCGGGATATCCTGCTTGAGCTGGCGAAGCTTGACGGCTGCTATGTCCCGGGTTTGTATCGCTGGCGCAGCGTCGAGGAGGCGCAGCAGGCCGGATCATGGATCGAGCCTCAGGTCGAAGGCCTTCCCACCATCATCAAAAAGCGCGTGTTCGAGGGTTTTGCGACATCAAGCGCCTGGGAGCCTTGTATCGTGCCGTTCACCGAGGTGGTGCAGGATCGCCTGAACGTCGAGGTGCTGCGCGGGTGCGCCCGCGGGTGCCGTTTCTGCCAGGCGGGGATGATGTACAGGCCCATTCGCGAGCGCTCGGCCGACAACATCGTCGATGCCGTTGTCCGCGGGCTTTCCGAAACGGGTTACGACGAGGTGAGCCTGACCTCGCTTTCCACGACCGATCATTCGCAGGTTGCCGACATCTTGACGCGCCTGAACGAGGAATACGCCGATAAGGGCGTGCGCATATCGGTGCCCTCGCAGCGCCTTGACAGCTTTGGCGTCGATATGGCGGGTCTTATCGCCGGCCGAAAAAAGGGCGGGCTCACCTTCGCCCCCGAGGCCGGCACGCAGCGTCTGCGCGATGTCATCAACAAGCAGGTGACCGAGGATGATCTGTTCGGAGCCGTGGATGCGGCGTTCGCGGCTGGCTGGCGTCGCTGCAAGCTGTACTTCATGATCGGCCTTCCCACCGAGACCGACGACGATATCAAGGGCATCGCGAGCTTGGTGCAGCGCGCCTACGACCGCGCGAAGAAGGCGACCCCGCTCGAGCAGCGCGGATCCATCCGCATGTCGGTGTCCTGCGCGTTGTTCGTCCCGAAGGCGCAGACGCCTTTCCAGTGGGACGGGCAGATAGCGCCCGAGGAGGCGCTGCGGCGTGTCGGGCTGCTTCGGCGCAGCGTGAAATACCGCGCCATCGATGTTCACTGGCATGATCCGTCCACGTCGTTCGTCGAGGCGGTGATGAGCCGCGCGGGGCGCGAGGCGGCCGCATGGGTCGAGGAAGCATGGCGTCGCGGTGCGCGTTTCGATGCCTGGACGGAGCACTTCAACGAGCAGGCTTGGCGCGACGCCGCCGAGGCGTGCGGCATCGATACCGCCGCCGTTGCCCAGACATCCTACGACACCTCCTACGTGATGCCGTGGTCGCATATCTCCACCGGCGTTTCCACGCGCTTCCTCGCCTTGGAGCGCCGTCGCGCCGATGCGGGCGCGACAACCCCGGACTGCACCTACGAGCGCTGCGCCGGTTGCGGCGCGTGCCCGGGTTTGGGGGTCGACAACGAGCTGGCGTCCCCGCGCATCGCATCGGGCTCGAATGCCCATGCCGCATCCGATGAGCAGGCTGTTGAAGGGGATGGTGCAGATGAGTGAGCAGCAGCAGTTCAGGATGCGCATCGTGTTCGCCAAGCAGGGTCGTTTGGCGCTGCTGTCGCATCTTGAGGTCGCGCGGGCCCTGGAGCGTGCCGTCCGCCGCGCCCGGTTGCCCTTCGCCATCTCGAACGGCTTCAGCCCGCATATGAAGATCGCGTTCGGCGCCGCGTTGCCCGTTGGCGTTGGAGGCACGCGCGAGCTGGTCGATCTGACCCTTACCGAGTATGTGCCGCCTGAAGATGCGCTCGATGCGCTTGTGCGGGCGAGCGTGCCCGACCTGATGGTCCTCGAATGCGCCTATGTGGAGCCGAAGGCGCCTGCAGCCTCCGCGGCTTTTCCGATAAGCACGTATCAAGCGGTTCTCTCGGCTCCCGTGCCGACGCTTCCCGTCCCGTCCGAGGTGCACGTAATCCGCAAGAAGAAAGAGCGGGTGCTCGCGGTGGGGGAATTCCTCGTCGGAAAGCCTCATCTTGAGGGGTGCGTGCTGACGTTCTCGCTTGAGCAGAAGCCCACCGGAAGCCTTCGCCCCGATAAGCTTCTTGCGGCATGCCTGGCTCTTCGGAACGGCGACGCACAGGGCGCTGCAGAGGCGGCTCAGGGCGCCTCTGACGACGGCGACAAGCTCGAGATGACCATCGAGAACACGGAAATCCTGCCTGCCTCGTGCAGGGGGGCGGGCGAGCCCTTGCGCGTTCTTACGGTCACGCGCATCGACCAGCGCCCGAAGGAGTAGCGAGGTGAAACGCAGCGGAAGGCCGAACCTGCTGCCATAGGGTGAGCGCTTCGATTTTGCGGAGGATTTGTGTTGAGCCACGCCCTGTCAAAAAAAGTTCGCAAAGCTGCTTGCGTCCGTGGCGTAATTCCGGTAATGTATCCACTCGCAGCTGAACGGGGTGTTAGCTCAGTTGGTTAGAGCGCCGGCCTGTCACGTCGGAGGTCGCGAGTTCAAGTCTCGTACATCCCGCCACTTTTTTCAGCAGCCACCATATGGGGTGTTAGCTCAGTTGGTTAGAGCGCCGGCCTGTCACGTCGGAGGTCGCGAGTTCAAGTCTCGTACATCCCGCCACTTTTTTCAGCAGCCACCATATGGGGTGTTAGCTCAGTTGGTTAGAGCGCCGGCCTGTCACGTCGGAGGTCGCGAGTTCAAGTCTCGTACATCCCGCCACTTTACATTCAACCGCCCTCGGGCGGTTTTTTGTATCTTATGGGACTCTTCCTGGCAACGTTTCCGTATATGCGATTCCTAATTGATTCGTTTGCACAAGTATTCGAGAAATAAATACAAGCCCGGCGAGTGCGCCGTATGGGAAGCCCACTGGTAAAATCAACAACATGTGAAACTTGATCAGCGGTATCGGCGGGCAAGGGGTTGTCCGTTCGCGCGATCAAGATGCGCTTGCTGCCTGTGGAGGGGCGTCAAGCGGCAAATCGCTAGGTGAAGAGGTGCCCATGGCTTTTATGAAAAGGTCGTATGGCGGTATCCAGCCATACATCCCCTGCGGAATCCTGAGAATCCGCCTTCCGTTCGTCCACTTCAAGATCTCGCCGCCCGAGGTCGTCACTGGTCTCATGAACGCATGCACGTCCTACGGCGCGCTTGCGGTGCTCATCTCGACGCTGGGGCTCGACCCCGAGGTTGCTTGGGCGCTTGTGGTGTTCGAGACCATGATGTACACCTGCAACTGGCTGCTCGGCGAGCCGTCCATCTGCGGTTGGATCACGCCGGCTATGGCTATCGTCATCGTGTTTCTTGAGGGTTTCGACCCGGGAGTCATACGATTGCAGGCGTTAACCGCTGTTCAGCTTGAATTGGCGTTGCTATTCCTCATATTGGGAGCGACGGGGTTATCGAAGAAGCTGAACACGCTGCTCCCGCCTGGCGTGAAGGCCGGCATCGTGCTCGGCGCCGGCGTGAACGCGGTCTATGCCCGCCTTCAGGAGGGCGGCGCGGTCGACACGGCCACCATCGGCTGCATCGCGGGTCTGTGCATCGTGTTCTTCCTCATGTTCAGCCAGCGCATCCGCAAGCATATGGATACGCATCGCATCCTGCAGGTCCTGGGCAACTACAGCTTTTTGTGGGCCATTCTCGCGCTGTTCATCGTGGGCGGCTTCACCGGTGAGTTCCAGTACAACTTCTCCGGGCAGCTTTTGCGCTTCCCCGATTTCGGCGCGTTGTTCACCTCGGTGAGCCCGTTCTTCATCGGCTGGGCCGAGCCGAGCGTGTGGATCCGCGCATTCCCGATCGCGCTCATCGCCTGGGTTATCGCCTACGGCGACTTCGTCACGGTGCAGCAGCTCGGCATGCAGGCTCTGCGCGATGACGAGTTCATCGAGTTCGATCCCAACCGTACCAACGTCATCTGCGGCATCCGCAACCTGGTGCTGTCGCTGTTCGCTCCCTACCCGGCGCTTGCCGGCCCGCTTTCGGCCCCGTACTGCGTGGCAACCTACCAGCGCTACAAGCAATCCGGGCGTCAGGGCATGGATTCCATCTACGACGGTTCGGGTACGAACCTCATCTTCACCGTCGTCGGCCTGTTCGTCTTCCCGCTCTACGAGGCATCCCTTGCTGCCTCGGGTGCCATCCTCGTGGTGGTGCTGTGCATCCAGGGCTTTGTATGCGCGCAGATCGCGTTCGACCTTACGCGCGACAAGATGGATCAGGGCTTGGCGGGCATGATCGCAGGCTTCATCCTTGCGCGCGGCGGCGGCGTGGGCTTGGCGGCCGGTTTGGCGCTGTACTTCTTGCTTGCCGATAACGAGAAGATTCGTGAGGACTATCGCCTCAATCGCGAAGCGCAGGAGTCCGAGGATCGTAAAACCGCCGAGATGCTTGCCGATCTCGAGAAACGAAGGCACGAGTTCAAAGAAGCCAGCGCTGCCGATGCGGGATCGCATTAACGAGGCGCGATTGATCGCGTGCTTGTCATAGCTTCCGCGCGATGACGTTGTTTTGCTTGTGCTTGGGGCCTTGCAGGTTGTCTTTCCTGCAAGGCCCCTTTTTGTTGACGGTCGCAGGCATTGGAACGACCAGGCTTTCGTGCTCAGGGGGGAGTGGCGGCAGAAGGGTTGGTCGGCCGCTTTTTGCCTGAAGAGGGACTTGTGCAGCCTATCTCCATCGATAAACCAAGCATCCCGATAGGCTCTCGGCGTAAGGAGGGGTAAACTATGAAAGGTTGAGCGTTCGCTCTCCTTTTTCTTACGACAATGAGTGCGGAAAGGAGCCCCCTCATGAGGATGGGTCCCCAGGATACCGTGTGGATCACCGGTGCTGCTGGACGTATGGGTCAGGCTATCGAGCGCAGGCTCGACCATAGTCGCTACAAGGTTATGACCACCGACATCGAGGTTGACGTGACCGATCTTGCCGGCGTTATGAGCTATGTCGAGTCATATCGTCCCGATATCGTCATCAACTGCGCCGCGCTTGCCTCCCGATCGCAGGCCGAGGAGATGCCGGACCTTGCCTACAAGGTGAACGCCCTTGGCGCGCGCAACGTGGCGATCGCGTCCGCTAATGTTGGGGCGACGCTCGTGCATCTTTCCACCGACGATTTGTTTCCCGAGCATTCCGATCAGGTGTTCAACGAATTCGATGCGACGAATCCACCGCATGTGTACGGAAAGTCGAAGCAAGCCGGCGAGCGCTTCGTGCGTGAGCTCTCCACGCGCCATATCGTCGTCCGTTCCAGCTGGGTGTACACGGCCCAGCCGACCGACCTGCTCGTGTCGGCTTTGCGAGCCTCGCGTGCGGGTGAGACGGTGCTCGTTCCCGCGAACCAGTTCGCCTGCCCGACCTCGGTCGATACCTTTGCCAGCTTCGTCGTGGCGGCGATGCAGTCCGACGAGTTCGGCACATTTCACGCGGCATCCACGGGCCTGACGAGCCGCTTCGAGTTCTTCGAGCGCGCTTTTCAGCTTGCCGGAGAGCCGACGGGCAATCTGCGCGGCACCGCGAAGCCGACGTGCGGCTACCGTGTCGAACTGGATGATCTGATGGCTCGTCTGACCGGCGTGTTCGATTTCCCCACTTGGGAAGACGATCTCGCCGCATTTGTGAAGGAACACGACCTGGCGACGCTGGCCGCCATCGATGCTTAAAGGAGGCGTGAATGAGTGTTGATGTGAACATGGGGGAGAAGCCCAAGCGTTTTCAGCTTGGGTTGACCGGGCGGATTCTGCTGGCGTTGGCGCTTGGCTTGATATGCGGTGTCATCTTCCACTATTTCGTTCCTGCCGGAACGGTGCGCGACGACGTATTCGTCAACGGCATCTTCTACGTCATCGGGCAAGGCTTCATCCGCCTGATGCAGATGCTCGTCGTGCCGCTGGTGTTCTGCTCCATTGTCTGCGGCGCCTCGTCGATCGGCGACACCAAAACACTTGGAACCATCGGCGTCAAGACGCTGTGCTTTTACATTTGCACGACGGCTCTTGCCGTGTCAGTGGCGCTTTTAGTGGGCACGGCGATCAGCCCGGGCAAGGGCGTCGATATGTCGAGCCTGGTGAGCGGCGACACGTCAACGCTTGGCGATTCCAGTTCGGGCGATGTGTCGTTCATCGATACCATCTTGAACATCATCCCGAAAAACCCCATCCAGGCGCTTGCCTCCGGCGACATGCTGGCTATCATCTTTTTTGCCCTGTTCATCGGCATCATCTTGTCGTTGATGGGTCGCAAGGTTGAAACCGTTCATCGCTTCTTCGAGCAGTTCAACGACATCATGATGAAGATGACCTCCATCGTCATGCTTGCGGCTCCCTTCGGCGTTTTCTGCTTGCTGGCGCGTACGTTCGCCAACATCGGCTTCGATGCGTTTCTGCCCATGGTCAAATACATGTTCGGTGTGCTTTTGGCTCTGGCGGTGCAATGCCTGGTCGTATACATGCTGCTGCTGTTCCTTTTCGCGCGCCTGAACCCGTTCATGTTCCTGAAGAAGTTCGGCTCGGTCATGGCGTTCGCGTTTTCGACGGCTACCAGTAACGCTACTATTCCGCTGAACATTGAAACGCTCGAGAAGAAGATGGGCGTCGATCGGCGCATCTCATCGTTCACCATCCCGCTGGGCGCCACCATCAACATGGACGGCACCTCCATCATGCAGGGCGTGGCGGTTGTGTTCACCGCGCAGCTGTTCGGCGTGCAGCTCGGCCCGGTTGAGTATGCGACGGTCATCGCTACGGCGACGCTTGCTTCCATCGGAACGGCCGGTGTGCCGTCGGTTGGCCTGATCACGTTGTCGATGGTGTTCAATTCGGTCGGGTTGCCGCTTGAGGGCATCGCGCTCATCATGGGCATCGACCGCATTTTGGACATGGCGCGCACGGCGGTCAACATCACCGGCGATGCGGTCTGCACGACGGTGGTTGCCAAGCAGGCCGGCAGCGTTGATATGGCGGTGTTCAGCGACCCCGAAGCTGGCATCGACCCCGCAGAAGCGCAAGCGTCGTAGGGGGTTTGCGTCTCCGTTAGGGTATAAGGCAAGGCTTTCGAAGGATTGGCCAGCCGGTCGTGAATTCGACCGGCTGGCCTTTTTGCGGTTTTCCCGGTAACGACCGCCTTCGTCTTGCGGCGCGGCGGTACCGGCAGGAATTTTTCGCAAATTTAAGCTGGCTCCTATTTATTCATCGGCATATCTTCAAGCCGCTGTCGGCTAGGCGTCCACCTCTTTTAGGGGCGATATATCCAGATAGCGCTTCTTGCCCCATTCGCACTCGACGATGTACTTGAGCCTTGCGATCACCCCTATCAGCGTGGGGCGGTCGCTGGTCGGCATGACGCACCACTACAGCTGGGCCGGCGTCTACGGCACCGATTCGAACACGGTGAACGACCTGACGCCTAACGTCGGCGACCCGAACTCCTTCATTCCGGAGTACAAGGCGTTTTTGGTCAACATCGAGAAGGCATAAGGGGGAGTAGCATATGTCCGAGAAAGCCATCCTGTTCGATTCCTCCCTGTGCACGGCCTGCAAAGGCTGCCAGGTTGCATGCAAGTGCTGGAACAACCTTCCCAGCCCCACCGAGCTCAACGCCTGCGCATCGTCGTTCACGGGCACGTATCAGAACCCGGCCGACATCAACGGCACCACGCGCTTGATCATCACGTTCAACGAGTGCGAGCCCGACGCGGGGCATCCGACCAAGCCCATTTCCTGGGCGTTCGGGCGCCGCAGCTGCCAGCACTGCGACAACGCGCCCTGCGTGGCGGTGTGCCCGCACGGTGCGCTCACCCAGGATGCGGAAACCGGTTTCGTGTCGATTGACCAGGACCTGTGCGTCGGCTGCAAGTACTGCGCGAGCGCATGTCCCTTCGACGTGCCGCGCTACGACGGCGGCAACGGTGCCTTCGACCAGGCTGTCCTGCAAAAGTGCACGGGTTGTTTGGACCGCGTCAGTCACGGCATGGCGCCGGCGTGCGTGTCCACCTGCCAGCCCCAGGCGCTGCAGTTCGGCGACGGCCAAGACGAGCTGTCGGTCAAGGAGCACATCTTCGAGAACATCGGTAAGAAGGAGGGGAACTAAATGAGCGCTTCCGTGAAGGTTTCTCCCGAGGTCGCCGCGGCCGACCAGGAGTTCTTGAAGAAAAACGCCGCTGCCGGCGAACGGCGCATCATCAGGCATTCCAAGCAGGCCCGCTGGACGCACGGCATCACCGTCATCGCGTGCATCCTGCTGTGCATTTCGGGTATGTTCGTGTTCGTGCCCGCGCTCGGGCAGATGGTGGGCACGCAGACGGTTTTCGCCATCCGCATGTCCCATCGCGTGCTGGGGCTGATCTTCGTGCTGGTTCCGATCGTGAGCGCCATCGCAGCGCCTAAGGGCGTGGCGCATATCTTCAAGAACCTGTTCACGAGGTGGAACTCCGACGACAAGAAGTGGATGCTGCTGTTCTTCCCGTACCTGTTCATGGCCAAGTGGATTCACATACCCCATCATCTCGGCTTCGGCAGGTTGGTGGTTGCTGCAGCCGGTTGGCCTGCTAGTCCTTCTTCGCCCAGCGCAGCAGCAGGGCGGAGTTCGCGATCACGAAGACGCTGCCGCAGTTGTGCACGAGCGCGCCGGAAACCGGGTCGAGCACGGCGACGAATGCCAGCACGATGGCGACGAAGTTCAGCACCATGGCGAAGGTGAGGTTGCCCTTGATGACGCGCATGGTGTGGCGGGAAAGCTCGACGAGGTGCGGCAGCTCGCCGATCCCGTCGCCCACGATGGCGATGTCGGCGGCTTCCACGGCCACGTCCGACCCCACGCCGCCCACGGCGATGCCCACGAATGCGCGCTTGAGCGCGGGCGCATCGTTGATCCCGTCGCCCACCATGGCGCAGGAAATCCAGGTTTTCTCGCAGCGCTCGATGTAGGCCATCTTGTCTTGCGGCTTGCAGGACGATTCGTGCTCGGTGATGCCGACGGCGGCGCAGACCGTTCGGGCGGCCGCTTCGTTGTCCCCGGTCAGGAGCACGGGGAAGGCGCCGGCTTGCGTAAGCTTCGCGACGACCTCGGCCGCCTCGGCGCGCACGGTATCGGCGAGCGCGACTATGCCGGCGGCCGCCCCGTCGACGGCGACGAGGGCCACGGTGGCGCCCGTCTCGCGCAGTTTTTCGAGCGCGGCGGCATCCCAGGCGTCCGCGCCGATTCCCTCATCGGCCATCATGCGCTCGTTGCCCACGGCCACGCGCCGCCCGCCCACCTGGGCGGCAACGCCGAGCCCCGGCTCCATCGAGAACGCCTCGGGCTGGCTCACGGCAATCCCCGCTTCTTCCGCCCCCTTCACGATCGCGCGCCCTAAGGGGTGCTCGCTGCGAAGCTCGGCCGCGGCGACGAGCGCGAACAGCTCTTCGCGCGAAAGGCCGGCGCCGTCAAGCGGCAGCACCTCGGTTAAGCGCGGCTGACCTTCGGTGATGGTGCCCGTCTTGTCGAACACGCAGCACCTCACGCGTGCCAGCCGCTCCAGTGCATCGCCTTCCTTCACCAGAAAGCCGTGCTTGGTGGCGTTGCCGATGGCCGCCACGATGGCGGTCGGCGTGGCCAGCACGAGCGAGCAGGGGCAGAACACCACGAGCACCGTGACCGCGCGCAGGACTTCCCCGGTGATGAGGTACACGCCCGCGGCCGAGGCCAGCGCGCCCACGACGACCCAGGTGGCCCAGCGGTCGGCCAGGCGCACGATTTTCGCCTTGCCCGCGTCGGCGCTTTGCACCAGGCGCGCCATGCGGCGGATGGAGCTGTCCTCGCCCACGCGCGTGGCGACGACGTCGATGGAGCCGAATTGGTTGACCGTGCCGGCGGCCACCTCGTCGCCGGGCTGGATGTCGCGCGGCATCGGCTCGCCGGTCACCGCGCTCTCGTCGATGCTGGTCGAGCCTAAGATAACCCTGCCGTCGACGGGGATGGTCTCGCCCGGCAGCACGCGCACGACCTGGTCGAGCTCGGCTGCATCGGCGTCGATTTCGTGCGTGGAGCCATCCGCGGCGACTACGCGCGCCTGCCGGGGCGCCAGCTCGATGAGCCGCTGGATGCCGCGTTGCGCACGCTCGACGGTCAGCTCCTCCAAAAGGCCTCCGAGCTGCATGATGAGCGCCACTTCGCCGGCGGCGAAGTACTCGCCGATGCAGATCGACGCGACGAGCGCGAGCGACACCAGAAGGTCGGCCTTCACGTCGAATTCCGTTACGACGGCGATGAAGGCCTCGATGACGATGGGTGCGCCGCATAAGACGATGGCCACCCACGCCGGGTTTACGGGCAGGCTATCGCCGCAGATGAAGCTTGCGATAAGCGCGATGGCCGAGATGATGAGGAAGGCGATGTCCTTGGCGGTGCCGCCCACTTCGAGCAGGCGCTCGAGGGGCTCGAAGCAGGGTTTCAAACGTTCCATGATATGCCGAACCAATCTTTCGTTACTGAACACTATGTTCGGTATAATCCAAGCAGTTCGGTAGAACCAGAAGCAAACGGGCCCCGATGCGCGATACGGAACGCTCGCGGCCCATTGCCTGCTACGAAACGATTCCGTCGAAATGTTCGGTAAGGAGCGCCTCCCCCATGCCCACTCAGCAGCTCGACCGGCGGCAGCGCAAAACGCGCAAGGCCATCTACGACGCCTTTGAGGCGCTCATGCGCGACGCTCACTACGGCACGGTGACGGTGGCGCAGATCATCGAGCGTGCCGACGTGGGGCGCTCGACGTTCTACGCGCACTTCGAGACGAAAGACGACCTGCTCGACCAGATGTGCCGCGACATGTTCGACCACATCTTCGAGGGCGTGAACGAGTACTGCGTGACGCACCCGACGCTTGTCACGGAAAGCATCGAGGGCAAGCTCGCGCACCTGCTTTACCACCTGCGCGACACGCACAGCGGGGTGTGCGGAAAGCTCATCCGCGAGGGCGAGCCGCATTTCACCACGTATTTCGAGTCGCAGCTCGACGTGCTGTTCGGGAAGGTGGGGCAGGGGAGTTTGGGCGATGACGTCACCGGCAACGACGCCGTTCCGGCGGAATTCGTGCGCGTGCTGCGCGTGAGCTCGTTTTCGCACGCGGTGTCATGGTGGTTCGAAAACGGTGCCGCCGAGCCACCCGAGCAAGTGGCGGCCTGGTACGCGAGCGCGATGGGGGTGGCTCAACTGTCACCGTCTTGATCTTCGTTTCATGCAAAAGCCCTATTGTCTGCTACATCCCTGATTTTTCGCGTCATCGGTACGTATCTGAAAATGTTGAATTCTGCGCTATCGTGAATCATTCGCCTGCGGGTTTTAGGACTTCGGGTCTTATTTGGCGATTGGTGATTCCCTCTTGCGCGCGAGGTTCTCTTTGGATAGTTTAGGTACTAAACATTTAGATCCTTAACTATTTCGTATCGAAAGGAATCGACCGTGGATGATACCGTTCGCGAGCTTCGCGAAGAGCTCTTCGAAGTCGCCGATCGCATGCGCCGACAACGCGTCGCCCCGCCCGCGCCCGCCGGCATGACGCCCGTCGAGGCGCGCACCGTGATGAAACTGGGGTTCATGGAGCGCGAGGGCGAGCCGGTTCGCCCGGGGGACATGGCGCGGGTATGCCATCTGTCCCCGAGCGCCATTTCCCAAACACTCAAGTCGCTCGAGGCGAAGGGGCTCATCGTGCGCGGCCGCGCGGGTGGCGATTGCCGGGCGGTCAGCATCGATCTTACCGATGCGGGGCGCGCCATGAACGAGGAAGGGCGACGCATGCATGATGCGCGCCTTGACGATCTGATCGCGTTTCTCGGGGAGGATGACGCGCGCGAGCTGATCCGCATCATGCGCCGCATGTTCGAATTCGAGGAAGCCTGCCCCTGGCGGGAGGCGCCGACGTCCGGTCGGGGAAACATCGAGGGGGCCTGAGCATGCGAATCCTCAAGAACTACGCGAACCACAAGATAGCCGTCATGCTCATCGTCGTGCTGCTGGCTGTTCAGGCGGCCTGCGATCTGTCGCTTCCTACCTTCACGTCCGACATCGTCGACGTGGGCATTCAGCAGTCAGGCATCTCGGATGTCGCCGCAAGCGAGCTTTCGGAGCGCTCGCACGATTTGGTGGGGATGATGCTGGAGGGCGACGAGAAGTCCTTGTTCGACGCTTCTTACGAAAAGGGGCCGTCGGGCACTTATGAGCTGACGCAGGCGGGAGCGGCATCGCGGGAAGCTCTCGACAACGCGATGGCGTTGCCGCTCGTCATCGTCCATTATGCCGATCAGATTCCCGATCTCGACATCGATCAGGTGAAGGCAGCCTATGATGCCGGCCTTATCGGCGCGGACGATATTCGGCAGATGCTCTCCGAGGCGCGTGAAGCCATGGGAGATGCCGCCGATGCCATCATCTCCCAACAGGGCATCGCGGCCGCGAAAAGCGAATACGAGTCATTGGGGTACGACCTTTCCGATATGCAGACGAGCTACCTGATGAGCACGGGTGCGAAGATGCTCGCCTTGGCCGCGCTCGGGATGCTGGTCGCCATCTTCGTGGGCCTTATCGCGTCGACCACCGGTGCCAAAATAGGGCGCGACTTGCGCGGGAAGCTGTTCTCGAAGGTCGTGTCGTTCTCCGACGCCGAGGTGCAGTCGTTCTCGGCGGCGTCGCTTATCACGCGCGGCACCAACGATGTGCAGCAAGTCCAGATGATCTCGGTCATGCTTTTGCGCATGGTGCTCTACGCGCCGATTCTGGCCATCGGCGGCATCATCATGATGGCGCGCACCGACGTATCCATGGGTTGGATCGTCATCGTCGCGGTGGTGCTCATCGGATGCATCCTGGCGGTTTTGATGAAGGTCGCCATGCCGAAGTTCAAGATGATGCAGAAGCTCATCGATCGCGTGAACCTCGTATCGCGCGAGACCTTGACGGGGCTTTCGGTCATCCGCGCGTTCGGTCGCGAAGGTTTCGAGGAAGCACGCTTCGATGAGGCGAGCAGCCGCCTGATGAAGACGCAGCTGTTCACCAATCGCGTGATGACGTTCATGATGCCGGCGATGATGCTGATCATGAATATCGTTTCCGTCGCCATCGTCTGGTTCGGCGGCCATGCCGTTGACGCGGGCGAGCTGCAAACGGGCGACCTGATCGCGTTCATCACCTATTCGATGGTCATCATCATGGGCTTTTTGATGATCGGCATGCTCTCGATCATGCTCCCGCGCGCGAACGTCGCCGCCGAGCGCATCGACGAGGTGCTCTCCACCACGCCGGCAATCGCGGATCCCGCGCCTGCCGACGCGCGCGATGCCGAGCTTGCGGTGTCGGCCGCTCCGGGTGCCGAGATCGCCTTCAACGACGTATGCTTCGCGTATGCGCAAGGCGCCGAGAACGTGCTCGACCACGTGAGCTTCACCGCCGAGGCGGGCAAGACCTGCGCCATCATCGGCTCGACCGGTTCGGGCAAGTCCACCATCATCAAGTTGATCGAGCGATTCCACGACGTCACCTCTGGCAGCATCACCGTCGACGGCATCGATGTGCGCGCGGTCGGCCAGCAGGCGCTGCGCGCGCAGTTCGGCTACGTGCCGCAGAAGTCGTTCCTGTTCAGCGGGACGATTGAGAGCAACATAGCCTACGGCATCGATGAAGCGGCCGACGGCGCCGGCGCGGATCGCGCGGGCAGGATCGAGCTCGCGGCGCAGGTTGCCCAGGCGAGCGAGTTCATCGCCGAGAGGCCTGAGGGCGTGCAAAGCGCCATAGCGCAGGGCGGCACGAACGTCTCGGGCGGCCAGCGCCAGCGCCTGGCCATCGCCCGCGCGCTTGCCGTCGACGCGCGCGCCTACCTGTTCGACGATAGTTTCAGCGCGCTCGATTACAAGACCGATACCGCGCTTCGTCGTGAGATCGCCGATAAGCTCGGCGGCAAAACGGTCATCATCGTTGCCCAGCGCATCTCGACCGTGCTTTCCGCCGACCGCATCGTCGTTCTCGACGAAGGGCGCGTCGTCGGCGTCGGCACCCATGCCGAGCTCATGGCCTCTTGCGAGGAGTATCGCGAGATAGCGCTTTCGCAGCTGTCGGAGGCGGAACTGGAAGGGGGTGATGTCGCATGAGCCGCACCGAGGATTTGAAGAAGGTCACGCGTCGGCGCCGCCCCTCGCCCGAGGACCGCATGATGGGCGGCGAGAAGGCGCAGGACTTCGGCGGCACCATCGTCAAGCTTGCGAAATTCATGGCTCAATACAAGGCGCCGCTCATTGCCGCCTTCGTGTTCGCCATCGCGTCGGTGGCCTTCAACATCGCCGGCCCGAAAGTGCTCTCGCAGGCAACCACCGAGTTGTTCAACGGCATCGTGGCGAAGGTCGCGGGCACCGGCGGCATCGATTTCGACGCCATCGCGCGCATCCTGGCGGCAACGCTTACGCTGTATATCACCAGTGCCGCCTGCAACTTCGTGCAGGGGTGGATGATGACGAGCGTGTCCCAGCGCACCTGCTACGGCTTGCGCCGAGCCATCGACGAGAAGATCAACCGCATGCCCGTCGGCTATTTCGAGCGCACGTCCACCGGCGATGTGCTCTCGCGTATCACCAACGACGTCGACACGCTCGGGCAGAGCCTCAACCAGGGCGTCACGCAGCTGATCACGTCGGTGACCACCATCGTCGGCGTGGTGGTGATGATGCTGACCATCAACCCGCTCATGACCGGCATCACCGTGCTCATCCTGCCGGTGTCGCTTGCGCTCATCGCGATCGTGGTGAAGATCTCGCAGAAGCACTTCCGTGCTCAGCAGGCGACGCTTGGCCAGATCAACGGGCAAATCGAGGAAACGTTTTCGGGGCATGTGGTCGTCAAGGCCTTTGGCCGCGAGAAGCAGACGTGCGAGGGTTTCGATGCCGTCAACGCCAAGCTCTACGAGAGCGCGTGGAAGTCGCAGTTCCTCTCAGGGCTGATGATGCCCGTGATGAACTTCGTCGGCAACCTCGGATACGTCGGCGTGGCGCTTTCTGGAAGCATATTGGCCGCCCAGGGCACCATCACCGTCGGCGATATCCAGGCGTTCATCCAATACGTGAAGAACTTCACGCAGCCGATCACCCAGCTTTCCCAGGTGGGTAACGTCCTGCAACAGATGGCCGCCGCCGCCGAGCGCATTTTCGAGTTCCTTGAGGAGGACGAGCTGGCCGAGGAGGTTTCCAAAGCCGACATCGCATCGGTTCCCTGCGACGTCGAGTTCGACCATGTTCATTTCGGCTACGATCCGGCGCAGGCGATCATCAAGGATTTCTCGGCGAAGGTCGCGCAGGGCCAGACGGTGGCTCTCGTCGGTCCGACGGGCGCGGGTAAGACCACCATGGTGAAGCTTCTCATGCGCTTCTACGACGTCGATCAGGGGTCGATCAAGCTCGGCGGGCACGACCTGCGCGATTTCACGCGCGAGGACGTTCGCAGCCAGTTTGGCATGGTGCTGCAGGATACCTGGCTGTTCAACGGCACGGTGCGCGACAACATCGCCTACGGCAAGCTCGATGCGACCGACGAAGAGGTGCAGGCGGCGGCCCGTGCGGCGTACGTGCACCACTTCATCACGACGCTGCCGCAGGGCTACGATACCGTCATCAACGAGGATGCGACCAACATCAGCCAAGGTCAGCGGCAGCTTTTGACCATCGCCCGCGCCATTTTGGCCGACCGGCGCATGTTGATCCTCGATGAGGCGACCTCAAGCGTCGACACGCGCACCGAAGAGCGCATCCAGCGTGCCATGGACAACCTCATGCAGGGGCGCACCTCGTTCGTGATCGCTCATCGCCTCTCGACGATCAAGAGTGCCGATCTGATCCTGGTGCTGGCGCATGGCGATATCGTGGAGCAGGGATCCCATGAAGAATTGCTCGCGCTTGGAGGTTTCTACGCGGACCTGTACAATAGTCAATTCGAAGAAGGACAACCCGAGATTGCCTGACGTGGTTCGCCCGGACGACTTTGCCCGGGCGACGGCGTCGCTTGATATAAGTAAGGGGTCGCGTAGATGGACGAAGGGATAGAGCGCGCGCAGACGGCCGGCCAGGCCGATCGCGCCCCTGTCAAACTGGTCGCTTTCGATTTCGATGGAACCGCCCTTGATGGCAATTCGCCGGTGATTCTGGTGAAATACCTGGTGAAGCGGCATATGCTGCCGCCAACCGTCGTCGCCCGCATCGTGGCGTGGGGCGCTGCCTACAAGCTGCGCCTCCCGCAGAACGAGGCGTGGGTGCGCGGGCTGGTGTTCCGCGCCTTCTCCCGTATGCCCGCCGCCGACGTCGATCGGTTCCTGCGCGATTTCTATGACGAATGCGTCGATAAGCACTTTCGCGCGCAAGCCGACGCGGCCATGCACACCTGGCGCGACGCGGGCTGCAAGATCGTGTGCGTTTCGGCCACCTTCGAGCCCATCATCTTGCAGGCGATGACGAAGCACCCCATCGATCTGCAAATTTCCACGCGCATGAAGAAGGCCGACGACGGCACGTACACGTGCGAGGTCGACGGCGAGCCGGTGGAGGGCGACCAGAAGATGATCGAGCTGCGCCGTTTGGCGAACTCGCTGTGGGGCCCGGGCGGCTGGGAGCTTGTGGCTGCTTACGGTGATCATCATTCCGACCGGGCCATGATCGGCGCCGCGCAACAGGGCTTCGCCGTATGCCCGGACAGGCCTCTGTCGCGCACGGCGCGCGATCGGGGCTATACCGTGCTGGAGTGGTAGATGCGCGCCTCGGCGCGCCGTGCCATGCGAGTGCGGCGTAGGGCTTCGCTCTCGGATGCTCAAGGGGCGTGGCATGGCGGTGCGTCGCCTGCGTTCGCGACGTAAGTCGCCCGCACCGGCCTATCTTTACCTATTTAATGCGCTTTCCCTCGAATGGGTGTACCATCGGGTAAAATACCTATTTTCAGGAAACAACGAATCGAAGGAGGGTGAGCACCGTGTCGAACGAAGACTCCCAGAGCGCACCCAATTCGCAAGATGGTATGGCGGCCCTCGTCGGCGAATACCTGCAGCGCGCCGCCGATGCCGCAGCCGAGGGAAACCGCGCCATCGCCATGCATCTGTACCTGGCCGCATTCGAGCTGGGTCGACAGGATGCATGCGTGCCGGTCGAGGATAGCATCCTGGCCATCAAGCGTGCGTGGTCGCTCGCCTACGGCATGCGCGAGCGCAGCATCGCCGAATACGTTTTCGAGCGCATGGAGCCGTTTTTGACCAATGCGGAAGTTGCCGCCTGCGCCGAGCAGCTGCAGGAACTTGCGCTGGACAAGTTGGAGGAATTCGGGCTTTCCCGCGAGGAGCTCGAGGACATGACCGATATGATCTCGCAGGACATCATGGCCTCCGATCCCCATCTGCTTCGCGTCGAGCATGTGACCACGCCGGGCAAAAGCGCCAACGGCCTGCCGCCGAGTTCGGCCACGCGCGTTCTCGAGCCTCCCGAAGGCGGTACGTTCGAGAACGGGCGCTTCGTGCCCGATCCTGGGTTGAACAGGCGCCTTGAAGAACAAGCCGGCTTGCGTTCCCGCGCAGGCGATGGCGCCGGCGGCACGCCTTCGGCAAGCGGGGCGGTTTCCACCCCGCCGTTTTCCCTCCTGCCTTCGCCGGATTCCGCCGCTGATGCTCCCGCGTCGCCGACGCCTGCTGAGCCAAGTCCCGTCATGGGCGACGAAGATCATCTGACTTACGCAGAGCTCGTCGGCTATGACAAGGCGGTCGACGCCATGCGCGCACTCGGTATCGGCATGCAGCATGATCAGGCGTTCCAGCAGCTGGTCACGCAGCTCAACAGCCGTCACGGCCTGGATCGCATGCCCGCATGCGACAGCTTGCTCATCACCAGCCCCGCCCGCGAGGACGCCAATCACTTCATGATGGCCACCATCGGCGAGCTGGGGCTTCCCGTCATCCGGATGCGCATGGAGGAGAACATGCAGGGTCTGCCGGTTCTGTGCGTGATGGCGCAGGCCGACAATCAGCCGAAGCTCAATGCCGCCCGCAACGCCTTCGAGGCGCCCGGCGTGCTGGTGATCGAGGATGTTGATATGTGGTCGGCGCCGGACATGGAGCCAAGCTCGGTCGAGGACTTCGGCGGCCTGATCATGGCAAGCCTGTCGCGCGGTGCCCGCGAGGCGGTCAACCTTATCCGCAACGCTGCCGACAATCCCGACGTGTTCGTGCTCGCCACGGCAGCATCGGGCTGCGACGTCGATCCGTTCTTCATCGATCTGTTCGGGCCGACGTCCACCATCGATATCGATTACCCCACCGAATCCGAACGCGCCGACATCTGGATGCAGATCGCGCGCGAGCACCCCTCCGCTCGCGGCGTCGATCGCGGCGCGCTCGTGCGTTATTCGGCGGGCATGCCGCGCTTCGACATGTACATGGCTGCGCGCGAGGCCGTCGAGGAGGCGTACAAGGAAAGCCTTGCGCAGCGAAAGTACGTTTCGGTGACGTCCGACAACCTGTTCGACAAGCTTGCGGCCTACCAGCCGCTTGACTCCCCGGAGTACAAGGCGCTCGAGCAGGCGGTTATCGATGATTTCAAGCAGGAGCTTGATCATATTGACGACCTGTTGAAGGGGGCAGGGGAGTAATGGACATCACACGCCGCTGCGACTACGCGTTGCGCATCCTGGAGTCCGCTTACCGAAGCGGGGATTCCTACGTTTCCGTGTCGGATATTTCCGAGCAGGAGGAAATCCCGTATGCGTTCGCCCGATCCATTCAGCACGATCTGGTGAAGGGCGGCCTTATCAAGACGGTGCGCGGCGCTCGCGGCGGCCTGGCGCTCGATTGCGACCCCGCCAACATCACGCTGCTCGAGGTGCTCGAGGTCGTGCAAGGGCCGGTGAGTGTCTCGCTGTGCACGGTGGACAAGGAGTATTGCAAGCGCTGCGGCGGGTGCTCCTATCATAAGCTGTGGATCGGGGCGGACAGCATCTTGAACAGCTATTTCGACTCCATCACGCTCAAAGAGCTGATCGATTGCGGTGGCAAGCTGCCCCAGATCTCCGATGCGATAACCCGTTCGCCCGAAAAGGCGCGCATGAGCTGCCCGGTCGACGCCGAGCCGGATCACGAAGGCGGCAGCAGAACCGTCGATTGCGCCGATGGCGAGCCTGTGGCAGCAGCGCCTTTGTAGCATGCACGCCTACGATGCGGAAGATCTGGCCTCGCGAGCCGTGTGGCCGCAGGATGCGCCTCTGTCCATGCGGGAATTCGTGGCCTTGGTTCAGCGCGAGGGTGCGGCGCATCGCCGCACGCTGCCGTGGCGCGACATCGACGATGCCTATGCGGTGCTGGTTTCGGAGGTCATGTTGCAGCAGACCCAGGTGAAGCGCGTTCTTTCGTACTGGGAGAGGTTCATGTCCGCGTTTCCGACGATTGATGCGCTTGCGGCTGCGTCGACCTTTGACGTTCTCGAGCAATGGCAGGGCCTTGGCTATAACCGCCGTGCCCTGGGGTTGCGGCGATGCGCATGCGAATGCTCTGAGCGCTATGCGGGGCGGCTTCCCGAAACCGCCGACGAGCTGATCGCGCTACCGGGAATCGGTCAGGCAACGGCTGCCGGCGTCATGGCGTTCGCCCGCAATGCCGCAAGCGTGTATGTGGAAACCAACGTGCGGACGGTCTTCCTGCATCTGCTCTTCAGCGATGCCGATGCGGTCGATGACCGCGAATTGGCGCCTTTGGTGGCGGCCACCTGCCTTGCGAGCGGCAATCCCCGTCAGTGGTATTATGCCTTGCTCGATTACGGCGCACATCTGAAGACCCAGGTGAAAAACCCCTCAAGGCGCAGCGCGCACTATGCGCGCCAGTCGACGTTCGAGGGGTCGCGCCGCCAAAAACGCGCCGAGCTTGTGCGGATCGTTCTGGCTGATCCTGGCATCACGCAAAGCCGTGCGCTTGCGAGCCTGTCCGAGCAGGAACGCTCGCAGGGGCGTGATCCTATCGATGGGGAATTGTTTGAAAGCCTAGTATCCGACCTGGTCGGGGAAGGGTTTTTCCGCGTCGAGGACGACCGCCTCATCCCGTGAGGTTCGCCTGCGTGCGCAAAAGGTCAACCATGGTTGACGGATGAAGAGCCGCTGTATGCGCGCATTGCGCCGCGCGGCATCGTCTTCGCGTGGTACAATCCGCAAATCCCGTGGGGGAGTAGTCGGCGTCTTCTCAAAGGCGCGGCAAGGTCAACATACTGCTTGGAAAAGCTGGCCTTGCATGAAATGACAAGACTCGCGGTGTGGCGTCGCGTGCCGCACCGTTTATTCGTGCGAACCGGCGTCCGACGTCGGTTTTTTTGCGCCTGTTTTCGTTAGGAGAGGGTAATTGTGGGAATCGTTGAACTGCTGCTGATCGGCGTCGGCTTGTCGATGGACGCCTTCGCCGTGGCTATTTGCAAGGGTTTGGGCATGAGCCGCCTGAACGTTAAGCAGGCGGCCGTCATCGCGCTGTTCTTCGGCGCCTTCCAGGCGCTCATGCCCTTCATTGGCTGGGCGGCCGGCAGCCAGTTCGCCGATATGATCACGCCTGTGGATCACTGGATCGCCTTCGTGCTGCTCGCCTTCGTCGGCGGCAAGATGCTCTTGGATGCCATTCGCGGTGAAGACGACGAGCAGGCGGGCGAGATGGATGCAAAGCTTGATCTGAAGGAGCTGTTAATGCTGGCCATCGCCACGTCCATCGACGCGCTCGCCGTCGGCATCACGTTCGCCTTCCTGCAGACCGACATTGCGAGCTCGGTTGCCATCATCGGCTGCACCACGTTCGTCATCAGCTTTGCCGGCGTTGCCATCGGGCATTTCTTCGGTGCACGCTTCGAGAAGCCCGCGACCATTGTCGGCGGCGTCGTGCTCATCTTGATCGGCGTCAAGATACTGCTCGAGCACCTCGGCATAATCGCGTTCTAGCACACGGGGTAGCTGCCGAGCACCTTCACCTCGCGGAGCTTCAGGCGCAGGCAGTTGAGGGCTGTCTGCACCGGAAGATCGCTCACCGATCCTTCGATGTCGACGAAGAACATGTAGTCGCCGAGGGCTTGCTTGGTCGGGCGGCTTTGGATCTTCACCAGGTTGATGCCCGCATAGGCGAATTCCGACAGGATCATCAGCAGCGCGCCCGGGCGGTCTGACTGCAAGAATAGCGCAAGCGAGGTTTTCATCATGCCGCCGGACAGCACCGGCGCGTGCCCCTGCCGGCCGATCAAGGCGAACGAGGTTTGGTTGCCGTAGTGGTCCTCGATGCCCTCGACCTCGACGCGCGCACCATATAATTGTGCGGCGAAGGCGTTTCCTATGCCGGCTACCGATTTGTCGACGGCCGCCTTTCGCGCGCTGTCCGCTGTCGAGGATACCGTCATCGTCGGGATTCCGTGCATATGATCGTTGAGATAACGGCGGCATTGCGCGAGACCCTGCGGATGGCTCGCGATGGTTTTCACGTCGTCGCGGGTGGCCTCGGGGTGCATAATCAGGCAGTGATGGATGTCGAGCACATGCTCGCCCAGAATGGTTGCGCTCGAGCGGAACGCGAAGTTGTCGAGCGTCGCCGTGACCGGCCCCTCAAGTGCGTTTTCCGTGGCCACAACGCCATATTCGCATTTTCCGCGGTCGACGCAGTCGAAGACCTCCGACAGCGACGGGCATTCGATCAGAGCGGGATCCTCGATGCCCAGGCGCGCCGCGAACGCCCGTGCGGCCTCGTCGTGGTAGGTGCCGGCAGGGCCGAGGTAGGCGAAGGAGGTGGTGGCGTCTAGGGGCATGGGATTCGTCCTCTTTTCTTATTGTTAAAAAATCACGCAACGGCAATTTTAGCCGTTTTCCCGAAAAAGTGGTCATGATAAGATAAACCACCGGAGTGGAGACGACTGGTGATGGGGGTCTGCGACCTCATCATCAATCGGCGTCGAGTTTCAGGATCGCGCGTATCTTCACGGTTAAGACGAGAATCGTTGTCGGTTTCGGCAACATTGAAAGGTTTGTTTCAGGGGCAGCCTTTCTATATTTGCGGTCTAAGCCGTTCAGGTTCGTGCGCTCTCGATGCGCTTCTTCCCTCCATCGTTCAAATTCGGGGCCTGCTTTGCCAGGCTCAGACGAGACACCTAAAAGGAGGTGTGCGTATGGAAGGAGAGGCCACAACGTCCGCGTTTGAAAACGCGCTTGCGGCCCGAGGGGTTACCCGTCGTGACTTCGTCGCCCTGTGCGGCGCGGTTGCAGCAGCTGCCGGTATTTCGCAGCTTTCTGCTCCGCAGGTTGCCGACGCCCTCGAACAATCGGTTATCGGCGCCACGAAGGGTAAGCTCTATCCGGTTATCTGGATTGAGGGCGCCTCGTGCACGGGCTGCACCGAGTCGTTCGCCCAGGATCAAACCCCGAACGCCGGTGAGGTTGTTTTGGATATGATCTCGCTGAACTACTCCGAGACCTTGTCCGCCGCCGCCGGCTATTCCATGGAAGAGGCCAAGGAGCAAACCATCGAGGCCGGCGACTACATCCTTATCTACGAGGGCGCCATTCAGGAGAAGTGGGGCGGCAACGCCCTGCGCGTGGCCGGCAAGCCCGGCACCGATCACCTGATCGAGGCCGCGAAGAACGCCAACGCCGTCGTCGCGCTCGGCTCGTGCGCCGTCAACGGCGGCTGGATGGGAGCTAAGCCCAATTCCACCGATGCCATGGGCGTTCAGCAGTACCTTAAGAAGGCCGGCATCAGCGTGCCCGTCGTCAACATCCCCGGCTGCCCGGCCAACCCCGAGTGGCTCACGAGCGTGCTCATTAACGTCGTGCTCATGAAGCTCAAGCCCAGCGAGCTCGACCTCACCAGCGAGGGCAAGCCCGCAGGCATCTTCAGCCAGACCATCCACGACAACTGCGAGCGTCGCGGTCATTTCGAGAACGGCGAATTCGTTTACCAGTTCGGCTCCGAAGAGGAAAAGAAGGGCTACTGCCTCTATCCTCTGGGCTGCCGCGGCCCGCAGACGAAGTCCAACTGCGGCATCGTCATGTGGAACGACCGCCGCAGCTGGTGCGTGCAGGCCGGCGCCCCGTGCATCGGCTGCTGCGAGGCCAACCCCAATGATCCGGGCGACAACTGGGTCGAGGTGAACACCCCGTTCATCAAGCGTCACCGCTCGCTGCACATCGGCGACTGGGACGTTCAGCCCACCACCATCGCGGTCGGTGTCACGGGCTTGCTCGCCGCAGCGCTCGTGGTTCACGGCTTCGGCATGAAGCTGACCGGGCGCATGGACGGCGGCGCGGACTTCGAGGAGAAGCGCGCCTGGGATGCCAAGCATCCTGACAAGTCGGTCGGATCCTACGATCTATCCGAGGAAGAGCGCCGTGCGCTTTACGCTGAGGATGCCGGTCATGAAGAGTCCAACACGACCCAGGAAGGGAGGTAGGCCATGACGCGTTCCGTAATCGATCCCGTAACCCGCATCGAGGGTCACCTGCGCGTTGAGATGGAAGTGGAAAACGGCAAGGTTTCCGACGCCTGGGTTTCCGGTGGCTGCTTCCGCGGCATCGAGCTCGTCGTGGAGAACCGCACGCCCGAGGACGCTGCCATGATTGTGCAGCGCATCTGCGGCGTTTGCCCGACCTCTCATGCGCATGCTTCTTCCATCGCGGCTGAGAAGGCCTACGGCATCACCATCTCCAACAACGCCCGCATCATCCGCAACCTCATCGAGGGCGCGCAGTTCCTGCACAGCCACATCCTGTGGTTCTACAACCTCGCCGCGCTTGACTACGTCAACCCCATCAACGCGCTCAAGGCCAATCCTGCCGACGCCATGGATCTCGCCCTTGCGGCCGGCACGTCCACCAATAGCGACTTCACCGCGTTGAAAGAGCACCTGTCCACGTTCGCCGAGAACGGGCAGCTGTCCATCTTCAGCGGCAACTGGTTCGACGCCGAGGACGGAACCGGCTACAAGCTGCCCGCCGAGCTCGACCTCATCTGCACTGCGCACTACCTTGAAGCGCTCGGCATGCAGGCCAAGGCGTCGCAGATTTCCGCCCTGCTCGGCGGCAAGATGCCTCACGTCATGACCCTCCGCCCGGGCGGCACGGCCTTCGTGCCCACCGATCAGAAGCTCGACGAACTGAAGCTGCTTGTCGACGAGCTTTACACTTGGGTCGAGGCCACCATGCTCCCCGACACGTTGGCGTTGGCTCCCTACTACGCCGATGCGCTTACCTTCGGCAAGGGCTGCGGCCGCTACATCGCCTGGGGCGTCTTCGAGCGCGAGGACTTCAAGATGGCCAACCGCTATCTGCCCTGCGGCGTGCTCGACGAGAACCTCAACCTCTCCGAGCCCGACGAGAAGAAGATCGCCGAGTTCGTCGGCCATTCCTGGTACAAGGGTTCCGACGTTTACCAGGCGCCGAACTTCACTACCGAGCCCGAGTTCACGGAGTATGACGTCAACGATCGCTACTCTTGGGTGAAGTGCCCCACCTACGACGGCAAGGCCATGGAGGCCACCAGCCTCTCGCGTGTGCTGGCCGCTTACAAGCGCAACGTGCCCTTCATCAAGGAAAACGTCGACGCGTTCTTGAAGGAGCTGGGCCAGGACGGCAACATCGCCATCGCCCAGTCCACGCTCGGCCGCACGGCTATTCGCCAGATCGAGACGCTCTACATCGCCAGTTTGATGAAGGACTGGGTTATCGAGCTGATCGAGGCCGTGAAATCCGGCGACTCCGAATACTTCCGCGCACCGCAAACTTCCGATGGCGAAGGCAGCGGCATGTGGGAGGCCCCGCGCGGCGCCCTCTATCACAGCGAGTCGGTCAAGGGCGGCAAGATCCAGGGCTACCAGATCATCATCCCGTCCACGTGGAATCTCGCCCCGAAGAATCAAAACGGCGAGCACGGCCCGCTCGAGCAGGCGCTCATCGGCGTGCCGGTCGGCGACATCGAGAAACCGATCAACGCGCTGCGCACGGTTCATTCGTTCGACCCCTGCACGGCGTGCTCGGTGCATATCTCCGAGCCGGCCACCGGCAAGCGTTTCGAAACCATGACGAGCCCTTGGGGGGTGAAGTAGCATGGCGCATTTGGCACACTACCGTGAAGCCCATCCGATGCAGTTCGTCATCACGCACTGGATCAACCTTATCGCGATGATTCTGCTTATCTTCACGGGCTTCTATATCCACTACCCGTTCTTCTGGGGCTTCGAGTCCATGGCGCGCGGCCTGCACGTGTTCTTCGGCTTCGTGCTGTTCATCAACTGCATCGTGCGCGTGATCATGTCCTTCATCGTGAAGTCGGCCCCGACCGGCGGCACCCGCAAGCAGGTTCCCGACTTCCAGACGTGGCTTCCGCAGAAGGACAATCTGCATCAGGGCCCGCAATGGATCAAGTACTACCTGTTCGTCAAGAAGGATCACCCGCTGTCCGCGAAGCTCGGCGTTCCGCAGAAGATCAGCTACCTGCTTATCCCGATCCTGATCATCGTGATGTTCTACACCGGCTGCGCGCTGTGGGTCCCCACGGCCGATCTGCCGCTGTTCGCCGCCGGCACCGCCGCCGTCGGCGGGCTGATGTCCATGCGCATCATCCACTACTTCATGATGTTCGTGTTCATCTGCTTCATGTTCATCCATGTCTATCTGGCCAATGTCGAAGGCATCGCCCCGACGCTGCTCATGTTCTTCCATAAGGAGCATGGCGGCCTGGTCTACGATCCCGACAAGCACGTTATCGTCGGCGAAGACGACCTGGGTCACTCGAAGCACTAAGCGTGTTTGATCACAGCTGAGTGATCGCTTTTGAGCCCGGTGCCTTTTTGGTACCGGGCTTTTTACGCTTTCCGGTGGGGGTGTGCGGAATGCTTTACGGGCGGTATTGCGCTTTCGGCTTTCGGTGAATTTGCTCTCGTGTCCCCAACCGATTCACTTTCGTGCCCGTATTCGCCCACGTGCTTGCGTTCATCCTCGTGCTTGCATCCGCCTTGCCCTCGTGTTCGCAGTCACCCTTGTTCCGTTCTTGTACTTGCCCTCGTGTTCGCTCTTGCCCTCGTGCTTGCACCCGTTTCGCCCTCGTGCCTGCCTCCGATTAACCCTTGCGCCTGACTATTCCTTGCTTATTGCCGCCCTGCGCTCCTTTGCGGTCGGGTTGGAGCGCTTCTCTTCTTCGGTGCACTTTGCTCGCTGGTGGTTTCCGGGTTTTGCTTCCGGTATAGTGGGTATATTCTTTTCCGTTTCAGATTACTTTTCCCAATCATAAGGAGTGACCATTGGCTGAGTTGACCGATGAGCAGATTCTAGCCGAGGAGCGTTTCATGGAAGGCATTCCGCGATGGAGCATCGGGGCTTTTTTCCTTCCTCCCATATGGGGGCCTGCTCATGGTTTATGGGTGGCCATCCTCTTCTATCCGCTGTGGCTTTTCGCCGACAACATGTTCTATGCGGCATATAGCGAACGCACGCCTTTGGCTATCGCTCTTGCCGTCATCGTGGGGATCGTGCTTGTCGCGGTGACAGTTTTGTTTGCACGCTTATCGCAACCGTATGCGGCTCATCGGGCGCATAGCCGTGGTGTTGCGAAGATCACGTTCGTGCATCGCGAGAGGCTGTGGGCGGTCGTCTGCGTTGTCGTCGGTATTGCTATGATCTGCTTTGCAACCTGGTACAACATTGCTGTTCGCCCTGGTTTGGGAGGGTAGGATCCGCCGATGGGGGAGACACTTCACGATTATGTTCTTTCGGATAAGGCGGTTCCGGGCGATCTTGCTCCTGCGCGTATTGCCGTCTTGTGCGTGGGCAATCGGTTGATGCTCGATGATGGTATAGGGCCTGCCGTTTATGATGAGCTTGTTTCCGGTTGGGACGTTCCGGCGTCTGTCGAGTTATTCGATTTGGGTTGTCTGACGCTTGCCATGATCGACCGTGTCCGTGAGTTCGATCTCATCATCACCGTTGACGCCGTCGATGATTCGGGTGAGCCTGCGGGTAGCGTTCTGCGCTATGCGCCCGAGGCGATGGCTCGGCATGTGGGAATCAACGCCAGCTTGCACGATTTGAAACTGGTCGACTTGTTCGATGCGGCATCGCTTTTAGGTTATCGGTGCGAAGGCCTTTGTTTGGGCATGCAGGTTCAAAACGCCTCACCGGCTGAGGCTTGCGTGGGTTTAACCCCTCCCGTCCATGATGCTTTACCGCTTCTGGTCGATGTTGTTGTCGGCGAGCTTGCCCGTATGGGCTGCCCTTTGTCTCGAAAATAGCGTTTATCGGCTGCGGTTTATTCCGCTTTCGCGCTTTCGATTCGTTCGAGCATGAATGCCCTGATCTCGTCGCGGGGTATGTCGAGCGAAATGGCCAGTTCGTCGCAAAGAAGGCCTTCGGCAAGGTCAAGATACTTCTTGTCGATCGCCGTTGCCTTATGCCCGTTTTCCTCGCGCGCAATGGAGCGCTCGTGGCATGTTTTGATGATGGGGACGAGATCTTTCGGGGACAAGGTTTTCAGATACGCCTCGTACGTTTCCTTGATTTGACGGGGATTGCCGGCCTTGGCCTTGTTTTTACCCTCTCCGATGCTTGCCGGTTCAGCGTTCGCGATCGAATCGATAAGGTCTAGCGCTTCCTGCTTTTCCATGACGGGGCGCATGCTCGGCAACGTGGCTTGATCACAGGCGACGTAGAGTTTCAGCGAGCGTTCGAAAATCGCGCGGAGCTCCCAGTAGTCCTTGTCCTTGAAGTACTTCTCTCGCTTGCCCTCGATCCTGCAGACGTTGTGTTTGAATACCACGATATCGCCTATTGCGGTCATGCTGCCTCCTTGTGGATGAACGTTTGCAGGCGCGCCGTGAGGGTGGAAAGGTGTTGGACTGCACGTTATTCTTAGATAATTTAACTACTATATACTTAGAACGTGTGCCTTTTATGTGCTGCTTGAGTTGGGCTTTCGCAGCTGAAATCGCTGGGAGTCCTTTAAGACGTATATCTTGATAGTGCTGCGCGCCCATCGGTTGGCTGATCACGTGGCGCTTTCTTTAGATCGGTGCCGCTATTTCCTTCCGGAGCTTGGGCAAACATCGCTGAGGAAGCAGTTTTCGCATTGCGGGCGTCGGGCTATGCAGATCTGCCTTCCGAAAAGAACCCATTGATGGTTGATGGGCCCCCAGTATTGTTTTGGATAGAGCTTGAGCAAGGCTTCCTCGGTTTTTGCCGGCGTATCCGCCGATGGGCCGACGAGTTTGAGTTTATGGGCTATGCGGAAGACGTGCGTGTCCACCGCAATGCCCTCAACGATGCCGAACGCTTCGTTGAGGACGACGTTCGCTGTCTTCCTTCCAACGCCGGGCAGCTTTTGGATCTGATCCATGTCGCGAGGGATCTCTCCGCCGAAATCCGTTATGACCATGCGTGCGCATTTGACGCAGTTGGCGGCCTTGGAATGGTAAAAGCCTATGGTGCGGATGATGTTCTCGACATCGGGGACTTGAGCTTGCGCGAGAGCTTCTGGAGTGGGGTAGCGCTCCCAGAGCGCGGGCGTTACCTTGTTCACGCCCTTGTCCGTCGTTTGGGCGCTTAGCAGCACCGCAATGGTGAGCTTGAACGGGTCCCCCCAATAATGAAGCGCGCATTCGGCTTTGGGGTAGTGATCGTTCATGCGACCGGCTATCTCGAGCGCCCGCTTTTCCTTGTCTGCTTTAAGCTCACGTGGCATGTTCGGCCTCCTTTGCATTGCCGATTATATCTATTTCCACCGGTGCGGAGCGCATACTAAATTGATTCCGCCGTCGATACGGTCGTAGAGCCTCAGATTGCTGGATTTGGGGATATCTATACCCCTAGACGTAGAGAGCGCTGCTTCTTCCTGTATTCCGTCTTCTGCCGTGTCCTTTACCGTATTCGTCCGGTATGTCTATACTGGTAACCGTTTGACACCGAACTATATTTGAATGGAGCATGACCATGCAGAAGCGTTATTTCTTCTTCGATTATGACGGCACGCTCGCCATTCCCTTAACGCGCGTTATCCCCGAATCAACTCGCTATGCGATCGAGCGGTTGCGTGCAGCCGGTCATTTCGTCGGCTTGGCAACGGGGCGTTTGCAGGCAAATGCGCTCGCATACGTCGAGTCTTGCGGCATCCGCTCCATCGTTGCCGATGGAGGGAACTCGGTCACGCTTCATGGACGATTGATCTGGATGGAGGGCATGCCCTGCAAGCCTTGCCAAGATCTGCTGAGGCGTCTTGATGCTCAGGATATACCCTGGGCCGTTATGACGGAGAATCGTATGGTTCGCTACAGTCGCAACGATCGTTTCGAGCACGCTTCAGGTGACGGGTATGCGCAGACCGTCATCGTGCCCGATCTTGAGATCGATAACCTCACCACCATCTACAAGATGTTCATCCCTCTCAAGCCGAGTCATGATGATGATATCGATTTCGGCGCCGTTCCCCATGTTCGTTATGACGAGCATTGCGTCTTCTGCGAGCCGACGGATAAATCGGTTGGCATCAAGAAGCTTTGCGACGCTATAGGAGCACCCTATAAAGATGTAGTTGTCTTCGGCGATGGCTATAATGACCTGAATATGTTCATTCCTGAATGGACGTCTATCGCCATGGGGAACGCTCGCGATGCCCTGAAGGCAAAGGCCGATTACGTGACGGATCGTTGCGACGAGGATGGGATCCTGCACGCCGTCGAGCACTTCGGGTGGATTTAAACGGTTCGTGCAGTGATAGAATCCTGACCCAGGGAAAATGCCGCGCCCGCATGTCGGATTCGCGGCTCTTCGTGTCTTATCCGCATCGAGGAAGGTGCTTCCATGCTTATCGATTCGCTTGCGTTCACCCTCGAAAAATCAGAGTGCCTAAGCGATTTCTGGGGAAAGCTCGATGCCGGCGAGGACGCCGCTCTCGGTGTGGCGAACAGCGCACGGCCCTTCCTGATCGCCGCCCGCTTCTCTCGAGAGCCTCGCTCGACGCTCGCCGTGGTCGCCGGCGAGGATGCGGCGATCGCGTTCAGTCGCAGTTTGGCAAGCTACTTGGGCGAGTCGAAGGTGCTGCGCTACCCCGAGCGCACGGACCTGCCGTTGTGCGGCAAGCCGGCCGAGCTGTCGGTGATAGCACGGCGCATGGAGGCCGCATGGGCGCTGCAGAGCGGTCGTGAATGCATCGTCGTGGCATCGGCGCGCTCGCTGCTGCGCGCGCTGCCTCCGGCCGGAGCTTACGCCGCCGCCCCGCTCACGCTTTGCTCGGGAAGCGAGATCGCCGATATGCCGGGCATGGACCAGGCGGGCGTGGGTGCATTCGACGACCTGCCGCATGCCCTTGAGGAGCGCGGCTACCTGAACACCGGTCAGCTTGACGGGCCGGGGACGTTTTGCACGCGCGGCGGCACCATCGATGTGTTCCCCGGGAATTCAACTTATCCGGTTCGCCTCGACTTCTTCGGCGACGAGATCGACGAGATACGCCGCATCGTGCCTTCGACGGGTCAGACCATATCCTCGCTCGATCATATGGAGATATACCCCGTGGTTGAATTTCGCGCAAGCAAGTCCGGGATCGCCCGTGCGCGTAAGAAGCTTGCGACGCAAGGGTCGTCCAATCCCGCTCTGCGCCAGGTTGCCGAACATCTTGAGAACGTCGACGGCGGCGTCCGCTTCGAGGGAAGCGACATCCTGCTTCCCTACTTGTACGATAAGCCCGAAACGCTCGGAGCCTATGTCCGCCGCGATGCGCTTTCGGTCTTGGTGGAACCCCGCAGCCTGATCGATGACATGATGCATGCGTCGGAAGAGCTTGCCGGACGCGCCCACGGAAGCAATGTGGCGCTTGACGGTATCGTGGCCTCACCGGCCGAGGTCTCCTTCGGTGACGTGCAGCGGGCCACATACGTGTCCATCATGCGCGTTGGCGGCGCCGTCGACGAGGAGCTGCCGGTCAAGCGCGTGGAGGTGGCAGGGCATCCGGATAAGCTGTTCGGCCGCCTGAAAAGCCTGATAGATCAGGGGTATACGGTGGTGTTCAGCGCGCCGAACAGGCGCTCACGTGCCGACATGATGCTCGCTTTCGTCGATAGGAGCCTGCCGGTGCAGGAATGGCTCGATGCCGACGAGGTAGCCGCCGATGAGGCTGCGGCCGCGGCGGGCAATCCCGAGCTGGCGCCAACCGAGGGCGCGCGAAAGCGCCGGCTGCGCCGCGGGGTGATCAACGTGGTCGACGTCGATATACCGCTCGGGATGATCATCCCGAAGGCGAAGCTCGCGATGGTGAGCGTCTCCGATACGCAGGGGGCGTCCACCGCGCGCGCGACGAGGCATATCGACATCACTGAAATCACCTTCCCCTACAAACCAGGCGACTACGTGGTGCACGCGCAGCATGGCGTTGCTCACTTCAAGGAATTGGTGCGCCGTGAAATCGATGGGACGGCGCGCGACTATCTTCTGCTGGAATATTCGGAGGGCGATAAGCTGTTCGTCCCCGTCGAGCAGCTCGATCGCGTGACGCGTTATGTGGGTCCGGAAGGGGCAAGCCCGAGGCTTACGCGCTTGAACACGGCCGACTGGTCGCGCGCCGTGAAGAAAGCCACGGCGGCCACGAAGAAGCTCGCTTTCGACTTGGTCGACGTGTATGCGCGCCGCGCGAGCGCCCAGGGGTATGCCTTCGGGGCGGACACGGGCGCGCAGCGAGAGATGGAGGAAAGCTTCCCGTATCAGGAAACCCCCGATCAACTAGCTGCTATAGCCGACGTCAAGGCTGATATGCGCTCTCCGAAGCCGATGGATCGGCTCGTGTGCGGGGATGTCGGCTTCGGCAAAACGGAGGTGGCCCTGCGCGCGGCGTTTCTGGCGACGCAGTATGGCAAGCAGGTGATGGTGCTGTGCCCCACGACCATCTTGGCCCAGCAGCATTATTCGAACTTCAAGGACCGTTTCGAGCCGTTCGGCGTCGAGGTCGAGGTGCTTTCGCGCTTCCGCACGCCCGAGCAGCAGGCCCGGGCGCTTGCGGGGTTCGCCGATGGGAGCGTGAACGTGCTCGTCGGCACGCATCGGCTGCTTTCACGCGATGTGAATCCGCACGATCTGGGCCTCGTGGTCATCGACGAGGAGCAGCGTTTCGGCGTGGGGCACAAGGAGCAGATGAAGAACCTGCGCGAATCGATCGATGTTCTGACCCTTTCGGCGACGCCGATCCCGCGCACGATGCAGATGTCGCTGTCGGGCGTGCGCGACATGAGCCTTATCCTGACGCCCCCCGATGAGCGCCGCCCGGTTGAGGTGCATGTGGGGGAGTGGGACCCCGACTTGGTGAGCGCGGCGATCAGGCGCGAACTGGCGCGCGACGGGCAGGTGTATTACGTGTCGAACCGGGTGCGCTCGATAGACGAGGCGGCACGTCGCGTGCAGGCGGCCGCCGGCGAGGCGCGCGTCGGCGTGGCGCACGGGCAGATGGATCGCGACAGCCTCGAGCGCGTGATGGAGGAGTTTTCCGCCGGGCAGATCGACGTGCTGGTGGCGACGACCATCATCGAGTCGGGTATCGACAACCCGCACACCAACACGCTCATCATCGAGGATTCGCAGCGTTTGGGCTTGGCCCAGATGTACCAGCTCAAAGGGCGCGTCGGGCGATCGTCGACGCAGGCGTACGCCTTCTTCATGTTCCCTGAGAAGGTCAACCTTACCGAGGAGGCGCAGGCAAGGCTCACGGCGCTTGACGAGCATACCGATTTAGGCAGCGGCATGCGCATCGCGATGCGCGACCTTGAGATCCGCGGTGCCGGCTCCATCATGGGTGCCGAGCAGTCGGGGAACATGTCGGCGGTCGGTTTCGATCTGTTCGCGCAGATGCTCGGGGCGGCGGTTGCCGCCACGCGCGAAGGGGGCGAGGTGGCCGACGGTTTGCCTGCTGCGCTTTCCGACATCACCGTCAACCTGCCGGGCCATACGTATCTGCCCGAGGATTACGTGCCCGACGCCGATGAGCGCGTGCTGTGGTATCGCAAGATCGCGAGCGCGTCGACGCTTGCCTCCGTCGAGGATATTTACGAGGACTTGCGCGCAAAGCGGCCGGATATGCCGCCGGCTGCCGGGAACCTGTTCGAGAAAGCGCGCATCAAGGCGTTCGCGAACGAGCACCATATCAAGACGGTTTCGGTGGTGGCGGGCAAGCTGGTGGTTGAGCCGATCGATATCCCGCGCGACAAGATGACGCCGTTGCGTCGAAGCGGCGGGCGCTATCTGGCGGACAAGCGCAAGCTGCAGTTGCCGCTCAAGCATTTCAAGCTGGAGGAGGGTGATACCCTGTTCGGCCCGGTGGCAAGATTCCTGAAGGATATGCACGCGCCGCGGTCCGCATCGTAGGGTCGGGCGAAAGGGCGATCTGCGCGCAGGGGCCGCGCCTTTCCGGGGCGGCCTGCGTCCTTGCCGGCCATCTTCTGCCCGTCCAGCCGGGCGATCACTATCCGGCCAGGTAGCCAGTCGCCCGGCGCGGGCGACGGATGCCCTCAAGGCGCTTACGCATCATTCGCCTTCGCGCTTTCGGGGATCTCGTCGTCGCTTGCAAGCTCCGCAAGCTCGATGGGGCCGGTATACGGTTTCGCGCGCGCTTCGAGCAATCCGGGCTTGAGCGAGAGCATCGTGACCGTCTCGTCCGCTTGAAAGCAGGGCTGCGCCGCGACGCCCGTCTGTGCCGATAGGCCGCTGGGCGCGTCGACTGCCAGGGCGAAGGGAGCGTCCTTCGCCCTGGCGGCGCCAGGCAGCGATTTCGCCCTGTCTGGCGCCGGCGGCTGCCCATGCATGCTTGCAACGTGCTTCGCCAGAGCCTGAAGCATCCCGTCGGCCCCGGCAAACCGGCGCGCGTTCGCCAGCTTTATCCAGGTTGCAAAGGGTTCTTTGACCGCCGTGCCGGAGAAACCCGTCCCGAGCAGAGCGTCGACGATGGCCGCGGCCTCGGCGAGATCGGCTGCAAGGGTTTTAGGGTCCGGGTCGATCAGCCGCTTGATGGGCAATCCTTCTTGCACGATGGCGGTGCAGGTGGCTTGAGCCTCGTCGCACGCCGGCCACGCCTTGATCTCCGCCGCCTCCCGCGGCGTCACCACCGTGACCGGCCAGCCCGCCTGCGCGAGCAAGCGGGCGCAAACCCATCCGTCTCCGCCGTTGTTGCCGGCGCCGCACAGCACCACCACCGGTGCAGGTTCGGGAACCCATGCCTTGACCTCCTGCGCGACGGCGGTGCCGGCGCGTCGCATCAACTCATCGAGCGGCGTTCCCGCCGATGCGATCGCCTGCTCGAGCTTCACGACGTCCGCAACGTCGAGCACGCGCCGTTTGGCCTTTTCCGCCTTGACCCTCTCCTGTGTCATGATGCGCGTGCCGCTTAAAATCCCGTTCAGCATGAGGAACTCCTCTTCTCGATAGCGCGCTCGCCATGCGCGAACCGCAAGGCTTGCGGCCCAGGTTGCCATCCCTACGCACCAAAGGGCGACCAGCGCCCCGGACCCGTCCAGGGCGCCGGTCGCGAGCGCCTTCATCTCCCCCGGGGTCGTCGGCAGGTCGTCGGCCTTGGCTATGAGCCCGAATGCCCAGAGGGGAAGCAGCATCAATGCGAAAAGCGCGACATAGCGCACAACCACCTGCCACCAGCGCGCATGCGTTGCGCTCGGTGTGACGATGACGAGCTTCAGAAGCTTCTGCGCAGGGGTCTGACCTCGGGTGATAAGGGCGAACAGGACGAACACCGACCCGATCCCGATTATCTCGCTTAGCCAGAATTTCGCATGCGTGATGCCGAAGGGCTCGATGCTCGCGCCGGCGGCGGCGATTCGCCCGATCGAGAACAGCCCTGCGGCAATCACCTGCGAGAGCGCAAGATCGAGGGTGAAGGCAAGGGCCCTTCGCGTCGCCGAGGCGAACCGTCCGCGCCTTTTCGCCCGCCGTGCCACGACGCGCGGGTCGGGCAGCGCACGCATCAGAGGGCCGCATGCCCAATAGCCCACCATCGCGCCGAGCGTGTTCGTCATCAAGTCGTCCACATCGAAGAGCCGGTAGGGATGCTCGTAGATCCCCCAAATGCCGGTCAGCTGAGTCGTTTCGAAGGAAAGCGATACCAAAAAGCCGATGATGAGCACCTGCCACCAGCGTCTTCGAAAGTAGTAACGCAGGTAGGCGCCGAGCGGCGCGAGCAAAAGCACGTTGAAGAAGGCTTCGTACATGTAGGGGTTGGTGAAGACGGTGATCCAGGTTGACGGATCGCTCGCGGAGAACGTGCTGCTCGCGAGAAAGCCCCGGACGAACGCGAAGGGCACGAGCTGGGGCGTGATCGCGTATGCGGTATATGCGCCGCGATCGGCGGGCAGGGGCAGGAGCACGAGGAAGTAGGCGCACATGAGGTAGAAAACGAAGGAGTAGACGACGAGCGCATGAAGGAAGGGGACGCTGCCGATCTTGCGGTATTTAAGCACCATGAACGGCACGGTGATCAAAAGGGCGATAAAGGGGAACAGCGCCACTGCGGTGATGATGGGTATGGAGAATTTCGTCATGCCGTCACGTTCTCTTCATATTCGCGCACGGGGATTCGTGCGCGACCTTCTTCTTACGGGTGAGCATGTGGTTGTTGCCCCCGGTCGCCCTCGTTGGCGGCCTACTTCGCGCGATCCTGTTCCAGCTTCAGCAGCGCCGTGCGCACGCGCGCCTGCTTTCCGTCGCCCCATGCGCTGCCGTCTGCGCGCACCAGCCGATGATCGGGCACGATGATCGCGAGCGGGTTCGCACGCGCCGCGGCCCCGACGGCTCGGTTGGCACCTGCGTGGCCGATCGCTCGCGCCACCTCGGCAGCCGTCGCCGTGTGCGCGTAGGGGATGTTCGCGAGGGCTTCCCAAACCTTCCTTTGAAATAAGCTGCCGGATGCGCGGTAGGCTATTTCAAAGTGCTTTCGTTTGCCCGCGAGGTATTCCTGGATTTGTGTCGCCGCGCTGTTGGTGAGCGCGTTCGGCCGGCACGGGCCGGAGAGCGTTTGCCGCCCGAGCACCACGCGCGTGAGCGCATCCGGGCGCGCTTCGATGGTCACCGGGCCTGCCGGCGTGAAGTAGATGTAATGCACCGGTCCTGTCGTATCCATCGAGCACCGTCCCTTCTGCTTATCAACAGTATACGTTCCTTGGGTCGTGATTCTTTTGGTTTCTTGCAGCCTTCAACGCGATGGCGCTTATCGAAGGCCCCTGGCGTTAGAATGCTCTTCGATAAGCAAGGCGCCGCAATGCGGCCGTGAAAGGGGGGGCGCAAGGTGTTCCAGCCGGTGAAAATAGCTCCGTCGATTCTGTCGGCGGACTTCATGAACCTCGAGCGCGATATCCACGTTATCGAGCAGGGTGGGGCGGGATACGTCCACGTCGACGTCATGGATGGCCATTTCGTGCCCAACCTGACCATCGGGGTTCCGCATGTCAAGCAGCTGAAAAAGGTGACGAAGCTGCCGCTGGACGTGCATCTGATGATCTCGAACCCGCTCGAGCAGCTCGATTGGTTCTTGGAGGCTGGCTCCGATATCGTGACCGTGCATGCCGAAGCGTGCCCCGGCTGGCAGCTCGAGCGCGCTGTCGAGCGTATCCATGCGGCAGGCGCCCTGGCTTGCGCGTCGGTGAAGCCGAAAACGCCGGTCGAGGTGCTCGCCCCGGTGATGGCCGATCTTGACATGGTCCTGGTCATGAGCGTCGAGCCGGGTTTTTCCGGCCAAAGCTACATCGAAGGGTCGGATCGCAAGGTGGCGCGCGTCGTCGAGCTCGCGCGCGCGGTCGGGGCGAGCCCCTTGATCGAGGTCGACGGGGGCATCGGGACCTCGACGGCCCCGCTCGTCGCGGCCGCCGGCGCCGATGTGCTCGTGTGTGGATCGGCCGTGTGCGCCGCCGCCGACCCGGCAGCGGCTATCGCGCAGGTGACCGAGGCGGCCGAGCTTGCCCGCCGTTCCGCGATCGCATCGGGAGCGGGCGCGCCCGGGGCCTTGGTCGGCTTTTCCGGGAAGGAGGCCTAAGGTCGATGGCGGTGAAGATCCCTGACGATTATGTGTACCTCGACTATGCCGCGACCGCCCCTCTGTGCGAGGAGGCCGCTCGCGCCTTAGCCCCCTTCGAGTCGTTCGGTCGAGCCGGCGTCGTCAGCGGCGGGAATGCGAACAGCTTGCACAGCCCGGGGCGTGCGGCCTTCTCGGCGCTCGAGGATGCTCGTCGCTCGATCGCCCGCGCGCTTTGCGCTTCGCGTCCCGACGAGATCATTCTGACCAGCGGTGCCACCGAGGCCGATAACGCGGCGCTTATCGGCCTCGCGCATGCCGCCCGCGACGCGCGAAAGCGTTCGGGTGCGGGGGAGTTCGCGCCGCGCGTGGTCGTCTCCGCGATCGAGCACGATGCGGTCTTAGCTCCCGCGAAACGGCTTGCCGCCGAGGGCTTCGACGTCGTGCGCGTCGCCCCGAACGCGCAAGGCTTCATCACGGCCGACGCCCTTGAGGCCGTCTGCGGCGCCGATACGGTCCTTGTCAGCATCATGGCGGCGAATTCCGAGGTGGGAAGCGTGCAGCCCGTTTTTGATCTCGCAAAGATCGCCCATGCTCACGGCGCGCTGTTCCACACCGATGCGACGCAAGCTCTCGGGAAGGTCCCCGTCGACGTGCGCGCATGGGGCTGCGACGCGGCGTCGTTCTCGGGTCACAAGATCGGCGCTCCCAAGGGCATAGGCGCGCTCTACCTGAAATCGCGCACCCCGTTCGAGGCGTATCTGCTCGGGGGAGGCCAGGAGGCGGGAAGGCGCTCCGGGACGCAAAATGTTGCCGGGGCGGTCGCCTTCGCGGCGGCGATCGAGGCGGCATGCGGTTTGCAGCCCGCCGAGCGCGATCGTCTTCGCGCGCTGCGCGACAAGCTCTACGGGGCTCTCGCGCGCACGCCGGGCGTTACGGCCACGGTATCCGTCGAACCTGGAAGCGACGACTTCCTCCCCAACATCGTTCATGTGCTCGTCGACGATCTCGAAAGCGAGACCCTCATCCTGCGCTTCGACATGCGCGGGTTCGGGGTTTCGGGAGGTTCGGCCTGCTCGTCGCATTCGCTCGAGCCCTCGCATGTGCTCAAGGCGATCGGCATCGATGCCGATGCGGCGCAAGGGGCGCTGCGCGTCTCGATGGGGCGCTACACCACCGAGGCCGACATCGATGCGTTCATCGAGGCTATCGGCCCGGTGCTTGACTGGCAGTGAGTTTCGGCCGCCTGCGGGCGGCCTTGTTTTTCTTCGGGGTTGTATACTAGGTACTCGAAAGGCGGCGTGTTTTATGGAGCTCATCACCGCGCATACGCATACGAACTACACCGGGCATGGGCATGGCAGCGTGGCCGAACTGGCGGCCGCCGCGGCGGCCGCGGGCGTGACGACGCTGGCCGTGACTGAGCATTTCCCCTTATCGCGGGAAATGGATCCCACCAACGAGATCTCGATGGCATGGGATAAGGTCCCCGCATATCTCGCCGACATCGCCATGGCGGATAGAAACTATCCAAACATGCAGGTCATCCCCGGATGCGAGGTTGATTGGCTCGGCGATGCCGAGGATCGCGATCTCGCCTCCTGCGATTTTTCCCCTTACGGGATCGTGCTCGGCAGCGTGCATTTCGTCGATATGTGGGCCTTCGACGATCCCGCTGAGGAGCAGCATTGGCATGATGTCGGCGTCGATGCCGTGTGGCGGCGCTACTTCGAGATCTGGTGCGAGGCCGCAAGCTGCGCATCGGCCCCCTTCACCGTGATGGCCCATCCCGATCTGGTGAAGAAGTTCGGCTATCGACCCTCGTTCGACCTCGCGTCCACCTACGACGCATGCGCGGAGGCGGTCTCATCATGCGGTCGCATGGTCGAGTTGAACACTTCGGGGGCAACTTATCCCTGCGCCGAGATGTTCCCCGCGCCTGAGATGCTGCGCACGTTCTGCCGGGCGAACATCCCGTGCACTATCGGCTCCGATGCGCATGATCCCGCGGTGGTCGTGCGCAACATCCGCGAGGGGTACCAGGTGCTTTGGGATGCAGGTTATCGGTGCGTGACGGTTCCGACCCCCGACGGCGATCGCCGGGAGGTTCCCATTCAATAAAGAAAGAGGTGCTCAGACGATGGATTACGAGAACAGGGAAGCGCCAACAGGTGCGGAGGCAGCTTCGGAGGAGGGCGACGCCCGGGAAGGCGGGCTCGCCCGCGTCGCGCGCGGGACGCTCTCGGCGGCCGGCGCCCCTTTGAACATAGGGGCGCTTGAGCGGGCGTTGCTTGCGCGCTTCCCGGCCGAGGATGCCGAAAGCTGGGATCGAACGGGTATGCTCGTCGGCGACCGGTCGAAAACGGTCACCGGAGTCGCCTGCGCGCTTGATCCGACCATCGACGCCATCGAGGCGGCGGCCGGCGCGGGCGCGAACGTCCTGCTGACGCATCATCCGGCATTTCTCGATCCGCCGACCTCGTTCGCCCCGGCATCGTCGGTTGCCCTCAACCCCGGCGCCGGCGTGTATCGAGCCATCGAGCTCGGCGTCGCGCTCATGAATTTCCATACCGCGCTCGATGTGTCTCTCGAGGCTCAGCAAATGCTGCCCGGGATGCTCGGCTTGAAGCTCATTAAGGTTGTCGATGAGCTTGCGGGCAAGCCCGGCAAGGGCTACGGCCAGCTATGCGCGTTCGAGGGGGACGCCCTCACGCTTTCGCAGTTGGCCGCGCGCTGCACCAGCGTGTTTGGCCGCATGCCGCGCGTGTGGGGGGATGCGGGTAAGACGCTTTCGTCTGTGGTCACCTGCACCGGCTCCGCCGGATCGACCGGCCGCGGCGCCTTGGCCGCCCATGCCGATTGCCTCATCGCCGGCGAGGTGAAATACCACGAGGCGCTCGACCTCTCCGCTGCCGGCTTGGCCGTCATCGAACTCGGTCATGACGTCTCCGAGCTTCCCTTCGCCAATGTTTTGGCGCGAGCGGCCTGCGATGTGGGGGCCGACGCGGCGGGTGTGATAATCGTGGGGCAGCATGAGAGGTGGTCCTACCCGGAAAGCATACGGGTATAATCAGGGCGAATCCGGCTTTGCGCCAGACGTCCCAACCATCGCGAGCAAAGGATGAACATGCATATCGAATCGGATGTTTTAGCAACCTTGCTGCGCATGCAGCAGCTTGATGTGCAGGCACGGCGCACCGAAAAGGAACTCGAGGCCTTGCCGCAACGCAAGGTCATCCTCGAGGCCCGCGCGAAACGCCGCAAGATCCAGGAGAAGGACGACCAGGTAAGCGCGTTGCTCGGGAAGGCTGACGAGAAGTTGGCGAAATTGACGGCGGAAGACGATGACCTTGCGCAGAAACAGGCGAAAATCCAGGCCGAGATCGATGACGTCAAAGGCGATTTTCGCAGCGTGCAGGCGCGCACGAAGGAGCTATCGGGTTTGAGCCGGCGCCGTGAGACCCTGGAGGGCGAGATGTCGGCCGCCGATGCCGAGATCACCAAAATCAATGCGATCAAGACCCAGATCGCGGCAGCTCTCGGCGATCTCGATGCGCAGGAATCCGCTGCGACCGAGGTGTTCGTCGCGGAAGGCGGCAAGCTCAAAGGCCAAGTGGCCGCCATCCGCGCCGAGCGCGAGCAGATGGCGCAAGCGGTTCCAGCCGATGTGCTTGAAGTCTTCGACCGCACCGGCAAATCCACCGGCGGCGTGCCGTTGTCCTTGCTTGCCGAGGGCGAAACGTGCGGCGCGTGCCGCGGCGCGATCGATCACGGCCGCGTCGTCGACATGCGCGCCCGCGGAAACGTCGGGACCTGCCCGAATTGCGGGCGTCTTCTCGTGCTCGACCCTCGCTAGAGGGCGTTCGCATGCGGTACGCTCAAGCTGCGGCGTATCCAGATCGTCGCGACAATCGCGACGATTGATGCATAACGTAAAAGGAGCCTCGCTTCAACAGGAAGCGAGGCTCCTTTAATTGGAAAACGAAACGGCCCGTGAGCTTAAGCGCGCGTCACCTTGCCGGCCTTCAGGCACTTGGTGCAGATGTTGGCCTTGCGCACGCGGCCCTTGGCGTCCTTGATGGTGACCTTCTGGATGTTCGGGCGGAACCAGCGGTTCGTCACGCGATGGGAATGGCTGACGCTGCGCCCAGCGACGGGAGCCTTACCGCAAACTTCGCAAATCTTAGACATTGTCATCACTCCATGTATCTAGGTTGTAGCGTCGGCGACCATCGCCGAACTTTGCAAAAAGCCCAATTACTATAGCACAAGCATATGAGGCCGTACAAGAATTTTTCGTGTAGTATGCACATCTTGCACGGGAGGTGCCCGGCGGCGGTTCGCGCCGATGCGCTATACTCATAGGATACGCGTTGAGTGCACAAGCGTGCATGCCAGAAAGGAACGCCATGACTCAATCCATTCCGGGCAACCTTCACGTTGCCAACGATGTTCTCGCCGACATGGTCGGCAATGCTGCGCTGGAGTGCTACGGCGTCGTCGGGATGACGGCTCCTTCCGTCGCGGACGGCGTGGCGAAGATCCTTCCCGCCTCCCGCCTGCGCCGCGGCATCGTCGTTACCGCCACCGATGCCGGTGTTCATGTCGCGCTCTACGTCGTTATCGAGTACGGCACCAACATCAACACCGTATCGCAGAACCTCGTCGATCAGGTCAGCTTCGTCCTGAGGGAATATGCCCGCGTCCCGCTTGACGGCGTCGAGGTGCATGTGCAGGGCGTCAAGGTCCGCAAGTAGCTTTTTCTTGCGGCATGCCGCCGCTGCAATCGAAGGAGAATCATTTCAATGTCTGATACCTATACCGCCAACGATCTGGTCAACGCCATCGCCGCCGCAAGCAAGAACCTGAGCGATCGCAAGGACGAGGTCAACCGCCTGAACGTTTTCCCCGTGCCCGACGGCGACACCGGCACGAACATGTCGCTTACGGTCGAATCGGTCGTGGCGAACTTGGCGAAGCTGCCCATCGGGTCGACCGACGCCGAGATACGCAAGGCGATCACGACCGGCGCGCTCATGGGGGCCCGCGGCAATTCGGGCGTCATCACCTCGCAAATCCTCCGCGGCCTGTGCGAGGGCGTGGCCGATCATGACCAATTCGACACGGCCGCCATCGAGTCCGCGCTCGCGAAGGCCCAGGAGGTCGCCTTCTGCGCGGTGCGCAAGCCGGTCGAGGGCACCATCCTCACCGTTTTGAAGGATGCGGCAGGTGCCGCGAAGCATGCGCGCAAGAAGAAGCTTTCCGTCGACGATGCGCTCGGCTACGTCGTCGAAGAGGCCTACGCCTCCGTGCAGCGCACGCCCGAGCTTCTCCCCGTCTTGAAGGAAAACGGCGTCGTCGACTCCGGCGGATACGGTCTCGCCATCCTCATCGACGCCTTCGTCGCCGCCTTGACGGGCAAGCAGGGCCCGCTTGTCGACGAGCTGGCCTTTGCCCGCGCCACCGCGCCGAAGGTCGAGATCGAGCAGATCAATGACTGGGAGGGCAGCACTTACACCTACTGCAACGAGTTCCTCGTCGACTCCGACACCCTCGACCGCAACGAGGCGCTGGATTTCCTGGCGACCATGGGCGACTGCGAGCTGTGCGTCGGCGAGAACCCGAAGTTCAAAGTGCACGTCCATTCCAATACGCCGGATAAGGTGCTGGCGTACTTCCTCGAGCACGGCCAGATATCCGAGGTCTTCATCCACAACATGAAGCTTCAGTCGGCCGAGCGCACCGAAAAGCTCATCGAGGAGGAGAAGGGCGAGCGCAAGCCGCTCGGCTTCGTCGCGGTCGCGGCGGGCGAGGGCATGGCGAAAATCCTGGAATCCCTCGGCGTCGACGTCGTCGTCTCGGGCGGTCAGACCATGAACCCCTCCACGAAGGACCTGCTCGACGCCGCGTCGTCGGTCAATGCGGACGCCGTCATCTTCCTCCCCAACAACAAGAACATCATCATGGCGGCGCAATCCGCCTGCGAGCTTGCGGACATCCCGTGCGGCGTCGTCCCCACCAAGGCGGTTCCGCAGGCGTTTGCGGCCATGTTCGGCGTCGACGCGACGGCCTCCCTCGAGGAAAACGTCGCATCGATGATCGAGGCCTTCGAGGACGTGAAGTGCGGCGAGGTGACCACCGCCATCAAAGACTCCAAAGATGCGGCCGGCAACCCCATCAGCGACGGCGATGTCATCGGCATCTCCGGCGGCGCTATCGAGGCGGTTGGCAAGAGCGTTGCCGACGTCGTGATGGATCTGCTCGAGCATATGGGAGCCGAAGACGCCGACACTTGCACGCTGCTTGCCGGCGCAGACCTCTCCGACGACGATTTCGCGGCGCTGCAAAGCCGTATCGAGCAGGCCTACGAAGATCTCGAGATCGACGCGCACCGCGGGGAGCAACCTCTTTACCCGGTCGTTTTCTCGGTCGAGTAAACCGAGCACGGAGAATCGTTTCGCATCGTGACCGACCGTTTGGCAGCAACTCTAGCGCTTGACGAGCCGGTCACGCGCGTTTCGGGGGTCAGTCCCGCCCGCGCCGGCGCGCTTTCCAAGCTCGGCGTGAAAAGTGTGCGCGACCTGGTGACGCACTATCCGCGCCGCTATGTCGACCTCTCTTGCCGCCTGCGCGTTGCCGAGGCGCATATCGGGCAGTCCTGCACCGTGCAGGGCGTTGTTCATAAGGTCGAGCTTAAGCGCCCGCGGCCGAATCTCAGCCTTGTCGAGATCACCGTCGTTGACGAGACGGGCGCGCTCATGGTCACCTGCTTTCGTCAGCCGTGGCTGAAGGATCAGCTGAAGCCGCAGATGTCCGTGGCCGTCGCCGGGAAGGTTGAGTTCAACTACGGATTCAAGCGCATGACGAACCCCTATTTGGAGGTTCTCGAAGCGGGCGCGCAGGCCCACGGCATGATCATTCCCGTGCATCCGGCTTGCGAGAAGATATCCCCTGCGTGGATGCGTCGTTTGGTCGGCAATGCCCTCGACCTGGTGGCGGGCTCCTTCGATCCGCTGCCGCTCGAGCTGCGCATCCGCTACCGGCTCATGTCCCGCAACCTTGCCCTGCGCTGCATCCATTTCCCCCACACCGCCGACGAGGCCGCCCAAGCGCGCCGCCGGCTCGTCTACGAAGAGCTGTTGCTGCTCGAGCTTATGCTCATGAGCGAGGCCCGTGGCCGCGAGAGCGGGCGCGTTCCCGTCGCGCATGTGACGGACGGCCCTTGCTGCGCGGGCGTCGAGGCGGTGCTCCCGTTCACGCTCACCGGAGAGCAGGCCGCGGCGCGTGACGACATCCTCGCCCACATGGCCAATCCCAAGGTGATGAACCATATGCTGCTCGGGGATGTCGGCACGGGCAAAACCGCCGTCGCGGCCTTTGCCCTGGCAAGCGTGGCTGATACGGGGACGCAGGCCGCGCTGCTCGCGCCGACCGAAGTGCTTGCGCGCCAGCATGCCGAAAGCCTCGGCGGCATCTTCGATCCCCTGGGCATTTCGTGGGGACTTCTCACCGGATCGACGCCGGCCTCGCAGCGTCAGGCGCTGCTGACCGATCTTGCGTCAGGGGAGCTATCGGTGCTCATCGGCACCCATGCCATACTCGAGGACGATGTCGTCTTCAGGGATCTATCCCTCGCCGTCATCGACGAGCAGCAGCGCTTCGGCGTTGAGCAGCGCAACAGCCTGCTTTCGAAAGGTGGGGCGCCCGATGCGCTCTTTCTGACGGCGACGCCCATTCCGCGCACCCTCGCGCTTGCGGTGTACGGCGACATGACGCTTTCCTATATCAAGCATCGCCCGCATGCGCTGGCGAAGCGCGAGACGCGCGTGGTGCACAAGTCCGATCAGGGCATCGCCTACGACGCGGCACGCGAAGCGCTCAGCCGTGGCGAGCAGGTTTACGTCGTCTGCCCGCTTATCGGGCAAGATGGCGACGCGCGGGATGTGCGCGGGGGAGGGCGCGCGCGGGCCGTCGACGAGGAGGCTTTCGAATATGCCGCCATCAGCATCGAGTCGGATGCCGATCTCGCCGGCGATGACGTGGCGGCGGCAACGAAGGAGGCCGAGTTCCTTCAGGCGAGCGTCTTTGCCGATTGGCAGGTGGAACTGCTTCATGGTCGCATGAAAAGTAACGAGAAAGACCAGGTGATGGAGCGTTTTCGGGCAAATGAGACCCAGGTGCTCGTTGCGACGACGGTCATCGAGGTCGGCGTCGACGTTCCCAACGCCACCGTGATGATCGTTCAAGATGCCGACCGATTCGGTCTCTCGCAGCTCCATCAGCTGCGCGGGCGCGTCGGGCGCGGCGAGGCGAGCGCACAGGTGTTCCTCGTTTCCACCTCGAAGGCCCCTTCGTCGATCGATCGCCTTCGCGCCATGGAGAAGACCGATGACGGCTTCGAGCTCGCGCGTTACGATCTGTCGCTGCGCCGGGAGGGCGACATCCTGGGAAACCGGCAGCACGGCGCCTCGGTGCTCAAGCTCGTCAATATCGTGCGGGATTCGAAGATCATCGAGGCAGCGCATGCCGACGCGGCCGCCATATTGGAGTCGGATCCTGAGCTTGAAAGCCCGGCGAATCAGGCCCTCGCCACCGAGATGCGCCGCGCATTCGAATCGAAAACGAAGGAAAGACGGGGTTAGACATGAGAATCATCGCAGGCAGCCTTCGCGGGCGCACATTCGACGCCCCGACGGGGCAGGGCACCCGCCCGACGACCGACCGCGTCCGTGAATCGCTCATGAGCAGTATTTTCAGCGCACGGGGAACCTTCGAGGGGGCGCAGGTGCTCGATGCGTTCGCCGGATCGGGGGCGCTTGGGTTCGAGGCCCTCTCGCGCGGAGCCGCGCGCGCGATCTTCTACGAGCGCGACCCGAAGGCGTTCAAGACGCTTTCGAGAAACGCCGGGAAGCTCGGCTTGGATGCCCGTGCGGCGACGCTGAACCGCGCCGACGTCATGGAGCGGCCGCCTATGTTCTCGCGCCCGCCGTTCGACCTGGTGTTCCTTGACCCTCCCTACGCCTACGAGGCTTCTGCGGTTTACGATATGCTTGCCGGGATGCTCTCGCGCGGCGTGCTCTCCGGTGATGCGCTGGTGGTCTACGAGCATGCCATCGAGGACAGTGACGCCCACGATGCCGAAGCGCCCGAGCACGGATTTCGTCTTGCGCAGCGCAAGAAGTACGGCGATACTGTCGTGGATGTGCTTGGCGTCGCCTGATGACCCCTCAGCTGGTCTGATGGCTCCCAGATATGCATTTCACCTTACACGATTCGATACGATTTACGAAAAGGGAAGCATTACCGATGAAACGTGCACTGACCCCGGGGACGTTCGACCCGATAACGAGCGGGCATCTCGATGTCATCACCCGCGCTTCGCAGCTTGTCGACGAGGTCGTGGTCGCTGTGGCGAAATCGAATAAGAAGAATCCGCTTTTCACGCTTGAGGAGCGCGTCGAGCTCGTTCGCGAGGCCACATCCGGCATCCCCAACGTGCGCGTCGAATCCTTCGAGGGACTTTTGGTCGACTTCGCCCACGAGGTCGAGGCCACCTTCGTGGTCAAGGGGCTGCGCGCTATCACCGACTTCGAGTACGAATTCCAGATGACGGCCATGAACTACCAGCTCTCACCCGAGATCGAGACGCTGTTCATCATGTCTCCGCCCCAGTTCATGTATCTGTCGAGCTCTATCGTGCGCGAGATCTCGGCCATGGACGGCGACGTGTCGCAGTTCGTTCCCGAGTGCGTCAACGAAGCGCTCAAGCGCAAGCTTCACGGCGCGTAGGGAAGGCGCGCATCCCGCGATCCCTTGCGTTCGGGCGCGGCGGCTTCGTGTGTGCTTGCTTTGTATGCAGGGCAACGTCCAGCGCAAACATGCTATCATCTCCAAGATGCTTGACGCACCGTCGCGCTAGCACGCCAAAAAATGAACCTTAAACGTAGCATTTTCAGGTGGAAGGAACATCATGGACGAAACTGGGGTCTTGGGGCTTTTGGAAGAGCTCTCAATCCTGCTTGAAGACTCTAAGCCGGTATTCGGCAAGACGAACCTGCGTCAGGTCGATATCTCCGCTGCGTTCGAAATCATGGATGAGATTCGCGATACGTTCCCGAGCGAGTTCTCCCAGTCGCGCCAGATCGTGCGCGAGCGCCAGAGCTTGATCGACGATGCCGAGGCCGAAGCTAATCGCATGATCGAGGATGCCCAGAGCCAGGCCATCACCATCGCCTCCGAGCAGGAAATCGTTCGCATCTCCCAGCAACAGGCAGACCAGCTTCTCGCCGATGCGCGCGAACTCGAGCGCCAGACGCGTGCGGGTGCTGAGGACTATGCGGATGAGGTGTTCGGTCATGTCGAGCAAAGCCTTGACACGCTTCTGACCTCCGTGCGCCGTTGCCGTGAGCGCCTGAACGCCAATTCCACGGTGGTTCGCTAAGTGGATCCCGTCGTATTCGAGGTACCGCCGGAGCTCTTCGTCGTCGCGGAGAGCTCCTCTTTTAGCGGTGAATTAAAGCTGGATGCCCTTGATGCGGGTCCGGACGTCTATCGCTTCGACGAGCCTGTATCCTGGAGCGCCACCATCACCAATACCGGTGATGCCCTTCTCGTGATGGGGAAGGCGTCAGCTCATGCGCGGACGCAATGCGCCCGCTGCCTCGACGAGTTCCCCCTTGATCTTATGGGCGAGCTTGAGGGCTACTATCTGCTGTCGGAGGGCTCCGAGCGTCCCGAGGACATGGACGACGACGAATTCGAGGTTCTTCCCGCCGACCATAGGATCGACCTCGAGCCGCTGATCGTCGCGGCGCTGCTCGTCGACACGCCGTTGATCCCGCTGTGCGACGACGATTGCAAGGGCCTGTGCGCAGGTTGCGGGGCCAATCTCAATTACGAGCCGTGCACGTGCACCTCCGATGCGGAAGAAGAGCTCCCGCGCATGAGCGATGGCCGCATCAGCCCCTTCGCCGCCTTGAAAGATCTCAAGCTCGACGAATGATCGGTGCGCGATCGGGTCAGCTTTATAACCGTGCGCTGCTTTGCATCGGGTGATTCGATCAGGGATGCCGCCCGTTGATTTCTGAGGATGTTGTGAACGCTCCATGTCGAATGCGGCCCCATCGAAAGCTCTGCTTGCATTCGTCTTCCGGATTTGATAAAGTACCACCTCGCGTGTTTACACAGTAATTGCGAGCGCGTGGGCGCCCGACAATAATGCAAGGAGAACATCATGGCAGTACCTAAACAGAAAATGGGCCGCGCCCGCACTCATTCCCGTCGCAGCGCTAACGACAAGATCGCTGCTCCCTCCCGTTCGGTTTGCCCGCAGTGCGGCGAAGCGAAGCTTCCGCATCGCGTGTGCCCGAACTGCGGCTTCTACAAGAACCGTGAGGTCATCGAGACGGAGTAATCTCCATTTCGAGTTCGTTATCAAAGCCTCTCCGGCCGCTTGCGGCGGAGAGGCTTTTCTCGTTTCGGGAAATGATTGAAAGCAGGGGATCATGGAAGGCACCATCACGATAGCCGTTGACGCCATGGGCGGCGATCACGCGCCCGACGTCGTTCTTGCCGGCGTTGCGGCTGCGCTGGAGAAAAGCGATGTGCTCAACGTCATCTTGTGCGGCCCGAAGGCGGTCGTCGAGCCGTTCTGCGCGACACATGAACGTTGCCGGGCGGAGGTTGCGACCGAGGTCATCGATATGGCCGAGCATCCTGCGCAGGCGGTTCGCAAGAAGAAGGATTCCTCGATCGTGGTCGGTTGCCGACTGGTAAAGGAAGGCCGCGCCGACGGGTTCTTCTCGGCTGGCTCGACGGGCGCCTGCCTTGCAGCCGCAACGTTGATCATGGGCCGCATCAAGGGCATCTCGCGTCCTTGCCTGGCCACCGTCGTGCCTTCCCCCGTCCGCCCGATCGTGCTGGCAGATGTCGGGGCGAACGCCGATTGCAAGCCTGAATACCTGGTGCAGTTCGCGCAGATGGCCAGCATTTACGCGAACAAAATCCTCGGGTATGACAACCCGCGCACCGCGCTTCTCAACATCGGCGAGGAGGACACGAAGGGAAGCAAGTTCGCGCAGGAAACCAACAAGCTTATGCGCAAGAGGCTTTCCAATTTCGCCGGCAACGCAGAGGGGCGCGACGTCCTCGGAGCCGCGTACGAGGTCGTCGTCACCGACGGATTCACCGGAAACGTCACGCTTAAGACCATCGAAGGCACCTCGAAGGTCCTGTTCGGCGCCATCAAGGATGCCATGACGGCTTCCACCGTATCCAAGCTCGGGGCCCTAGCCGTCAAGGGCAACCTGAAGGAGATGAAGGGACGTCTTTCGGCCGATGCCTACGGCGGCGCCCCGCTTCTCGGCGTGAAGGGCGCATGCCTCGTCGGACACGGTTCCTCGAATGCCACGGCTATCGAAAACGGCGTGCTCATGACCCAGAAGATCGTATCGCAAGGGGTTTCTGAAATAATCGAGCAAACCGTCACGGGAAGCGGGTTGTCGGATACAATCTAGCATCGGGGATGGACCGTTTTGCGCGAGGCGAGCGCGCCGGGCGGGCCGTTGTGAAGATATACGTATGCGATATCGAGGGCATTCATGAACTTGACTGAGGAACAGGAGCGCAAGCTCGAACGCGCCGAGGAAATACTTGGCTACGAATTCACCAACAAGCAGCTGCTGCTGTCTGCGATAACCCATCCGTCGGCAACCGAGGGCCGCTCGGTCCGTTTTTCCTATGAGCGACTGGAGTTCCTCGGCGATTCGGTGCTCGGGGCCATCGTCGCCTCCATCGCGTTCGACGAATTCCATGATCTTGACGAAGGCGGGCTGACGCGTATCAAGGTCGCGCTGGTTTCCGGGACCAGCCTGTCCGACGTCGCCTCGGGCCTTGGGTTCTCCGATGTCATCGTGTTCGGCTCTTCCGAAACGGGGACGGGCAAGCGCGGGCTCCATTCGGCGCTCGAGAACGTCTACGAGGCCATCGTCGCCGCGCTTTACCTTGACGGCGGCATCGATACCGCCGCCGCATTTGTCAAGCGTACGCTCATTCCGCGGATGTCGCTCGATTTGGCCCTCGAGCCGGAAAACCCGAAGAGCGCGCTGCAGGAGAAGCTGCAGGAAGACGGCATCACGCCGACGTACAAGCTGGTCGAAACGCAGGGGCCGCCGCATGACCGCACGTTCGTCGCCCAGGTGTTCGCCGGTTCCCAAGGCCTTGCGCGCGGTACCGGGCGCACCAAGAAAGAGGCTGAAAGCCAGGCCGCGAAGAGCACGCTTTCGCGCTTAGGCGAGTTTTTCGGTTTGGGCATCGATGATACTGCCCGCGCCGAAAAGGCCGCCGCGGCGAAGGCGGCAAAGGCCGAGAAGGCCGCCGCCAAGGCCGAGGAGCGCGCACGCAAGAAGCAGGACAAGGAACGCGCCAAACACCTGAAGCAAGGCTAGCGCATGTATCTAAAGTCTCTTGTCCTGAAGGGCTTCAAATCCTTCGCCGATAAAAGCACGCTTGCCATGGAGCCAGGCATCACGGCCGTCGTCGGCCCGAACGGTTCCGGCAAGTCGAACATATCCGATGCAGTGCTGTGGGTTCTCGGCGAGCGCAATGCGAAGCATTTGCGCGGATCATCCATGGAAGACGTCATCTTCGCCGGCTCGTCGGCCCGCAAGGCGATAAGCGTCGCCGAGGTTGAGCTGGTGCTCGACAACTCCGACGGGAAGCTCCCCGTCGATTTCGACGAGGTGTCCATCGCACGGCGCATGTATCGCACAGGCGAGAGCGAATACCTGATCAACGGCACCATCGCGCGTCGCATGGACGTGCTCGACATCCTGCACGACTCGGGTCTGGGATCAGGGACGCACTCCATCATCGGCCAGGGCTCGCTCGATTCCATCTTGCAATCGAAACCCGAGGATCGCCGGGCGCTCATCGAGGAGGCCGCCGGCGTTTTGAAGCACAAGCAGCGCAAGGCGCGCGCCGAGCGCAAGCTGGCGAACATGGATGCCACGCTCGATCGCGTGCGGGATGTCGCCGGCGAGGTCTCGCGCCAGCTCGGCCCGCTTGAGCGGAAGGCCAAGCGCGCTCGTCGTTACCAGGAGCTTTCCGGCGAGCTTTCCCAGATTTCGCTTGCGTTGGCCGTTGACGACCTGCGACAGCTGCGCAAAAGCTGGGAGGCCGCCTGCGATCGTGAGAAGCAGCTCGTCGCCGATCTGCAGGTGAAGCACCAGGCGATCTCGGCCGCCGAGGCGCTATCCGAAAAATTGCAGGAGCGCATCCATGAGCAGGCGCGCCAATCCGGCGACCTTTCGAAACAGTATCAACGCGCGAGCAGCGCCGTCGAGCGTTTCGATGGCGCGGTGCTGCTGCTGCACGAGAAGCGCCGGACCGCCCAAAACTACGAGGCGGACGTCCGCGTCGCCATGGAAGCCGACCAGGCAAAGCGCGCTGCTGCCGAGGCCGAACGCGCCTCGGCTCAGCTGCAGCTCGACGAGGTTGCCGGACAGCTTTCCGGCATGCAGCAAAAGGTCGACGAACTCGAGCGGCAGCGTCGGGAAAACGCCGACGCGCGCCGCGATATCGAAGGTGAGCTCGATGCCTTGGAGCGCGCCCGCCGGGCCGCCGACCGCGAAAACGAGAAGGATCGTCGCAAGCTTGACGAGACGCGTGAGGTGCTCGCGAGCGGGCTTGCGCATGTCAAGCTGGTGGAAGGCCGCGCAACCGAGCTCAAGCTCGCGCTTGGTGACGCCGAGGAGCAGGCTCAAAAGCTCGTCGATGCTCGCCGGCGTGCCCAAGCGGCCCTTGATGCCGCTTCCGATAAGGAATCCGCCGCGCGCACGGCCGTCGCCCGCGCGCTGAAGGTGCGCGATGAGAAGAGGGCCTCTCAAGAGGAGGCGCATCGGCAGGCGACGGTTTTGCAAAGCCGGATATCCGCGCTCGAGGAGGTCGAGCGCACTTCCGCCGCTGCCGGCCCCGCTCGTGAATGGGTGATCGATCAGGCCGACAAGGATGGAATCGAGCTTCACGCGCTCGCGCATTCCCTGCGCGCGCCCGATGGTTTGGAAGGCCTCGTCGAGCTTCTGCTTTCGGAGGACGTCTCGGCTCTGGTGGTGCCCACCGCCTCACAGGCCGCAGCGCTCGCGGATTCCCTGCGTGCATCCGAATGCGCGGGTCGCGTCTCGCTCGCGCCCGCCGATACGGCCTGCGGTGCGCTTCCCGCCCGAGCCATCGCCGCCGCCGGGGTTGGCCGCGCGCTTATCGACGAGCTTGATTACCCCGCTTCATGCGCGCCCACCGTCGAGGCCCTTCTCGGCGATGTCGTGGTATGCGACGGGCTCGACGAGGCGCTCGCGGCCAGCAAAACCCATCAGGGCGACGGCGCCCGATTCGTCGCTCCTGACGGATCCGTCGTGTGCTCGTCGGGTATCATCCGCGTCGGCGGCGTTGAATCTTCCGACGAAGGACAGCTCGCCCGCGCCCGCAAGCTCGATGCGTTGCGCGGTGAATATCAGCAGGCATGCGACGCGGCAGAGGAAGCGAAGCGGGCGGAAGACGAAGCGGAAGAGGCTCTGCGCAGTGCGCAGGCTGAAAGTCTCAAGCTTTCCCAGGCTCTCGCTGAGCAGAGAGGTGCCACGCAGGCCGCGCAAAGCGAGGCGGCCCGTGCCGAGAGCGCCCTTTCCAACGCCCGCCGCGCCTTTGCCGATGCCGAACGTCAGCGCGAGCAGGCACGCAAGACGGTCGCCGACGCGCGTCCGAACGTCGAGGCCCTCGAGCAGAAGATCAAGGCCGCCGTCGAGGCCTCCCAAGCGCGCGCCGTGCGCATCGACGAGCTTTCGGGGCGCGTCGTGCCTCTCAGAAAAGAGGCGGCTTCGCTGCGCGATGCGCTTTCGGAGGCGAAGCTCGAGCTGGCGACCTTGCGCGAGCGCAACACGTATGCGAGTCGTATCGTCGATGCCCGAGCCCGCGACGTGCGCGAGATCGACAAGGCGCGCGCTTCCCAGCGAGCCAACCTCGCGCGCAAGATCATCGCGCAGCAGCGCATCGCGCCGCTGCTCTCCGCCTTCGAGGAGCTCACCGCCCAAGCTCGCCGGCGCACCTATGCCCTCGAGGAGGCGACGCGCGTGGCGCAGGATTCTTCAAGCGGTTTGCATGCGCAGGTTACCGAGGCGCGCGAGGCTGCGCGGTGTGCCCACGAGGCTTACGACGGCGTCAATGCCGATCTATCGTCTGCGCGCGTGGAGAAGGGCAGGCTCGAGGTGCAGGTCGACGCGGCGGTGAATTCCATCGTCTCCGATCTGGGCACCCCTCTCGATCACGCCCTCGCGCTTCCCGAGCTCGCCTCGCGCGCCGAGGCCGAGGATAACGCGTTCTCGCTCAAGCGCCGTATCGCGAACATGGGAACCATCAATCCCGACGCCGCCGCCGAATACGAAGAGCTTAAAGCGCGCTACGACTACCTTGCAGCCCAGCTTTCAGACCTCGACGGGGCCCGTCGCAGCTTGGCGAAGATCGTTCGCGTGATCGACGCTCGCATGAAAGACGATTTCACGAACACGTTCGCGCAGGTGGACAAGAACTTCCGCGAGATTTTCGCCACGCTGTTCCCCGGAGGGGCGGCCGAGCTCATCCTGACCGACCCCGACGATGTCGATGCCACGGGCGTCGAGGTGAACGCGCAGCCGGCGGGTAAGCGCATCACCAAGATGATGCTCATGTCCGGCGGCGAGAAATCGCTGACCGCGTTGGCGCTGCTGTTCGCGGTGTATCGCATTCGCAGCGCGCCGTTTTACATCCTCGACGAGGTTGAGGCGGCCCTTGACGACAGCAATCTTCGTCGTCTGACCGCTTACCTGCAATCCATACGCCATGACACGCAGTTGATCATGATCACGCATCAACGGCGTACCATGGAGATGGCCGACGTGCTCTTCGGCGTGTCGATGCAATCCGATGGCGTGACGAAGGTCATCAGCCAGAAGCTCGATCAGGCACTCAAGCACGCCGAATAACGCATAACCGACACCTCGGCGGCATTTGCGCCCGCGCGTCATCGGGCGCGGACCAAAGGCCTCCGCGCCGAGGCTTGAACTTTCAAGAAGGAAGGACCCGACATGGGATTTTTCGATCGGATCAACGAAGGGCTCGCCCGTTCGCGCGACCGCTTCAAAGAGGAGATGAACATCCTTCTCGATCGCGGCCCGAAACTCGACGAGGAGTTCTGGGACGGGCTGGAGGAAACGCTCATCCTCGCCGATATCGGGGCTCCCGCGGCCGTCGAGATCGTCGAGAACCTGCGCGAGCAGGCGACGCGCAAGGGCCTGCCGAGCGCGTACTCGGTGCTCGATCTGCTCAACGATCAGATCGCCGAGACGTTCTGCAAGGGCGGTGAAGACATCTTCTCATCCGAGGGTTCGTGCGTGCTGTTCGTAGGCATCAACGGCACCGGCAAGACCACGACGGTGGGCAAGCTCGCCAAGGAAGCCCACGACGCCGGGCGCAAGGTGATCCTCGGCAGCGCGGACACCTTCCGTGCGGCGGCCATCGAGCAGCTTGAGGTTTGGTCCAAGCGCGCCGATGTCGAGATGGTCACCCGCGAGCGCGGCAGCGACCCGGCGAGCGTTTGCTTCGACACGCTCGAGCGCGCCGAGGAGGTCGGCGCCGATCTGGTCCTCATCGACACCGCCGGGCGCCTGCACACCTCCTCCGATCTGATGCGCGAGCTGACCAAGGTCGTCACCGTGGTGCGCAAGCGCTCGAGCCTGCCCGTGCGCACGGTGCTCGTCATCGATGCGACCACCGGTCAGAACGGCCTGCAGCAGGCCAGCGAGTTCAATCGCGAGCTCGACCTCGACGCGCTCATCGTCACGAAGCTCGATGGCACCGCCAAGGGCGGGATCGCCCTGGCCGTAAGCCATGAATTGGGGCTTCCCATCGTCAAGATCGGCGTCGGCGAGGGCATGGACGACCTGAAGGACTTCGACGCTCACGACTTCGCCCGCGCCCTGGTCGGCTCCTTCGACGAGCGCGAAAGGCGCTAGCTGGCATGTTCGATCACGTCGAGCAGGTGCATGAAGCCCCCGAGGTGTTTTTGGTCCGCGTTCCGTTCGAGAACATCTCGACGTCGGCGACGAACTGCTACATCGTGCGCGATGGGGTTCATGCGGCCGTCGTCGATACGGGCGCCCCGAGCGCCAACGGCGCGCGCGTGCTCGCGGGGGCCCTCGACGAGCTCGGCATCGACCGTTTGCGCGCGAAGTGGTTCCTCACGCATCTGCACCTCGACCATGCCGGGCTGATCGACAGGATCGTCCCGGCAGGCGCATGCCTGTACGTCGGCGCCGCCGAGGTCGCCTGCGCTCGCGCCTCGAGAACCGGTTCCTACCTGCAATCCGTGCAGCGCATCTACCGCAAGCAGGGAATCCCCCTGCATGACGCATCGGCTGCGGCGCGCTTGTCCATCGAGCCCGAGCTTTTCGACGCGACGCGCCTTCGCATGAACCTTGTTCACGAAGGGGATGTCATCGAGGTTGGAAGGTATCGGCTGCGCGTCGTGGAGACGCCGGGGCACACGCCGGGGCATCTGTCGCTTTTCGAGCCGCAAAGCCGCATCCTGTTCGGCGGCGACCATGCGCTGTTCGTCATCAGCCCCTCGATCGCCCTCTTCCCGCAGGCGCGCGACGGCCTGGCCGCCTATCTTGACAGCTTGAAGAAGGTCGAAGGGCTTGCGATCAGCCGGCTGTTCCACTCCCATGGCGATATCCGCGCCGATTTCGCCGATCGCCTCACGTGGCTCGGCGCGCACCATATCGAACGGCTCGACGAGGCGCGCGACGTCATCTCCGCCTGCCCCGGCATCACCGGCTACCAGGCGATCCGCTCGTTAACCTGGAACGTCCCGTTCGATGATTGGGAGGATATCTCGTTTCTGCAGCGCTGGTGCATCGTGACCGAGGGCATCGTGTATTTGAACCACTTGATGGGGCGTGGGGTTGTCGCGACGGATTCGACGGGCGACGGCATCCTGCGCTACCGTACGGTATAATCTGCGCCAAACAAGACGCATCGAGCGCTGGAAAGCCGGCGCGTGCGAGGAGATGAACCGCATCGGGCGAGCCCCGGTGCGCGACGAGAAGGGCAATCCACCGTGTTCGACAATCTATCAGATCGCCTTCAGGGCATTTTCGACGGCTTGCGCGGCAAGGGCCGCCTGACCGAGGACGACATCAACGTCGCGATGCGCGAGGTGCGCTTGGCGATGCTGGAGGCCGACGTCAACTTCAAGGTGGTCAAGCAGTTCGTCGCCCGTGCGAAGGAGCGTTGCATGACCGCCGAGGTGCTCGACTCGCTTTCCCCGGCGCAAAACGTCATCAAGATCGTATCCGACGAGCTGACCGAGCTTTTGGGCCGAACCGATTCCAAGCTCGTGCTATCGAGCCGTATCCCCAACGTCATCATGCTCGTCGGCCTGCAGGGCTCGGGCAAGACGACCGCCGCGGCGAAACTCGCGTACCGCCTGAAGCAGGAAGGGCATAGCCCCCTGCTTGCGGCCTGCGACGTCTACCGCCCCGCCGCCGCCGACCAGTTGGAAACCCTCGGCACCGAAATAGGCGTCCGCGTGTTCCGCGGAGACGGGAAGGACCCGGTCGGCATCGCGCAAGCGGCCGTGCGCGACGCCATCGACAGCCTGCGCGACGTGGTCATCGTCGACACGGCGGGCCGTTTGCACGTCGACGAGCAGATGATGGAGGAAGCGTCTGCCATCAAGGCCGCCGTCAAGCCCGATCAGGTGCTCATGGTGGTCGACGCCATGACCGGCCAGGACGTCGTCAACGTCGCGGCCGCCTTCGCCGAGCGCGTCGACTTCGACGGCGTCATCATGTCGAAGATGGACGGCGATGCGCGCGGCGGCGGCGCGCTGTCCATCCGCGAGGTCACCGGCAAGCCGATCAAGTTCATCAGCGCGGGGGAGAAGCCCGACTCTCTCGAGGAATTCCATCCTGACCGCATGGCCAGCCGCATCCTCGGCATGGGCGACATGCTCTCGCTCATCGAGTCGGCGGTCAAGGTCCAGCAGGCCGAGGAGGAGCGCGCCGAGACCGAACGGCTGATGAAAAGCCAGCTCAACCTGAACGACTTCATCACCATGAACCGCCAGCTGCGCAAGATGGGCGGCATCTCGAAGCTCATCAGCGCGCTTCCCGGCGGCGACAAGGCGCTCGGATCCGGTCAGGTTGACGAGGGGGCGCTCGATCGCATGGAGATCATCATCAACTCCATGACGAAGGCCGAGCGCGAAAAGCCCGATATCCTAAACGGCAGCCGTCGTGCGCGCATCGCCGCCGGCGCCGGTGTCACGGTGACCGATGTCAACCAGCTCATCAAGAAGTTCAACGAGACCAAGAAGATGATGAAGAAGATGATGCCTGCCGTCGAGCCCGCTTCCGCCAAGAAGGGCAAGAAGGGCAAGAAGGGCCGTCGTCGCTTGGGCATCCCGGGCATGGGCGGCATCTCGATGTCCGATCTGCAGAAGATCCAGGACATGATGGGCGACGTCAAATAGCGCGAGAGGGGGTGCGCGGCGCCTGGCCGCATGTAAGGATTTCCGGTTTTCGTGAACTCCTGATGAAGCGCACATTCCCTCTTGTCAACGAATTGATTTCACCTTAATATGAATAACTGCTGTTTTGCGGTGCGCGTCTGCGGACCGCGCCGAAATGAGTAAAAGCAAGAAGGAGTTCTCTTCATGGTTAAGATTCGCCTGGCCCGTCACGGCGCCAAGAAGCGTCCGTACTACCGCATCGTCGTTGCCGATTCCCGCTGCCCGCGCGACGGCAAGTTCATCGACGACATCGGTCGCTACAACCCGCTGACCGAGCCCGCGATGATCAAGGTCGATCTCGAGAAGGCCGACCAGTGGATCGCCAACGGCGCCCAGCCGACCGACACCGTGGCCGCTCTTATCAAGAAGTATCGCGAGCAGGCGTAGGCTCATGGCTACCCAGACCGAGGATATCGCCGGACTTGTTGAGTCCATCGTCGCTCCGCTCGTCGACTACCCCGACGATCTCGTCGTCGAGGGCCGACAGGGCGAAGATGGCTCCATTTTCGTCGAGGTTCGCGTCAACGAAGAGGACGCCGGCAAGGTCATCGGCCGACAGGGTCGCGTCATCAAGGCTATCCGCACGTTGTCTCGTGCGGCCGCTTCTCGATACGGGGCGCATGTTGATGTGGAGCTGCTCGACTAGATGAGCACTTGGATTCGCATCGCCGAACTCGTGAAAGCTAAGCATTTGAAGGGAGGGCTCGTCGCGCGCAGCGTGGCGGGTCTTCCCTTCTTGCTTGACGAAGGTCTCTCCGTCGCCTTCGTCCCCCCGCAGATCGATGCACCGCGTCAAGGGATCGTTACCGACGTGCATGAAGAGGCGAAGGGTTTCGTCGTATGCTTCGACAGCGTCACCGATGCCGCTGCGGCCGAGGCGCTTGCCGGATGCTACTGCCTCGCGCGCCGCGAGGATCTTCCGGAGGATGTTGTGGAGCTCACCGAAGGCGGGATCGAGGGCTTTTCCGTCATTGACTCCGTTGTCGGCGCCATCGGCACGGCGGCATCCATCAACGAAATGCCTGGCCAGAATCTGCTCGAGGTGTCTCGCTCTGACGGGCGCGAGCCGGTCCTCATCCCGCTCGTTGACGAATTCATCGACGGTATCGACGAAGATAGTCGCACCATTTTCGTGACCGTCCCTGCCGGCCTTCTCGACCTGTAGGGTCGCAAAGCTAGGAGGCCTTCGTGGTCATCGAGACCTTATCAACCTTTCCCGACATGTACTCTTCCGTGATGGGCGCGTCGATGATGCGCATCGCGCAGGAGAAGGGGATCCTTGAATTCATCGCGCATGATCTGCGCGATTGGACGCACGACCGCCATCGCACCACCGACGATGACCCGTACGGCGGGGGAGACGGCCTGGTCATGAAATGCGAGCCCATTTTCGAGGCCTACGATGACATCTGCGCGCGTGAAGCATGCGCCCCCTATACCATTTTCCTTGCTCCTCAGGGCAGGCGTTTCGACGACGCCTGCGCTTGCGAACTTTCCGGGAAAGACCGCCTGCTGTTCATTTGCGGGCATTACGAGGGGATCGACGAGCGTGCCTACACGCTGGCCGACGAGGTGATCTCGCTCGGCGACTATGTCCTTACTTCCGGCGAGCTTGCCTCGATGGTCGTTATCGACGCCGTCGTTCGAAAGCTGCCCGGGGTGCTTGGGGCGCAAACCGGGGCGCTAGGCGAGAGCTTCGCCGATGGGTTGCTGGAATATCCTCAGTACACGCGCCCCGCAACGTTTCGGGGCATGGAGGTTCCCGCCGTGCTGCTTTCGGGCGATCACGGCAAGGTGGATGCTTGGAGGCGACGCCAAAGCCTCGAGCGCACCTACCGACTTCGACCCGATCTGCTCGACAGCGTCGACCTTTCTGCTGAAGAGGTTGCATTTCTGTCATCTTTGTCGAAGCGGGATATGCCCTAGGCCTTCCGCGCTACCATTGCGTTTCAATGTTTTTCAGGTCGTTTACAGCCTATCATCGAAAGGATCAACGTTTCATGGATTCCGGTCAGCACGCCGAGGGGCAGCAAGGCGGTTTTCTCAGAGGGGCCCTCAGCCTTGTCGTGATGGTGCTGTTCGTCGCCGGCCTTGCGTGGCTGCTTCGAACCTTCGTCTTCACGGCATACGAGATTCCCTCCGGGTCCATGGAGCAGACGATCATGACCGGAGACATGGTCTTCGCCGAAAAGGTCAGCTACTACTTCCGCGAACCCCAGGCGGGCGATATCGTGACGTTTGCCGACCCCGAGATCCCCGGCCGCACCCTGATCAAGCGTTGCATCGCGACCGCCGGACAGACGGTCGACGTCAACGGCGACGGCGTGCTTTACATCGACGGCGTCGCGCAGGACGAAACCTACGTCGCCGGCAAACCTACGCTTCCGCTTTCGAACTCATCCATCACATTTCCCTACACGGTTCCCAGCGGATATATCTGGGTCATGGGGGATAATCGCACGAATTCCCAGGATTCGCGCTACTTCGGAGCTATCCCCATCTCGTCGGTGAGCGGGCATGCCGCCGTGGTGTATTGGCCCATATCCGACATCGGGGTTTTGCAATAGGCTCGCGCGGGCTCCCGCGCATTTCGCAGTGCATCTGGAACACGGAAAAGACAAGGAGAACCATGTCAACCGAAAGCGTTGCTCAAACGGCTCAGGGTAGTTCCCAGCCGCCCACGTTCCAAGATATCATCATGAACCTGCAGCATTATTGGGCTGCCCAGGGTTGCGTCGTGCTGCAGCCCTATGACGGCGCGGTCGGCGCGGGTACGAACCACACCGCCACCACGCTGCGTTCCCTTGGCCCCGACACGTGGCGCACCTGCTACGTGCAGGGTTGCCGCCGTCCCACCGACGGCCGCTACGGCGAGAACCCCAACCGCCTGCAGTACTACTATCAGTTCCAGGTGCTCATGAAGCCCTCGCCCGACAACATCCAGGATCTGTACCTGGGCAGCCTGCGTGCCATCGGCATCAACCCCGACGAACATGACGTGCGCTTCGTGGAAGACGACTGGGAGTCCCCGACGCTCGGCGCGTGGGGCCTTGGCTGGGAAGTGTGGCTCAACGGCATGGAGGTCACGCAGTTCACGTACTTCCAGCAGGTCGGTGGCTTCGAGTGCTCGCCGGTGCCGGTGGAGATCGCCTACGGCCTGGAGCGCCTGACCATGTACATCCAGGGCGTCGACAGCGTCTACGACATCATTTGGGCGCGCGGCGACGACGGCGTGGAGTTCACCTACGGCGACGTCTACCTGGAAAACGAGCGCGAGTTCTCGACGTACAACTTCGAGGTGGGCAACACCGACTTCCTCTTCGAGGCGTTCAACCAGTACGAGCGTGAGGCGGGGCTGTGCCTGGAGCACAAGTTGGCGCTGCCTGCCTACGACTGGGTGCTCAAGTGCTGCCACACCTTCAACCTGCTCGACGCGCGCGGCGTCATTTCCGCCACCGAGCGCATGGCCTACATCCTGCGCGTCCGTTCGATGGTGAAGGACTGCTGCGCGTGCTACATCGAGCACGTGGTGGGCGCCGGTGCGACCGACGCCGCCTCGGACGGCTCCGCCGACGCAGCGGCCGACACGGAAAAGAAAGGGGAGTAGCATGTCTGACACGCATACCCTCGCATTCGAGATCGGCGTCGAGGAAATCCCCGCGTTCGACCTCGATTCCGCGAACAAGCAGCTGGAGAAAATGGTGCCCGCGGCCTTCGCGGACGCGCGCATCCCCTTCGAGTCCATCGAGATTCACTCCAGCCCGCGCCGTTTGATCGTCATGGCTTACGGCGTGGCCGACGCCACCGAGGCGCTTGTCGAGGAATACAAGGGCCCGGCCGCGAAGATCGCCTTCGATGCGGACGGAAACCCCACCAAGGCCGCCATCGGATTCGCGCGCGGCAAGGGGCTTTCCCCGGAAAACCTCGAGAGGCGCGAGGTAAAGGGCGTCGAGTACGTCTTCGCCACCAAGAACATCCCGGCAACGCCCGTGGCCGACTTGCTGCCCGACGTGCTTTCCGGCTTCATCACCGCCATCAAGTGGCCGCGCTCCCAGCGCTGGGCCGCGTATGGCGACTACTTCGTGCGCCCCGTGCGCTGGATCGTCGCCCTGCTCGATGACGTGGTGCTGCCGCTGTCCTTCGCCGGAGCCACCTCCGGCAACTACACCATGGGTCATCGCGTGCTCGCCCCCGGCAAGCATGAGGTGGACACCGCCGCCAACTTGCTTAACGTGGTGAGCGCCGCCTACGTCATCCCGACGCAGGCCGAGCGCGAGCGCATCATCCGCGAGGGCGTGGCGGCCATCGAGGCCGAAACCGGCTTTACGGCCGAGCTTCCCGCGAAAACCCTGCTGGAAGTGGTGAACCTCTCCGAGTACCCGCAGCCGCTCGTTTCAACCTTCGACGAGGAATTTTTGCAGGTGCCCGAGGAGATCATCGTTGACGCGATGCTCATGCACCAGCGTTACTTCCCGCTGTACGACGCCGATCACAAGCTCACGAACAAGTTCATCATCGTGTCCAACGGCAACCCGGCCTGCGCCGCCACCATCGTCGACGGCAACGAGCGCGTGGTGCGTGCGCGCCTGGACGACGCGAAGTTCTTCTACGAGGAGGACCTCAAGCACCCGCTGGAGTTCTACGTGGACAAGCTCGACAACGTGGTGTTCCAGGAGTCGCTTGGCACGGTCAAGCAGAAGGCGCAGCGTTTGGTGAAGCTGGCGGGCCATTTGGCCAGCGACGCGAAGCTTTCCGCCGCAGACGCCGCCGACCTTTCCCGCGCCGCGCTTTTGTGCAAGGCCGACCTGGTGACCAACGCGGTCATCGAGTTCACGAGCGTGCAGGGCGTCATGGGCAGCTACTACGCCGCTGCGGCGGGCGAGACGCCTCAGGTGGCGCAGGCCATCGGGCAGCACTATCAGCCGCGTTTCGCCGGCGACGCGCTGCCGGATACCACGGTGGGCAAGCTGGTGGCTTTGGCCGACAAGCTCGACACCATTTGCGGCCTGTTCAGCGCAGGCCAGGGCCCGACCGGCTCTTCCGACCCGTTCGCCCTGCGCCGCAGCGCCATCGGCATCGTGAACATGCTCGAGGCGGGCTTGGGCATTTCCCTGGCCGCCGCCATCGATTGCGCGCTTGAGGGGTTCGCCGCCCAGGGCGTTCAGTTCGACACCGCCGATGTCCGCGCGCAGGTTGTGGACTTCTTCGTCACGCGAACGAAGGTCATGCTGCGCGATGCGGGCGTGGAAGCCGACACCATCGACGCCGTGCTCGCCACGGGAGTGGAGGAGCCGGCTGTGATCGTCGCCCGCGCTCGCGCGCTCGAGCACGCCCGCGCCAACGATGCCGAAACGTTCGATAACCTGGCCACGGCATATGCCCGCGCGAACAATCTGCGCGATGCGAAGCTCGGCAGCGAGGTTGATCAGTCCCTGCTCACCGACCCGGAGCGCCCGCTGGCGGATGCCGTTGCCGTGGCCGAGGAAGCAGTGGCCGCGTCTCTTGCGGCCGACGACTTCGCCGCCGCGCTGTCCCAGCTTGCGGCCCTGCGCGCTCCCATCGACGGCTTCTTCGCCGACGTCATGGTCATGGATGACGATACCGCCCTGCGCGAAAACCGCCTGCGCCTGCTCAACCGCTTCGTGGCGGTGTTCGCCAACGTGGCCGACTTCGGCAAGATGGCGAAGGCGAAATAGCGCACGCCATCGCATATTAGCCGGCCTGATGGCAACGGCAGCGAGGGGGAGCGGGATTCGTCCTGCTCCCCCTCGCTGCATGATGGGGCGCCGGCTGCGAGGCTGCGGCCGCATGACGCCCTCCTCCTCTTCCCGTATCGGAACCCTTGCGTGTAAACTATCCGGGTGGCTCCGTTACGACGGGCCGCTTCCGTACATATCGGCATCTTCTAAAGGAGGTTGCTTCATGCAAGGGGAATTCATCGTTCACGACAACAGCACCCCGTTGCCGACGATTCACGTCATCAGCGATTCGGTGGGACTTACCGCGCAGGCGCTCGCGCGCGCCGCGGCGGCGCAGTTCGGGGTCACGAACCCCAACATCGAGGTGCTGCCCCATGTGCGCACGTTCGACGAGGTGAAGCGCTTCATCGACGAGCATGGCGAGCTGCATAAGCGCATGAGCGGCGATGAGCGGCTTCTCATCTTCTACACGCTCGTCGACGGTGATTTGCGTAAGGAGCTGTCGGATTATGCCGCGATCAAGCCCAACGTGGTCGCCGTCGACCTCATGACCGAGGCCATGAACGCGATCGCCGAGCTGTCGGGCAAAACCCCTTCCAAGCGCCCCGGCGGCCTGCACGTGGCCGACCAGCACTACTTCAAGCGCATCGAGGCGATCGAGTTCACCATCGCCCACGACGACGGGCGCAACCCTCAGGAGATGAACCAGGCCGACATCGTCCTGCTCGGCGTCTCGCGCTCTTCGAAAACCCCGACCTCCATCTACTTGGCCCAGCAAGGCTACAAGGTGTCCAACATTCCGCTCGATCCCTCCACCGAGCCGCCGCACGAGATCTTCGACGTCGACTCGACGCGCATCTTCGGGCTCATGACGACGCCTGAGGTGCTTGTTGGGATCAGGCAACGCCGCCTTGGCAACGCGGCCGTCGTCGCATCGAAATATGCCGACCCCGAATACGTCTATGAGGACCTCGATCGCGCCCGGAAATTGATGCGAAAATTGGGCTGCATTGTCATTCACACCGAAAATCGCGCCGTTGAGGAGACCGCTCAAGAGATTTTGCGCTTCTATGAGCGCATGCACCCCCAGGGTGCTGATATGATTCATGAGTCCTGATACAACCAGCCCCGCCTCGGGGCTACCTTTCGTTAGGAGAAAGAACGTGACTGCAGAAGTCAAACGCGTTTACGCATTCGGCCATGACGCCGAGGGCAACAACGTAACCGAGGGCAACACGAACATGAAGGCCGTGCTCGGCGGCAAGGGGGCCAATCTTGCCGAGATGGCCAACATCGGTCTTCCCGTTCCTCCGGGCTTCACCATTTCCTGCCAGACTTGCATGGAGTACGCCAATGCGGGCAATACCTGGCCGGAGGGCGCACTTGACACCATTCACGAATACCGCGAGGATCTCGAGCGCCGCATCGGCAAGAAGATCGGCGATGCGGAAGATCCGTTGCTCGTTTCCGTCCGCTCCGGCGCCCCCATGTCCATGCCCGGCATGATGGACACGGTTTTGAACCTCGGCCTGAACGACGAATCCATCAACGGCCTGATCAAGCAGACGGAGAACCCGCGCTTCGCTTGGGACTCCTACCGCCGCTTCATCCAGATGTTCTCCAACGTCGTCATGGGTCTTGACGGCGATCTGTTCGAGAACGCCATCACCGCCATGAAGGCCACCCGCGGCGTCTCCTCCGACACCGATCTGACTGCCGAGGACCTCACCGAGCTGGTCAGCGAGTTCAAGGGCATCTTCTCCGAGAACGTCAGCGGTGATGAGTACCCGTCGCTCGTCGTCGACGGCAAGGTCTGCTTCCCTCAGGACCCGATGGTGCAGCTGAGATTGGCCATCGAGGCCGTGTTCGGCAGCTGGAACAACGAGCGCGCGGTCATCTACCGCAAGCAGAACAAGATCTCCGACGACCTGGGTACCGCCGTCAACGTGCAGTGCATGGTCTTCGGCAACAAGGGCAACACCTCCGCCACCGGCGTCGCGTTCACGCGCAACCCCGCCAACGGCCAGAAGGAATTCTACGGCGACTACCTGGTCAATGCCCAGGGTGAGGACGTCGTCGCAGGCATCCGCAACACCTCCCCGATCGCCGAGCTCAAGCATGTCGACGGCCTGCAGGAAGCCGGCCAGCAGCTCGAGGACATCTTCGTGCTCCTGGAGAACCACTTCCGCGACATGATGGACATCGAGTTCACCATCGAGCAGGGGAAGCTCTTCATGCTGCAGACCCGCGTGGGCAAGCGCACCGCTGCCGCCGCGCTGCACATCGCCATCGACATGGAGCGCGAAGGCCTCATCACCAAGGAAGAGGCCGTCATGCGCGTCAACCCCGAGCAGCTCGACCAGCTGCTGCACCCGCAGTTCGACAAGAACGCGGAATACGACGTGCTGGCTCGCGGCCTGAACGCTTCCCCGGGCGCTGCCGTGGGCGAGGCCGTGTTCTCCGCCGCCGACGCCGTGGCCGCCGCCGAGGCCGGCCGCAAGTGCGTGCTGGTTCGCTGGGAGACCACGCCCGACGACCTGGCCGGCATGATCGCCGCCGAGGGCATCCTCACTTCCCATGGCGGCAAGACGTCGCACGCGGCCGTTATCGCCCGCGGCATGGGCGCCCCGTGCGTCTGCGGCGTCGAGGCCCTGAAGATCGACGCCGAGAAGAAGCAGGCCGCCGTCACCGGCACCGATGTCGTCATCAAGGAAGGCGACATGGTCTCGCTGGACGGCACCACGGGCATCGTGGTGCTCGGCGCCGTCGATCTGGTGCTCCCCGAGCTTACCGGCGACTTGGACACCATCCTGGAGTGGGCCGACGGCTTCCGCACCTTGGGCGTGCGTGCCAACGCCGACAACCCCGAGGACGCTCAGCTTTCCCGCGACTTCGGCGCCGAGGGCATCGGCCTGTGCCGCACCGAGCACATGTTCCTGGGCGACCGCAAGAAGATCATCCAGACCTTCATCTTGAACGAGGACGAGGACATCCGCGAAAAGGCCGTCGCCGAGCTGTTCGAGGCTCAGACCGGCGACTTCTACGGCATGTTCAAGGCCATGGACGGCCTGCCGGTGATCGTGCGCCTGCTCGATCCGCCGCTGCATGAGTTCCTGGAGAGCCCGCGTGCGCTCGACGTCGAGATCGCCCGCTTGGAGGCGACCGGCGGCGACAAGGCCCTCATCGCCGAGAAGCGTGCCCTCATGGAGCAGATCGACGCCATGGCCGAGGCCAACCCGATGCTGGGTCTGCGCGGCTGCCGTCTGGGCATCGTGTACCCCATCCTTCCCGTCATGCAGGTGCGCGCCATCGCCACGGCCGCTGCCAAGCTGAAGAAGGAGGGCCTCGCCCCCGAGCCCGAGATCATGATCCCGCTGGTGTCCGTGGTTCCCGAGCTCGCCAAGCTGCGCGAGGTCGCTGAGAAGACCATCGCCGAGGTTGCCGAGGAGCAGGGCGTGGAGCTGTCCATCAAGGTGGGCACCATGATCGAGCTGCCGCGCGCGGCCGTCACCGCCGATGAGATCGCCACCCAGGCCGACTTCTTCTCCTTCGGCACCAACGACCTCACCCAGACGACGTTCGGCTTCAGCCGCGACGACGTCGAGGCCGAGTTCATCCCGCAGTACCTCAAGGAGCGCCTGCTGCCCTACAACCCCTTCGCCACGGTCGACCCGGGTGTCGCCAAGCTGGTGAAGATGGGCGTTGAGCTGGGTCATCAGGGCAACCCCGACCTGGTGTGCGGCGTGTGCGGCGAGCACGGCGGCGACCCGGATTCGATCCACACGTTCAACAGCATCGGTCTGGACTACGTCTCCTGCAGCCCGTACCGCGTGCCGCTGGCGCGTCTGGCCGCCGGCCAGGCTGCCATCGAGGCCAAGCAGGCCTAAGGGCGGCGCGTTCGCAGCGCGAATGCTGCAAGAAGCTAGCTAATCGAGAAAGGGACCCAAACAGGGTCCCTTTCTTTTGGGATTGCGTATACGGAGCTGGCTTTAGGACTCTCTGCGCGCGGGGGCGGTATTCCAACCTTCTGAATAGCTGTGCGCGGAACTGATGCATCGGTGGCAGGCTTCTCAGCTTTCCGAAACCCTACGCAGGCAAATTGCTACAGAGACTCGATTAACCTGTCCCGGACGCCGGATGCGCCTGCACGGCGAAATGGGAACTCGGGAAACCAGCCCCGAGAACTTGAAAACGTGGCATGAAGGCTTGCAAAGTCGGAAAATCTGCCAACATCCCTGTTGCCACTGATCTAACGAAGGCGGAGGATACGGGCGGATTCTAGTCTCTCGAGAAACTAAAGATGGCGGCCAGTAACCTGGCCGCCATCTTTAGTTTCAGGTAATTAAACCCTTGGTCTGCAAACCTTGTTCGCTGAGATCTCCAACGAACTTACTTGCTGTGAGCCTGCTTCGCTTCGCTGATCTTCTTGCTCATGGCTCCAACAAAGACGAGGTTGAAGATTCCTTCGAGAATCATAACGATGCCCGACAGCTCCATGATAAAGGTGAAGGGCGCGAACATAATGCAGAAGCCGCAGATCATGAAGATGATCGAGAGGACGACGATGGCGATGCCGCCGGCTATATTAGCGCGAACGGCAAAGATACCTTCGCTAATGCTCCTGGCGCTGTCTGCGACGATGTAAATACCCGTCATAACCGTAAGAAGGCCGATGATGACATCGGGCCTATTAAAGCAGAGAAGTCCGAACAGGAAAAAGATGACGCCGCCTACGATCGATGATGCACCGCCATCCTCGCTGGTGAAGCTGAAAATCATCTTCGCGATACCGGCGATGACGAGAAGACCGCCAATGAAATAGCAGATGCTCACTCCCGTGAGGAGCGGCTGAGCCAAAAGCAGGATGCCAAGCAAAATAGACGCGATTCCGCTCGCAATAACGCTTCCTTTGACGCACCGCATTGTTTCGTTAGGCATATTTGAACCTTTCCAATTTCCAATTGACACGAGTTACGCGATTATACTGGAAGAGGATTGAAATTGAAACGTTGAATTAGCGTATGGTATGCTTTGCTTTCAATTGTGTCGATATGCGCTGCGAAGATCTGTAGGATGGAATATTCAATGGAAGATGCCGTCACTGATAAAGAGTCGAACAGCGAAAAACCGCTTCGTGATAAATTCCTTGGTATAGTTACCAATTTCAATACGCTCGTTGCGATCATGCTTTCAATTTGCGCCCTGACAACAGCATGGGCATCGTGGATAGGCGACCTTCACGGGAGCGATCAGGATGCAAGCTATGCCAAGGCGGAACGTTTGAACGCTGAGGCGAATTCGAGCTACAACCTCAACACTCAGCTTTACGTCGAAGTTTTTAATCTATGGACTCATGTTTACGACCTGAATTCGGAAGCGAAACTTCTTGAAAGTGCAGGGGATACGCAGGGCGCTGCCGCAAAACGCGACCAGATGAACTCATATATCGAAACCAATTGTCCCGATTACGAAAACTTCAAAGCCGCTGTTTACGCGGCGATTGAAAAAGGCGGTACGGCAACCCCATTCGATGAATATCCGCAATCCAGCTTTTTCACCGATTCCGAGCAACTCGCAAAAGAAGCAGCTCAAGAGCGCGAAAACGGCAACCGATGCAATTTGGCCAACGACTCCTACGGATTGGTCAGCGTTCTTTATTCTCTTTGCCTATTCCTTTTCGGCATGGTTGGTTTTTACAAGCAAAGCGCCCCGAGGCGGATCGGCTTCACCGTTGGTGTCGCCGTCTTCGTGATTGCTACCGCATACATGCTTTCCCTACCTTTGCCAGACAACTTCGATTTTGCAAATTACTTCAAGTTATCGCAGTAGATCTCAACGCGTCAACGCGGGGAATAGGCTGGCGGTATCGCCTTCTCGCGCAAGCGTTGTCCCGTTAGTGACTCGGAGAACCGCTGAGGGAAAAGGTCATTGTCATATTGCCGCGAATTGCTTAGACTTTTTCGTGCATATATTTAGCAAGCATGGTGAAGGGGCGCTGCTTTATGACAGAAATTTCAAGTGGTAAATCCGTTGAGTTCGCCGATGCCGAATGCCCGGCTGAGGCTTCGGGGGCTGCTGGCTGCTGCCCGCCTTCGTGTGACGCGGACACGGTCGTTTACGGGAAGATCTACACCTCAAACGCGAATCAGGAATACGTTTCCGCTTTTGCCGTCAAGGATGGCAAGTATGTTTACGTCGGCTGCGAAGACGGCGTTGCGTCTTACGTAAAAGACGGCGTAACGAAGGTGGTCGACTATCGCGACAAGGGCCTCGTTATGCCCGGCGCCACCGAAGGGCACGGCCACTACATCGGCTACGGTGCGCTTGCCTACCTCAACCTAACCGTCACAGGCGCAACCGAAGAAGAGATCCTCCAAAACGTCAAAGCGTACGTCGAAAGCCGCC
>CAVDXU010000003.1:0-65258 GCA_963613135.1 bacterium
CTTCTGCTGAGCCTCCCGCTCGGTCGCCACGCGATCGAGCGATTTCGCCATGATGCGCTTGAGGTCGTTTTCCGAAAGACACGTACACCAGCACCACGACAACGAACGCAAGGGTCATGAACCGCCATACGGACCATCGCGTCCTGATAATAAGGCGCACCGCCCCGCCGACATCGATTCGGCAACGAAAAGGCCGCCCAGCTTTTGCCGGACGGCCTGCGACGGCGCGCGCATTCACGCAACCGAATATGTTGATCCGCGCTATTCCTGCGGCTGCTCGATGGCCTTCATGGCCTCGATGACGCTGGCGAACAGCTCGTCAAGCTCCATGCCGTTGAGTTCCGCCCCGCGGGCGATGTTCTCGCGGCTGCAGCCGGCCGCGAACTTCTTGTCCTTATACTTCTTCTTCAGGCTCTTCACGCTGAAGTCTTGCACCGACTTGCTCGGGCGCATCAGCACCGCCGCCTGAATAAGGCCGGAAAGCTCGTCGCAGGCGAACAGCACCTTCTCCATCTTCGCCTCGGGCTTGGGCAGCGCCTCGTTCAAGTCGGAGTTGTGCGTCTGGATGCAGCGCGCCACCACGGGGCTGACGCCGGCGTCGATGAGCATCTCGGCCGCCTTGATGGTGTGATCGGCAACCGAGGGGAACTCCTCCCAGTCAACGTCGTGCAGAAGGCCGACAATGCCCCAGAACTCGACGTTTTCGGGATCGTGCTTTTCGGCGTAGTAGCGCATCAGGGCTTCAAGCGTCTCGCCGTGCTTGAGATGGAACTCATCGGCATTGTGCTTGGCCAGCAGCGCATGGGCCGCATCGCGGGAAATGCCCGCATCAAGCTTCTCCCCCACCACCGGGGCCGCAACGCCCGCGACGGGGTTGTTTGCCGCGTCTTGCTCGGCTTCGGCAGCAGCCTCCTCGGGTACGGCGGCAGGCTGATCTGCGGGGGCCTCAGCTTCTGCACAACCCTCGCTCTCCTCGGCGGCAGCCTTCCTGTTCGGGTTGTTCGTGTTGCGCTCGGGGCGCATATGCGGGAACAGCAGCACGTCGCGGACGGCGGGCTGGTCGGTCAGCAGCATGATCATGCGGTCGATGCCGATGCCGATGCCGCCGGCCGGCGGCATGCCGTACTGCAGCGCGCGAATATAGTCGGCGTCGTATTCCATGGCCTCATCGTCGCCAGCGGCCTTCGCCTCAACCTGCGCGACGAAGCGCGACTCCTGATCGATGGGGTCGTTGAGCTCGGTGAAGGCATTGGCGTACTCGTGCCCGGCGATGACCAGCTCGAAGCGGTCGGTCAGGCGCGGGTCGGCGGGCTTGCGCTTGGCCAGCGGGGAAACCTCGACGGGGTAATCGCACACGAACGTCGGGTTTACCAGCGTGGATTCGCACAGTTCGTCATAGAGCGTGAACAGAAGCTTGCCCGCGCCCCATTCCTCGTTCCACTCCAGGTGCTTCTCGTCCAAGATGCGGCGATACACCTCGACCGGCGTGTCGATATCGACCGCAACGCCCACGACCTCGCTCACCAGCTCGGCCATGGAAACCGAGCGCCACGTGCCGGACAAGTCGATTTCATTGCCCTGGTACATGATCTTCTCGGTGTCGCTGACGGCATGCAGGCCGGCCTTGATGAAGCCCATCGCCAGCTCCTTCATGCCCTCGACGTCGGAAAACGCGCAGTAGGCCTCGACGGAGGTGAACTCGGGGTTGTGCGTGGCGTCCATGCCCTCGTTGCGAAACTGGCGGCCGATTTCATAGACGCGATCCATGCCACCGACCAGCAAGCGCTTGAGGTGCAGCTCGGTTGCGATGCGCAGGTAGCATTCCTGGTTAAGCGCATTGAAGTGCGTGATGAACGGCTTGGCGTTCGCGCCGCCGAGCGTTTCCTGCAAAATGGGCGTCTCGACCTCGAGGTAGCCCTGCGCATTCATGTAGGCGCGGCAGGCGGAAATGATCTTCGAGCGCTTGACGAACACGTCCTTGACGTCGGGGTTCATGACCAAATCGACGTAGCGCTGACGATAGCGCGTCTCTTTGTCGGTGATGCCGTGGAACTTCTCGGGCAGAGGGCGGATGGACTTCGACAGCAGCTGATAGGCGTCCACTGCGATGGACAGCTCGCCGCGCTTCGTGCGCATGATGGCGCCCTCGGCCCCGATCCAGTCGCCCACATCGAGGTCCTTCATCTGGGCGAACACCTCTTCGCCGAGCGCGTTCACGCGGCAGAACAGCTGAATGTCGCCCATGCGCTCGCGCAGCACCATGAACATGATCTTGCCCTGATTGCGAATGGCCATGACGCGGCCGGCGATTTTAACGCGCTCCTCGAGCGTCTCGCCTTCGGCCAGGCCGGCGTACTTCGCCTTGATCTCGTCGACATGCAAATCGTAGTCGTAGCGCGTGCCGTAGGGCTGCTCGCCGGCGGCGTAAAGCGCCTCGCGCTTGGCCTTGCGGACCTCGATCGGGTCGTCTTCAATTACTTCAGGGGTGTTGCTCATGTGTATTCCTTTTCCGCAGTGGAGAATGCAGGGCATTTCCGAAAAGACAGCACAGGGTGCCATAGAGGCACCCCGCAGCGTAAACTGATTCGCCTCTCGGCTAAGCGGCGAGGCTTTAGTGCTCGATGGAGATGATCTTCATCTTGATAACGCGACCGGTCGGGCCCGTCGTCTCAACCTCATCGCCCTTCTTGTGCGCCAGAAGCGCGGCACCCACCGGCGACTCGTTGGAGATCTTGCCGGCGGCGGTGTCGGCCTCGGCGCCGCCCACGATGGTGAACACGCGCTCGCGGCCGCCCATGTCAACGGTGACGGTGGAGCCGATGTGCACGGAGTTGGAGCGCGTCGGCGCGGACACGACGGTGGCCTCGGAGAGGATGCGGTTGATCTCGGCGATGCGGCCTTCGTTCATGGCCTGCTCGTTCTTGGCATCGTCGTATTCGGAGTTCTCGGAAATGTCGCCGAACTCGCGGGCAACCTTGATGCGCTCGCCGATTTCGGCGCGCTTCTCGGTTTCCAGGTAATGCAGCTCGTCCTCGAGCTGCTGCTTCCCTTCGGGGGTGAGAATGTAATTGTCGTTCGCCATGATGAAATCACCTAACTCTAAATATGCAAAAAGCGGCGTGCGGCAGGATGCCCTGCTCGCACACCGCGTTCCAACCGGGGGAGCTGCCTGCTATTCGCTCTTCTTGCTTGCAGCAACTTTCTTAGGGGCCTCTTCAGCCGCTTCCTCTTCCTCATCGACCTCTTCGACGGCCTTCTTGTCGTCGCCCATGCCCTCGCGCAGGTTCTTCACCGTCTTGCCGAGCGCGCTACCGAGCTTTGGAAGGTTTTTCGGGCCGAAGATGAGAAGAATCACCACCAGGATGATCAGAAGCTCCGGAACACCCATTCCCAAGAATTTCATGCTGCCTCCAATACCTTTTCCTACAGGATATACGGCCGGACTTTCAATGCCGGCAACTGTACCATACCGGCATCTTAGCGCCTCCCATTCGATGAAAAGCACATGTCACGAAAGCGTTTAGCGCCGTTTCCCAGCGCGGACCCGTACATGAAAAAGGCCCGGTGCTTCCACCGAGCCTGACCATGCGAAGATGGTCGGGATGACAGGATTTGAACCTGCGACCTCTGCGTCCCGAACGCAGCGCTCTACCAAGCTGAGCCACATCCCGATGCCGCTTTCGCAGCGACGGTTATGATAACACAGCCGTCTGAAGCGGCCAATACCTAATTTTGAAAATCTTGAAAGGCGCGTTTGCGCGTCGTGCGCACGTCGGACAGCGCCCCGTGCGTGCTACACCCGCGGCCGCGCTCGCATGTAGCGCTCAAGCACATCGCTTTCAGCACCCTCGACGGTCGGATCGGGGTCGTCGGGGGAAATATCGCCCACGATATGCATGGTAACCGTCGCGCTCAAACGCAGATCGCCCTCGTCGGCGCCCATGATGCGCACATCCGCGATGGAGCTCGTGCGTCCCGTGTGGACGTCGCTCGCTTCGATGCGGATGACCTCGCCCACGCGCACGCCCTTGATGAAATGCACATCGCTTGTCTGGGTGACCACGTATTTGCCTCGTGTCCAGGGAACAGCGCACCCGTGCACGTCCACAAGCGACATGAGGAAACCGCCGAACGCGTTCCCGAAATAGTTGCCCGCCTTCTGCGGAACCGTGACCAGCGAGCGCACGCGACCCTCTTCGATGATCTCAGGCTCCAGATTCCCCAACCAGTTTCGGTTCGTCTCGTACATCCCGAGCAGGCTTTTTCGCACGAAATCTTGCATGCAACGCTTCCTTTCCCGTTTTTGCCATTGTAGAGCAAACGCGTCTGCGTTGCCCGGGAAGCGACCGCGCAGATCAAGCCTGCGTTTCGCGCTGCTTCTGCTTGCTGGCGAAATGCTCGAGCGTGACGATCTTGGTGACGAACATGCCCTCCGACACCGTGTCGCCCGCGTCATCGGTCGCGACAACGTGCCAGAACTGCTTGCGCCCACCGTAGCTTGGGTCTTCATGATCGAGCTCGGCCAGACCATGCAGCAATCCTTGCTTGCCGGGCTTCTTATGGCGGATGGTCGACTCCAAGCCGAACGGCAGCTCCCGGGAGAAATCCGTCCGCGCGTCGGCCCCGCGGCTTGCGCACGATTCCAGCAGCGCGATGGTCGCTCCCCCGTGCAGGAAACCATGCGGCTGCTTCACCTCATCGGTGATGGGCATGGACATCTCAACGCGCTCGGGCGAAACGAACTCAACATCGACATGCAAGGTATCGAGCAACGTCATCGGAAACTCCTAACTCATAGCTGAGATTTCGCAGCCGCGTACATACGGTAGCGATCTCGAATGTTCGTGAAATCGAATAATACCGCTATGAAGAACGCGATCATCAAAGGGCCGCTGACGAAACCCTCGCGCGGAGCGAGCATGAAGACGAACGGCGCGCCGATAAGCGCGATGGGCACGAGCAAAAACGCGAAGAAGTTGCCCAAGCGTTTGTACAGGCCGAATATGATGGAGGCCATCACGTAGACGAACAGCCCCGTCGCGACCGAGCCGAACGCGGCGAGCGCGGCAAAGGCCAGAACCTTGCCCGCGAGCACGCCAACCTCCAGCTGCAAGTCATGCTTCGCCTCGGCAAACACCTCTTCAGGCGTCTTCGTGGCCGTGTAATTGACACGGAAGGCGGCGAAGGGGTCGAGCGGGTCGTATTCGACGGTGAAACCACCAAACGGCCAGCCGGCATCCTGCCCTGCGCCGCCGAAACCCGATGACGACGTGTTTTGGCGAGAGGCGCCTTGACCGGTCGCGCCCTGGGAAGCCGAACCCCGCGCGGCATTCGTGAAAATGTCGTCCCAGGACGTCCATACGTACGTGGTTTGCCCAGCCGTGCCGAACGGCCAGCCATCAAATGGGTCGTAAGGGTCCGATCCGGAAGCGCCGCCGGCGGATCCCGCACCCGATGAGCTGGAAGGATGCGCATAGGGGTTGCCGGCATAAGGCCGTGGGTCGCGGCGCGGATCGAATTCCGGCGTCCAGCTGCGGTTGAGCAGAACATCGCGCGCTTCGTTGATCTGCTTCGTCAGCTCTTCGGCATCGGCGCGTTCGCTTGAATTCAGCGGGAACTTGTCGGGATGATGGGCCACCACGAGCTTTCGATGGGCTTTCTTCACCTCATCGTCGCTCGCGCCGTCGGAAAGGCCCAGTATTTTGAGTGCTTCTGATTTCTTCATAGCTCGACTATACGCAAGCCTCGAGCCGTATCGGGCCCGTGCGCGCGGTTGTCACTGATTCGTCAGAAAGCAAGAACAGGAACTGCAAAGCTTCCAAGCAAAAGGGTCGTCAACAGAACCGCGACGAGATCGCGCCGGGATCGAGCCCGAAAACGAGGCGGACGCCAAACGGCGAAAAACCTCGCAGGAAAACAAAAGGACGGCCTCGAGTTGAGACCGTCCCCTGATCGCCCCTTGCGAAACGGGCAGGCGCCTTTAGTGGCGGAAGTGGCGATGGCCGGTGAACACCATGGCGATGCCGTGCTCGTTGCAGGCCTGGATGGACTCCTCGTCGCGGATGGAGCCGCCCGGCTGGATGATGGCCGTCACGCCCCACTCGGCCAGCGTGTCCACGTTATCGCGGAACGGGAAGAACGCGTCGGAAGCGCACACGAGGCCTTCCGGCTCCACACCCATGCGCTCGCAGGACTCATGCGCGCGCTTGCACGCCAGAAGCGCGGAGTCGACACGATTGGGCTGGCCCGGGCCCATGCCGATGCCGGCGTGGTCGCGCGAGATCAGGATGGCGTTGGACTTCACGCCCTTGCACACCTTCCACGCGAACAGAAGCTCGTCCATCTCGGCTTCCGTGGGCTTGCGATCGGTCGGCACGGTGAAGGTCGCCGGATCCTCGCTCGCGCGGTCGACGTCCTGCACCAGCACGCCGCCGTCAACCGAGCGCACCTCGACGGCGCCCGGAGCCGACACGCCGCCCGTGGCGAGCACGCGCAGATTCTTCTTCTGCTGCAGAAGCTCCAAAGCCGCAGGCTCGAAATCGGGCGCGATGAGCACCTCCACGAACAGGTGGTACGCGTTGATGCGGTCGACCATCTCCTTCGTGACGGTCTTGTTCGCGGCGATGATCCCGCCGTAAGCGCTCTTCGGGTCGCAGGCGAAGGCCTTGTTGAACGCCTGCGCAATGGTTTTAGCCGTGGCGGAACCGCAGGGGTTCTGATGCTTCAGGATAACGACGGCCGGGTCATCGAACTCGCGCACGAGCGACCAGCAGGCGTCGGTGTCTAGGATGTTGTTGTACGACAGCTCCTTGCCGTTGAGCTGCTCGGCGTTGACCAGGCTGTGCTCAGAGACGAACTCGGGAACGCGGTAGAACACAGCCTGCTGATGCGGGTTTTCGCCGTAACGCAGATCCTGCTGCTTTTCCAGGTACAGCGCGCACTCGGGCGGGAATTCGCCGCCTTCGCCGTCACCGTCCTCGCAACCGCAGTCGCAACCCTCGTGATGCATGCCTTCCTCCGGCAGGCCGGCGAGCTTGCGGTATTTGCGCAGATGCTCGGGCTCAAGCTGATTGAACAGGTAATCGGCGATGGCCCCGTCGTAGACGTTGGTAGTCTCGAACACCTCGTACGCGAGCACCTGACGCGTCTCGAGCGTGGTCGCGCCGTCGTTCTCGCGCATCTCGGCCAAGATGCCGTCGTAGGTTTCCGGCTCGGTCACCACGGCGACGCTCGCGAAGTTCTTCGCGGCGGAGCGCAGCATGGAGGGGCCGCCGATGTCGATGTTCTCGATGCAGGTGCCGAAGTCCGCGCCCGACTCAACCGTCTTCTCGAAGGCGTAGAGGTTCACGACCACCATGTCGATCATCTCGATGCCGTGCTCGGCCGCCTCGGCCATGTGCTGCGGGTTGTCACGCTTGGCCAGAAGCCCGCCGTGCACCTTCGGATGCAGGGTTTTCACACGCCCATCCATCATTTCGGGAAAATTCGTCACCGCATCGATCGGCGTGACCGGAATGCCGGCCTCGGCGATGACGCGGGCCGTGCCGCCCGTCGAAATGATTTCCGCGCCGAACTCATCATGCAGCGCACGGGCGAACTCCACCACGCCCGTCTTGTCGGTGACCGACATCAGCACGCGCTTGACCTTGGGATCTGCCACTTGGAAACTCCTTCCGTAAAGAACCAGTCTGATTCATTGTATCCGCTTGCCCGTGCGCGGCGCGCCCGGCTGCGGAAATGCTCGCAAGACGCACGGTTAACGGCCGAGGCTCGCCTCGTGCCGCTGCTGCGCCTCGGCGCTGTAACGCTGCCTGTAACGCACGTCCACCAGCTCGCCGACGATCGATATCGCCAGCTCGGCCGGCGTTTTCGCACCGAACTTCAAGCCGATAGGCCGCTTGATGCGCTCCCAGTCCGCCTCGGTTGCCCCACGCGCGATAACCAGATCGTGCACCGTGGAGTTCTTCCCCTTGCAGCCCATCATGCCGACGTAATGCACGCCATGGCGCGTGGCCCACACGCAGCTTTCCGGGTCGAACATGTGCCCGCGCGTGAGCACGCATACGTAGTCGGCCGGCGCAGGCGTCAGGCCGGACAACCCGTCGAAGTTGCCGCCCTCAAGCAGGATGCGCTGCGCGTCGGGGAAGCGCGCCTCGGAAAGATAGGCCGGGTCGTAGTCGACGACGGTGACGGCGAAGCCCACGTGCGCGGCGAGCGCGGAAACCTCGGCCGCGGCGTCGGATGCGCCGAGCAGCCATACGCGCACCTGGTCGAACAGGGGGACGGAAAGCCAGGTCAGGCCTTCGAACTGCTCGTTGTGCATGCTCGGGCCGCGCGTGGCGTCCTTCATCTGGAACACGTCGCGGGAACTGGGGGTGCGCGCCGAGACGATTTCCTTGGCGTCGTTACAGAAGAAAACCATGCCGCGCCCGTCGGCCGAGCCGACATCGCCGTACTTCTTGGTGACCTCGTTGTCGGTGTTGGCCTGCGCGGCCGCCGCGTCCCAGACCACCTTGAAGCCGAGCCAGGCGAGATCGCCCTCGTCAAGCGCACGCGCGGCGCGCTCGAACGTGGGGGCGTCTGCCGCGGTGAGGCCGCTCGCAAGTTCCGTTAGGCTTTCGGGCGAGACGTGCGCGTTGCCGACGAGCGCTTCGGCGGAAAAGCAGGGGAAATCTTCGGGGGCAAGCGCAACCTGTCGCCCCGCGCGCAAATCGGCAGCGATGCGCGCCAGCAGCTCCTTAGTCGGCAATGTGCACCTTCCCTTCCCCGTCAACGCTCACGCGGCCTGCGGCAATCCAGCCGAGCACGCGCGGATACAGCTCGTGCTCGACCTCATGGATGCGCGCTTCCAGCGACTCAAGCGTGTCGTCCTCGGCCACGCGCACCGGCTCCTGGGCAACGATGGGGCCCTTGTCGTAATCTTCGTTCGCGAAATGCACGGTGACGCCGGTGACTTTCACGCCTGCGGCAAACGCATCGGCGATGGCATGCGCGCCCTTGAACGAGGGAAGCAGCGCGGGATGCAGGTTCAGCACGCGGTTCGGGAAAGCGTCGAGCATGACCGGCGTGACCATGCGCATGTAGCCGGCCATGACGACGTATTCGGCGCCGGCAGCTTTGAGTGCGCCCACAATCTGCGCATCGGCCGCGGCCGGGTCGGCATACTTGTCGCGGTTCATCACCAGCACCGGGATGCTCGCCGCCCGCGCGCGCTCGATGCCGTACGCGTCGGGACGCGAGGAAACCACCTGCACGACCTCGACGGGCAGCCCCTGCGCCGCCGCGTCGATGATGGCCTGGAAATTCGTGCCGCTACCGGAAAGCAGCACGCCAACCTTCAGTTTGTCAGCCACAGCAAGCCTTTCGTCTCAAAGAAGCTCGCGCCCCACCTTGCCATGCCGAACGCCGCAAGCGCCTGGCACGCACAGTCGGCAACGCACTGCTTCGCCGGGAAATATAATTTTTCGCAACACTCGGTAGAGCAATCTGCCCACCGAGTACTGCGATCAGTATACTCGCGAGCACGGGCGCTCCACCCCGACCAGTCCCAAACAGCCACCAAAACAAAACAGCGGAAGCTTGCAGCCGATGCGCACACCTGCTGCCCGCAAAGCAAACGCGCCCCGTCACCGCTTGGAGACAGGGCGCGTTTCATGGGTAGCGCAATGGGAAAGCCGGCCAGCTCCCTACAGCGTGGCGAATGCCTGCTTGAAGTCGGCGATCAAATCTTCCGCATCTTCAAGGCCTGCCGAGAAGCGGATAAGGCCGTCGGAGATGCCCATTTCGGCACGTACCTCAGGGGAAACGTTGTGATGCGTCATGCTCGCCGGGTGCTGGATCAGCGACGCCGGGTCGCCCAGGCTCACGGCAATGTGCGCGACCTTGAGCGCGTTGAGCAGCTTCTTGCCGGCTTCGAAGCTGGCAAGCCCGTTGACGTCGTCAGCTAACTCGAAGGACAGGATGCCCGTGCCCATACCGTTCATCTGCGTCTTCACCAACTCATGATACGGCGAGCTTTCCAGGCCCGGATACAGCACGCGCTTGACGCACGGCACGCTCTCCAGGTAGCGGGCAACGGCCAAGGCGTTGGCGCAATGGCGCTCGACGCGCAAGCCCAGCGTCTGCAGGCCGCGGATGATCAAAAACGCATCGAACGGAGCGCAAATAGCGCCGCTAACCTTCGTCACGCCGATGTTGCGGATCTTCGCCACGTCATCGGCCGTGCCGACCACGACGCCCGCGATGACGTCGCCATGGCCGTTGAGGTATTTCGTCACGCTGTGCACGACGATGTCGGCGCCGCAGGCGATCGGGCGCTGAACCGGCGGCGGTGCGAACGTGTTGTCCACAACCACGCGGATGTTCTCGCCCGCCACGCGTTTGACGGCGGCGATGTCGGTCACCTTCATCAGCGGGTTGGTGGGCGTCTCGAAGTAGATCATCTTCGTGTTCGGCTTGATGGCCGCCTCAACCGCCGCGATGTCCGCGGTATCGACCGGCGTCACCTCGATGCCGAACTTCGGCAGCGTGTCGCGAATCACCACGTTGGTGCAGCCGTACACGCAATCGCCGACGATGATGTGGTCCCCCGCCTCAAGCAGCGTGAGCACGACGGAGCTGATGGCGCCCATGCCGCTGCCGGCCGCGACGCAATCCTCGCCGCCCTCGAGCGCGGCAACCTTCAGCTCGAGCGCACGGCGCGTGGGGTTTCCGCCGCGCGAATACACGTAACCGGCCTTCTTGCCATCGAACTTGTCCATGCCGTCCTCAACGCTGTCGAAACAAAACGTCGAGGTCTGGTAAATCGGCGTCGCTAAAGCGCCGAAGGCCGGGTCAGGTTCCTGGCCCGCATGAATGGCGCGGGTCATGAACCCCGCGTTATCCAAATAGCTTGTATCCATGTTTCTCCTTGTTTCAAACTCTCGTATCAAAGCCGGCAGCAGATTCGGCCCACGTAAAAGCAGACGCCGCGCAAACGCAAGAGCTTGAGGCCGAAAAGCCCGCCTGACTTACAATCCGAACAGCGCCTCGAATGCGCGCGCATACTGAGCTTGCGCATCCGCGTCCTCGCCGAAGAACTCGCCGTCGTCGATATAACGCCGCAGGGCCTCGATGCCCTCGTCGTCGCGGACGACCCCCAACTCCGGCAAGCTCGTCGGCATGCCCAGCTCGCGCATGAACGCCGCGAGATCGGCCGCCTGATCTTCCTTGCCGTTGTAGACCGACTGCATCAACAACCCGATGGCGACCAGTTCCCCGTGGAGGTATCCGGCCGCCCGGTCGGCGTAGAGCGTGCACATGCCGTCGTAAAACTTGTGAGCCAACGCCGTCTGGTGAAACCCGCGCGTCAGGGCGCTCACGATGCCCGTCAGCGCCAGGTTCAAAAACACGACGCGCTCCAAGGCGCTCCCGGGCTTACCGGATGCCGCCTCGGCACAGGCAGCGGGCGCGAACCGCCGCAGCAGCTCGTTGTTCGCCAGCGCGTACTGATAGGTGCACCAGCGCTGCGCCGGCTCCTCGTCCGCATCCAGATCGCCCACACCATGCGCCAGCTCCGGAACCTTCGCCATGGCATCGAGCACGCCGGCTGCAATCAGGCGCGCCGGCTGGGTCGCCATCACCTGCATGTCGACGATCACGGCATCGATCTCATGCTCGTAGCGCCAGGTCCCGCGAAACGACCCATCGGGGTTGTACATGACCGACAGCGGCGTGAAGGCGGCGCAGGTGGCAATGGAGGTCGGCACCTGCACGAGCGGCCATGACCCGTTCGCCGCCACCGCCTTGCCCAGATCCATGATGCGCCCGCCGCCCATGGCGACCACGACATCGCAACCCGCGGCACCGGCTTGGTCGGCAAGCTCCCGCGCTGCCTCGTAGGAAGTCGGGCAATCGCGCACCGCCTCGGCAAACGAAATACCCGCCGCCTCAAGCGACGCCTTAGCGCGAGGCCCGGCAACCCGCATGCCGTTCGGTCCGGCGACGATGAACGCCCGGCGGCCCAGGCGAGCCACTTCAGCGCCCAGCTTATCGAGCGCGGCATCCTCCTGGATGTAACGGCCGGCGCCGGTCTTGTATGCGACGTCGACAAATTCGTTGGCAGCCATTTCTCTCCTTTAGTCCATCGTCCAGTCGAGCATGCGGTTCTTGATCTTCTCGAAAATCTGCATGACGATAACCAGAACCAAAATCATGAACAGAAAGCCCGCCCAGGTGTTGTCGTACAGGCCGAAGTCGGCGTTCTTCTTCACGAAGTAGCCCATGCCGTACTGGGCGCTGTACATTTCCGCGAACACCAGCACCAAAAACGATCCGCGCAAGGAGGTGACGAAGCCGGACATGATGGATGGCATCGCGGCGGGCAGGATAACCTTCGTGAGCTTCTTCGGCCCGGTCAAACACAGCGTCGCGGCGTTGTCCAGGTAGCGCTTGTCGATGGTCATGATGCCCGTCACCGTGGCGAACAACGTCGCCCAAATGGTGTTGTACACGATGAGGAAGATGGACGCCGCAGTGAACGTCGGCGCCAGATGCAGCGCAAACGGCGACAGCAGGATGGCCGGGATGACGCTGATGGCGTACATGATGGGGTAAATCGTCTCGCGCACCCGCTTATTCATGCCCATGAGCACGCCGAAAACGAGCGCGATCACGGTGCCCAGCGCCAAGCTGGGGATAAGCAGGCCCATCGAAGAGGCGAAGTTGAGCGGCATGTCCCCCGAATAGCGCATGAACGCCTTCCAGATGCGCTCGGGGGTTGGGAACAGCACGGAATCGAGCAGCCCCGCATGGGTGATTCCCCAATACCCGCCGCAGATCGCCACGATCAAAACCGCGGTGATCCAATACTTCTTGATAAACGAAACGATGTGATTCATGCCGCTTCAACTTCCTCGTCGTGCTTTGCGTGCCCGTTCTGCCTTTCGCGAACGCCGCGGACCTTACGCGTCGTACTCGGCGTAGATGCTGTTCATCTTGGTGTAGAACTCGGGATTCTCGCCCGCGTACTTCTCGGTGCAGGCATCGAGAGCCGCCTTGTAAAGCTTGGTGTCGATGTGCTCGTCGATCTTGATGCTCGAAGCGGTGTCGGGGAACAGGCCCATGTCGCCCATCCACTTCCAGGCACGCTCGACCGAGGTGCGATACGGATCGAGGTTCAGGCGGTAATGCTCGTTGTCCATGTAGGCATGCACGTATTCGACGGTGGAACCGGTCTGCTTCACCACCAGCTCGGCGGTCGCGTCCTTGTTCTGCTCGTACCAAGCCTGGGCGCGCAGCCAAGCGCGCAGCATGGCGGTCACGCCTTCGGAGTTCTCATTGAGGAACTTCTGCGGGGAGGCGACGCGGCAGCAGGAGTAGTTCGGGGTGATGTCGCTGCAGTAGCACATGACCTCGATCTCGTCGATCTGCGAGATGTTGTAGTTCTGGGACGTGCCGCAGATGGCGTAGTCGGCCTTGCCGGAACGCACGGCCTCGACGCGGTCGGCATGGTTGGACAGCACGATGGTGGTCACCTCGTCCATGGAATGGCCGGCGTCGTAGAGCGGGCCGAAGACGGCGTACTCGTTGCCAGAGCAGGCGATGGTCTTGCCCAGCAGGTCCTCCACGCCGTTCCACTTCGTGCCGGCCTTCGCGATGATGGGCATGCAGCCGGTGATCATGTAGCCGGCGTAGATGGTCAGGTCCTGACCGGAAGCGATATGCGTGAGCGGCAGGTTGGTGCCGTTGTTGGACAGCACGTCGACCTTGCCGCTGAACAGGGCCTGGAACGCATCGTCGGAGCTGGAGAACACGGACACCTCGACGTTGACGCCTTCCTCGGCCAGGTAGCCCTGCGCGTCGGCGATGGCGTTGAAGATATGGCCGTCGTTGGTGGTGCCCAGGCGCACGGTCGGGGTTTCGGCGGTCGTGGTGGCGGAGTCGCTCGACGAGGAGGACGAGCCGCTCTGCGAGCAGCCGCCAAGCGCGAGGCTTGCGGCGGCGACGGCGGAGACGCCGATGAAGCTACGACGGGAAACGAAGTTGGTCATGGGGAGGGTTCCTTTCCTTATCAGATTGATGACCTTTTTTATTCGAAAGAGCGTCCGCAGGCGGGATGCGCCCTAATCGCCAACGTGGTTCATGACGTCTTGATTGATGTATTCCACCAGCTCATTGCGCAGATCCATGATGAAGCGGCTCTCGTACATCTCTTTGCGGGTGGGCTTGTGCTCAAGCGGGATCTCCTTCTCGAAGATCACGTGCGAGGGCGATTGCCCGAACACCACGATGCGCGTCGCCAGAAGCAGCGCCTCCTCCACGTCATGCGTGACGAAGAAGACCGTCTTCTTCTGCGATTCATGGGACCAGAGGCTTAGAACCATGTCCTGCAGACGGGCGCGCGTCACTGCATCGAGGGCGCCGAACGGCTCGTCCATCAACAGGATGGGGGGATTCATGCTGAAGCTGCGGGCGATGGCGCAACGCTGCTTCATGCCGCCCGACAGCGATTTGGGGTACTGGGAGAACACTTCGTCTTTAAGGCCGACGTCGCGCAGCGCCTGCTTGGCGATCTCGCGGCACTCCCCTTTGCTCTTCTCAGGGAAGCGCTGACGCAGGGCCAGCACGATGTTCTCACCCGCGCTCATCCAGGGAAACAACCCGTAATCCTGAAAAACGACGCTGCGGTCCAGGCTCGTGCCGTCGATGGGCGCGCCGTCGACGCAAATGCTGCCGGAGCTCGGCGTCTCGAGACCGGCCATCAGGCGCAAAAACGTCGATTTGCCGCAGCCCGATTGCCCGAGCAGGCAGACGAAATCACCTTCCTTCACCTGCATCTGCACGTCCTGCAGGATCAGCTTGTCGGAATCGGCATAACCGAACGACAGATCGTTGACGGTGATGTCCTTCATTCGTTTCGTCTCCTATTCCTGATCGGAATCGCTTGAGGATTTGAGGCCGTATTCGGCGGCCACTTCCGAGAAAGCAGGGATCGATCGCACGATGGCTTGCGGCGGCAAACAGTACGACAGGCGAACATAACCCGGGCAGCCGAAGTCGGTTCCGCCGACGGCGACGATGCGGCGATCGAAAAGGCGCGCGAGCAGCCTCTCCTCGTCCCCATCGGGTGCGGCGAGCAGTAAATAGAACGCCCCTTGACCGCCTAAAACGGTGAATCCGTTCGCACGCAAGGCGTCGACGAGCATGCGGCGGTTGTCGTCGTAATACGAGATGTCGACCAAATCGCTCACGCACGCCGCCGCCATACGCTGCGCGGTTGCGGGCGCGTTCACGAATCCCAGATCGCCCAGCGAGCGGCGAATCCCGGCATGTAGCGCGCCATGCTCGTCCATGCCCGGCGTCAAGGCCGCATACCCTATTCGCTCACCTGCGATGGAGGCCGACTTGCTGAACGAGTACACGACGACGGTATTGCGATACAGCTTGGGCCACCAGGGGTTTTTGAAGCCGTCATAGAGCAAGTCGCGGTACGGCTCGTCAGATAACAAAAGAATTGCATGACCGAAGCGCGCCTCGGCCTGCGTGAGGATTTCGGCTATACGCGCAGCCACATCGGCGGGATACACCAAACCGGAAGGGTTGTTCGGGGTGTTTACCAGCACGATTTTGGTGTTGAGAGTCAGTGCGCTCTCGAACGCGTCAAGGTTGGGAAGCAAGGTCTGCGCTTCGAAGGGAACCTCAACCAGGTTCGCGCCCCAATTTTCGACGAAGGTGCGATAGGCGGGGTAATTCGGAAGGAAGGTAATCACTTCATCGGTCGGATCGAGCACCGTCTGCATGAGGGTGTTGATCGCCGTCGCCGCACCGGTGGTCATGATGATATCGCCTGCGGCATAAGGCGTGCCGAAACGGCTTCGAAGCGATTCAGCAACAGCTTCGCGAACGGATGCGTAACCGGCACTGTCCATATACCCATGCAGTTGAGGACTGCTGTTCTCGGTGGTTTCGCGCAGAGCATGCCCCACCGCAGCGGGACAAGGCGCCGTCGGATTGCCGATGCTGAAATCGAACACGTTATCAGCACCGTACGTACTCTTCAGTTGTTCCGCGGCCTCGAAGGCCTGACGAATCGCGGAGCGTCCGCATAGACGCTGCGACATGAACCGAGAAACAAGCATATTCTTCTTTCCGCGCGCATGCGGACATGCGCGCATAGCGCGAAGCAATAGCAATGAGTTATAGGTAGATAAGGATTGAGCAAGTTCGAGCGCACGATAAAATCCGCCGAATACGGCGGCTCGTTCGCTCAGACAGCTATGCAGAAATGCTCAACGTTGCAGAATTGGATTGAGCATTGCGATTCTACAAAACGACAGGTTTTGAGGTTCGAGCCTCGTCGCTGTTTCATAAGTCTTACATTATTCCGGCAATCGATAGCCCTGAATCCCAATAGATACTGGGATATGGGTAAAGAAAATGTTACTCCAATAAACTCAAATAAAGGAGGCCCGGGCAGCAGCCCGAGCCTCCTTGAACATTGTTTCGAAGCGCCCTGAGCGGGCGGGCGCCCTACCCTGCGTATGCGTACAGGTCGCCCTCGTTCGCGTAGCGCACCTCGCCGGTGCCGGGAACGATCTCGCCCACGCGGTAGGTCTTCTCGCCAGCAGCTGTCAGGGCGGCGTCAACCTCGTCGGCGCGAGCCGGATCGACGATCAGCACCATGCCCGTGCCCATGTTGAAGGTCTTGAGCGCCTCGGCATCGGTGAGGCCGGCCTTGCCGCACACGTACTTCGCCACCGCGGGAACAGGCCACGTGCCCAACTTGACCTGCGCATCAACGCGACCGTTCAGCGCGCGGTTGAGGTTTTCCGTAATGCCGCCGCCGGTGATGTGGGCCAGCGCACGCACGGCACCGGGGCACTCGCGCAGCACCGAGAGCACCTGCTTGACGTAGATGCGCGTCGGCGTGAGCAGCGCGTCGGCAACCGACTGGCCGTCAAGCTCCGCAACCGGGGCGAGCAGCTCTTCGCGGCTCTTGCCCTCCACGCACACCTTACGGGCAAGCGAATAACCGTTGGAATGCAAGCCGGAAGATGCCAAGCCGATGAGCACGTCGCCTTCCTGGACGCTTTCGGGGTCGAGCATCTTCGGACGATCGACCACGCCGACGGTAAAGCCGGACAGGTCGTAGTCATCGGGATCCATGACGCCGGGATGCTCGGCCATTTCCCCGCCGACGAGAGCACAACCCGCCTGACGGCAGCCTTCGCCGATGCCCGCGACGACCTCGGCCACATGCTCCTTGCGCAGCTTGCCGATGGCGATGTAATCCAGGAAGAACAGCGGCTCGGCACCGCAGGCCAGGATGTCGTTCACGCACATGGCGACCAGGTCGATGCCGACGGTGCCGTGCTTGCCGGCAATCTGGGCCACCTTGAGTTTCGTGCCCACGCCGTCGGTGCCCGAAACCAGCAGCGGCTCTTCCATGTCCTTCGCCGCGGCGATGCTGAACAGCCCGCCGAAGCCGCCGATGTCGCCCACGACCTCGGGGCGGTAGGTAGAATGCACGGTTTCCTTGATCGCGTCGACCGCGCGGGCCCCTTCGGCGATATCGACGCCGGCTGCTGCGTAGGTGACTTCCTGGTTGCTCACGATTGCTCCTTTATCTCATGTGACGGACACGCCGCCGCTTGATTACCTTCGAATGGCTTTCGCCGCCGCGCACGGACAGGTGCCATGCAGCATGCGATGCCGACACGACCAGAAACGATCGGCCGCCTGCAGCCGCGACCCATCGTCGCAGGCGCTACACGCTTACCTGCTCGCTTTCGGCGCGGGCGTTCTCGCGCTCATATTCCGCAGCGAAATCGGCCTTGGTCATGAAGCTCTTCTTCGCCGTGTAGGCCGGGATGTCCACCGGGTATTCGCCTGAGAAGCACGCCTCGCAATACCCGGGAGTACGCACGTCGGGCAGGCTTTCCCGTAGGCCCTCCAGGCTGATGAACGCCAACGAATCGGCGCCCATCCAGGCGCACATCTCTTCGTTGGACATGTTCGCGGCAATGAGCTGGTCGCGCGTGTCAGTGTCGATACCGTAGAAGCACGGCCAAAGCACCTCCGGGGAAACAATGCGCAGATGCACCTCGGTGGCTCCGGCGTCGCGCAGCATCTCGATAAGCTTCTTCGAGGTGTTGCCGCGCACGATCGAGTCGTCGATGACCACGAGGCGCTTGCCGCCGATGACGCTCGGCAGCGGGTTGAGCTTCAGGCGGATGCCCAGCTGGCGCATGGCCTGCGTGGGCTGGATGAACGTGCGGCCGACGTAGCGGTTCTTCACGATGCCGTCGGAATACGGGATGCCGCTTTCGGCGGCGAAACCCATGGCCGAGGGGATGCCGGAGTCGGGCACGCCAAGCACCAAATCGGCGTCGGCCGGTGCCTCGCGCGCCAGGATACGCCCCATGTTGCGACGTGCCTGGTAGACGCTCTGCCCGTCCATCACCGAATCGGGGCGGGCGAAGTAAACGTACTCGAAGATGCAGCTCGCGCGCTTGCCAGCTGGAACGCCTTGCTCGGAGATGACGCCGTCCTTGCTGAAGCGCACGATCTCGCCCGGCTCGACGTCGCGCACGTAGCTGGCGCCCACGATATCCAGGCCGCAGGTTTCCGACGACACGACCCAGCCACGGCCATCCGGCAGCTCGCCGATGCACAGCGGGCGGATGCCGTTGGGGTCGCGGAAGGCGTAGAGGCAATCGGGGCTGGCCAGCACCATGGCGTAAGCACCCTCGAGATTCTTCATGGCGTAGCGAATGCCCTCGCGCAAATGGTGCGTCTGCTGCGTGACGCTGCCGATGGCCTTCGCGGCCACTTCCGAGTCGGTGCCGGCACGCAACTGGATGCCCTCGTCGATGAGGCGGGCGCGCAGGCTGTTCGTGTTCACGAGCGTGCCGTTGTGCGCAAGCGCGATGAGCGTCTCGTCGATGGCCGAAATGTGCGGCTGCGCAGCCTCCCACGACGCGGCGGCTCCGGACGTGGAATAACGCGCATGCCCGACGGCAACGAAGCCCTCGAGCGCGGCGAGGCTGGCTTCATCGAACACTTGGGTTACCAGACCCAGGTCCTTCGACACCATGATGGTCTCGCCATCCCCCACGGCGATGCCGGCGCTTTCCTGGCCGCGATGCTGCAGTGCCTGCAGGCCGAAGCAGGTCATGCGGGCGACGTCCTCTCCCGGGGCGAACACGCCGAACACGGCGCATTCCTCTTCAAGACGGTCGGGGCGCTCTCCTGGCAAAACGGAAGTGCTCATTCGATTGTCTCCTTGACAGCATCGTCGACGGCTGCCGCGTCCTCGTCGTTTGCAATGGCGTTGAGGTCTTGCCCGGCGGTAGTGGACGACGTCGATGCGCTCACGTACGCAAACAGCACCCACCGCCCATCGCTTGGCAGATTGTCGCAGGTGGATAAGGCGAAGGTTCGCTTCATATTGTCAGCAGCCGGAACATCCGAGACGCTGACGACGGAGCGATCCATCTTATCTTGAATATAGGAGACGCGCTCGGCGTTATCCGTAAACGACATTTGCGCGATGGGATCATTAGCCGCGCAGTGCACCAGGGAAAACGTAGTCAGACGATAATTCCCCTTCGGCGTTAGAAGATAAATGGTTCGGTTCGCGTTGAACGTATCGGCATCGGAGAAATCGGCGATGGGCGCGAACATCGATCCGTCGTTGAGATGATGTCCGTAAATGATGTTGTTCGCATCGGAGAAATCGGATTTGTTCTCCGCCTCAAGGAAAATGGCGCCGAACGTGGCGATCCATCCGGTGGAGCCCTTGAAGTCGTGCTTCAAGTAGTAAGAGTCGTCCTCGCCCTGCACGATAGGATAGTTGATAGACGTGCCGGGAATGTAGATCCAGCCGATGGTGTCCGGGTTGATGGCGCGCAACGCGTCCCAGTCGACGGTCAGCGACCCCAGCTGATCCGAATCGATGGAGTCGGGTGCGGTGAAGCCGATCTCCTCGATTTCCTTATTCGTCTGCTGCCCTTGCCAGTAGCTGAACCCGATAGCCGCGAGCGCCGCGAGCGCGACGACGAACACGATCATCGACACGATGAACACGACCCGCCATGGCCCGCCCGATGATTTCCGCTTCGATGAGGCGTGGGCGCCACGCGACGCCGAGCCGCCGGAAGCAACCGGCAGCACAACCGTTTCCGAAGGTTTTCGACTATGCTTTGCCATCGATGCCTTCCTCTAGCGCCGCTTCGCGAATCCGCAGCGCGAAAAACCGTCTGCAAGGAAGCCCTTGCGTTTGCATAACCCCGTCATCATACGCAACGCGCCCCCGAATCGGGGGCGCGCAGATGCGAAACCGCAAATCTCATATGCAATACACTGTCGCGTATCGACGGTTTACTTCTTCTTCATCTCATCGAGAAAGCCTTTTACAATGCAACCGACGATGATGATGACGATGACCGCCACGATAACCGGTATGGACCACTCAGGCAGATTTCCCATTTTTGACCCCCTGTTTTGTTGAATGCGTGTAGGTGATGTAGTCAATCTATGAAGCTGTCAGGCATCATATCGCTTTCGGCTCAGCCATGCAAGCGGGATTCGAGCGCATCATTGATTGTTTCAAGCGCCTTGACGCGCGCATAGCGCTTATCGTCGGATTCCAGCACGACCCATGGCGCGAACGGGGTCGACGTCAAGCGGAACATGTCATCGACGGCGCTCAAATACTGCGGGTACTTGTCGCGATTGCGCCAGTCCTCATCGGTGATCTTCCACTGCTTGGACGGATCCGCCTGGCGAGCCTTGAATCGAGCCAGCTGCTCTTCCTGGCTGATATCCACCCAGAATTTCAGCAGCACCGCGCCCCAGCGAACCATATCTTGCTCGAATTCGTTGATCTCGTCGTATGCGCGCGACCATTCCTCATCGGAAGCGAAACCCTCCACACGCTCGACGAGCACGCGCCCGTACCAGCTTCGGTCGTAGATACCCACATGGCCCGCCTTCGGCAAGCGCGTCCAATAGCGCCACAGATGCGGGTGCAGAAGCTCGGGCTTGGTCGGCGCAGGAGAAGGGAAGATGGTGTACGAGCGCGCATCGAGCGCCTGCGCAATGCGCTTGATCGATCCGCCCTTGCCGGCTGCGTCCCAGCCCTCGAACATGATCATCATCGGCACGCGGGCCTGATACATCTCAAGCTCCAGCTCGTTCAAGCGTTTCTGCTGCTTCTTCAGGCGCTTCTTGTACTCCTCGGGCGCAAGGACGAGCGAATGGTCGACCTCGGCAACCTTCGGCACCCGCTCGCATAAGGCGAACCGGCTCGTCGCCGGGGCCACCGAATGCGCGCGGGCCGCTTCGGCCTGCGCCGCGGCGGCGACGGAGGCAACCTGCTCGGGCGTGCGCCCCTCGATCGGAAGCTCCTCGATAGCGCCGGCGCTGTTGGCCTGCGCCTTCGCCGCGGCAGCCGCAGCGGCCTCATCCGGCCCCGACGCGAGAGCGTCCCTTAAGGCGTTGACGAGCGTCTCGGCGATCTGGATATTCGCCCGACGCTTATCCTCGCCGTTGACCAGGTGCCACGGGGCGTATTCGAAGTCGCTTCCCTCGAGCAGGTTGTCGTAAAGGCGGTAGGCCTCCTCATAGCGGCCAAGCGTGGCAAGCTTGCCGTCCGACACGCGCCAAGCGGTCTTCGGGTTCTGACGCAGCTTCGTCAGACGGTGCTTCTGCGCCTCTCGGGTCACGTGCACGAAGAACTTCACGACGATGTAGCCGTCGTCGGTAAGCTGCCTCTCGAATTCGCCGGCGCTGGCCAGAGCGGCATGGAGCACGGATATGTTGCGCTGCTTGCCGGCCTCCTTCACTGCGGCGGCGATGGACGCCTTCGGGTGCTTAACCTTGCCGCGCTTGATTTTCGCCTCGCTGAACTCGGAATACAGCATGCGCTGCATGGCGGTGGTGTACCAACCGCGATCGAAGAACGTGATGGTGCCGCGCATGCCGAGCGCCTGCCAGAACTGCTGCATCATCGGATAGAAGCCGCCCACGCCCCAAGGCGCCCCGGGAAACGCCGCGGCTTCAAGCACGTCGAGGTTCTCGGTCACGTGCACGCTCGTGGCACGGGCGTCGAGGTTGTACATCAAATCCGAGATGCGACTGCCTTTGCCGGCGCCGTTCCACCCTTCGAACAGCACGACAAGGCCCACGCCCGCGCTGCGAGCCTGCTGCTGCAGCACGACGAGCTCGCGCATCAGGTCGTCGCGACGGCTTTTGTATTCTTCCTTTGGAAGGGGGTCCTGCGAGAAATCAACGGTCTCCAGCATAAGGAGTCCTCTCTCTTCATGTTTATGAACAAGCTTATCCTATCACCAATTATGCACATTTCCACCATAATGCCCAATGCGTAACCCAGCCGCAAACGTCAACGGAACGTAAAATATCGCCGCCTGTCTCGTCGGATAAGCCAACGCGGCCCGCCGGTGCCCTATGATAAGGGACGGAATGAACATGCGGCACTTCACGCCGCCTGAGTGGGAAGCCTTGGACCATATGGCCAAATACGGCGTTATCGATCTGGGATCGAACACCATCCGCCTTGTCGTCTACGAGGTGGGAAACGATAAGCAGCCCGCCTATAGCTGCAAAGACTTCAAGCGCATCGTCAACGAGAAGGAAATGGCCGGGCTCGCGGCCTTCGTCGAGGACGGGCTGTTCGACAGCGACGGCATCGATCGCGCCGTCGGCATTCTCAAGACGCTTGCCAAGCATGCGGGGTATTTCAACTGCAAATCCCTCGAGGTTTTCGCCACCGCCGTCATCCGCAACGCGAAAAACCGCGATGACGTCATGCAAACCCTGCGCGAGAGAACGGGGCTGCGCGTCACCCTTCTGAGCGAGCGCGACGAGGCGCATCTCGGTTTCGTGGGCGCAAGCTGCGGAAAAGCCCTCACGCGGGGAACGCTCATCGACATCGGCGGCGGATCAACCGAGCTTTCGCGCATAGCGGACGCAACCGACTCGGCCGACATCAGCATCGGTCAAGGATCGCTTTCATCGTTCGCAACCTGCGTGAGCTCGATCCTTCCGACCTCCGATGAAATGGACGCCATAGCCGAGACATTTCGAGCAAGGCTCGCCCAAGTCGGCGACCTTTCGCCCTACCGAGCCGAGATCCTCTACGGCGTCGGAGGCAGCGCGCGGGCCGCGGCGAAGATCGTTGCGCAGGTGCAGAGGCTTGCGAGCAAACCGCGCACGGTGTCAGCTGCCGACGTCGCGCAGGTGCTCGACGCATGCAGAGCCGGCAACGCATCCTTCGCCCATTGCGCGCTGAAGGCATCGGCCGAACGCGTGCACACCATGATCCCCGGCTGTATCATCATCGACGAGCTGTTTCGCGCGCTAGGGGCAAACCGGCTTGAAATCTGCAAATACGGCGTCCGCGAAGGATATCTCATCGAACGCGTCCTTCGCGCACGCGCCATACCGCCGGCGACGACCGCGAAACAGCGCTGAGGGGACGTGCCGCTCGCCTTCGATGCCCTCAGCGATGCCGCCGTTGAGCATCCGGCAAGGGCGTTTTCGGCATCATCGGCAACGACTTCGAAAAACTCGAGATATACTTAATGAACTAAATGGCAACCTCGGCAAGAGGCGTGGTAAATGAACTAAAATGCAAGCGAGGGTATTCTCATCGCGCTTTTTCGCGAACCGCGCAGCGCCCATGAGCGCTTGCCGAGCAAACACGGATCAGCCGCGTGCCCACCATGGGCACCGATCAAACCGCAAAGAAAGAAGGACCCATGAAAGCAGAGGAAACGACAACGAAGAGCGCTCGGACGCCCTACATGCAGAACCGCGAGCTTTCGTGGCTGACCTTCGACGAGCGCGTGCTCGATCAAGGCGCGGCAGAGGGCGTGCCGCTGCTTGAAAGGCTGAACTTCATCAGCATCTTCTGGAGCAACCTGCAGGAATTCTTCATGGTGCGCGTCGGCAGCCTGACCGACCTGTCCCTGCTGAAAAAGCAGGTGCTCGACTCCAAAACGGGCATGACCCCCTCCGAGCAGATCGCGGCCATCCATAAGCGTTGCCACGAGCTCTACCCCATCCAGGAGAAAACCTACGAGCAGCTGCGCAGCAAGCTCGCCGATCACGGCGTATGCCATTTGCGCCCCGCCGATCTTTCCGATGAGCAGCGTTCCTACCTGGCCGATTACACCGCGGTGAACATCATGCCGTTCCTCTCGCCGCAGATCATCAATTCCCGCCACCCCTTCCCCCATCTCGAGAACGGCGCGCTGTACGTGATCGTGCGCCTTGATGAGGAAATCGGCCCGAAGAAGGCCAAGAAATCGAAGAAGGACAAGGACAACGACGCGAAAGGCAAGGTCGAGAAGGCCGCGAAGGCCCAGACCGCAACCTCCGAGGAAGCGGAGAACCTCGGCGCCGAGGGCGTGACCGTCGGCATCCTGCCGATGCCGCGCCGATGCGAGCGCGTCATCAAGCTGCCGGGCGAGGGCTTCCAGTTCATCCTGCTCGAGCACGCGGTCGAGATGGTCGCCGAGCAGATCTTCAGCATGTACACCGTCAAGCACACCAACGTCATCTGCGTCACGCGCAACGCCGACCTCGACGTGACGGAGGGCACCGACGAATCCGACGAGGACTATCGCGAGCACATGAAGCGCATCTTGAAAAAGCGCGGCCGCTTGGCTCCGGTGCGCCTTGAATCCGAGCGCCCGCTTTCAAGCGTTCTCGAAAAGCTCTTCCTGAAGCGCCTCGGCTTGAAGCCCTTCCAGACGTATTCCACCAGCGTCCCGCTTGACTTGGGATTCACCTGGGGTTTAGCCGGGAAGGTGGACGAAGAAACCCGCAAAAAGCTCACCCCCGCCCCCTTCTCTCCGCAGTGGCCTTCGTGCCTTGACCGCCATCGCTCCATCATCGAGCAGGTCAGCGAGCGCGAGGTGCTGCTCAGCTACCCGTACGAGTCGATGGACGCGTTCGTGCAGCTTCTGCGCGAAGCCGCCACCGACCCCGACGTCATCTCCATCAAGATCACCCTGTACCGCCTCGCAAGCCAATCGCACCTCGCCGAGGCGCTTATCGCCGCGGCCGAGAACGGCAAGCAGGTTACAGCGCTGTTCGAGCTGCGCGCTCGCTTCGACGAATCGAACAACATCGAATGGTCCCAACGCTTCGAGGAGGCCGGCTGCAACGTCATCTACGGCTTCAGAGACTTCAAGGTGCACAGCAAGATCTGCTGCATCACGCGCCAGACCGAAAACGGGCTGCAGCACATCACCCAGCTCGGCACCGGCAACTACAACGAGAAGACGGCCAAGCTTTACACCGACCTGTCGTTCATCACCACCGATGACGCCATCGGCCGTGACGCCACCGAGTTCTTCCGCAACATGCAGCTTGAAAACGCGTCGGACAACTACGATACGCTGCTCGTCGCGCCGCTTCAGATCAAGCCCGCCATCATCGCGGGCATTGACGAGCAGATCGCCCTTGCCAAGCAGGGCAAGCCGTGCGGTTTGTTCTTCAAGACCAACAGCGTCACCGACAAGCAGATCATCATCAAGATCGCCGAGGCCAGCCAGGCCGGCGTGCCGGTAACCATGCTCGTCCGCGGCATCTCCTGCCTGGTTCCGGGCGTGGAGGGCTACACCGACAACGTGCGCGTGGTCTCAATCGTCGGACGCCTGCTCGAGCACAGCCGCATTTACGGCTTCGGCGTCGGCGAGGACGCCCGCGTGTACCTTTCCAGCGCCGACCTTATGACGCGCAACATGGAAAAGCGCGTCGAAATCGCCTGGCCCATCCTCAACAACGCACTACGCCAGCAGGTTATCGACTACTTCAACATCTGCCTTGCCGACACCGTCAAACTGCGCGAGCTTTTGCCCGACGGCAGCTACACCAAGCCCGGCTGGAACCTCGAGCCCGGCCAGGAACCTCTTGATTCCCAAAACGAGCTGATCAAGAAGGCGAAGAAGCGCGCGGAAACCATCGCGGCCGCAGAACCCGCCCAAACGAACGTCCATGGGGTCAACGCCGCCAAGCGCGAGGAGAAGGTCGCACGCGAGCAGGCGAAGGTCGAGGCCGCTGCCCAGGAAGCGAAGGACACCAAGGGCGAGGGCGCGGACGGTCCCTTCGTTGTGCCGGCTGCAAACCCCGCTGCTGAAGCGGCCGAGCCCGCCACGCCCTGCGAGGAGAGCCAACCGGAAGCAACCACCGTGCCGCTCGGCGATGCACCCGCCGACGAGACGCAGGCCGCTGCCGGCCCCTTCGCCCCCACACCGGACGAAGCCATGCACGTGAAGGCCGAGGTTCTCAACGAGCCTCTGGAAATGCCCAGCAACAACGGCATCTCGCACGTCGGAGCTAAAAAGCCCGGTCTTGTTGCAAGGCTTTTCGCCAAGCTGCGCCGTAAGTAGGCGGCAACTGCCCATTCGAGACCTCGCCTGCGCCGCAGCGAGGTCTCGCCGGATCGTTTTCACGCCAGTACTGTAATCCTCCTGGCAAAACGTAAGGGGATGCTCAAATTGAGCATCCCCTTTTTCATCTATGGACCCGCGCATCGCGAACTGCAGCCTCTGCACCTCACGACTTCCCGCCGCATACCGCTACGGTAAGGAGCTGGTCGCATTAGCCGGTCTTGGGAAAACGTCGGCACCCTGCAAGCCGCCGCAAAACCAGATCGCTAGATCTCCCAGCACTTGGCGTGCGTCTTCGAAGGTGTGCGCACATTGACCTCCTGGTTCTTCAGCGTCACTCGACTGCCCGCCGGCACGCTTGAGATGACGAAGGCGCTGCCGGCGATGATGGACCCGGCACCAACCACCGTTTCGCCGCCGAGCACGCTCGCGTTGCTGTAGATGGTCACGTCGTCCTCGATGGTGGGATGACGCTTGACGCCGGCGAGCGCCTGACCCGCGCGTGTCGACAGCGCTCCGAGCGTGACGCCCTGATAGATTTTCACGTGGCTGCCGATTTTCGTGGTTTCGCCGATAACCACGCCCGTCGCATGATCGATGAAGAAATAGTCGCCGATTTCGGCACCCGAATTGATATCGACGCCGGTGCCGGAATGCGCGTATTCGGACATGATGCGCGGGATGATCGGCACCTTCTGCACGTAGAGCTCATGCGCGATGCGATACACGAAAATGGCGAAGAAGCCCGGGTAGCTGAAGATGATCTCCTCCTTGCTCTGAGCCGCCGGATCGCCATCGAACGCGGCCTGCACATCGGTCATCAGCACGCGCTGGATTTCAGGGAGCCTGCCGAAAAACGCTCGGCAGATCCGATCGACCTGTTCGGTGAGATCTTCGTCGGATAGATTCGGGTCGCGGAACAGCAATGCCTCGCGCAACTGGCCGCGCAGCGAGTCCTCGATGCGCACAAGGGACTCCCCGATGAAGTATTCGGGCGTGGTGCCCGTCGGAGTCTCGTTGCCGAAATAGCGCGGGAACATAACGCGGCGCAAGTCCTTCACGATATCGACGATGGCTTTTTTGTTGGGAAAATGCTTGTCGGGATCCGTGAAGAATATCTCTTCCTTCTCACTGTAATTCTTCGCTATCCCCGCAACGATTCCTTCGAGCTCTTCTTTATCCAGCATGGCTTCCGCCCTCTCGTCTATCGAGCGTTATTTGACAATGCCTATCTTACCACGAGGTATAGGGGATTTACTGGGTATTATGCACTCGAAATAGCCGTGCTCAAATTAACGCTTTACCAGGCGTTATTCTTAGACTTGCCGAACAAATCGGACATTTCAGCAGCATTCTTGTCAAAACCCGCCAGCAGTTTGCAACCTTTTATTTGTCCCAAGCAAATCCACCCTCCTTTTGGATCGATCAGAAGTTAGATTCGGTGATTTTTTATTCATGTATGTAAATAAAGCGTTAAAATCGATCAGATTAAAAAGCGTGGATGAAGAACGGATCGGTACAACCCGGCATGTTAGTACAACATAGAACTATCTCAAACGCCGCTATGGCTCTTGTGCTGGCGGCTTCCCTTTCGGCAGCCCCCCTTACGGACGCCTTCGCTTCGGGGGAATCAGCAGCCAGAACGGCAGCTGCCCGATCGCAGGCACCAACCTCCGTTTCCCTTGATGATTACGCATGGAACGGTTCGGATGAGTTGAACGCAAGCATCTCCGCAGAGGCCGAAAAGGCCGGGTTCATCGGCTATCAGGCGGTTATCGATTTTCTTGCCGGAGAACAGGTGGCGACCGAAAACTTTTTGGCCATCGATACCGAAGAGCTTGAAATCATCGATGCCGATTTCGCCAAATTCGTCACAGAGACGCAAGCTGAGCTATATAAGCTGATCAACGAACCCGACGAGGATCCCACGCCCACGCCCACGCCCGACCCCGTAACGCCCGATATCAACCCTGACAGCAACAATACGACCGACGATTCAACCGCTTCCGAAGAAACCACGGTTGAAGACGCCCCCGATGACATGGTTGCCGAGAAGACAGAGCTCGAAGAAGACGAGATCGTCTACGTTTCGCGCAACCTTACCACCGAGCAATTCATCGATACGATCGGCGAAGATGCACGCGAACTCGCCCAAGATAATGACCTGTACGCATCGGTCATGTTGGCTCAAGCCATCGTCGAAAGCGCATCGGGGTCTTCGGGCCTGTCCTGCGAACCGTACAACAACCTCTTCGGCATCAAGGGCAGCTACAAAGGCAGTTCCGTGCGCATGAAGACGCAGGAGGACGACGGCGAAGGCAATCTCGAAACCATCGTTGCCGAGTTCCGCAAGTATCCTTCATTGAAGGACTCGTTGTCCGACTACGTGGATCTCCTAACCGGAAACAGCCTGTACGCCCCGGTCAAAAAGTCGAATTGCGAAACCTACGAGGACGCCTGCGAGTATTTGCAGGGACGCTACGCCACCTCCACCACGTATGCCCGCACGCTCAAAGCCTACATCGAGGCATACGATCTGACGCAATACGACAACCCTTCCGACGGCAGCGACGCGAAGCTCGAGAAGATATCCGGGTCACCGACGCTCACGACCGCTTCGGCCCATACGAACTCGCTTGGATCCGATTCCTCCGACCTTGGGGTGATCGTCCCCGATGAAGGACTACCAGAAAGCAGCTCCATCAGCCCGCTTGCCGCCGGCATCCTGGCATCCGGTGCGGCTCTCCTCGTAGGTGCAGCGGGCTTTTTCCTATACTGGCGCCGCAAAGTTCAAAAAGAAGGCGCCATCGTGGGGAAACATGGCGCTGAAGCAACCGATAACTCGGAAAAGGAAACCGGCATCCTGGGAGCACTTCGCGCTCTGCGCGCCTCCTTCGATCATGGTGACGACCTAAAGGCCAACGCGGGAAAACATGCAGCCCCCACCGACACCGAAAGCGACACCACCCCTGACAAGTAGATCCTACGCGGCGAACATCTCAACCGCATAGTCATTGGAGGCGATTGGGGCTCATGTTTATAAGCCGAGAAACGAAGGAGCCTGCGAGAGTTCTCGCAGGCTCCTTCTTCATGTACGGCCAATCTTTCAGTTGTACCGTTCAGACGATCCTTGTCGAGGTTGTAGCTAAATCTCGCGCTCGACAACCTCGGCGATGGCCTTCGCATGACGTTGCGCCTGCGCGATATCGGCAGCTTCCACCATGACGCGAACAACCGGCTCGGTACCGCTCGGGCGAAGGAGAACGCGCCCATCCTCGCCAAGAGCCGCCTCAGCAGCCGCAACTGCATTAGCGATAGCAGCGTTTCCTTCCGCCGCGTGCTTGTCCTTTACGCGGACGTTGATGAGCGTTTGCGGGAAACGGGTCATGACGCGAGCCGCTTCACCGGGCGTTTTACCCGAGCGTTTGCAAGCGGCCAGGAACTGAATCGCCGTCACCAAGCCATCGCCGGTGGAATTATGCTCAAGGAAAATGGTATGGCCGGACTGCTCTCCGCCAATGACGAAGCCCCCTTTGCGCATGGCCTCGAGCACGTAACGGTCACCAACCTTGGTCTGAATCAGATTGATCCCCTCATCGCGCAAGGCATGGGTCAAACCGAGGTTCGCCATGACGGTTGAAACCGCGGTATCGCCCGCAAGAAGACCGCGCTGCTTCAAATCGATAGCGCATACGGCTTCCACCATGTCGCCATCGATCTCGTTGCCCTCCGAATCCATCAGCATCACGCGATCGGCATCGCCATCATGAGCGATACCAACATCCGCTCCGACCTCGGCAACCAAATCACGCAACGGCTCAAGATGGGTGGATCCGCACTGCACGTTGATATCGGTGCCGCAGAAATCCTCGTTGATGACGACGACTTCCGCACCAAGGCGCCGGAGCGCTTCGGGGCTCGTCATACATGACGCGCCATGTCCCACATCAAGCGCGATCTTCAAGCCCTCGAACGATATGCCATCCTTTGCGACGGTGTTGACTGCATGCTGGATATACAGCTCGCACGCATCCTCAACCGGGACGGCCACACCGACCTCGTCGCCGTTCGGCAGATCGTCAGATGCTGCTCCGCCTTTGGCCATGAAGGCCTCGATCTCGTCCTCAACGGAGTCAGAGAGCTTGAACCCCTGGCCGTCGAAAATCTTGATGCCGTTGTACTCGGGCGGGTTATGCGAAGCGGAGATGACGATGCCCCCATCGCAGTGAAGCTCACGGGTGAGCAGCGCGATTGCAGGCGTCGGGATGATGCCCGCAAGAAGAGCGGTGCCTCCCATGGACATGATGCCGGCCGCCACCGCGGACTCGAGCATGTCGCCCGAAAGCCGGGTGTCTTTGCCAACGAGAATGGTCCGGCCCTTGAATGCCACTGCCGCCTGCCCTAGCTGAAACGCCATGGTGCAGGTAAGCTCTTTATTCGCGATACCGCGAACACCGTCGGTGCCGAAAAGTCGTGCCATTGCAACTCCTTCTTATTTACCACGCTTGACATGGTCTTCATGCAAGCGAACAGCTCCACACGGGCGCTCGGCGTCGGTCATGCGGTTGTTCAGCTCGGCAGCGAACTCATCGATCTCGATCCCGTAACGCTCAAGCACCACCAGCAAATGGTACACCACATCCGCAGCCTCGTAGCGCAAGTGATCGCATGCGGCATCCTCCTGTTTGATGAACGCCTCAACCATGCCCGGATGGGAGCCCTCATGCCCGGCCAGACCGACGAGCATCGCGCGAGCGGCTTCGACATCCTTGCCCGCAAGACCGACCTCGTTAGCCTCTTCGCATACTTTTTTCAGGGGGTCGTCGGCCTTGCCGGTTAAAAGACGATACGTATAGCTTTCATCTCCCGCATCGCGACGAGCGTGAATGGTTGCGGCCAAGGCTTCCAACGTTGCACCGATTTGGGAGGCAGGAGCTTGCTCGCCGCTAGGTATGTAGGTCTTCTCGGACACGAAGAACCATCCCCTTCCGTAATCAGAAGATCGCAGACTATCGATAGGAATCGAAGCGCCCGTACCGTGATGGCGCATGCTGCCGAGGCGAAAGGTCACCCTATCCCAAGGATGTCAGCAGCTTTCGCCATGCATGGACGATCGTAAAGAAAAAGGGGCGCGCTTTCGCACGCCCCCCCTGAAACAGCTTATTCCTCGCCGTTTGCTTGAGCAGCGTTGGAATCCTGCTCCTGCTCACGGCTCGTCAGGCCGAAGCCGAGGGAGCCGGAGCCCAGAAGCTCGTCGAGCTCCTCAAGATTGCGATGATAGCTACGCGGAGGCAAGGCCTCGCCAAGCATGTCCTCGCCCTCGGTATTGAAGGTCGGGGGCTCGTCGCCGCCGATCAGGATGGTGTCGTCAGGGCTGAACACCATGTCGAGCAGCTGGCTCATATCGTCGGAGGAAGCGCTCAGGTCGTCCTCGATGACATGCAGCAGGTTGTGCGCCTCGAGGCCTTCCTTGAGTTCCTCGATCGCCTTGGAACCGATGCCCTCGATGCGCAGCAGATCGTCCTCGGTGCGACCAACCAGGTCGGCAACCGTTTCGATACCTGCCTCGCTGAACTTGTTGGCCCAGCGCTGCGACACTCCCAGGTCGTCGTAGATGTACAGGCGGGCCTCCTCGTCGCTCAGCTGCGGACCGCGATGACCCAGGGAAAGGCCGCTGTAGTAGTTGCCGTAGCTGTTCGACATGTTGAGGTAGCCCTCGCCGTCAAGCGACCAATCCTGCGGCTGCGGAAGCAGATCCTCGATCTTGCGCAGATCCTCCGGAGCGTATTCCGGCAGCGCATCGCCGGTAACGGGCGACGTCGGCTTGCCCTTGTAGGTAAGGCCAACCTCGCGATAACGCTTGAGACCCGTGCCTGCAGGGATCGGCTTGCCGATGATGACGTTCTCCTTCAGGCCAGCCAGGTGGTCGACCTTGCCCTCGATGGCGGCATCGGTGAGCACCTTGGTCGTTTCCTGGAACGATGCAGCCGACAGGAACGAGTCGGTGGCAAGGGACGCCTTGGTGATGCCGAGCAGCAAAGGCTGGCCGACCGGCGGGTTCTTGCCCTCGGCGATAAGATCGTTGGCCACGTTCTCGAACTCGAAACGATTGACCTGACGGCCCGGCAGGAAGTCGGAGTCGCCCGCATCGAGCACGGCGACCTTGCGCAGCATCTGTCGAGCGATGACCTCGATGTGCTTGTCGTTGATGTCCACACCCTGGGACACGTACACGTCCTGGACCTGCGCAACGATGTAGCGCAGCGTGGTGTTCGGGTCGGTCAGGCGCAGCAGGTCATGCGGGTTCACGGAGCCCTTCGTCAGCTGCTGTCCGACGCGAACCTCGCAGCCATCCGTCATGCCGGGAAGCATCGTGGCGCGAGCGGAAACCTGGTACTCGCGGAAGTTGCCTTCCTGGTCGTGGACGGTGAGCGTCTTGGAGTTCTTATCGGCGCTGATCTGCAAGGTACCCGAGATCTCGGCGAGGACCGCCTGGCCCTTCGGCTTGCGAGCCTCGAACAGCTCCTGAACACGCGGCAGGCCGTGGGTGATGTCCTCGCCTGCAACGCCGCCGGCGTGGAACGTGCGCATGGTCAGCTGCGTACCGGGCTCGCCGATGGACTGGGCGGCGATGATGCCGACCGCCGTGCCGATGTTGACCGGGCGCGAGGTGGCCAGATCCCAGCCGTAGCACTTCTGGCACACGCCATGCTCGGCATGGCAGGTCATGACGGTTCGGATAACGACCTCTTCGATGCCGGCGGCCTCGAATGCGGAGAGCTGATCCATGGAGGTGATGTAGGTGTCGCCGGCCATGATAACGGTACCGTCGGTAGCCTTGGCGTCCTCGAGCAGGCAACGGCCGATGAGGTTCTCGTCAAGCTCGCCCTTCTCGTTGTGCAGCGGATACGGGACGCCCACGGCGGAGCCGCAGTCGATCTCGCGGACGATGACGTCCTGCGCGACGTCGACCAGACGGCGGGTCAGGTAACCCGAGTCGGCGGTACGCAGAGCGGTGTCGGCCATACCCTTACGAGTGCCATGCGTGGAGACGAAGTACTCCAACACGGAAAGGCCCTCGCGGAAGTTCGACTTAACGGGAATGTCGATCGTGCCGCCCTTGGTGTCTGCCATCAGGCCGCGCATGCCGGCAAGCTGGCGGATCTGCTTGATGTTGCCTCGAGCGCCGGAGTCGGCCATCATGAAGATCGGGTTGAAGTGGTCGAAGTTGGCGGCCATCGCCTCGCCGACCTCCTCGTTGGCATCCGTCCAGATGTCGACGACCTGCTTATGGCGCTCTTCGGGGCTCATGAGGCCCATCTCGTAGTCCTCGTCGATAGCGGCAACCTTTTCGTCGGCCGCAGCGAGGATATCGCCCTTGGTCGGAGGCACGGTCGCGTCGAAGACCGACACGGTGATGCCCGCGCGCGTGGCGTAGTGGTAACCGGTAGCCTTCAAGCCGTCGAGGATGGCCGGGACGTCGGCCAAATCGTAGCGATTCGTCACGTCCTCGACCAGACGCCCAATCTCCTTCTTGTTCATCTGATAGTTCAAGAAGGGGTAATCCTCGGGGAACGAGTCATTGAAGATGATGCGGCCGATGGTCGTGGAAATACGCTGGCCAGCCTTGCAGTCCTCGTAGACGCCGAAGGCGGTGGCGACCTGGGTATCGCGCGTCAGGCGCACCTCGATCTTGGCCTGCAGGTCCACATCGGCGCGCGCATCGTAGGCGTTGCGCGCATCATCGAAGTCGATGAAGACGCGGCCTTCGCCCGGGAACCCGTCGCGCGCAGCGGTCAGGTAGTACGAGCCGATGATCATGTCCTGCGTCGGAACGGTCAGGGGACGACCATGAGCAGGCGATTTGATGTTGTTCGCGGAAAGCATGAGCACGCGAGCCTCGGCCTGAGCCTCAGCGCCGAGCGGCACATGCACGGCCATCTGGTCGCCGTCGAAGTCAGCGTTGAAGGCGGTGCAGGCAAGCGGATGCAGCTTGATGGCCTTGCCCTCGACGAGAACCGGCTCGAAAGCCTGGATACCCAAACGATGCAGGGTTGGTGCGCGGTTGAGCAGGACCGGATGGTCGACGATAACCTCTTCCAGAACGTCCCAGACATAGGAGGCGCAACGATCGACGGCACGCTTGGCGGCCTTGATGTTGGCAGCGTACTCAAGCTCGACCAGGCGCTTCATGACGAAGGGCTTGAACAGCTCGAGCGCCATCTGCTGAGGCAGGCCGCACTGATGCAGCTTCAGCGTCGGGCCAACGACGATTACCGAACGGCCGGAGTAGTCGACGCGCTTGCCGAGCAGGTTCTGGCGGAAGCGGCCCTGCTTGCCCTTGAGCATGTCAGAGAGCGACTTGAGCGGACGGTTGCCCGGGCCGGTGACGGGACGGCCGCGACGGCCGTTGTCGAACAGGCTGTCGACGGCTTCCTGGAGCATGCGCTTCTCGTTGTTGACGATGATCTCGGGGGCGCCAAGATCGAGCAGTCGCTTCAGGCGGTTATTGCGGTTGATGACGCGGCGATACAGATCGTTCAGGTCGGACGTGGCGAAACGGCCGCCGTCGAGCTGCACCATCGGACGCAGGTCGGGCGGGATGACCGGCACGACGTCCAGGATCATGTCGGAAGGAGAGTTCGTCGACTTCAGGAACGCGTCAACGACCTTCAGGCGCTTGATGGCCTTAGCGCGCTTCTGACCCTTGCCGTTGGCGATGACGTCGCGCAGTTCCTCGGCCGTGGCGGCGAGATCCATGCCCTCGAGAAGGTCGCGCACGGCCTCGGCGCCCATGCCGCCGGTGAAGTAGTCGCGATAGTTGGCGCGCATCTCGCGATAGAGCGCCTCATCGGGAACGAGCTGCTTCGGCTCGATCTTGCAGAACAGATCGAAGGCGTCCTGACGAAGCGCCTTGCGCTCGTTGAACTCCTCGTAGATGTCCGCAACTTCCTCTTCGACTTCCTCGGGCGTCATGCGCTCGTCTTCGTCGATGTCGTCGACGAAATCGTCATCCTCGGGCACGTAGTCCACCGACAGGCGGCGGGTCTGCTCGATCAGACGGTCGCGCTCGACGTCGAGCTCCTCAAGATCGGCAGCGAGCTCGTCGCGCAGATCCTCCATGTCCTCCTCGCGGGCCTCGCCGTCGACGGAGGTGATGATGGAGCTTGCGAAATACAGAACCTTTTCCAGCTCTTTCGGCGGGATGTCGAGCAGGTAGCCCAAACGGGAAGGGGATCCCTTGAAGTACCAGATGTGGCTGACCGGGGCCGCCAGCTCGATATGGCCCATGCGCTCGCGGCGAACCTTGCTGCGCGTCACCTCGACGCCGCAGCGCTCGCACACGATGCCCTTGAAGCGGACGCGCTTGTACTTGCCGCAGGCGCACTCCCAATCCTTCGTGGGGCCGAAGATCTTCTCGCAGAACAGGCCGTCCTTTTCCGGCTTGAGCGTGCGGTAGTTGATGGTCTCGGGCTTTTTGACCTCGCCACGCGACCAGCTGCGGATATCCTCGGCGGAAGCCAGGGAGATACGCAAGGCGTCGAAGTTGTTAACGTCGAATTCAGTCGTCATTTATCGCTCGTCCTCCTTGCCGATCAGGTCATTGATGTCGTCTTGGGCGCCGCCCATCAACTCACCCAGTTCGGCAGCGATGCTATCCAATGCGTTGGCGTCGTCTTCCTCGGTTTTGCGCGCGTCGGCCGCGAGGGCGTCCATCAGGGATTCCTCGTCCTTGTCGCGCGTGATGTCGAGCTCGGGATCGTGCGTCACGTCGATGGTCTGATGGTCGTGGCCCTCGAGCTCGACGTTGAGGCACAGCGACTTCATTTCCTTGACCAGAACCTTGAAGCTTTCCGGAACCTCGGGAGCAGGCGTATTCTCGCCCTTCACGATGGCCTCGTAGGACTTCACGCGACCCGACGTATCGTCGGACTTGACGGTCAGGATTTCCTGCAGCACGTTCGAAGCGCCGTACGCGTAAAGCGCCCACACTTCCATCTCGCCGAAGCGCTGGCCGCCGAACTGCGCCTTGCCGCCGAGCGGCTGCTGGGTGATCAGGCTGTAAGGGCCGGTCGAACGGGCATGGATCTTGTCGTCGACCATGTGGCCGAGTTTCAGGATGTAGGTCTGACCCACGGTGATGGGCTCGCGGAACTTCTCGCCCGTGCGGCCATCGTAAAGCCAGGTTTTGCCGGTACGGGACAGCTGCGGGACGAACTCATCGCGCGCAAGGTCGCCGTAGGTGGCATGGTTGATGTTGATCAAGTTGCGGTTGGCAGCCTCGATGGCGTCGGAAATCTCGTCCTCGGTCGCACCGTCGAAGACGGGCGTCGCGACGAACTGCGGGCCGGCAACCGGCTCGGTGGAGTTCTCGTCATCGGACCAGCCCCACTTCGCCGCCCAGCCAAGGTGGTTCTCGAGCAGCTGGCCGACGTTCATACGGGACGGAACGCCGAGCGGGTTGAGCATGACGTCGATCGGGGTGCCGTCAGCGAGGTACGGCATGTCCTCGACGGGCAGCACGCGGGAGATAACGCCCTTGTTGCCGTGACGGCCGGAGAGCTTGTCGCCCTGCTGCACCTTGCGCTTCTGAGCGACGAAGATGCGCACGAGCTCGTTGACGCCCGGGGCAAGCTCGTCACCTGCGGCGCGGCTGAAGCGGTGGATGCCGATAACGCGTCCGCCGGCGCCGTGCGGCACCTTCAGGGACGTGTCGCGGACCTCGCGGGCCTTCTCGCCGAAGATGGCGCGCAGCAGGCGCTCCTCGGCGGTGAGCTCGGTTTCGCCCTTCGGCGTGACCTTGCCGACCAGCACGTCACCCGGGAACACCTCGGCGCCGACGCGGATGATGCCGTCGGCGTCCAAGTCGCCGATCATGTCGTCGGAGATGTTCGGGATCTCGCGGGTGATCTCCTCGGGGCCGAGCTTCGTGTCGCGCGCGTCGAGCTCGTACTCGCTGATGTGGATAGAGGTCAGCAGGTCCTCGGATACCACGCGCTCGGAAACGATGATGGCGTCCTCGTAGTTGTAACCTTCCCACGGCATGTACGCGACCATGAGGTTCTGACCCAGCGCCAGCTCGCCACCGTCGCAAGACGGGCCATCGGCGAGCACGTCGCCGGCGGCCACCTCGTCGCCCTTGCGAACGATCGGGCGGTGATTGATGCAGCCGGACTGGTTGGAGCGCTGGAACTTCGGCACGAGATACTCGTCGTATTCGCCGTCGTTGTTCTGCACGATGATGGTCTGACCGTCGACGTAATCGACCACGCCGGGGTTCTGGGCGACCAGGATCTCGCCGGAGTCGACCGCGAGGCGATGCTCCATGCCGGTGCCCACGAGCGGCGCATGCGGCTTGAGCAGCGGCACGGCCTGACGCTGCATGTTGGAGCCCATGAGCGCGCGGTTGGCGTCGTCGTGCTCCAAAAACGGGATGAGAGACGTTGCGACCGAGGTCATCTGACGCGGGGAAACGTCCATGTAGTCGACCTGCTCGGGCAGAACCTCGCCCGGCTCGCCGAACACGCCGTCGGCGTCCTTGGTGCGGCACAGCACGCGCGCGGCCTTGACGAAGTTGCCGTCCTTATCGAACGATCCGAACTCGCGCGTCTCAAGGTTGAACGACTCGTTTGCCTGGGCGATCGTGTGATTCTCTTCCTCGTCGGCCGTCAGGTAGTCGATGTCGTCGGTCACCTTGCCGTCGACCACGCGACGATACGGGGTTTCGATGAAGCCGTACGGATTGATGCGGCCGAAGGTCGCCAGCGAGCCGATCAGGCCGATGTTCGGTCCTTCAGGCGTCTCGATCGGGCACATGCGGCCATAGTGGGAATTGTGAACGTCGCGAACCTCGAAGCCTGCGCGCTCGCGGGACAGGCCGCCCGGGCCGAGTGCGGACAGACGGCGCTTGTGCGTGATGCCTGCGGCGAGGTTGGCCTGGTCCATGAACTGAGACAGCTGGGACGAGCCGAAGAACTCCTTGATGGCAGCCACGATCGGGCGGATGTTCACCAAAGACTGCGGGGTGATCTCATCGGGCTCCTGCATGCTCATGCGCTCGCGCACGACGCGCTCCATGCGCGACAGGCCGATGCGGAACTGGTTCTGGATCAACTCGCCGACCGTGCGGATGCGGCGGTTGCCGAAGTGGTCGATGTCGTCGACCTTGACGCCGTCGTCGCCAGCATGCAGCGCGATGATGTAGCGCATCGTCGCGGTGATGTCCTCGTCGGTCAGCGTGGAGCAGGTGGACTCTTCCTGGCTGAAGCCGAGCTTCTTGTTGATCTTGTAGCGGCCGACCTTCGCCAGATCATAGCGCTGCGGGTTGAAGAAGAGACCCTCGAGCAGCGTGCGTGCGCTGTCGATGGTGGGCGGCTCGCCGGGACGGAAGCGCTTGTACAGCTCGATAAGCGACTCTTCCTTGGTGGTGGCGGGGTCGCGGTCGAGCGTACGGAGGACCATCTCGTCGGAGCCGAGCAGATCGATGATCTCCTCGCGCGTCTCGGCCAGGCCGAGGGCGCGCACGAGCAGCGTCGCGGGCTGCTTGCGCTTACGGTCGATGCGCACGGACAGGATGTCGCGCTTGTCGGTTTCGAATTCGAGCCAAGCGCCGCGCGAAGGGATGACCTTCGCGTTGTACAGGGACTTGTCAGAGGCCTTGTCGCGCTCGGAGCTGAAGTACACGCCCGGGGAACGGACGAGCTGGGAGACGACGACGCGCTCGGTGCCGTTGATGATGAACGTGCCGCGGTTGGTCATGAGCGGGAAATCGCCCATGAAGACTTCCTGCTCCTTGATCTCGCCCGTCTCACGATTGATGAAGCGGATCTCGACGAACAGGGGCGCCTGATAGCTGACGTCCTTTTCCTTGCACTCGTCAACGGTGTACTTCGGGTCGCCGAACTCATGCTTGCCGAACTCGACGCACATGTCCTTCGTGTTGTTCTCGATCGGCGCGATGTCCTGGAATGCTTGGTCGAGGCCCTCGTTCATGAACCATTTAAAGCTTTCGGTTTGAATGGCGATGAGGTTGGGCACGTCCATGACGTCCGGGATTTTCGCAAACGACCGGCGATTGCGATAAAGTACGGTCTGACCAGTGTTTTTGTCTTTGGCCACGAGGCTTTTCCTCCTTTAGGTGCATCCGCGAAACTGCGAAAAAGTTGCAATCTGATAAATTACTATGCAGAAATACACCCGTCAAGGAAAATTTTTCAAAGCTGTGGAGCTTTTTTGTTATTTTGCCGTTTCAACTGGGAAAACGACGATCGAACTTGTGGTTTCCATACTACCTTGTTTTATGCGGCAATGGGGATAACGCAATGTTCTACTATGATTTACCACACGCACCTGCACGTAACCGCACACGCGGGCGGAACGGAAACGTTCCCACTATCCGAGGAGATCACCCAGCATGCAACCACAAGCGCCCAACGCAGACGGATCGGACATGCGAGGACCAGCCGTCGATGAGGCGGCGACGCGCGCCGCGCACACGGAGGGCGCGATCACTTTGTCGCCCCCTTCCCGGCGCATGGCCTTATCGCCGCTGATCTCCTACATCGCGTCTTTCGCCATCCCCTTCGTGGCGTTGATCGTATCGTTCGCAACCTTGGGCATCGCCCCCTTCGGCGATCTTTCCGTCATGCTCTACGACATGCCCGTTCAGTACGCGAACTACTTCGGCTGGCTCATCGAGGTGATGCACGGCGACGCGGATCTGCTCTACAGCAATGCCGCGGGTTTGGGCGGGGGCACGTTCAGCCTGTTCACCTACTATCTTTCCAGCCCCTTCAATCTGCTGGCGTTCTTCTTCACGCCCGATTCCGTGCCGCTGCTCTTCAGCTTGCTGTACCTTTTGAAGGTTCCCACCTGCGCGCTTACCTGCCTCGTTTTCCTGCGCGGCAGGCTTCTCGCCCCGAAAGCCGAAACCTGGGCCGAGGCGCGCAAGCTGGCAGCAGGGGCGCCGGCTCAAGCGCAAGGCGCCCTGGTGCTCATCGCCTGCGCTTACGCGCTCACCTCTTACGTCATCGGATACGCCTCCAACATCATGTGGCTCGACGGCGTTTACATGCTGCCGCTCGCAGCGCTTGGCGTATGGCGCCTGATTCAGCGCAAACGCTGCTGCGGGCTGTTCGTTGCAGCAGTGGCCGCCATCCTGTTCAACTGGTACACCGGCTACATGGTGTGCCTCTTCTGCGTGCTCTACTTCTTCTATGAGCTCGCCCGCCAGCGCGGCCTGAAAGGACAGCGCCTGCGCGCCTGCTTTCGCTTCGCGATCACGCTCGGGCTTGCCGTCGGCGCAGGCATCGTCGTACTGCTCCCGACCGCGCTATCGCTGCTCGGAGGGAAAGGCGAGAGCGCCGGTCTCTCGAGCCTTCTGACAGATGACGTGCTCTCACGCAGCCCCCTGTACGTCCTGAATCTGTTCGGCATCGGCATCACGCCCGGGATCATTACTTCGGCAAACCGCCCCGCACTGGTCGTCTCGGCGCTTGCGCTGGTAGGTTCCGGCTTCTTCTTCGCCAACCCCTCCATTTCCAAGCGCGGGCGCCTTTGCGCCGGAGCCTTGGCAGCATTCATGCTCGCATCCGCCGTGTTCACCCCGCTCAACACCGTTTGGAGCGGATTCGTGGCGGAAAGCTCCTACACCAACCGCAACGGATTCGCCATCCTGTTCGTCGTCTGCTTCATTGCCGCAGAGGGCCTGATCAACCTACCGAAGGCGACGCACCCCGCTAAAAGCGCCCTCGCCGGCGGCGGCGCGGTCGCCATCCTCTACCTCCTATCGGCTCTGGCTTGGCGCTTGTCGAAAGGCTCTTGGATGCCCTCGCTTCAGCTTGTGGGGCTTGAGGCTGTTCTTCTTATCGCCTTCACGGGGCTTGCCTGCTGCATCTCCTACGTCATCTCCCAGCATAATCGCCAGCCGGAGAAGCCCGTGAAGCGCCCCGCCGGCACCAAGATGCTCTACGCTGCGGCCGCATGCTTGATCGTCGTTTTCTGCGCGGAACAGGTCCGTGCAACCGAGCTGCAGCTCGCCTCCTGTCAGCACTCCGCCAGCGCCTACGCGCAAGATATTGACGAGATGGAGTCTTTCTACGCCCCGCTCTACGAAGCGGAAGGCGAGGGAGAATTCGTGCGCATAGGCAACACGTCCGTTTTCTGGGGGGGATCGAAACAAAGCGGCCCCGACAACATGGCGCTCGTCGTGGGGTTGAGCACATTCGACCATTACTCCTCGACGCAGAAATGGTCCATCCAGGATATCCTCGCTCATCTCGGGTACAGCAAGGTAACTCCCTTCGGCACCTACTATATGAGCTCGAACGCTGTCGCCGATGCGCTCCTCGGGGTCACCTACATTGCCGACGACGCCCAACCATATGCGGCAAGCCCTCTTGAGGGGGCCGATGCGCTGCGTGGCGAATATCAGTTCTACCGCAACGATCTTGCCCTGCCGCTTGGCTGGGGCTGCAAGGGCAGCGGCAACGTTTCCTGGACAGACGATCCTCTCGCTAATCAACAGGCGATGCTCTCCGATGCCGCCGGCGAGGCTGCGGACATATGGGATGCGGCAACCGTTTCCGATGCAGGCGAGGACGTAAGCGACGCCGACTCGAAGAGCGGAAAGGCTCGCACCGTCACCGTGACCGCAAACGCCAGCGGCCCTCTGTACGTCCACTTCCCCACGCTTATAATCAGCGAACTGTATTATGACGGCGGCATCGCATGCGAGATAAGCTCCGATGGAACGTTCGTCCAAATCGTCGGCGGCCGCGGCTCATGCAACGTCGTCTATCTTGGCGAGGTTGAAAAAGGCCAAACCGTCACGCTAACCATTTCCCCGATAGACCCGGGAACGTGCCGGACGCGCCCCGACGGCTCTGAGGCCACCATCGCAAGCCAGCTGTACAAACTCCCGGCCGATGAGCTCGTCAACGCGCAGGTTCTGGATGGAGATGTCCTTGAAAACCAGCTTGCGCGCGTCGACTCCGCCGGATTCTCGCTGCAAACATACGACAACGGCAAGGTGAGCGCCACGTTCAATGCGGCTCAAGATGAGAAGCTGGTGCTGTCGATACCCTTTGAGGATGGATGGAGCGCCACCGTCAACGGGCAAGCAGTCGATGTCGAGGCAGCCTATGGCGGGCTGTCCTCGATCAACGTCGAAGCTGGCGAGAACAGCATAGAGCTGCATTATATGACGCCGGGGCTTATACCTGGCGCGGCCGTGGGCATCATCTGCGTTACGCTATTCGGAGTATGGCGCTTTGCCGTGCGCAAGCGTAAAGTAACCACCGGCAAGTAAGTACAGGAAGGATGCACGCACCGATGACCGCAGCGACCGACACCCCAACGCAATCGTTCGATCTCACGCTGGTCGTTCCCTGCTACAACGAGGTTGACAACATCCCCCTGTTCCTGAAAACGGCAACCGAATGCTTCAACGAAGCGAACGTCGACCTCGAAATCGTCTTCGTGAACGACGGCAGCCAGGACGGCACCGGCTCCCTTTTGCGTCGCATCGTGGGCGTATCACGCGGAAAGCAGGCCGTCCAAGCCATCAACTTCTCACGCAATTTCGGCAAGGAATCGGCACTGTACGCCGGCATGGAGGCCGCCCGCGGACAGGTCATCTGCCTGATCGATGCCGACATGCAGCAAACCCCGGCCGACGCTCTGCGAATGTATCGCCTGCTTATGGAAAACCCCGACTACGATTGCGTTGCCGCGTGCCAGGTTGAGCGCAAGGAAGGCTTCATCTTGAAGCTGTTCAAGCGCGCTTTCTACCGCACCTTCAACGGCATGGCCGACGACATATCCATTCCCGCCAACGTCAGCGACTTCCGGGTCTTCCGACGTTGCGTGCGCGACGCGCTCATATCGCTTCCAGAGGTCGATCGTTTCAGCAAGGGCCTGTTCGCCTGGATCGGCTTCAATACCTACGAGATGCCCTACGAGGCGGAGCAGCGCGCATCAGGACGCAGCAAATGGTCGTTCCGCAAGTTGATGAACTACGCCATGACAGGCATTTTCGGCTTTACCACCTGGCCTTTGAAGGTCGCTATCTGGTTCGGCGTCGCCTGCGCCATTGCCGCCGCCATCTATCTGGTGTCCGTGCTCGTCGAATTCCTCCTCTATGGAGCCACCACGCCCGGATTCCCCACGCTCGCCTGCCTGATCTTGCTCTTCGGCGGCTTACAGCTAACGGTGCTCGGCGTGATCGGCGAATATCTCGGGCGCGACTACATTGAGAACAAACGTCGACCGATCTACCTTGCAAAAGAAAGGCTCGACAGCACCGACGGGAAGGAGCTGGAGCGCTAAAGCGCATACCCGATCCTAAGCACGGGCAGCCTCCCTGCATGAGCCGCAAAGCGCGACTGATGCAGGGAGGCTGCCTGTTTTTGCTGACGTATACCTTGCTCAACTCGCCCGGGTTGCATCTGCCGCCGCACGATACCGAGGCCATTCACTTGCCGTCGCGCATAGCCTTCAGTGCCTCGACGATCTCGGGGCTGATACGATCCGCAAGCGTGCGTTTATGCGCGACCTTGGGCGTTTCGTCTCGACGCGCATCGTCGTAGTACATCCCCACTTCGCGCGAGAAACCGTTTGCGGACATGCGGTCGACGCCAAGACCAAACACGGTATCCTGAATAGTTGCGTCGGATGTGACCACGAGCGCCTCGACGTTGCGCACGCGCGCATCATGGGCAAGCTTCTCGATCACCTTGTCCGCCGACTGTCCGGCGGGGCTGAACATGATGCGCACTCCCCCGATGGTTTGAACCTCTCCGGTCGAATACGCATTTTGAGCCCCGTCAAACACGATGATGGCGCGATATTCGCGGCCGGCGAAATTGACAACGTCGTTGATCAGCTTCTCACGCGCCGCATTGAACGCATCGTCGGTATAGTCGGGGTGAGCGAACGCATCGCGGTAGCGCGCACCCGAGCGAAGCACGTTGTAGCCATCGACGAGCAGCAGTTTCCGTCGCTGCTTAGCCATGCTATGCGTCCGGGGAGTTTTGGCGAAGCCACTCGTACATGCAAGCGGTGGCGGCCTGAGCAACGTTCAGACTTGCCACCTCCCCCTCAAGGGGCAGTTTGGCGGTGAAATCGCAATGCTCGAGAACCAGACGGGAAACGCCGTCATGCTCGTTGCCGAGCACGAGCGCGATTTTTCCCTTGAGGTTCGCCTTCCAGATGAGATCGCTGGAATGCTCCGTCGCGCCGCACACCCAAAAACCCTCGTCCTTCAGGCGATGCAGGGCCTGCACGAGATTCGATACCTGCGCCACGGGCATATGGCTGATCGCGCCAGCGGAGCTTTTATACGTGGAAGCTTCAACGCGCGCACTCCGTTTGTTGGGGATGACCAGGCCCGTTGCCCCTACTGCTTCACAGCTGCGGCTGATAGCGCCAAGATTGCCGGCGTCCGTCAAATGGTCGCATACGACGACGAGCGCGCGGCCATCGTGAGCTTCGGCGTACTTGTTCGACGCATCGACGATCTCGCCCATTCCCACATAAGCGAACGGAGCCGCCTCGGCCATGACGCCTTGATGGCTGCCGCGAGCCGACTTCTCATCCAGCTCCTTCTTCGGAACCTGAATCACCTTGACGCCGTTGCGCTTCGCCTTGCGCAAGATGTCCTCGATCATCGGGTCGCGCTTCATGAAATCGCCCATGAGGATGCGGCGCATGGGAACTCCCGTGCGAAATGCCTCGATGATCGGACGTTTACCCTCGATATAATCTGCCATGATGGACCTGGGCCTTTCGGTTCAGAGTAATTTTTGCCATTATAACGCGAACGGCCCGCGCGCAATGCATGGGCCGCAGATGTTCACGCAGGTCGCATGGGTTAAAGACACCTAATCAAGCCGTACGTTAACCGTTAACTGACCTGAGTGTAATACACGTCCAAAACGGTTTGATACACGGAGTCTTTGTCGAGATAGTACTCCATGTACGAATCGCCTTCCTTTGCCTCGCCCTTTAAGGTGGTCACGTCAAGCGACGTAACGCCCGTGCCGACAACCTTGGTCGCCAGATACGAGAACTCGTTCAGACCCAGATTGGTGATCGAGTAATCACGTGCCGTGTTGAAAAGATCGATGATGGAGGTCACGTTGCCCTTCGCGCGCGTCAAGGCGGTGGAGGCGAATGCCTTGACATACTGAACCTGACGATCCTGACGATCAAGCGGGCTGGTCAGCTCGGAGGTGTCGCGCCACTGCACGTACGCAAGGGCATTGTCGCCATACAAGATGGTTTCCTCGCCTTCGATGATGCCCGTGTTGGGAATGGTCTGAAGCGGGTTGATGACGACGCCGCCAACGGAATCGTTGATGGGGCCGACACCCTGCAGGTCCAATGCGAGGTAATACGACATCGGCATGTTGTAGAGAACGCGCGAAACAGCGGTGGTAACGTATTCCGCGCTGGTTTCGGCGCCGTCACCGTAAGCAAACGCTAGGCAAAGCTGCGTTTTCTCCTGACCAAGGTACGTCGGGCCAGCTGCTTTGGTGATATCGACCATTGAGTCACGGGGAACTCCGATAGCAGTCACTTTGCCGGTCTCGGTGTCGAACGCCAGCACCATCACAGCGTCGGCCTGCCCCGCCTGTCCCTTGGCAGCGGCGCTTTCCGTACGATCGTAACCCATGACGACGACGGAAACCATGTTCTCGTTGAGCTTGTAGGTGTGCCCGTTGTACGTGACGGTCCGACCCTCGTCATAGCTCACTGAATTCTCCGCCGTATCGACACTCGCGGTCTGGGAAGCCTGATGCAGCGCCTGCTCGCCGGACTTGATGGCATTCTGGAAGGCGAAAGCAACCCCAACACCGATGGCGATCAGAACCACCACGACGATGATGGCGACGCGAATTGCTCGTCGGCGCTTTTTATGATGACGGCGTTTCTTGCGGATGAGCACCTCATCGTTGGAGGCGAAAGAACCCGTTGGCGCAGGGCCAAGTTCTCGAGCTATATGCGCGCCACGTGCCGAAGCTGCTGAAGTATCCTTCGCAGCAGAGCCAGCTGCCTGCGACCGCAAAGGTGCAGATGCCGTAGCAGGAGAAGCCTGCGCCTTTGGCGCGTCAGAAGGAGTCAAGCTGCTGTTATCACTTGGTTTGCTGGTCACTAATCAACACCCCCGTAACCAGATAGCGAGTATCAGTATGGTAAATAGTATCGGTGCACGTGCTCAATTGCAGGATCTTGTCGCTCGATTGCAGCTGAACACCATCTCGAACATTGACGACCATCGAAGAAGGATCCATAACATAGTCGAAATACGTCCGAACAACGCTCGGATCGGAGAAATCGAACGAATTAAGGATATGACGGTCGTCATACTGATATGCCGCAACGATCTTATACGTCAGGATATGACCCAGCGTGTAAACATACATGGTGTCGTGCTCGGAAAAGAATTGACTGTCCTCAAAGTAATGAAGCGTCGAGAACATCGAGCCATTCACCAAGTTATGGCCATACAGAACGGTAACCGGATCGCTGAAATCGGTTTTGTTCATGCTCTGAGAGTAAATGGCCCCCTCGACAGCGTAATCGCCATCGGCGTTGTGATCGAGATAGTAATTATCCTCGGTAACGCTTTGCAGCACCGGGAGGTTGACGTCGGTGCCCGGCACGTAAATCCATGCGTAAATATCCGGGTTGCCCGCCTTAAGCGACACGAAATCGATCGGGTTCTCCGGCAACTCGCTTACCGCTTGATCGACACTTTGCTCAGGTGTTGCGGGCTGCGGCGTGCTCTTCTGCTCCTGTGCCGCTTGATCTACCTCAGCGCTCTGGGCAAAGTAATAGACAGCCCCCCCTATACCAGCCGCGATCAGTACGACAAGGAGAATGGAAAGGGCTATTATGCCGCCTTTCGACTTTCGCTTCGATGCGTGGGCACCGTATGATGACTGAGACGAAGAACGAGCCCCGTTGTTATCCGGCGAAGCTGCCATGGAATCCTCTTTCGGCAAAACGACCCAACATGATAGAAAAGGAGCCTGCCAAACGGCAGGCTCCCAACAATAGCTTTCTCAAGCAATGTGCAAAGGCTACTCGGTAACCTTCTTGCGCAGGGCAACAGCGACAACCGCGGCACCAGCGAAGGCGACAGCGGAGCCACCAGCGACAACGCCCATGTCAACACCCGTGGTCGGGGACTTGGAGGACTTGTCAACCGAAGCAGTGGTCGTAGCGGCCTTGGCATCGGACAGAGCAATGGAGAAGTAGGACAGGTGGTCAACCGTGATGGAGAAGGTGCCATCGGCGGCGACAGTGGCCGTCTGAACTTCGGTGCCGGCCGGGTTCTCGTGCTGGATGTAGATGGTAGCGATCTTACCAGCGTTAGCAATGCCAACGCCGAAGGTCAGCGTGATGTTGCCGGTGAACTGGGCGTCGCCCGTGGTGTATACGTGGAAGTTGGCGATGATGTTGCCGGAGGCGTTTGAAGCCTGAGTGGTGGTCGGATCGACCTTCAGGGAGCCACCGTTCAGGGAACCTTCACCATAGACGTAGGCAGACACGTCACCAGAGGTGTTGTTGCCTTTGATCATGCTCGGGGACGGGTTAGCCCAAGCCAAGGTAGGCAATGCCAGCATAAGCATTGCGGCGCACACGACAGATGCAATACGCTTCTTCATTATGAGTCCTCTCTCATTTCGTTTTACTGCGCCGCTGCGCAGCTTTGCCAATCGATACGGTTTGAAATTTAACCATTAGATCTTTTCGTTGTCAAACGAGAATCGCCGCTGGGCGGCAAATCGGGAACGAAACCAACATTTCGCGACATGAACGCAGGAGGCTTGCGCACAGAACGTTCACACGAAATATGAACGAAATATCTAACCGTCCCCGCGCAGCATCCCGGAATACTTTTCCCAGGCCGCAGCAAACACCTCATAGTGTTCAACGCAATGCGCATCGGAAGCTAAATAGCTGTAAAGACCCTCTTCAAAGAGCCTTTGAGCGGGCCGACGCTCCTTCCCGAAGCGGCCGCCCTTGATAAAGTCGGCCGATGCCTGCAGCTTGCATCCCATGCGCACGAGATTGCGAGCGATGTCGACGTCCTCCTGAATCGCCCGATAGCGCTCAGGGTGCGCGATGATAACATCGCAGCCCAAACCTTGCAGCTCGTAAATCTCGCGCTCGTATTCAATGAACTCATGCTTGCCGGCATGCGTCGAAAGCTCGAGCAGCAAAACGTTCGAGCCGTCGAAGCGCAAACCCGGAGCCGCCTCAAGACCGAGCTCGCGCAGTTTGCGGATATTGACCTCGAAGCCCATATGCAGCGGAATGCTTGAGCGGGCTTTCAGATTTTCGAACGCATCCCACATCGCGTCGTAGTTGAAATACGGATCGCGGCAGTGCGGGGTGCAGACGATCTCGGTCACGCCGGCCTTATATGCGGCGTGAAGCATACGAATGCTTTCACCGAAGCTGCGCGAGCCATCGTCGACTCCCGGTAAGATGTGGCAATGCAGGTCGAGCAAAAGAGGTTAGCCCCTCCGACCGTAAGCGGATTTCGAAGCATTAGGCTTCGTCCCGCGCGCGGGGACGCTTCCATGCTTCCCGCCGGCAGCCCGGGCCGCCTCGGGGGCGAAGACGCGCGGATCGGCAACCGGCTTCGGCGCGGAGGCATCGCTGGTATGATCGCGCTTGCCCTGCTGGTTGTAGTAAGCGTAGTAGTACTCAGAGGAAGTTACGTCGCAGAAGTTCATCACGACGCCGACGATGTTCGCGCCGGCCTTCTCGAGCTGATCGTAGGCCTGCTTCACACCCTGGCGCTTCACGAAATTCTCGCGCACGACCAGCACCGTTGCATCGCAGATGGTGGAAACGATGGCGCCGTCGACGAAGGTGCCGACCGGCGGGGTGTCGTAGATGACGTAATCGAACATGCTGTCGAGCTTGCTCACCAGCTGGGAGAAGCGCTTGGACGCCAGCACGTCGGCCGGGTTGGGAATATGGGGCTCGGAATCGAGCAGATACATGTTCTCGACCGGCGTTGGGACGAATGCGCTCTTCAGCGGCGTTTCCTCGGCGAGAACCGAGTAGATGCCCGACTGGGAGCGAACGCCGAGCAGGCCGGCAAGGGTGCGGGAGCGCATATCGCATTCGACAAGCAGCACGCTCATGCCCGAGGTGGCGATCGCGGTCGCAAGCGATACCGCAATGGTGGACTTGCCTTCGTTGGGGACGGAGCTGGTCATGACGATGGAGTGGATGGGGTCATCGACGCTCATGAAGCGAATGTTCGCCAGCAAGGTTTTCGCCGCGTTCTGCGACTCCAACGCGTCGTTACGCTTAGTGCGAGCCATTTACTTACCTCCCTTGATAACGGGCATGCGGCCAATGACCGGCAGACCGAGCATTTCCTCGATTTCGTCGCCGTTGCGCACCTTGGTGTTGAGCATATCCGCCACAACGATGATGGCGATAGCGAGGAACAAACCTGCAAGAAATGCGACGGCGCAGTACATGGGACGGTTCGGGCCGGACGGCTGCGACGGGGAGGTCGCCTCATCGATAGCGTTGACGCTTTGGACGTCCATGACCTGCTGAGCGACCTTGGAAACGTTGGCCGCCATCTTGTTGGCAATGGCCGCAGCCGTCTCAGGGCTTGAGCCGGTGACGGAAAGGGTGATGACGCGGGAGGTCGTCTCGCTTGTGACGCTGATCTTATAGCCCTGCAGGCTGCTCATATGCAGATCGTCGGCGGTATCGGAAGCAACGCGATCGGACTCCAGCAGCGTCGATACGTCGTTGGCGAGCATCTGGGACGCGTTAAGGCTTTGATAGTTGACGCCGTTGGAGCTGTCCGAGCTGCCGGAAGATTGCTTCGCCAGAACATACATGCTGGTGGAAGCCGTATAGGTGTTGTTCATCAGCGTGAAACTGACGGCAGCCATGGCTATGGTGCATAGAATAGGCAGGATTATGACGAGCTTCAGATGCTTGCGCATAAGCTGAAGCAGCTCGAGCAAAGTCATGCGGCGTCCTTTTCGCATAGGTTTCCGATATTTAGCCTTGCCAGTATAGTTCAAGAATAACTTTCTTCGCGAAAACACGACGAACCGGCACAACCCGTGGAGATTCACGCACAATCGGAGTGTTTTCAGCAATATCCGATCCTGATATTTGAATTTTCCTGCATAATTATTGGGTTGCTTTACACGAAATTCTTTCTCGTTCCCTCTTCGCATGCACATCGATGCCGCGACGAACCCGAAGAAAGCGGCTCGCGTCAAGCGCAAATGCACGCCGCCTGGGGCGGGTGCGATTATTGGTATCTGGTTTCGAGCGCTTGATGGCTGCCGCAAGGGGCTTTGCCCTTGTGCGTCGTACGCTTGGGCATCGAAGCCGCGAAGAGAACGGATCTCATTCATGACCGCATTTTCCGAACTGGGTCTCTCCGAGGCCGCGCTGGCCGCCGTCGAGCGCATGGGCTACGACGACGCCACGCCCGTGCAGGAGCAATCGATCCCGCTGATCCTCGAGGGCCGCGACGTCATCGCCGCCGCCTCGACGGGCACCGGCAAGACCGCGGCGTTCCTGCTGCCAACCCTTTCCACCCTCCCGCGCGCCAAAGGCCGCGGCCGCACGCCGCGCGTCTGCGTCGTCAGCCCCACGCGCGAGCTGGCGCAGCAGATCAGCCGCACTTGCATGCAGATCTCCCGCAAGACGGGGCATTTCGTCACCACCGTGTACGGCGGCACCCCCTACGGCCCGCAGATCCGTGAGCTGCGCGGCGGCACCGATGTGCTCATCGCCACGCCCGGGCGCCTCAACGACCTCATGGATCGCGGCGTCGTCGATCTTTCCGATGTGAAGGTTCTCGTGCTTGACGAAGCCGACCGCATGCTGGACATGGGCTTTCTGCCCGACGTCACCAAGATCGTCGAGCAAACGCCCGATGATCGCCAAACGCTGCTGTTCTCGGCCACGATCGACAGCTCCATCCAAAAGAACCTAGGCGACCTGCTGAAAGAACCCGCCATCGTCGAGATCGCCCGCAACGGCGAGACGGCGGCGACCGTCGAGCAGTTCATCATGCCCATCGCCAACCGCAAAAAGCAGGAGCTGCTCGAGGCCGTCCTGGAAGCGAAGGGGCATGAGCGCGTCATCGTCTTCGCCCGCACGAAGAATCGCACCGAGGAATGCGCGCTGGCGCTCGAAGACGCCGGATACCATGCCGAGTCCATCCATTCGGACAAAACCCAGGGCCGCCGTCGCCGCGCGCTCGACAACTTCCGCCGCGGCAAAACCGACATCCTGGTGGCCACCGACGTGCTCGCCCGCGGCATCGACGTGCCGGAAGTGAACTACGTCATCAACTTCGACCTGCCCGATATGGCAGAAGACTACGTGCACCGCATCGGGCGCACGGGCCGCGCTGGCGAGGAGGGCTTCGCCATCTCCTTCGTCACGCGTGAAACGATGAAAACCCTGCGCGAGATCGAAAAGCTCATCGGCAAGGAAATCCCCTTCACCACCATCGAGAATTACGAAACCGACCCCTCCATCCTGGAGAAGCCCAAGCGCGGCGGCGCGGGCGGCGGAAAGCGCAACAAGCCCGCCGGTGCGCGCCGTGCAGGGGAAAAACGCTTCGAGCGCGCCGAACGCGAAGGCCGTCGTCCCAGCTCAGGAGAGCGCCGCGGCGAAGGCGATCGTGGACGCGGCGACAAGCGCGGCGGCTATCGGGATGAGCGCCCCGGGCGCAGCGGGCGTCGCTTCGACCACGATGATCGCGGCCGCGGACGCGGCGGGCGCGACGACAGGCGCGGATACGGCAAGCGCGCAGGCGGACGATTCGACCGCGACGAGCGCAACGATCGCGGCGGACGTGATGGGCGCTTCGACCGCGGCGAGCGTCGTGGCGCGGGACCGAACGGCGAGTGGCTCTCCGATGAGGAGTTCCGCGCACGCCGCAACGCCAAGAACGCGCAATCCCGCATGCGCAAAAAGGAGCGCAAGCACAACGAGGGCGGCGCGGGGCGCAAGGGCGCAAGCGGCAAGAAGCGCGGCGGCGCGGGCGGCGGCTACGATTACAGCAAGTTCGCGAAATAAACCGCGCCGAAACGACGGCAAACCAAAAGCGGGCCGAGCATGAGCTCGGCCCGCTTTTCTTATGGGAGGGAATGTCGATCTACGGCGACGCCTTACGCCTTGAAGCCGAAGGGGATGGCGTTCGCTTCCTTCGGCACCTCGCCCAACCAGCGCAGCGAAGCCGTTTCGCCGAGCGTGAAGGATTCGCCATCGTAGACGACCTGGGTCACGCTCGCATTGCAGATACGCAACGGGTCGTTCACGCGAGACGGGTCGAGCAAATACATGATGGAACGCACCACGAAGCTGTGCGTCACGACGAGGACGTTGCCGCCGCCGGAGGCCAATGCCGCATCGCCGGCCTCGTGAAAGAACGACCGCAACCGCTGCTCAACCGCATCGAAGCGCTCCGCGCGACCCGTATCGTCGTGATCGGCGAGCACGTCGGCGACCTGCGGTAGACGCCTGTTCAGCTCGCCGAAGGGCAGATCCTCGCCAAAGCCCGCGGCAAGCGTTCGATGCAGTTCTGCGCCTGGCCCGGCCTCCAAATTCCCATAGCACCACTCGCGCAGGCGGGCGTCCGGCATATGGATTTGCGGAAGGCGCGCCTGCGGATTCGCCTCGGCACGAGCAGAGAGCACCGCATTGAGCGTTTGGATGGCACGCCCGGCATCGGAGGAATATGCGTGGGCGAAGTCGACGTTCGCCAGCCCCCTGCCAAGCTGACGTGCTACGCGGACGCCCTCATCGGTGAGCTGGGAATCGCACCATCCCTGCACCAGGCTCGCCACGTTGTACAGCGTCTGCCCGTGACGCGTGATGAAAAAGGTAACCGATTTCGAACCGGCTGGGGCCTTCGAATCCGTCATGTGCTGTGCCCTATCCGCCATAGTTGGACAAGAATGCCTTGGTGCGCTCGTTGCTCGGGTTGTTGATCACCTGTTCGGCAGGGCCTTCTTCGACGATAAGGCCACCGTCCATGAAAATGATGTGATCGGCCACGTCGCGGGCGAAGGACATCTCGTGCGTGACGATCACCATGGTCATGCGCTCCTCGGCAAGCGTGCGGATAACATCGAGCACGCCCCGGGTCAGCTCAGGGTCGAGCGCGCTGGTCGGTTCGTCGAAGAACAGCACGTCGGGGTTCATGCACAACGCGCGGGCGATGGCGACGCGCTGCTGCTGGCCGCCGGAAAGCTCGCAGGGCACCATATCCTCTTTGCCTTTCAGGCCGAACTGCTCGAGCAGTTTGCGTGCCTGGGCCTCCACTTCCCCGCGCGGGCGCTTCTGCACCGAGATCGGGGCGTCCATCACGTTCTTCAGCACCGTGTAATGGGGAAACAGATTGAAGTTCTGGAACACCAGCCCGAAGCGCTGGCGCGCCTTCGCGAGAACATCCTTGCGACTGTAAACGGCGCCGCTGCCGTCATCGACGGTAACGGCGAGCTCTCCGTAGGAAAGACTTCCCCCGTCAAGCGTCTCGAGCATCGTCATGCAGCGCAATAGCGTCGATTTACCGCAACCGGAAGGCCCGATAATGCCGATAACCTGGCCTTTTTCGACAGACATATTAATGTCTTTGAGGACTTTGCTGCCGTTGAAGCTTTTCCGGGCATGTGATATCTGCACAAGAGGAGTCGTCATGCGTACCTTGTCCCTTCGCGTTAGTCGTGATAGTAGTCGAGCTTTTTCTCGACCTTGTTCAGCACCAGCACCACGATGAAGTTGAACACCCAGTAAATAGCGGCCGCGATGACGTAGGGCATCATGGACGTCTGGGACGCGGCAATGGCTTTCGCCTGCGTGAACATCTCCATGATACCGAGGACGAATGCGAGCGAGGTGTCCTTGACGAGCGTGATGATCTCGTTGCCCATCGCCGGAAGGATTCGCTTGATGACCTGCGGCAAAATGATCTTGATGAACGTCTGGGCCTTCGTGTAGCCCAAAAGCTGCGCGGCCTCAAGCTGACCGTGCGGGATGCCTTGGATGCCGCTGCGGTAGATCTCGCCGAAATATGCGGCGTAGTTCAGGATGAAGCCGATGCAGCACGCGCCGTATTTCCAGTCGGAGGGCATCGAGATATGGAAGAGGTAGTACGGCCCGAACATCCACATCATCAGCTGCAGCATAAGCGGCGTGCCGCGCATGATCGAGATATAGAACTGCACCAGCAGCGACAGCGGCTTGAACTTGCTCATGCGGCCAAGGGCCACCAGCACGCCGAGCGGCAAGGCGCCCACCAGCGTCACCACGAAGATGATCGCGGTGAACTGCAAGCCCGAGAGCAGCAGGCCCATCATCGTCCCGTATTCCATAAGGTTCCTTTCGGCATCGTCGTCTCTCATGCCATCTCGACGTGGCGAAGCGCCGGGGACTGCCCGACGCTTCGGTCTTCGCTATCGTTACCGCTTGCGCTGAGACGCGCAGCTTGCGGCCTCCTCTTGCGAAAGCAAGCAAAGCCGCCCTTGCAGTTTACTTGCCAAGCACCCAGTTGTCGTAGGAAAGGCCGTAGTCCGCGTACTTCTCGCAAAGCTGCTTGACGGTGCCGTCCTTGTCGAGCTCCTTCAAAGCCTCGCTCACCTGCTTGGCGACCTCATCGTCGCCCTTCTTGAAGCCGACTGCGTAGTGCTCGGAGGAAAGCGGCGTGGAGAGCTGCACATACTTGTCAGGGTTCTGCGCGATCTGGTACTGCGCGATGGACAGGTCGCACGCCACGGCATCGACCAGGCCGGACTCAAGCTGCATGAACGCGTTGTTGTAATCGGCGATGGTCTGCGGGGCTCCGCCGGCGAACGTGGCGGCCACGGCAGCCTGGTCGCCTTCAAGCACGTCGAGAGCCGCGGAGTCGACCTGAGTCATAACCGTCTTGCCGGAAAGGCCGGCGAAATCGGCGATATCGCTACCGGCCTTCACGACGATGACCTGCTCATTGAGCATGTAGGCATCGGAGAAGGTGTAGTTGCCCTCGCGCCCTTCCATGGTGAAGCCGTTCCAGATGCAGTTGATGTTGCCCTGGGACAGAAGCGCATCCTTCGCATCCCAATCGATAGGCGTCGCCTTGTATTCCCAACCGTTTTTCTCGCAAACCGCTTGAGCCAGGTCGAGGTCGAAGCCGGTCGCTTTACCGTCATCGCCGATGAAGCCATAGGGCGGATAGCTCTGGTCGAAGCCGACGGTCAGCGTGAACTGATCGGAGGATTTCGAATCGCTCGAGCTCGTGGAGCTGCCGGAGCAGCCGGCGAGCATGACGCACGAGAGCGCAAGCGCAGCGCAAACGGCACCGATGGCGAACAGTTTCTTTTTCATGAGGGGCACCTTCCCTGTTCCATATGGTTGCGCGGCGGCCTGCCGGCGCAATCGCTTTACTACACTAAAGTGATGGAGTGCAGTATAGCAAACGGCGCGTCATCGTCAACCGTTACCGGCCGACGTTTTCGCGAACGGAAACGTTAAGGCAGCGATGAATCGTTGCGGCCGGGATCGCCGAAAGCCGCCAGGGATGCTCACCCGAGCACGGATGCCCGCGTCAGGAGCGGACCCGAAACGGTGCCGAAGAAGATCAAACCTGTTCGAGCTCAATGAAAACCTGCGCGAACTTAACCCCGACCAGGGACGACCCCGCTCGGCCCGGCCTTGCCCCTAGATGATGCCAGGACGCCTGCCGGGTTTCGGCAGATAGATGAAGCGGGGCTCGAAATCGAAAAGCTCGTCGGTCGAAACGGAGCTTTCGACGACCAGGCAGTGCTTCATGCAGGCGTCGACGCACATCCCGCACTGCGAGCAATCAGCGCAGCGGAATTCCAAAAACGATCCGCCATCATTGGTGCCGTCGGCGTTCGGCTGCACCTTGATGGCGCTTTTCTTCAGGGCATCGGTCGGGCAGAACACCGCGCACATCCCGCAGGCGTTGCATTTCGCGATATCGATCTGCACGCTGCCGAACAGCCGAGTTTCCAGCACCTTGGAGTCGGGCACGCCCATCCGATCCATCGCGTCGAGCACCTGGGGGCGGCGATGCTCCTCGAGCTTGGGCATCGATCCGCCGTGCGCCGCGAGCTTCTCGCGCAGCGTTTTACCCTTTTCGCCCATGCCGAGATTTTTGCGGATGACCATCTTGGCGGTCTTGCCCGCAGCGTCCGCCGTCCACGACGTCGCGCTGGTGAAGAACCCGCGCCGCGCTTCGCCAAGCAGGGTAGATGCATCGGCGAGACGCATTCCTTCCGGGAACTCCGACACGCGACGGACGCGAGCCGCGCTAGAGCAGCAGGCAAGCAAGTTATTTGCGGAGGACACGGTGGCGTCGACGCCGTCCGAGGTCGCATGATATTTGCAAGTCGAACAGACCCCGTCCACCAGAAGGATATCCTTCGCGCCGTTGGCAGCCAGGCCCGCAAGCACGCTCTCATCGACGCGGGCAAGGCAGGATACCTCGGCGAATGTATGCGGATCTCCGACGCCTTTCGAAGCGATGCGCGCGCACGCGATAGCCGCGACCTCGCCCGCCGCTTCGGCGAAAGACGCGGCAGCATCGTGCGAGAGCTCTTCATCGGACGGGTTGAGCGGGATGATCGCCTCGGTCGGGCATACGGCCGTGCACGCACCGCAGCCAACGCAGGACTCCGCATCGATCGAGAGCTCGTTATTGTGAATGGCGATGGCATCCGCGATGCAAGCATCGATGCATTTGCGGCACGACGCGTTGCGGTTGCGCACGGCAACGCAGCGTTCGGCGACCGCGACCACCGGCTTGTCGCCGAGCAGCTCGGCCATTTCCATGATGTCAGCGATATTCGGCATGCGCACCCCCTGAAAGCATGCGGATCAAATTAGTTTTCCTGCGCGCGAACAACCTGCTCAAGCGCCGCCAGCTCCTGCGGCGTGTTCGCGTTGATGAAGCAACCGCCCATCGGTTCGGCCTCAAGCACCCGTTCCTGAGGGAACTTCTCAACCTTCACCTCGCTGAAGAAGGCCTGCGCGCGCTTCTCGCCGCGCTTGATCGCGGCGGCGACCACCGGCAAACAGCCCATCCGGCGATACACCGCATGGAATGGCTCGAAGCCGTGCTTGTTGACCGGCACTACGACGTCCGCGCCCGACTTCGTCATCTCAAGCGCCTCGGCCACGACGAGCGCCGGGCTTGCGAACACCATATCGCACGCCACCGCCGCGACATACGGGTTGCGCGCCGCCTGAAGCGCCGTGAACAACCCGGGGAGCGCCCCGCGCTCGTCCATGCAGTCGCATACGAGCTGGATGCGCAGCTCGGGAAACTCGCTATGCAGGAAGGCCAGGTTCTCGGGTTCGTTCGTCGTGATGATCAGCTCGTCGGCAACCGGGGAAAGGCGCTCGACCAAACGACAGATGAGCGGTCGACCGCAGAAGGGCACGGTCGCTTTGCTGCGTCCCATGCGCTTGCTTTCGCCGCCAGCTTGAATGACCACGGACACGCGTGGGCGCACATACTGCGTCTCGACGAAATTCGCAACGCCCGCGACGTCGTTGATGCCGAATGCGGGAATCCCATACACAGCCGCCGCGGCCGCCGCCTTCGGGATGTCGGTCACGATCGCGACCGTGCTCTCAGTCGGTAGCTTGTTGGAGATGTCGGTGTAGTCGGGATGCTGCTCGGCGAAATGATCGCCCGACGCCTTGGCCTTCTTCGCCGCGGCATTCACGGTATCGACGATGCGCGTGGACTGGTCAGCCCGAGGCAGCGACGAGCGCCCGAACTGCGTGAAGTCGGTGCCGAGGGGCCAACCCTTTTCGGCACCTTCGGCGAAAACATCGGCCGTGCGCGCATCCGCCGCATTGCCGGCACGCATGATCTCGATGGTGGGCAGGCCGCTTTTTCGGTATCCCTCGACGATCACGATGTCGTGCCCCGGCATGCTTGCGACGATATCGTCGCACTCGAGCTCGCCGGGCGTGGTCTTGATGCGCGCCACCTGACCCGGGCACGCGATAACCGTCTCGGTCGTTCCCGCGTGACGGTGACGATAGGAATCTTTGCCGGGAATGTCGATATCGAACCCGACATGGCTATGATGCTTCACGCTGCCGACATCGAAGCCTCGCCCGGCCAGCTCGCCGATCAGCTTCTCGATAAGCGTCGTTTTCCCTGAATTATGTCGCCCGACGATGGAAATCGCCGGTGATGGTATCTCGATCATGACCCCTGCCTTTCGCAGGTCGAAAGTATAGCATGCACGCTTCGCGAAGCGCCGTGGCGCCGTCAGCGAACGCAAGCATGCAGGCAAATGCCCCGTCAGGTCGACGGAGGCAAGCGACAGCGCCGAGGGCCCGCTATAGCAGCGGCGGGGTGCGACAGCGGCCGCAAGGATTAAATCGAAATAAAATGTTGTGATTTAGTGAAGGTGATGCTAAAATTCATCTTGCTTTTTTCGAAAGCCTACGGCTTCGCAAAAAGGAGGGGATTCCGTTTTTTTGGAGGGGGCGGAGTCCCCTTTTCTTTTGCAAAGGGAAAAGCCGCGGCGGCGAAAAAGGCCTTTGAGGCCGAAGAGCTCTGTTCGCCAGAGCCTTCGGGCCTCATTCGACAACGTTTCGGACGGGTCTACAGCTCCCGTCGGGCTTCCAGGGCGCGCCCGAGCGTCACCTCATCCGCGAATTCAAGATCACCGCCGACGGGAAGGCCGCTGGCCAGGCGCGTCACCCTGATGCCGAGGGGCTTGATGAGGCGCGCGAGATACGCCGCCGTCGTCTCGCCTTCAACATTGGGATTGGTGGCGAGAACCACTTCCCTCGCATCTTCGCTCGAAAGACGACGCATCAGCTCGGTGATGCGCAAATCGTCAGGGCCGACGCCATCCATCGGCGACAGCGCGCCTCCGAGCACGTGGTACAGGCCGCGATACACCGCGGTGCGCTCTATAGGAGGGATATCCTTCGGCTCCGACACGACGCATATCAAGGAAGCGTCGCGCGAGGGAGACCGGCAAATCTCGCAAAGGTCGCCTTCGGCATAGTTGAAGCAGCGGCTGCAAAAATGCACCGTATCCTTCACTTCCACGATCGCCTCGGACAAGCGCAGCGCCGTGGCGCGGTCGGTGTTGAGAATCCAATACGCCATACGCTGCGCCGATTTAGGGCCGATGCCCGGCAGGCGCTCGAATTCGTCAAGCAATTTTTGGATGGCTGGTGCTGATTGCACGGGCGAGCCGCCTTACATCAGGCCGGGGATGTTCATGCCGCCCGTCGCAGCGCCGATGCGCTGGTTGCCCATGTCGGCAACGCCGCGAAGCGCCTCGTTCACCGCAGCGGTGACCATGTCCTGCAGCATCTCGACGTCATCCGGATCGACCGCAGCCGGGTCGATGACCAGGCTCTCGATCGTGTTGTCGCCTTTCGCCACCGCTTTCACCATTCCGCCGCCGGCGGAGGCCTCGAACGTCATCTCCTTGATTTCCTCTTGCGCACGGGCAAGCTCGGCCTGCATCTTCTGAGCCTGTTTCATCATGGCGTTCATGTTGCCCATGCCGCCGCCACCGGGAAATCCGCCTCTTCTTGCCATATTCATTCCTATCTATTGATCGATGAAAGAGCCATCGTTGCATTGTAGCGGCATGAATGCCGCCCGTCATGCAGTTACTCGACTTCCTCGAAGGTTACACCGCCGCCAAAGCCCGCCTGCAGGATCGACTGCAGGTCCTCCGGCGTCTGCGCGCCCTGCTGCGCCGATGAAGACTGGGCAGGTTGCGCCGGCCGAGCCGGGGTCGCGGGCCGCTCGGGCTGCGTGGGCTGCGCCGGCCGAGCCGGGGGCGCCGGTTGATCAGGTTGTGCCGAAGACTTGGATTGCTGGGGTCGAGCGGGCTGCGTAGAAGGCATGGGGGCATCGATCTGCTCATCGAACGATATCGCGGTTGAATCATCGTAGGGAACCTGCTCGTCCTCCCAGGGGGGCGTCTCACGAGCGGCAACCTGAGAAGCTGCGACGCCGCGGGAGGCGCCCGTCGCGGCGGCCGCACTCGCTGATATCGGCCGAGAGGCCCTCGAAACTGGCTGGCTCGAAGACGGCGTCGCCGCCGAGGATAAGGGCTGACGAGTTTGAGGAGTCGAAGAGCAATCAACGGGTGAGATCGGAGGATTTACCGAAGGCTGCATGGCTTGATGCGGGGCGGGAGCGTCCGCCGAAGATGCCACAGGCATGCTTGCGGGGGCCGCAACGTGAGCTGAAGCGGGGCCGGCCGGGGCCGCAGAGGAGCCCGCCTGGGTGAACGCAAAGGGCACCGATTGGCCACCGAGCGCCTGAGCGAGCGCAGCGGAAACGTGATCCTGAACGTCTGATTTCTGAACCGCCTTGAAAGCGAAGGCGTTCTCTTTCGGGAATTCGATCCGCAGCATGTTGGCCGCATCGTCGTAGATCACCTTCGTGCCGAGGAACAGCACACCATAAGCGGCTTTAACGCGCTTCAACGACGCGAGGGCGGCCTGCCAGATGCGCTGCAAGGCCGCAGGATTGGCGAATGTCGCAGCAAGCTGGGGATTCGGCGCGGCCGATGCCGCAGGTTGAGAGGCCGATGCAGGCTGCGGGGCTGCCGCTGCCTGCGGAGCCGGCGCGGACATCGGGGACGGTGCCGCCTGCGGGGCCGGCGCAGGCATCGGGGACGGTGCCACCTGCGAGGCCGGCGCCGTCTGCGGGGCCGACGCAGGCCGGGCGGCCGACGCCGCCTGCGGGGTCGGCGCGGGTTGCGAAGCAGTCCCGCCCGCACATCCCGGCTGCGCCGGGGGGTGCGCGCTTTCGCACGCGCCCGCAGATTCAACCTGAGCGGCCATACCAGGTTGCATAGCCGCCCGCGCAACCGGAGCCGCCTGCGGGGCAGCTGCCTGCCGCGCCGCCATCTGCGGCGCCGCATCTGCCCGCATAGCCGGCGCGGGCAGAGCGGCGGCCCCCTCTTCGAGCGCCTCGATACGCTCGGCAAGCGCCGCCAGCGTCAAGTCCCCTTCGGGATGCACCATGCGCGTGCAGGCGATCTCGAACGACAGCCTCGGATTCGTCGATGTTTTCAACTCCGCGAGCACGTCGCCGAGAACCATCAGCATCCGCGCGAGCCTCTCGGGCCCGAAAAGAGGCAGCTCGCTTTCAAGCTGTCGACGTTCCGGCGTGCTCACTTCCAAGGTGACGGTAGCGTCGGACAAGCTCATCACGTACAGATTGCGAACATGCTCAGCCAGCTCGCGCGCGAACTGAGCTAAGTCGGAACCGGTTTCGGAATATTCGGCGATCCACTTGAAGCATGCCGCACCGTCACGTGCGCCAAGCGCCTTCATGATATCGGACACGTCGTCGGAGTCAGCGCCGCCAAGCAGTCGCTCGGCAACTTCCAGCGTCACCTTTCCCTCGCCGAACGCGATCATCTGCTCAAGCGAGGTCAGCGCGTTGCGCATCCCGCCACCGGCATGATGGGCGATCAGATCAAGCGCGTCGCCTTCGAATTCCACCCCTTCGGCAACGCAGACGGCGCCGAGACGCGAGACGATCGACTCGTTGGAAATACGGCGGAAATCGAAGCGCTGGCAACGCGAATGAATGGTTTCGGGAACCTTCTGCGGATCGGTGGTCGCCAGGATGAACACCACATGATCAGGCGGTTCCTCAAGCGTTTTCAGCAGCGCGTTGAACGCTGCGATGGACAGCATGTGAACCTCGTCGATGATGTAGACCTTGTAGCGTCCGCGTGTCGGGGCGAACTGCACGCGGCTGATGATCTCCTCGCGGACGTTTTCCACGCCGGTACGGCTTGCGGCGTCGAGCTCGTAAACGTCGGGGTGGGTGCCCTCGGCGATCATGGTGCAGTCCTCGCAGGTGCCGTCCGGGTTGGCGGTGGGGCCCTTTTCGCACAGAAGCGCCTTGGCAAGCAGGCGGGCCGTGGTCGTCTTGCCCGTGCCGCGCGGTCCGCAGAACAGGTACGCATGGCTGACTTTGTCCTGCTCGATGGCGTTTTTGATGGTGCGCTCGATCTGCTCTTGCCCCACAACGTCCTCGAAGATCTGCGGACGGTATTTGCGATACAGCGCCTCTGCCATATGTCTCATGCTCCTTGATGTTCCCGTGCGAATATGCGAAAGCCCGGCTGTCCGGGCGCGTTTAACCTCCCTCATTATACGGGCATCGCACCCCGCGGACGCCACAGCGCCCCCGAATACGGAAAACGCCCGGAGCGCAATGCCCCGGGCGTTAACGGTTTTGAAGGCCGCAGACGTCAGCTAGCCGAAATCCTGCATGCCTCCTATTTCCACTCGGATCCGTATGCGACGCGCGAGCGGTTGCGCTTGGCGCCTTATGCCTGATGCGCACCCTTCTTGCGACTTGACAGCGCCGCTTTCACCGCGCCGATGACGGCCGGCGCCACGGATACGGCCACGATGCCCAGCACGATGACCTCGAAGTGCTTCTGCACCAGCTCGACACCACCGAAGAAATAGCCGACCAGCACGAACAGGCTGACCCAGGAGATGCCGCCGATGGCGTTGTACAGCGTGAACTTCGCGAAATTCATATGCCCGGTGCCAGCGATGAACGGAGCGAACGTGCGGAAGAAGGGCATGAAGCGCGTGATCACGATGGTCAGCCCGCCATATTTCGCGAAGAAGCCGTCGAGTTTCGCCATGCGCTCGGGCGTGAGCGCTTTCACCTTGCCGGAGTCGATGATGCGCTTGCCGAAGAAGCGCGCGATCCAATAGTTGGACGTGTTGCCCAGGATGGCCGCCGCATAGAACACCAGAAGCGTTGCCCATAGGTGCAGCCCGCCGCCGTCGGCCGAGAACACGCCGGCCGCGAACAGCAGCGAGTCGCCCGGCAAAAACGGGAAGAACACCAACCCCGTCTCCACGAACACGATGAGGAACAACGGCGTGTACACCCACACCGCGCCAAGCGTCATGATCCAGCCGGCGATGGCGCCGCGCGGATCGGAAAGCAGGTTCAGGAAGAAATTAACGATGTCCATGGAGGCCTTTCATCCGATCGAGCCGACGCTCAGCGACTCGATATCAACGGGTTTGCGCTCGATACGGGCATAAAAAAGCATCCTACATGGGGCGGGACGCTCGTCAGCGGTCCCTTATGGCTGCTTCCTCCCGGACCTGACCAGGTTCGGAACTTGGCGCCGCCCCGACCCATGTAAGATGCTCGTGATGACGATTGCAACATTATACAATGACAATCGCAGCACATGCCTCTCGGTATCAACCGGCTATCAAATGAACATAGGGAATTTACCGCGCCTTTGCGAATACGGCGATTCGCAACCAGCATTCCCTTATTTCGCGCCTGCTCCCGCTGCCGGCGCCCCATGCATCGCGGAAAGCACCCCGTTCAACCCGCCGGATAGGCAAACGCTGGTCGCGGAAGCCAAATTGTCGAGCGGTATATCGGAATCGGACATCAACCAGCGTCGATACACCGCCACAATGCCCGCGCAGAAAAACGAGACGGTATATTGCAGATACGGATCGTCGCGCTTGAGCCCCAAAGCGTTATCTTCAAGAACCACCTCGACCAGGCTCGACTCCAAGCGATCGAGCAAATCGGGCAGGGATACATGCTGAGCGACCCGCTTGCTGCGCGACACGTCAGGGGCGAGCGCCAAGCTGATGCCGCGAAACAGTTGCGCCACGTCAAGCGGTTTGCCACTGCCGCGCAGCGCCGCGCGGCAGCCTTCGATGATGGTCTGAGCCTCGTCGTACACGATCTCATCGACCAGTTCGCTCACTGAAGCATAATGCAGGTAGAACGTCTTGCGGTCTATGTCGGCCTCGCGCGCAATGGAGGCGATCGTTATCTTGTGATAGTCCTGCTCCTCCATCAGCCTGAAAAAGGCCTCCCGAATAACCCGGCGCGTACGCACCACGCGACGATCCGTCGAGCGACGCAGGTTCTTCGCCTCATCCATGTCGACCTTCGCCTTGCCTTCATCCATGGAGCATCCGCCTTATCATCCGAGCGCCGAAAGCGCGCATAGCGAGTACAGCGCGCACATTAATACGCACCCGCTATTCTAACTGTTTCTTATTCCCCATCTGTGGGAAATGTTACACCACCTGAAAGATGAAGAACTTCAAGTAGTCGGTTTCGGGAATGCCCCACACGATGGGGTGATCGGGTGCCTGCTGACGCTGCTCGATCTGGCGCAGCTGTACGCCGGCGTCATGTGCCGCCGAGGCGACCACGCCCTTGAAGCGCTCGGTGTCCATGAAGTGGCTGCAGCTGCATGTGGCAAGGTAGCCGCCACGCGGCAGCAGCTTCATGGCGCGATAGTTGATTTCCTTGTAGCCGCGCGCGGCCTGTTGGATGGTCTTGCGGCTCTTCGTGAAGGCCGGCGGGTCCAGCACGATGAAGTCGTAGGTCTTATCGTGGGCGGCATCAAGTTCGCTAAGCAGGTCGAACACGTTGGCAGCCGTGAAGTCCATACGGTCTTCCAAGCCGTTGAGCTGGGCATTCTTGCACGCCTGGGCAACGGCCAGCTCACTGATGTCGACGGCGTTCACATACGCCGCACCGCCGTAGGCGGCATTGAGCGCGAAGCTGCCCGTATGGGTGAAGCAGTCGAGCACATGCCGCCCGCGGGCAAGCTTCGCCACGGCGGCGCGGTTGTACTTCTGATCCAAGAAGAAGCCCGTCTTCTGCCCGTTGGCGAAGTCGACCTCGTAGCGCACGCCGTTCTCGACGATTTCGGTGGCCGCGGGGCCGAACGCCTCGGTTCCGGGAGCGCCAGGTGCCAGCGGGTCAAGGAACGGCGCCGCCTCGCCGGCACGCGC
>CAVDXU010000003.1:65296-131454 GCA_963613135.1 bacterium
CCTCGCCGCCTTCGCGCGCGCCCGCGAACCAGCCCGCCGTCTGCTCGAGTCCCTCGAGCTTGCGCGTAGCGGCATCGTTGCGCTCGTACAGGCCGCGGATGGCAACGCCGTCTTCCGCCAACACCTCGAGCAGCACGCTGAAGATCACCGGCTTCAGGTGTTCCATGCCAACGGAGAGCGTTTCGGCCACCAGCACGTCGTTGAAACGGTCGACCACCAGGCCGGGAAAGCCGTCTGCCTCGCTGAACAGCACGCGACAGCACGATGAGTCCGAACCCATGACCGTCTTGCGATATTCCCACGCCCAGGCGACCTTGCGCTTCCAGAACGCCCGGTCAAACGCATCGTTGGCGTTGCGCGTGATAAGCCGGATGCGGATCTTGCTCTGCTTCGAGATGAGGCCCGTGCCCAGATACGACCCCTTGCGGCTCACCACATCGACGAGGCTGCCGTTGGCGATTTCGTCGCCCTGCCTCGGCGCACCTTCGACGAAGAGAACCTCGCCCTCGTATACCCACGGATGGCCTCCCGAAAGCGCGCGCTCGCCCTTCGGCGTGATGGTGGCGCGGGGATACGGGCGTTGAGCTTTCATGAGGGGTCCTTTCAGGAACGGGAATCGAAAATCGCAAACGACGCGAAGTCAGCGAAGGCCGCCGCAGCGCCCCGAACTTGCGAGAAACTCGAAGACTGCGCGTCTGGCACGCAGTCTTTCGGGTTCGCGCAAATACGGGTTGCCGCGGCGGCCCTAAGCATCAATGGCTCCGATACCGAGAAACAGTCGGAGCTTTACAGCAGGCGCAGGGAGACTTCCTTGAGCTGACGGCCGGTGACCGCGTTCGGGGCGCCGGTCATCGGGTCGGATGCGCTCGAGGTCTTCGGGAAGGCGATGACGTCGCGGATGGACTGCTTGCCGGCGAGCAGCATCACCAGACGGTCGAGGCCCAGCGCAATGCCGCCGTGCGGCGGGGCGCCCAGCTCAAGCGCGTGGATGAGGTGGCCGAACTTCGCCTCCATATCCTCCTCGGCGACGCCCAGGCGCGCAAGGACGCGCTTCTGCAGCTCGGCGTTGTGGATACGGATGGAGCCGCCGCCCATCTCGAAGCCGTCCATGACGATGTCGTAGCTGTAGCTGCCGCAGGCCAGCGGGTCGGACTCGATCTTGTCCCAATCGGCCTCGGGGATCATCGTGAACGGATGGTGCTCGGCGGCGTACTTCTTCTCTTCCTCGTCGTAGCGGAACATCGGGAAGTCGACGACCCACAGAAGCGCATGGCCCTCGCGGGGGATCTCCAGCTTCTCGGCCATGTGCAGGCGCAGGGCGGACAGCACGGCGGATGCGACGTCGTACTTGTCGGCGGCGAACAGCAGCAGATCGCCCGGCTCGACGCCGGCGGCCTGCTTGATGGCCGCGTGCACCTCGTCGCCCAGGAACTTGATGATGGGGCTCTTGCCCGCCAGTTCCGCGTCGGCGTCGGTGTAGGCGATCCAGGCCATGCCCTTCGCGCCGTTGGCGGCCGCGACCTCGGCCAGCTTCTCCACGTCGCCGCGCGACCAGTTGCCCGCGCCCTTGGCGTTGATGCACTTCACCACGCCGCCGGCTTCCACGGCCTTGCCGAACACGCCGAAGCCGCAGCCGCGCACGATCTCGGTGAGGTCGACGAGCTCCATGCCGAAGCGCACGTCGGGGCGGTCGCAGCCGAAGCGGTCCATGGCTTCCTTCCACGGCATGCGCTGCAGCGGGAACTCGTGCTCGACGCCTGCCGCGGCCAGCACCTCGGAGAACACGCCCTCCATAAGATCCATCACGTCGGTTTCCTCGACGAAGGACATCTCGATGTCCACCTGCGTGAACTCGGGCTGACGGTCGGCGCGCAGGTCCTCATCGCGGAAGCAGCGGGCGATCTGGTAGTAGCGCTCGACGCCGCCGACCATGAGCATCTGCTTGAACTGCTGCGGGGACTGCGGCAGCGCGTAGAACTTGCCCGGGTTCGGGCGGGAGGGCACCAGGTAGTCGCGCGCGCCCTCGGGCGTGGAGTTCGCCAGGATGGGCGTTTCGACCTCGATGAAGCCGCGCTCGTTGAGGGCGGAGCGCATGGCCTGGGCAACCGTATGGCGCAGGCGCAGGTTGCTGTACATCTCGGGACGGCGAAGGTCCATGTAGCGCCACTTCATGCGCGTGGTCTCGTCGGTCTCGATGCCGTCCTCGATGGAGAACGGCGGCGTGACGGATTCGTTGAGCACGCGGACCTTGCTGGCCAGAACCTCGATCTCGCCCGTGGCCATGTTCGGGTTGACGGCGTCCGCGCCGCGGCTGCGCACCGTGCCGGTTACCTGCAGAACGAATTCGCGGCCGAGATGCTCGGCGGCATGGAAATCTTCCTCGCTGACGCAATCGGGGTCGACGACCACCTGCGTGTAGCCCGCGCGGTCGCGCAGGTCGCAGAAGATAAGCCCGCCGTGGTCGCGGTTATGCCAAGCCCAGCCGCACAGCGTGACCTCGCGGCCCGCGTCGGTGCCGCGCAGCTCGCCGCACGTGGCGGTATGCATGCAGAACTCGTTAACGTAATCCGTCATGGGATCTTGCCCTTCCTGTCTCAAACCCGGCGAATGTGGAAGTCCGGGCATTGCTCAAACCTGGTTATTGTACCGCACGAAAAGGGCCGGCACGCACTCCGCCCACCAGCCCATTCGAAAACGACATGCTGCAAAGGCTCTTGCGGCGAGTGGCCACGGCAAACCCGTCCCGCAGGCATCATTTATTCGACGCCGAAGATATCCTCGATGGCGACGGCATCGCCGGAGAAGGGCATGCCGCCGAACTTCCCGAGAATAGCCCGCACCCGTTCGATGGAGACGAGGCGCTCCTCGTGCGAGGCCATGTTGCGCACCTTCACCTTGCCGGCGGCAAGCTCATCGGGTCCTAAAATGGCGACCATCATCGCGCCGACCTTGTCCGCCAGCTTGAACTGGCTCTTAAGGCTGCGGTGCTGGTGGTCCATATCGGCAGGGATGCCCGCGTCACGGCACGCCTGCACCAGGGAGAACGCCTCGGCGCGGACCGAATCGTCCACGCAAGCGAAGAAGACGTCGCAGCGCTTTGCCGAAACGAACTGCTTGCCCGCCGCCTGGATGGCCAGCGCGCAGCGCTCATAGCCCAGCGCGAACCCGAAGCCCGGCGTGGGGCGGCCGCCAACCTCTTCGACCAGCTTATCGTAGCGCCCGCCGCCACCGATGGCGTTCTGACTGCCGGTGCCCAGGTCGGTCTGCACCTCGAAAACGGTGCGCGTATAGTAGTCGAGCCCGCGCACCAGCTTGTGATCCTCGGTGTAGTTGACGCCGGCCGCGTCGAGATACTTCTTGACCGCCGCGTAATGATCGCGGCATTCGTCGCACAGATAGTCGGTGATCTTCGGGGCGTCGGCCATAACCTCGGCGCAGCCGGGGTTTTTGCAGTCGAAGGCGCGCAACGGGTTGATCTCGGCGCGACGCATGCACTCGTCGCACATGGCGTCGGCATGTTCGTTCAGAAACGCCTTGACGGCTTCACGATACTTAGGGCGGCAATGCTCGCAGCCCATGGAGTTCACCAGCAGCACCGTCGACTCGACCGGCACGCCGATGGCCGCGTAGAAGCGCATGAGCATGATGATGCCCTCGGCGTCGACGCTGGGGTCCTCGGCGCCCAGGCACTCGATGCCCACCTGGTTGAACATACGCTGGCGACCCTTCTGCGGACGCTCGGCGCGAAACATCGGGCCGGCGTACATGAGCTTGGCCGGAGCCGCGCCTTGCGGCACCAGATCATGCTGCACCGCCGCGCGCACCACGCCGGCCGTGCCCTCGGGGCGCAGGCTCAGGCGGCTTTTCGCCTTGATGGTGCCGCCATCGATGACGCGCTTGAAATTCTCACCGGAAATGGCCGTGAACATCTCTTTGGAGACGACATCGGTGGCCTGCCCGATGCCGCGCACGAACAGATCGGTCTGCTCGAACAGAGGCGTCTCGATGGGCTGGTAGCCATAACGCGAGAATATGTCGAAAGCAGTATCGCGGAAATGCGCCCAGAACTTCGCTTCCTCGGGCAAAAGGTCGCGCGTTCCTTCCGGTGAATTGATGGCCATGATGGGTCCTTTGCTTGGTGATTCGTCAAACCATTGCATTTTAGCGCAGCGCGGCGGCGATGCGCCGTGGCGGGAAAAGCCCCATGCAATAAGCGGCAACAGGGCAGGCCGGCGTCGAACGGTGCGCCGGAGATCAACGCAAGATCAGGCAGGCAGCAGGCAAGCCGCCAAACGCGCAACGCCCCGATGCGCCCGGCTGACCCGAGACGCGAGACGGTTATGCCGGCTACCCTCCGAAGCTGGCGAGCACATCCATCAGGGCATCATCGGGCCGATAGCGCACGCGAACCGCCAGGGCGCTGCGGGCAATGTGCGCAAGCCCCGCATCGGCAGCGCACGCGGCGGCCTCATCAAGAGCGTCGATGGCGGTTGGATCGGGGGCGCACGGAACGCCCGCCCCCTCAAGCAGCTCGTCGAGGTTCTCCATGTTCGGCACGCGCATCCGGGTCTCGTTCATCAGCTCCTGAAGCTCCGCCGTTGCCTGCACCGCCACGGCCGACGACACGGAGACGGACTTCAAATAGCACGCCATGCCGGCCTTCGCGTCACCGGCCTTCCATAGCACATAGGCGAGCTGATAGTACAGAAGCGATATGTCGGCAGGCTGCAAAGCGACCCTCAGGCCGTCCACCAACACAGAGCGGGCGTGCTCCATATCGCCCATCAGCATGTACGCACGCCCCAACGTGCGATAAGACAGCGCTGATGCCGGGGCGAATCCGAGCATGTCTCGCCCGTAGCGCAGCGCCTCCTCGGAGCAGGTGAACGAGCGCTCAAGCAGATGGACGAGCTCCATATGGCAGAGGAAGAACGAATCAGGGGCCGGGAGCACGCGCTTGCCGGCGTCGGCGGCGGCACGCGGGATGGCGTCGATCCGGCCGGCCATGCTCAGGTTGTACAGCACGCGCGAAGCGTAGCTATCGAAGTAACGGTAGACCACCTCGGCTCCGTCGGAGATGCCATCGAACAGCCTTGTTTCCGAAACGGCGTCGGACAGGAGGGAGATCGCCTGTTTTGCCTGTTCGGGATTGCCCATATCCATCGCACGAACCCGCCCAAGCGCCACCAGGCATCTATCTTCCCCCAGAAAACGACCGACGACCGCATTTTGATCGGAGGGTTCGAAAACGCCCTCGGCAAGCGAGGACATCAGGCGGGCGCAAGCGGTCACGGCCCGCTCGTCGTGCGCGGCGACCGCTTCGTCGGAAAACGTCCGAACGATCTTGATGGCCTCCGAAGCGCTGCCGGCATCAAGGAGCTTTTCGGCTATTTCCTCGGCCATGCTGCGGTAAACCGTGTCGTATTCGATATCCAGGTCGCGCACGTCGCGCGCCCCCAACGTCAAAGCGGCATCGGGAGAAAGCTCGCGGGCGCCGGCTGGCGACCTCCAGGCCTCGAAGACCGGCCGCAGCATCGCATCGCGCGGAAGATCCGGCGCAGGGACGTCGAAGCAGGCGCCGGCAGCAAGAAACGCCGCGTCAGGATTCCCCGAGCGGAAAGAAGAGAAGTGCGCAAGCGATTCCCAAAGATCACGCGTGAACTCGACATCGTAGATCGCCGCTGCCCCATCGTCGATGGTGGACGCGACGCTTTTGACGGAAGCCACCGCGGCCGCGCTGGCGCAGGTCGCCTCAAGCGCGCCGGCAAACTGCTCAGCTTCGGACGCTGCCGCTTGCGCCTGCCCCATGGCCCGGTTGAGAAACGGCCGAGCGGCCGCGGGATCCTCGGCAAGAGGAACCGCAACCACGCGAACGCGCTCAACGACATCATGCAGGGAAAACGTATGGGAAGCGACCAGCAACCCGACGCTCATGGCGTAACTGCGCGCCTGGCACCACGGATCCGCAATGCCCAGGGAGGCGGCAACCTGCCGATATTCCTTTGGATCCTGTCCGGCGCTTGCCCCCGAACCGAGCCCCATCGCTTGAGAAATTATCGAGGCGGCCTGATCGTCGGCGTCGGCGTTTTGCCCCAGTGGCATCAGGTTTTGACCCGGAGTCGTCAAGAAAAACGTGGCGCGGCCCGAAGGCGCGTCGTAGCGATACTCCACCGCCACACGCACCGGCAGACGCAACTGCTCGATCATGCAGGCGATGCGGCAACGGATATCCCAGTCTCCCCCAAGGGCGCCGACCGGTGCGCCTTTGGGCATATCCCCCGTCGACTCCTGCGTGGCCGCCAGCTCGAACAGCAGCTCATCGGCTGCGCGGCACTGATTCATGGTTGCCGATGACGCCGTGTCGCCCAGTGCGCTCGCGATGAATTGCAGTCGATTCATCGCGGCCTCGATCCCCCACAGCTCGCTTTGGGAAACATCGGCGTTATCGTCTGCCTTCGTCAGGTAGCGGACATGCGCATACGCGGTCGATTTCACCATGCGCAACGCCGAATCGGAAACACCGCGGGCGCGAATCGCCATCAAGCCGGCGCGTTCAAGATTCTCGACAAACAGATTCACGATGGCAGGGGCATGCAGCAGATCGTCCGCCTGAGCGGCATGCACCCCGTCCACCAAGTCGTAAAGCCCTGCCAGCGGCGCATCGGCCCGCACGGCGGAAAGCAACCGGTTCACACCATGGGTTGGAACGGAAGGGGCCCCAAGCGACGGGCGGTGGAAAAAGGCGAGGAAACAGCGGGCCATGACGCGCGCGTACGACAGGCCGCGGGCATGATCAGCGAAATCGTACCAACTGTTCGACAGCGAATATATATGGTTCTCGACTCGATATTCGGCGACCGCGCGGGCAGAGGCGTCAGCCGAATCGCGCACGTACACGTACCCGCCGTTCGATTCACCGCCGCCCTCCTCGGGGAAATGGGCGATCTCGATCTCGGGTGCGCGCGCAGGCGGAGCCTCGAAGGGGGCGTTGCAGGAAAAGGCGCGGCCGAACAAGTCGATGTACGCGAGCACGTAAAAACCGTCGGAGGCATCTTGGCTGACCAGACGCACAACATACGTGCCTCCTCCCGCAGGACGCGGAGAAAGCAGACGCCCTGACACGATGCCGAAAACGCCCTCGGCCGGAAGACCTCCGGGTAGATCGGGAACGGCGTCGGGAAGCGGCGAGAACATCGCCCCGAGCAGGCGTTCCCGTGCCTCGATTTGCCAAACGCCGACCTTTTCCTCAACCTGCCGCACGGAACCCTCCGAAATCAAGCATCAACGATGCCTGATAGCTTAGCAAAACGCGCCGAGCAAAACCGACCTGTGCGCAAAACTCCCGCAGGCGGTCAACGCGATCCGCAAATACGCCAGCGGGCGCGCTGAGAGAGTGGCGAACTCGATGAAACGAGCCGGCGCAGTTCGCTTTGAACTGCGCCGGCTCGTCGATAGTTGTATTTCGATTCGCGTTATTCTGCTGCGCGCTGGGAGTTCTCGAAGGTGAAGCGGCCCATCTTGATACCGCCCAGGATATGGATGTGAAAGTGCTTGACCGTCGTGGCCGAATCGGGGCCGGTGTTCACGACCGTGCGGAAGCCGCTCTCGCGCACGCCCTTGAGCTCGGCGACCTTCGGCACCACCGACATCATATGGCCGAACACCTCGGCCGGCACGCCGTCGCACATGTCGTCGTAGTGATGCTTCGGCACCAGCAGCGTATGCACCGGGGCTTCGGGCTCGATGTCGTCGAACGCGAAGCAGATGTCGTCCTCGTACACCTTGTTCGTCGGGATCTCGCCCGAGATGAGCTTGCAGAACAGGCAATCGTCAGCCATGATGGCTCCTTTCCTTGTCATCGCACCGCCGCGGCGGGCGCGATTGGGACGAATTACGCGCGGCCTGCCCTCTCGGGGCCAACGAGCCGCGAAAAACTTACCGCTTCCCTACAGGTACTTCACCACAAGATCGCCCATGCCGGCGCAACCGACCACCTTGTCGGCCGGCGTTTCGGCGTCCTTCAGGTCGCCCGTGCGCCAGCCATCGTTGAGCAGGTTGGTCACGGCGCGACGGATGTCGTCGGCGGCTTCCTGCATGTCGAAGCTGTAGCGCAGCATCATCTCAACCGACAGGATCTGCGCGAGCGGGTTGGCGATGCCCTTGCCCGCGATGTCAGGAGCGCTGCCGTGGCTAGGCTCGTAGAGCGCCGTGGAGTCGCCCAAGCTGGCGGATGCGAGCATGCCGAGCGAGCCCGTGATCTGGGCAGCCTCGTCGGAAAGGATGTCGCCGAACATGTTCTCGGTCACCACGACGTCGAAGTCGGCGGGGCGGTTGATCAGCTGCATGGCGGTGTTGTCCACCAGCAGGTCCTCGATCTCGATGTCGGGATATTCGCTCTCGCCGATGCGATGGACGATCTCACGCCACATGCGGCTCGTCTCGAGCACGTTAGCCTTGTCGACGCTGGTCACCTTGCCGCGGCGCTTGCGGGCGGCCTCGAACGCCTGGCGGGCGATGCGCTCGACCTCGTACTCGCGATATTCCAGCGTGTCGTAGGCGCGCTGGCCCTTCGCGCCGCCCGTGCCGGCGCCCTCTTCATCGTAGAAGCGCTCACGGCGGCCGAAGTACAAACCGCCGGTAAGTTCGCGCACGATCATGAGGTCGACGCCGTCGATGATCTCGGGCTTGAGCGTGGAAGCGCCGGCCAGCGCAGAGAAGATCTGGACGGGACGCAGGTTGGTGTACAGGCCCAGGCCCTTGCGGATGCCCAGCAAACCCTGTTCGGGGCGCGGGGCGGCAGGATCGGTGGTGTCCCACTTCGGGCCGCCCACCGCCGCGAGCAGCACGGCGTCGGCCGCCTTGGCCGCCTCAAGCGTGGCTTCGGGCAGCGGGTCGCCCGTCGCGTCGATGGCGACGCCGCCGATAAGCGCTTCCTCGCACTTGAACTGCACGTCGTACTTCTCGCCGACGGCGTTGAGCACCTTGATGCCCTCGGCGATGATCTCCGGGCCGATGCCGTCGCCGGGCAACGTGCAGATGGTGTACTGCTTGGTCATGTTCGCTTCCTTCCAAACGCTTTCAAGCACGCAATTTCGATTCGCATTGCAGCATACCGCAAAGGCAGCGATTTCGGGCACACAGACGCATCAAAGCACGCAAGGCGCAAGGAGCGTGCGGCCAAAATAAGCCCTAAAGATGAGTGAGCGAATCATTTTATAGGTCTTGCTATGCAATTCTTAATTCAAACCTATAATCGCTTATAGAGATTTACGGAAGCAGGGGGTCTATGAACGCAACGGAAAACGAGTCTTCGCCGCGCAAGAAGCGGCGCTGGCCGAGGCGTGTCGCGATTACGCTTGCGGTCGTGCTCGTCGCTGGTGGCGCGGGCTTTTTCGTCTACTTTAATGACTGCTATCACGCGAACGAGACCGTCGAGCAGTACTTCGCTGCATGGGAAAACAGCTCAGGCAACGCCGATGCCGGGCGCGCCGACGGAAAGGTCGCGGCGAGCGACCCCTCGTCCACCGAAAGCGCCGTCTCCGATGCGATCGACCTCGCAACCGGGAGCGACCAAGCCGCATCGCAGCGCACCGTCACCGAATCCGATAGCTTCATCGCGCTGGGCAGCCCCGCTTCCGAATATGGGTTGGTCCTCTATCCGGGAGCCAAGGTGGAGCCGGCGGCCTACATGCCTCTCATGGAGAAGATCGCCGACGAGGGCATCTACTGCGTCATGGCGAAGATGCCCTTCAACTTCGCCTTCTTCAACATCAATGCAGCCGACGCGCTGATGGCCACCGCGCCCGATATCAAGCATTGGTGGATTGGCGGGCACTCGCTCGGCGGCGTGGTGGCGGCAACCTATACCGCCGATCATGCCGATGCGCTCGAAGGCATCGCGCTTCTGGCCGCCTATTCGACGGAAGATCTAAACGTCGGCTCCTTGCGGGCCATCGTCCTGTACGGATCGAATGACCAGGTCGTCAACAGGGAAAGCCTGGAGAAGGATGCGGGGAACTTGCCCGCCGATTCGCAAACCGTTCTGATCGAGGGCGGCAACCACGCCGGCTTCGGCGACTACGGCGCGCAGGAAGGCGACGGCGACGCGGCCATCAGCGCCGACGAGCAGCGGGCAATCACCGCCAGCGCCATAGCCGACGCGATGAAACGGTAAGCCGGCGCCACGCCCGGCGAACGCGCTGCTCCCCCCTCGAACGAAAAACCGCCCGCAGGTCCAAACGACCTGCGGGCGGTTTCATGAGCAAGTAAAGCCACGGGGCAAAGCAGCGCCTCGCAGACCGGCGTACCGCGCAAAGCCGGCACGCTTCACAACCCTGAAGCCTTACAGCCCCAGAACCTTCTTCGTGCGGTTGATCAGCCCGCCTTCCTCGATGATCTCGCGGATGAACGGCGGGAAGGGCTGCGCCTTGAACGTCTCGCCCGTGGTGGTGTTCGTGATGATGCCCGCATCGGCATCGACATCGACCACGTCGCCCTGCTTGATGGCGTCAACGGCCTCGGGGCACTCCATGATGGCCAGGCCGGTGTTGATGGAATTGCGGTAGAAGATGCGTGCGAAGCTCTTCGCGATGACCACATCGACGCCCGCCGCCTTGATGGCGATGGGCGCATGCTCGCGGGAGCTTCCGCAGCCGAAGTTCTCGTCGGCGACGATGATGTCGCCGGGCTTCACCTTATTGACGAAGTCCTTGTCCAAGTCCTCCAGGCAATGCGCGGCAAGCCACTCAGGCTCGGACGAGTTCAGATAGCGGGCCGGGATGATGACGTCGGTGTCGATATCGCGGCCGTAACGATGCACGGATCCCTTGAAATGCATGTTGGTTCCTCCCTATTGCGCGATGTCTTCCGGCAGACCGATATGGCCGAGCACGGCGCTTGCCGCCGCGACAACGGGGCTTGCCAGGTAGACTTCGCTCGTCGGGTCGCCCATGCGGCCGACGAAGTTACGGTTCGACGTGGATACGCAGCGCTCGCCGGCGGCGAGGATGCCCATGTAGCCGCCCAGGCACGGGCCGCAGGTGGGCGTGGAAACGGCGCAGTTCGCGTCAAGGAAAATGTCCATCAGGCCCTCGGCGATACACTGCTTGTAGACGGCCTGCGTCGCCGGGATTACGATGCAGCGCACATCCGGGTGCACCTTGCGGCCCTTGAGCACCGCGGCGGCCTGGCGCATGTCCTCCAAGCGGCCGTTCGTGCAGCTGCCGATGACCGCCTGGTCGATCTTCACGTCGCGCGAATCGGCGGCCGGGCGCGTGTTCGAAGGCAGGTGCGGCCACGCGACCGTCGCCGGGATGTCGGCGGCATCGATCTCGTAAACCTGGGCGTAGGTGGCGTCGGCATCGGAGTGGTATTCCGTATACGGGCGCTCGGTGCGGCCATCCATATAGGCGCGCGTAATGTCGTCAACCTCGATGAGGCCGGCCTTGCCGCCGGCTTCGATGGCCATGTTCGAAATGGAGAGGCGCTGGTCCATGGAAAGCGAGCGGATGGCGCTGCCCGTGAACTCCATGGCCTTGTACAGCGCACCGTCCACACCGATCATGCCGATGATGTACAGGATGATGTCCTTGCCGGTCACGCCCGGGGCAAGCTCGCCCTCGATCTTGAACAGGAGGGTTTCGGGAACCTTGAACCACGCCTTGCCGGTGGCGTAGCCGACGGCGGCGTCGGTGGAGCCCACGCCCGTGGAGAACGCGCCGAGCGCGCCGTAGGTGCACGTGTGGCTATCCGCGCCGATGATCAGATCGCCCGCGCCCACAACGCCCTGCTCGGGAAGCAGCGCGTGCTCGACGCCCATGCAGCCGACCTCGTAGTAATGGGTGATGCCCTGCTCGCGTGCGAACTCGCGCGTCATCTTCGCCTGCTCGGCGCTCTTGATGTCCTTGTTGGGAACGTAGTGATCGGGCACCAGCGCGATCTTGGTGGGGTCGAACACCTTCTCCACGCCGATCTGCTTGAAATTCTTGATGGCGATGGGAGCCGTGATGTCGTTGGAAAGCACCAGGTCGAGATTGCACTCGATCAGCTGCCCCGGCTCGACCTCGTCAAGCCCCGCATGGGCGGCCAAAATCTTTTCCGCCATGGTCATGGGACGTGCCATATTCACTCCTTTTGCTTTTACCTCGTCTGCCCAAACGGGCCCTCGATGAAACGTGCCTGATTGTACCACCGTGAAGATTGCGGCCTAGAAATAAGAACCATAATAGTAGGAAGAACCCGTACTGCCCGAGGAGGCGACGGCAGCGATAACGGCTCCGAGGAAGCCCAAGCAGGCAAGGACCCAGAGAACCACCCAGACCGCCATCCCGATTGCCGAGAACTTGATGGCGTCGTTTTTCACCTGAGCGAATTTATCCGCGTTTGCCAACCAGGCGATCAAGATGCCGGGGATGCCCAGCAGGGCGCCGATGACGAACCACCCGAATTTCATGCCGCCCGTCAACTTGGTGAGCGGTGCGGGGATTACCACCTGCGGCGGCACTGCGCTCACCGTCGCAGCGGGCTGCTGCGGATGCGCGGGATGCGCGGGTTGCGGCGGCTGATTATACGCGGTCGGTGCCGTGGCCGTCTGCTGCGGCTGCTGATGCTGGCCATACTGAGCGGATGGCATGCTTGCCTGCTGTTGAGGCGCCGCTGGCTGCGGTGCGGGCTGCTGCGGTTGCGCCGCCGGCTGATGCGGTTGCGGTGCCGCGGGTTGCGGTGCCTGCTGCGCCGGCTGCGCGGGTACCGGCTGGTCCTGCATATTCTCGTCTGACATGTTGAACCTTTCCCTCGTTCACGCCCTTATACACGTCGAAGCCGACAGGCGGCTTCGACGATTCTCATTATGTGCCGTGCCGACGCCCGCAAGCGCTACTCTTTGGACAACGCGGTGCACAGAGCATCAAGCAGGTTGATGGCGAAATGCTGCGCGCTGCGGCCCTCGCCGGCATCCTCCCAAACCGTTCCGGGAAGCTCGACCGCGATACGGGCCGGATGCGCTCCCCGCGCCGCCGTCAGCGCGCTGGTCATGCGAACAGCCATGCCGTGCTCGGGTTCGTACGATACACGAGGCGTCGCACCGGTGTTTTCATCAGGAAGAACGATATGCACCATCAGCATGGTCTCATCCGGCGCAACGAGCAGGTTGTCGGCGCTGATGATCTTCGATGCAGGATTGGTGGCAAGCGCCAAGTTCGACATGCGCGAAGCAACGGCGCGCGTGAAAGATTGCGTGCCGAACAGGCACAGCGCATGGTTTTCGAGCACGCCGGCAGCACGCGCGAACCCCAGATGGGACGAGCGGCGGACGGTTTCCTTCCCTTCCCAGGAAAAATGCAGGTTGCGCAAAGACGCATACGTGTATGCCCCGGCAATGCCGTCGGTGGGCAAGCCCATGTTGGTTTGGAACTTGCGAAGGGCGAGCTCGGTGAATGCGCCGAACATGCCGTCAACTTCGCCGCAAGCGAACCCCAGCGCCGAAAGCGCGCGCTGCAGTTGCTCGACATCATGACCATGGAAATACGGCATGCGCAAATACAGCGTTCGATCACCGAGGCTATAGGATGCATCGACCAACGTCGTCCATGTTTTCTCGTCGACATCACGCCCCGCGCCAAGCCCTGACTGCCTGCGAAATGCCGCCACCGCATCCGCGGTCTGCGGGCCGAACGTTCCGTCGATATGGGCTTCGTCCAAAAGCCCGATAAGGGATAAACGGTGCTGCACGTCCTCAACGGCCGCTCCAGCATCCCCTTCTTTGATGATTTCCATAAACGCGCCTACTTCAATCGATTGACGAACCAGTCCGCCATCGACGCCAACAGATCACGCGACGTCGAGGGCTTCACCATGTCGATCAGGCGATTCTTCGCGATGCTCGTCAGGTTCTCAGCATATGAGCGAGCGTAGTCGATGCTACCGGCCGCTTGCATGATCTCGACAGCCTCGGCAAGGACCGCAGGATCTTTCTCCTTCGCCGAAAGGATGGCGATCAGGCGATCGCGCGCGGCCCCGTTGGCGTTCGTGAGCGCATGCACGACCATAAGCGTGCGCTTACCTTCGGTGATATCGTTGCGGAAATCCTTCTTCGTGGACTCCTCGCTTCCAACCAGATTGAGAAGGTCGTCCTGGATCTGGAACGCCAATCCGGTATCCAAACCGTAGTTGCGCAGGGCTTCGATCTCGGCCTCGGTGCCGCCGCCGATGATGGCGCCCACGGCCAAGGGGACAGCACCCGAATAATGGGCGGTCTTGTGCGTCGCCATGACCAGGTAATCCTCAGGGGTGATATCGTAGCGGCCGTCGCGCGCCCAACCGATGTCGAGAGCCTGTCCCTCGATCGTGCGACGGGTCATGTTGATCAGCTCGCCGATGACGCGAACCTTGGTAGGGTCATCCAGGTCGGGATCTTCCACCACCGTGCCGTTGACCAGGGAAAGCGCCAAGTCGCCAGCATTGATGGCAAGGCCAACGCCTTCGGTGAGATGCATGCACGGCTCGCCGCGGCGCAGCTCCGCCTCGTCGGCGATGTCGTCATGGATAAGGGCTGCCGTGTGAAAATGCTCGATAGCAGCCGCGGCGCAGGTTGCCAAACGCATGTCCCCGCCAACCGCGCGGCAAGCCGCGAAGCAGATGAGCGGGCGATGACGCTTGCCGCCGTTTTCGCTGTACTTCTTGAGCGGATCGTACAGGTAGCGGTCCATATCCGGATGAGTTCCCGATGGCAAATAGCCGTTAATCAGGTCGCCGACCTGATTCGCATAGAGCGTAAGGTACTCTTCGAAGGTCTCGGGGGGTTCTGTGACGTCTGCGACGATATCGTTGATATTCTTCATAAGGCTTTCTTGTCTGAGTAGCCAATGTGCCTGAATCATGGTACCACATGCCGCGTTGCCGCTAGCAGGCTCCATCCAATCGGCGGCACGAAAAGGCCGAGAAGGGGAAATGCGCTTGAGACTCGCGCCCCCGCTGCGCGCGAGCGCACCCCTCCCTCGCAGGCTCGGTCGGGCGAAACCCTGAAAACGTGCCACCGGCACGTTTCCTTGACGGGTTTCCACCTCATCGTTTCGGGCCCCGCCGCACATGGCCGCTAGAAAGACCGCACGGAGTGTTTCCCGTGTTCCGTTCGTTATCTGAAATGGTAGGAGCGGTGGGACTCGAACCCACAAGCCTTGCGGCGGCGGATTTTAAGTCCGCTGTGTATGCCAATTCCACCACGCTCCCGTAGTGATGCGGCCGCTCTAAGGCCGCTTACGCGACAGTTATGATACCAGAAGATGACCGCTCTCTTCCGTGGATTCGCCTGCGCTGCGTTTTGCGAATACCGCCGCATTCCCTGCCGGCGATGCGGGGCGATCCTCATCCCGGCGCAGATGCCGAGCCGAATTCGAGCCGAACCCGAGCACCCTAATCGTTCGCGCTTGCGGCGTCGAGGACCATGCCGTGCAGGATGTCCGTTTCACTGACGGCGAAAGCGTCCACGCCGGCAAGGTCCATCACGACCTGCATGATCAGCAATCCGGCCACGATCACCGGCGCCCGCCCCGGATCGAGCCCTATCACTTCCTGCCGCCGCTCAAGCGGTATCGCTCGAAGCATATCGAACTGGCGGTTGATCTGCTCGCGCGTGACGTGCTGCTTGTGGACGAGCGCGCTATCGTATGTTGCGATGCAGTCACGCACGGTGACCACCGTGGTGGCTGTGCCCGCAACGGCGACGAGCCGATACGTTTCAGCCGACCGCCTCGCTTGACAAAGCCCATCTTCCATCTCGCCGCGAATCCAGGCGCGTGCCTGCTCGAGCTCCGCTTCCGCAGGAGGATCCGCGCAGATGAAACGCTCGGTCACGCGACGGCAGCCAACGTTGAACGAATGGGCCCAACATGGTTTCTCAGCGGCTTTTCCCACGACAACCTCCGTCGATCCGCCGCCGATATCGACCACCATGAGGGTTTCCCCCGCAAAATCGCATGAAGCGCCGGCAAACGACAGAGCCGCCTCCTTCTCGCCCGGGATAACCGCCAGCGTTACGCCCAGCTCGCTCAAGGCATTCACGAACGAGTCGGCATTCCGCGCGTCACGCGAAGCGCTCGTCGCCATGGCGATCGTGGCAACCACCGGATGGCTCGCCGTCGAAAGCGCGTCCCGAACGGCGATGAACCTGCGCAAAGTCGACACGACGCGGCTGATCGCCTCCGGCTTCAGAAGCCCTGTCGCATCGACGCCTTCTCCCAGATTGGTGATAGCGTATTCGCAGGCAAGCTCCTTGATGCCGCCCGCCTCATCAACATCGGCGACCAGCATTCGGCAGGTCACGGTGCCGATGTCGATGGCCGCATACCTACCAGCGCGCAGGCGGGGCGTCAATGACGTCAACGACGCGCTTGTCGTCGAGGCCGACGCGAGGGAATCGGGCATGTTACTCCCCTTGGTTATAGCCGAACACAAAATCGAGCACCGGCGAATACCAGGTTCGCGGCGCCTTGATGTTGTCCGATGACACGTTGGCGATAACGACATCGGAATCGGAACTGGATTCAAGATCCAGCCCGCTCACATTGGCCGACTCCTCGCCCTTTTTGACCCATCCGAGCTGCTCGTGAGCGCGTTGACGAACACCCTCGTCGGTCTGCAGCGAATTCACCTCGGACTGCAGCTGCTCGTTGCGCTCCGAAACGGCCTGGTATTCGATAGCGAGCCGATCATGCTCGCGGACCTGTTGGTAATAACTCTGAGCCGGACCGTAAAGGATGAACGCGCCGAGGAAAACGCACACGACCGCAACGGCACCGACCATGAAGCGCTTCGAGCTTAAGAGCGCCGAAGGTGAGAAACCCGAGATAAGGCCGCCGACGGAGAACCCTTTCGATTCTTTTTCCTGCATGCGCGTCGCACGACGCTGCTTCGCGCCCATTTCCCCTTTATAGACCGCCGCACGCGACGAGGAGGAATCGGAGGCCGGAGTATCATCCCCGAATTGCCGACGAAATTGCTCGGCGGCCTTCGCCTTAGCCTTTTGCTTCGATTTCGCGCGACGCCTGGCCTCGCGACGCTCGGCAGCCGTGATCTCCCCTCCGTCTTCCTCGGCTTCATTCCGGGAAGAACCGGATTGCACGGCACGTTCGGCGCGAGAGGCCGGAAGCGTCGTCGCGTCAGCAAACGCCGACGAGCGGCGAGCGGCCATCGTCTGACGGTTTGCCCCGGCCCTTGATCGACTGTCCCGATCAAGCGAATCGCTTGCATCGCCGCGCCGTGCGCGTCTTGCCTTGTCGCCGGCAAGACTCGACCGCCGGGCCTGCTCGTATTGGGCGATAGGCTCGTCGAGGTCATTGCGCCTGGCGCGCCCGCGGCGAGAAGCGGCGCTTCGGTGCCGCGCGGATCGCGAAGCTTCTGTTGAGTAAGGGGATGCGAAATCGTCTTCGGAAAGATACGACAAAAGAGCAGACGAGGACCCGCCCCTGCGCGTGCGAGCGGTTTGCCCTGTGCGGCTGTTGCGAGAACGGCGATTTGACGACTGCCCGCCCGACGAGCGAGCTTCGTCAAATGAAAGAATACGAGCCTGCGATCCCACTGCTCATTGCTCCTTTAACGCATGATGTGCGGTTTGATGTTTCGTTTATGCGAGAAGCCCTGTAAGGTTGCCCCGAGGATAGCACAGACGGCGCGCGGGGCGGATGACGACGGCAGAACAACGCCCGCTTGTCAACAAATCAGGACAAACGGGCGAAACGGATTGCGATCGAGAACGCCTATGGACGATGCGGAACGAAAGCTAGTCGAGATCGAGCTTCTTGATATACGCGCGCCACTTCTCAAACGATTCATCGCTGATGGCATGCTCCATCAGGCACGCCTCGTTTTCGGCAACATCCTCGGGAATTCCGAGCTCCTTGTTCAGGAACGTCAACAGCAAGCGATGACGATCATAGATGGCCGTAGCGTATTCGTATCCTTCTTCGGTAAGCGTGACATCGCCGTAGTACGGCTGCTCCGCAAGCTTCTTCTCTTTCAATGCCGTCACGGCTTTATTAACCGAAGCCTTTGAAACGCCCATTTTGTTCGCTATATCAACCGAGCGGACGGAATCGGTGGTGGTGCCTCCGAGCATGACGATGGCCTCAAGGTAATCCTCATGAGATTTGGACATCTTCTCCATCAGGCTCTCCTTTCGTCTTTCAGCCCATACTACCACATTGAATTCGGGCAAACGGGCAATCGCGACCCATGTTCAAATTAACAGGAAGAGCGGCGTGGGAGAGGAGCTCGCGAGGGCGGAGAGGGGGGATTGCCCTCGCGAGCGTTGCTGTGCGGTGATAGCCAGACGAGAAGAGCTTCACCGCCGGGTCAGCAAAAGAAGGTTCGTCGGGCGGCGAAGAAAGAGGAGGATTCCGCGCACCTGACATTTGTTAGTATAGGATAACTATAGTAACCCGTCAATAACTTTGCGAAAAAGTTTTCCTTGGATAAGAAACATGGGGCGATCCGAGGCGGGCTGCTTGCGCACCCCCCGCTTAACGCTTGGGATTCGCGGCCTTGTTCATATCGGCGACCATGTTTGCCGCCGCGCCGCACCCGGAGCATCCGGCGCAACCGCCGGCGCAACCGCCGCGGGGATCATCGGAGTGGCAATCGCACATGCCGTTTCGCCATAGGCGTCGAATGGCCCATGCGGCCCACGCAACGATAAGCAGCAGCACGACCACGGTCGGCAGGTTGAATTCCATTCCCAAAATCATGCGCCGGCCATCCTTTCTGTGAACGCGCGGCAGGCGGCACGTTAACCAAAGATTACTTATATCGTACCCTAAAACGAAAGGGGACGCCACGTGAAAGTGATGTCCCCTTTCGTTCGCTTCACGAAGCCTGCCGCCCTACTGCTTCATGCGGCAGGCTTTCATGCAAGATCTCGCAAGCCCTACTTCGCCTGATCGTCCTTGGGCTTGGGAGCCGGACGGAAGATCTGGAAGAGCATGGCTGCTGCGATGACGACGGCCAGGATGGTGAACGGACCGAACTCAACCTCGCCGATGGCAAGACCGTAGAACTGGTAGATCATCGTGCCGACACACCAGGCGAAGGCGCACATGTAGCCGATGGTGATCCAGAACCACTTCGCAGAGTTCTGCTGCTGGCGAATGGTGCCCATCGCGGCAAAGCACGGGGCGCACAGCAGGTTGAACGCGCAGAAGGAAACGATGGCTGCGGTGTTGCCCTCGAACATCTGGGCAAAGCCGTACCACAGCTGGGCATCGCCCTCGCCGTAGCTGGAGAGCTGGGTGATGATGCCGACGGTGGCCACGACGTTCTCCTTGGCAACCAGGCCGGTGACGGTCGTTGCGGCCGCCTGCCAGTTATCGAAGCCCAGCGGTGCGAAGATCCAGGACAGCGCCGTGCCCAAGCCGGCCATCAGGCTGTAGTCGATGTAGCCCTCGACCTCGGTATCGAGCAAGCCGAAGCCATCGCCCATGTCGCCGAAGTTCATGAGGAACCAGATGACGATGGTGGACAGGAAGATGATGGTGCCGGCCTTGATGATGTAACCCTTCACGCGCTCCCACACGGACTGCAGGATGGAGCGGATGGTGGGCATATGGTACTCGGGCAGCTCCATGACGAACGGGGTTGCCTCGCCGGCGAACAGCTTCGTCTTCTTCAGCATGATGCCGGACAGGATGATGGCGATGACGCCCAGGAAGTAGAACAGCGGGGCGACGTACCAGGTGGCATCGGAGTTGGCGCCGGCGACGGCACCGAACACGAGCGCGATGATCGGCATCTTCGCGCCGCAAGGGATCATCGTGGTGGTCATGATGGTCATGCGACGATCCATCTCGTTCTCGATGGTCTTGGTGGCCATGACGGCGGGCACGCCGCAACCGGAGGCCACGAGCATCGGGATGAACGATTTGCCGGACAGGCCGAACTTGCGGAAGATGCGGTCCATGATGAACGCGACGCGCGACATGTAACCGCACAGCTCCAGGATGCCGAGCAGCAGGAACAGGATGACCATCTGCGGGATGAAGCCGATAACGGCGCCGACGCCGGCAACGATGCCGTCATTGACCAGCGACTGCAGCCACGGGGCAACGTTGGCGCTCTCCATGCCGTCAGCGATGATCTTGCCCAAGCCGGGGATCCACAATCCCCAAGAGCCGTCGGAAGCGTCGGGTTCTTCGACCTCGAGGGCTTTCTTGTAGTCGGAGAAGGTGATGGCGCGTTCTTCGACCTCGCCGTTTTCGCCCTCGTCCTCAACGGTAGCCACGGCACGCTGAGATTCGGCTTGCTTCTCGAAGTCGGTGACGACTTCCTGAGCCTCTTCGTAAGCTTCGCGCTCCTCCTTGTAGGTTGCCTTCGCATCCTCGTCGGCATCAGCATCGGGCTTCTCGGGTTCCCCGACCGCTAGAGCATCGATGACCTCCTGCGATTTCTCGCTGGGAAGACCGGTCTCCTTGTCCTCGCCGAGAAGGTTCGTGACATAGGCCTGGACATCGCTCTGAGCGGCCTCGTATTGCTCGGTCGCCTCGTCGAACGCGGCGCGATTGGTGTAAAGGAAGCCGTCGCCGGAAATGCCGTCGTTGGCCCAGTCGGTCACCACACCCGTGCCCACGCTGATGGCGAGCCAGTACACGAAGAACATGATGACGATGAAGATCGGCAGGCCCAGCCAGCGGTTGGTGACCACGCGGTCGATCTTCTGGGAGGTGGTCAGGCCCTGGCGGTTGCGCTTAACCGTCTCGTCGACGACGTGGCTGATGGCGTCGTAGCGCTCGGCGGTGATGATGGATTCCGCATCGTCATCGAGCTGGTTCTCCAAATCCTCGCGAACGGCCGCGATGGCCTTGAGGTCGGCATCGGAAAGCTTCAGGTCGCCCTTGGTCTTCTCCTCGTCCTCGAACAGCTTGATGGCGTACCAGCGGGCAGAGGCCTGCGGGACCTTCGAGCCGAGCACGTCGGCGATCTTCGAGAGGCCGTCCTCGACGGCGGCGTCGAATTGCAGCTGCGTGGCGGGAGCCTGCTTGGCCTTCGCGAGCTCGATGGCCTTGGCGACCACATCGGACATGCCGCGGCCCTTGAGCGCAGAGGTGGGGATGATCGGGCAGCCGAGGCGTTCGGACAGGCCATCGACGTCGATCTTGTCGCCGTTGCGCTCGACGAGGTCCATCATGTTCAGCGCGATGACGACCGGTACGCCCAGGTTCAGGATCTGGCTGGTCAGATACAAGTTGCGCTCGAGGTTGGTAGCGTCGATCAGGTTGATGACGGCGTCAGGGCCGCCGTCAAGCAGGTAATCGCGCGCGCAGATTTCCTCGGGGGAATACGGGGAAAGCGAGTAGATGCCCGGAAGGTCCGTGATGGTCACGTCCTTGTCGCGGGTGTACTTGCCCTCCTTCTTTTCAACGGTAACGCCCGGCCAGTTGCCAACGTATTGGTTGGCACCGGTCAGCTCGTTGAACATCGTTGTCTTGCCGCAATTCGGGTTGCCGGCAAGAGCAATGCAAATGCCCATGTTCGACCTTTCATTGAATCGTTCGGCACTTCGGGGATCCCTTGACTCCGATCCGGGAAATATCGTTTGTTACCCCAGGTGAAGTGCTCATTCGAGTTAGAAATTGGTAACTCGACCTCGAAAAAAACGGCGCCTTGGCGCCTAATCCTCGTGAACTGATACGCGCGGGCGCACGTTATTCGTTCACGAGGATGCTCTCGGCCTCGCTCTTGCGCAGCGACAGCTCATAGCCGCGAACCGTGACCTCGATGGGGTCGCCCAAAGGCGCGACCTTGCGGACGAACACTTCGGTACCCTTCGTGATGCCCATGTCCATGATGTGGCGCTTAAGGGCACCGCCGCCCGTCAAACGACGCACCGTGGCGGTTTCGCCGATCTTGACGTCACGAAGCGTTTTCTGATCTTCAGCCATCAAGCATCCTCCTCTCTCTTCTCCTACGTCTTCTGCTACCGTTATACTTCATCGGGGACGAGCCCCGATACGAACGGCCTGCGCACAGCGCGGCCGATATCGCCGATAAACGTCTAGGCGGTGGTGATGATGTGGGATGCGGCAGCGCGGCCGATGGCCACTTGAGCGCCTTTAACCTCGACGATCAAGTCGCCGGCGATGCCGGAAACAACCTTGATGTCGGCGCCCTCGACGAACCCGAGGTTCTCGAGATGGTGCTGCAAATCCTGCTTTCCGCGAACCTTCACAACCTTGGCCGCCTCGCCCTCCTTCAGAAAAGAAAGGGGCATCTGCTGAACGGAGACGCCGGACGCCGATGCTGCGGCGGGCGTACCCGCGGTTGCTGCCATTGCGTTACTCATGATGAGACTCCTGTCTGCACGTCATCCATTGCGAAATCCATTACGGATATGCCTTTCGGCGATCTCCCGAACCCCCCTTGATTACCTCGGCTGCAGCGTCCCAAAGGGCCCGCCAACGCCTTCCATCAATGAGTTAGCCTCGTTCAACGAACCGATATTAGCGTAGGCAAACCTTTTTTGGAAGCCGTAGTCAACTTTTCTTTGTTGCGTAAAGGTAATTTTGCTGTTTCCTCACACAAACTTCACTGATTTAGCCCCACGCGAGGTGGAAAGGTAACAATTGAGACCCTGCCTCCACGGAACTTGGACGCAGGCGCGACGTTGCGGCCTTCCGATGGGCTCTCGGCAGAGTGTGCGGAAAGCGAGGGGGACGGAAAGCGGGAGGGGCGTCAAGCGAGGGGCGAAACAGTGCCCGCAAAGGGGCAAACGGGAGGCGCGGCAGCGCCCGCAAAGGGGCAAACGCCCGATTTGCGGCGCCGCGACACTTTCGGTGAAGAACCTGCGATCCAACTTCCAACTGTGCATTTACGGGGATACTATTAGCGCAGTGAATAATTCATATGCATCTTGGAGGAAGCATGGGCGCAACGAAAGCCAACCGATACATCGACACGCGCGGAGCATGTGCTGAGCCGGTCGACTTCACCGAAGCCGTTATCAAAGGTCTCGCATCGGGCGGCGGGCTATACGTCCCCGAAGCCATTCCCTCGCTTTCGCTTGAGCAGATCTGCGAACTTGCAAAGCTAAGCTATGCCGAGCGAGCATCCTTTATTTACAAGGCTTTCGACATCGACCTTCCGGATGAGACGATCGACCACCTCATGGCCGAAACCTATGGGAGCAACTTCGACGATGAGCGCATCTGCCCTATAACCTCCCTTGACGACAACACGCACGTGCTCGAGCTGTGGCACGGCCCCACCAGCGCGTTCAAGGACATGGCCTTGCAATGCCTGCCGCGTTTCTTCTCCGCGTCGGCAACCCAACTGCGCCAGCTCGGCAAACTCGATCACGACTTCCTTATTCTCGTCGCGACCTCCGGAGACACGGGCAAGGCGGCACTCGAGGGCTTCAAGAATCAAGAGCACGTCGCTATTTCGGTCATGTATCCCGACGGCGGCGTAAGCGATATCCAGTACCGCCAGATGGCCACGCAGCGCGGCGGCAACGTGAACGTCTGGGGCGTGCGCGGGAATTTCGACGACTGCCAAACCGGGGCTAAGAACGTCTTCGGCGACGAGGCGTTTGCCGCCGAGCTGCTTGAGCAGCACGGGGTTGCGCTTTCGAGCGCGAACTCGATCAACTGGGGTCGCTTGCTCCCCCAGGTCGTTTACTACGTTTCTTCTTACGCGCAGCTTGTCGCGGACGGCAAGCTTGCCGCGGGCGCGCCGATCGACGTGTGCGTTCCGACGGGCAACTTCGGCAACATCCTTGCCGCCTATTACGCTAAGCGCATGGGAACGCCCATCGACATGCTTTTCTGTGCAAGCAACGAAAACCGCGTGCTGACCGACTTCATCAACACCGGAACGTACGACATCTCCGACCGCCCCTTCGTGCTGACCCCCTCCCCTTCCATGGACATTCTGGTCAGCTCGAACCTTGAGCGTCAGCTCTTCGAGCTCACCGGGCGCGACGCGCAGGCCATCTCCCGATGGATGGCCGATCTGAAGCAGCAGCGCCGCTTCCGCGTCGACGAGCAGACCTTCGCCCGCGTGCGCGAGCAGTTGCGTGCCGATTCGGTCGCTAACGACGAATGCCTGCGCACCATCAAGGAAGTGCTCGACGAGCACGATTACCTGATGGACCCGCACACGGCGGTTGCCTACCGAGTCGCTCAAAATCTCCGCGGCGAAAACCCGGTGCTTATCGCAAGCACCGCGCATTGGGCGAAATTCGGCAACAACGTGTACCGTGCGCTGCACGAAATGCAGCCCAGCCAGGATCTCCCTGCCGAGGTTGCCGCGCTTTCAGGGTGCGATCTGAACAAACTCGTAGCGCGCGAGTCCGGTCACGACGACATTCCGCAGGGTCTCGCCGAGCTCGATTCGCTGCCCATCCGCTTCACCGACGTGATCAACGGCACCACCCAGGACATCGAAACCGCTACGGCGCAATTCCTGGCAAGCCGTGCAAATAAGTAACGACGGGGAACCGTCAACCGGGGGAAGGAATCACTCATGAGCAAACTGGATAACCTCCAACCTACGATCCGCCTTTCGATCGTTAACCCGAGCACGGAAAGCTCGTCGGTGTTCGGGCGGGGCATAGCGAGCCTTTGCATAGGCGTGAGGGAAACCGGATCGCTCAACGCCGCCGCGAAAAGCATGCGCATGGCCTACAGCAAGGCATGGCGCATCATCAAAGAGACCGAGGCGGCTCTTGGCGTTCAGCTGCTCAACCGCGACGGTGCGCACGGCAGCACGCTCACCGAGGAATGCGAGCAAATCCTCGAGGCCTACCAGACCATTGAAAAGAACTTGCAGCAGCAGGCGGTCGCTTTGTACAACGAAGAAGTGGCAAACGCGAAATAGCCCAACCGCAACGTCGGCGCAATGGTTATCCCGAGCTTTTAGGACACCTCGATTCCTTCATAGCGAGCCGGGCGCCATGCACGATAGAGCGTCGTGTCCGCCGTGATGCGCAGCGACGAGGTCGGCGCTGTCTTTGCGTCTGCGTCAACATAAGCTCCTGAAACCGCCTTGGCTTCTCGCGCTTGCCCATGCGCCGAGTACCACAGCGAGCTTAAGGACGGCGCGGATACTCTGCTTGACCAAGGCACGAACCACGCCTCGCCAAGCAAGGAGGCGACATCGACCGCTCGCGTTAGTGCATTATCGCTGAATAGGGAGTGATTTGCGACCAGCTCGACCGTATCGCTCGTAAGCCGGTATTCAACGCGTGCCATGTTCCTTCCATAAAGGTTCATCGATGTATCGAAAACAACCGTATTATCCTGAAATGGTTGAGTGCACGACGCATCGGTGAACCAGCATTCGAATTTCGAGCACTTTGGCTTTTTGCCTGCCGTGAAAGCCGCATCGTTCACCGTGTACGGCTTTCCGCGCTCCGCTTTATCCTGATAACACGGCTTCGCCTCCCCGTCAACAAAATAGCTGATGACGGCCTTACTACTTGCAATGCGAACGGGCTTCGAGAATGCCGCGCCACGATACGGGATCGACCCATGCACCGTCTTAGCCCGTGCGATGCAAGCGATATATTTGCCCTCGTGCGCAGATGAGGTTTGAAAATACTGAAGATTCGAGCCCTCGATGTAGCTGTCGATGTGTCTGAGGATTATCCGTATCCCGGAAAACTTGGTTCTCGGAGTTCCCGCCGTAGCCCCATCGCGAAACCACTCGCTCCAGCCGGATCCGTCGACATACACGCTATAACGCAACGAGAAATGCTCCTTCAGGCCGCCCGTCAGCTTCATCCAGACGCTCTCGTAGCCACCCACCCCGAATGCGCTTGTGATGATTTCCCCTGTCAAAGTGGTTCCTTCGATGCTCAGCTCCAAATTATCGATCCTCGCACCCAGGCCCATAACTCCTATAAGACCCGCAGCAGGCTGCCAGGACAGCCAATCACCGCCGTAAAGGTGAGCGCGACCGACGATCTCCGGCGCCTCGGAGAGCCAGGTCCCCTGTTCATCCGAGATAATCCAATCGTATTCGTGCATGATTCCGGAACCGGCAAGCCCATATCCGGAAAGTTTCGCATTCGGCCGCACGCGAGAAGTCCACTGAGCAGCAGACAGCAGCGTGCCGGCCTCAACGTCATCGGTTCCGCCAGAGGGCTCAAGATCCAGCGGGCTGCCATCGATCGAACCGAAGCGAGCGTCCGATAAAAGCCATTTATGCGAATCGTTCGACCATTCCCCTGCAGGATACCCGTTTGAATGGAACTGCACGAGCGTGCCGGAAGCGCTTTCCCCCGACACGCGATCGAGCGCCATCCCCGAACAGTCCGCGAACAGCCATTGGGAGCTTCCGTCATCATGAACCCATAGCGACTGATTCCTGCTTTGCGCGACCGTATGCCAAAGTTGCGCCGCGCAGGGATAGGTGCACGGGCCACCACCCGCCTGATCAAGGGAGAGGGAGTCGTTGCCTAGGTGGACGGGGATAAAACGCAGCGTTCCCTTGACCGGATCATCGGTGTTTACCTGCGCTATCCACTGCTGGCTCGTCACGCATTCTTTTGTCGCGATAGCGCATTGCACGTCGGAGACGGCCTGCGCACCCGGCACAGCCAGACTCATATTCGGCCATGATAGCGGCGATACGTTCAGGACGCGATTACCCCAAGCAAGGTTACTTGAAATCATGATCCTGTCAGCCTGTTGCTCCACCCATTGCGTGGTGTAGTTGATCGGGGGGTCGTCCCTGCGTGCGTAATACCAGTTCTTACCGTAATAGTAATAGTTCCAAAAACTTGATTTCAATCGAAACGAATGGGGCACGCATCGATCCTCGCGCCGAACCCAAACGCTGTAATCCGAACCAGGATAGCTACGATAGTCCGTCCAAACATGGGCACCATCTTTATGCAGCCCTTCTCCGACCTCGTTGTCTATGACCACAACATGGCTACCCTCGACAGCGCCCTCGCCTGGCAACCCATCCACCCGATGCAAAAGCGTGTAGCAAGTGTCGTCGCCCGAAGTGGGATGCCAAAGATTGTAATCGGCATTGAGACCGTTATAGCTCCCACAAGCTATTTCGAGCTTCCCGGTGATGTGATGATACAACTCGGTGCAAAAATCGCACCGCATGGTGATCTTCGCCGCGGTGCGAATAAACTGCCTGGCTGAAATATCCCATTCAACCCAAGGCGTCTTCGCGCATACCCATCGATCGGTGTACATAACGCCCCCAAGGCTTGCACCCCCGCCGGCTTCGAGCACGCCGATGCCGCTCCATAGCTTTGCGTCGTAATGCGATCCGTTACCGCGAAATATCAGCGCATTATCCCACCAGGGCTCATCGCCGAAAGCCAAACGTGGACGCCACAGCAAAAGGCCGCATGCAACACCCAAGCCAACCGCGAATGCGCGACGCGTCATCGCCCGTCCGGATCCATTCCCACCCATACTTATCCCTTCCCTAGCCGCAAGACCCCCGTCGGCAGCCCGACAGGAACCTTGCGCCTTTCACTACATCGAGGTCTGCAGAAAATTCAGCAGCCGAACCACCGTAGGCACCAGCACTAAAACCGTCGTCGGAGGCAGGAAGCACACGGACAAAATCACATCGAGCTTCGTCGGCATCTTGCGTATCTCCTCGAGCGCCGCAGCTTGAGCGCATTCACGCGCCAGCGACGACTGGGCGGCAAGCCCCTCGGTAATGGACGATCCTTGGTTTATCGCCTGCAGAAGCTGCGCCACGAACGCCGAAACCTCTTGACTTTCGCAACGGTCGGCAAGATGACGAAGCGCCTTCTCCCGCGATATGCCCAACATGTTCACCTCGCGATCTACCAGCATAAATTCCTCCGAAAGAGGTCCTTCTAAACTGGAGGCCACCTCCTTGAAGCACTGCTCGACAGGGGATCCGGCGGCAAGAGCGACGCCGAGCAAGTCCATCGCATCGGGTAGCGTTGCCTCGATCAGCGCCCGGCGCTCCTTCCTTTTAATATCAAGGAAGACATCGGATAAAAACCAGCCACCTGCAGCGCCCATCACAGCAATGGCGATGCCAAGCGGCGCGGACGCCCCCGCGACGAACAAGCCGAACCAGATCAAGGTTGCCGGTGCTGCGGCCGCAAGCAGCCGCAGCACGCGCCATGATTCCGGAGAGATGGACATGCCCGCAAGGCGCAAACGCTCCCGTGTGCTCTGCATATCGGCCATGGTGGCGGGCGAGAAAGACTCGAGGGCCCCCGATATGCGCGCGATCATCGTATGCAGAGCGCTTTTCGCATACCCCTTCGACGGACGGACGGCCTCTTCCTTTTGAGAACCTATCGCATCGAATGCTGCAGCCCTCTCCTTTGCCCCGCTCCATGTGCCAAGTGCCTCGTACACCGCAAGACCAGCCGCTATTGCCAATAACGAGAATCCTATGACGACGAACGATCCCATATTCCCAGCCCTTCCTTATCCCTAGCCTCAAGCCATCCGCTCCGAATCAGTTCAACCTCAAAGTCCCTTCGACAGCCCTCTCAGGCAAGCGCGCGTTTGCACTTCGTCACACGACGGCAAGCGCAAACGCCGACGACCTCCATTAAGGCCGCCCCGCCGAGAACGATCCAACCCAAAGGCTCTTCCCGATAGAATGCGGCGAAATCAGCGTTCAGAACGTACGACATGAGAAAAATCGCCGGCATCGAGCAGGCCACGAAGCCCTGGGCAAGCTTCGTGCCGGCAAGCTCGGTGGTCAGCTCCCGCTCGAGACGCATACGCGCATTGGCGTGAGCGGCGATGGAGTCGAGCACGGCGGCAAGCGGCCCTCCAAAACGGCTCTGCACCCGCATCGCCGATGCAAGAGCCCGAACGTCCGCACAGCCCGTTCGTTTCGCCAGCAGCTCGAACGCCTCGGGCAAAGCCATGCCATAGGAAGCCTGAGCCAACACGCGCGTCAATTCCCCTTTCAGAGGATCGGGCGCGTGATCGGCGCAAACGCGCAACGATCGCTCAAGCGTCAGCGAGCTTTTCACGCTTGCCGACAACTGGGGCAGCAGGCGCACGAACTGCTCGGAGAACAACTCCCTGCGCTTCTTCACGCCCCGCAAAACATAGAGCGCCGCAGCAAGCGGCGTTGCCGCCAGAGCGATCAAGGCGGCAAGAACCCCTGCAGCCAAGTTCGCGAAGGCCGCAAGCACCAGGCCGAGAGCGATGACGCTTGCCGTCCATACGAGCGGGCTCGCTTCAATGCCCGCATCCTCAAGCGAGCGGCCAATTAAGCCCGGCGATGACGATTCATCTTTTTCGCTTTCACGTTTTCCCTGCTCGTAGAGCTGTTTAGAACTCAAGGCCTGATCTTTGCTTGCCGCCCGTTGCCTCCGCATCACACTATACGCAGCAGCCCCGAGAACTCCTGCCGCCAAAGCCATGAAGACGGCGATCAGATAAACCGCTCCCATAAGGCCTCCTCACGATTCGAAAAACCATGTCGGGTCGTACCACACGCCCGCCGCCGCCATGCGTTCCTTGATGCGCTGGGGCTGCACCCCAAGAGCACGCCATCGGCCCATCACGCGCTCGAAAGCATCAATACCCTGCACCTCGAAACGGAACAGCTCGGCACGAGGAATGACCGTCGAGCCCTCGGGAAGACGGTCGATCGCCACAACGCTCGTCACACGACGGGCGCCATCGCGCATACGCTCGACATGCACGATCAGGCCGCCTTGCAAGGACTCGGCTATCTGCTGGGCTATGACGTCGATCCCTAGATCAGCGTTCGCGTAGCCGACCATCGTGCGCAAGCGGCTCAGCGCATTGCTCGGGTCGTTCGCGTGAACCGTCGTCATCGAGCCCGGATGGTCGGTTTGCATGGCCTGAAGCATCTCGTACGCCTCGGCACCTCGGCACTCGCCGACGATGATGCGATCCGGCCGCCGACGCAGCGACAGCGCGACAAGCTCCCGCATGCCGACAGCACCCTGGCCTTCGACGTTCGCCTCACGCGTTTGCATGCGCTCGGTATGAGAGGCCCGCAAACGAAGCTCCGGCGTGTCCTCGATGGTGATCACACGCTCATCGTCGGCGATGAAACCCGACAGCGCCCCCAGCAGCGTCGTTTTGCCCGAACCGGTTCCGCCCGAAATCACGATCGGGCATCGCGCACGGACCGCCGCACCCAAGAACTCGGCGATCGGGACGGGAAGCGCGCCTTTCGCCACCAGGTCATCAATGCTCATCACATGCTCGCTGAACATACGAAGGTTAAGCGCCGGCCCGTCAGGGGCAAGTGGCGGGATGATATACGTCGCCCGCGCCCGTCCCCCTGGAAGCATCGCGCACCCCATGGCATGGGATTCGTCGCAGCGCATCCCCGCCTGCTCGGCGATCTTGTTGATGATACGCCGCAGATGGTCTGCGTCATCGAACGCTATATCGGGGCGAGCCTCGATGCGACCGGCGCGCTCGACGAACACCTTCGGCTCGCGAAAGGGCATCGCCGGATCGGAAAGATCGATCCCGCCCCCGTTGACCATGATCTCGGTGATCGACGAATCTTCAAGCAAAGGCTGCAAGGGCCCGTATCGAAGAAAGTCATCGACGATCGCGCGGCGAAGCATATCGAGGTCTACCGGCGACGCCTCAAGCCCCCATGATCGAGCCGTCTCTTCGACAAGGGCGGCGATCACGCTCTCGACACCGTCGGTTTGGGAATCACCTTGCATGCGCAAGGCAAGCCCGTCCCGCACCGACCGTTTGAGCGCTAGCTCGATGGTCCTGTCCATGCCCCTCACACCTTCGCCGACGAAGCATCGACCGTGGCGATAAGCTGCAAGCTCACTCGGCCAGCAGATTGCGCTGCACGAATTTCGTCAGCCTGATCAGGAGTGACCTCAACGGTGACGGCTGCATAGGAAACGCCTTCGCCGGTCCCATCGCCCCCCGTCGAAAGCACTCGAGCGCTTTCGCACACTTCAACGACCGCGGCAGATCCCCCGCTTTCGGTTTCGACCGAAACGATGCGAACGTGATCAAGCGGCTTGATCTGGCCCGAAACGCCCGTTTCGTCGTCAACGGAAATGGACACGGCTTCCATGCCCTCGGAAAGGCTTCCCGCTATCCTGCCGTCACCGCCTGCCGACGCGATCGACCCGCCTGAGAGCTGCGTTCCGGCGGGAACGTCGACCAGCACGCGCGCTCCGACGATGCCCGCCGATGAGGCGCTCTGAGCGAGGTATACGCCCTCCGCACGATAGGCCTGCGGGACAAGCTGCGACGAAAGATCCGCCTCCGCGATCACCTCTCCTGCATGAATCTCCCTCGTGGTCACGAGCACCGCAGCCTGATTACGCGTCGCTGCATCAACAGCGGTCGACGCCGAAGCAGACTGCCAAACGCCGAAAGCGATCGACACGAACGCAACTGCGACCGCCGCGGCTGCGATAACGGAAAGCTGCTTGAGCCTTTCGACCGCCTGCTTCTCCGCCTCGGACGCGCCGGCGCCATCACGAATAGAAGCTTCGTCCGCCCACGATGAGCTTGCAGCGTTTTTCGCACGAACCGAGCTCCTCTGTCCCGCACCGCGATGCACCGGCGCACGACCGAAGCGACGCGATCCTGTCTTAGCTAGCGCCATATTCTCTCCTTCCCCGCCTGCAACGAGGTTATCCCTGATTTCCCTTCCGAACCTGCTCGACCATCTCGGCGGGAAACCCATCGAGGCTCCCCACCGCGGTGAAAACTCCTTGCGAAGCTCCCTTGCCCGCCGAAAAGGTGTATTTGCCGCAAATGCGCTGATCTGGGCGCCAGACCTTTTGCGAAGCATAAGGGGCCGCCCGCACAACACGGCACGAAGCGGCGCTCACCGAGTCGAACCCGAGACCTTTGCCGAATATGGTGGGAACCTCTTCGGTAACCTGCATCCCGACGATCCACAACCGCTCCGATTCGGGAACCGATCCTTTCGGGGCTTCGTAAAACCACACGGTGAGATCTCCTCCAACACCCTGGCTGCGAACAGTCGAGGCGATCACGTCTGCCAGGAGCCCTCCTGGATCGTCATCGTATTTTGCCTGCTGAGACGTCACCGCATCCATGCAAGACGCCCGCGCCGCGTCAAGCGCTTGCTCCTGATGGCTTTTCGCGCAGTAGGCGATCCCAACATCGACCGCTGCCCCCATGATCGCCACCAAAACGAATATCGAAACGATGACGAGCGGAGCGATATTGCCGCGCTCGCACCTTGCTGCAGCCAATCGTTTCATGCGCCCACCTGCACTTCCACAGCCCGCTCGTCGTTGCATGAAAACGAAACGTGTCGGGAAAAGCCCTCGTTCGACCACCCCGGGATGACGATGATCGAGGATGGCCGATAAAGCGCATCGAAGGACACATCCGTGGCCACCAAGCGCGTTTTCAGCCCGCCTTCCGCCTCGTCCCATGCCGCGCCATCGCGCCTTGTCCTGACCACGACGTTCTTCACCTCGATCGAGGATGCATCGAGCTGGCTTACCTGCCCGACAATCTCGTCCGCGACGAAACGCTCTTTGTCCCCTGCAGCCACCAGACCTGCAGTGTCGATGCGCAAGCTCGCCTGGCTGACCTCAGAGAAGAACACTTCGGCGGAGAACATCGTCAGGGCAACCTGGATGATGCCGAACACGATCGCGAGCAGCAGCGGCATCACGCAAACGAACTGCACGATTTCGCTTCCCGACTCTCTACGAGACATGTGCGCCTCCCTCCGGAGCGTATGCCCGACGCTGCGCGAGCGCCTCGAGGGCGAACATGCCATCGCTCGATCCGCCCGCTAACGCGACCGCACGACCGACGGGGGTGAGATAAGGTGCTTTGAGCTTCGCATGCGCCTTCACATCGCATGCGGCGAGCCGGACGCTTTCCTGCATGAACGAGTCGCTCTCCTCGGAATACATCCGGCGCACAAACCCCTCCTCGGACGCCTCGCCCACGACGACGTCGACGATAAGATCGGATCCGTCGAGGGCGGGGACGGCCGCAAGAGTCGCACGTCGCGCCGCATCTGCGGCAAGCGGCGTGCGGGCACCTTGCGACACCTGATCGCAACTCCAGCTTAGGGCGGCATATGAGGCATCGGTTAGCATCATCTGGCAGATCACGACCCGCCCGAAATCAAGCGCCGCGCATAAGAACACCGCTAGCAGGGGCAGCACCATCACGAACGTCACGACGCTGCTGCCGGCCTCCGAAGAGCCTTGCGTCAGGAGACTTCGCTTCCTGCATCCTGCAGGAAAAGCCGCTATTGAACCCCGGTGGCGGCGCCCTTCGTCACCGATTTGAACATCTGGGTGATCGAATCCCCCGCTCCCTTGATCGCGGTGTTGATCTGCCCTTGCAGCGCCATAAGCGCCGCACCGAGGCCGACCGCGAAGCCGAGCACGATGACCACCTGCACGATCTCCGAACCGCCGTCCTCTTCCCCGCAGACCGCCTGCGCGTAGACCTTCTTGAGAGCACCCTTCATGTTCGCCTTTTCCATGCCTCTCCCTTTCCTGTTTTTCTTCCTTTTCCGTTTTCCCAATACCGCCATCTTCGCGGTATCGCCTGATCAAGCACTGACATCCGGCCGGTCTGTCACGCGCTCGCATACGGCCTTTCATACCGTCACCATCCCTCCGAACACCAGCCACAGAGCCAGAAACGGCGCCATGGGAATCCCGTCGCGCCTACCGAGCCTGCGCGAAACCAAGCCGACTATCGAGAACGCCGATGCCGCAACGTAGCAAGCCAAAGCACCCGCCAAGGCGCCCGGCCCTGTCGCAAGGGACAGCGCCACCATGCAACGCATATCCCCTCCGCCCACGGAGCGGGCGTTCTGCCCGAAAAGATGCCGGGCGATCCAGCAAACGATCAGGACGACCGCCACCGCGACGACGCCGCTTCCAAGTGCCGGCAGCCCGCCCCGCAGCAATTGGAATACGAGGCCGAACGATGCAAGAGCCGCGCAGGATTCAAGCGGGATCATCCGCGCGCGAAGATCGCACGCGATCCCGCATAGCATCGCGACGATGCACCCGGCAAGCGGCACGGTCTGCTGCAAAGGCATGCCGGAGGCCGGCAGGATACCGAACGCGACAGCGCCGCCAAGGCCCAAGCCAACTCGCTGCAAAACGCTCGGCTGAAACGAGCATCGAGCCACCTGATCGCTCTCCGAACGTTTAGCCAGCGACGGATCGGCGTCAAACCCCGCATCAGCGAGCAGCTGCGCACGCTCTCGCGCAAGCACGCCGCCGCGCGCCGCCGCAAGCGCATCGGCGAGCCAAATGCCGATCGAGCCATCATCGCCGGCGTCGCTTGGGCTCGGCAGCTTATCCGGATGCAGTCGTTGATACCGTTGAAGTTCCTCGTACGAATCCATCCACCAGGAATAACTTCTGCGATAAGCGCGGCGAAGCATCAGATCTGACAGCACCGGCACCAAAGCAGACCCCAGAACCGCCCCCGATACCGCCCACAACGCCAGCAAGCCCGCGAAATACGACGTCATGCTCCCACCGCACATAAATCATGCTGAGATGCCTGCGCATGGCGCGGGGAAGCGGCCTGACGAGAACGGCTTTCCCGATCGCGAGACCGCGAACCGTGCATGCCGGTCGCGCATTCCGAAGCATCCGGATAGCGCACCTCAACGCGTGCACCTGGGGAGGTTCCCTGATGGAAACGAGCACACGCGCGGGACCGCGCAGCATCAATCTGCTGATCTCGCGAATTCGCATGCGCGAGCGAATCCCGCACATCATGAAGCTCGATCCTCAAAACGATCTCCCCGCTTCGCGATGGCACCGAAATCAGCTGCCCGGAAGATGGCTGCGGCTCACGCGCTTCCTCGGCAGCCAGCTCATCCACCACGCAAGCCGCCGCTACTCGATCCGCCCGGGCCGAAGCTGATGCCGACGGCGAAGCCGATGCCGACGGCGCTTCGGCGTTCACCGGAGCCTCGAAATCCCTCGACGCGGCAGGCGACGTTACGCCAGCCGGGGTACCCAAACGCCCCGACTCGCCCACCAAAGAAGACGGCGCGGAAATCGCCGGGCGCGCCACCGCCAAGGCCGGCACCTCCATAACCGTGGGCGATTCCTGCTTGCCCCCAAGAGAAGCAGCAGCGCCCGATGGTGCCCCTGGCACCGGACGATGAAGCGCCACCTGAGCGTTTTGACCCGGATCGAATCGGTGCAAGCACCCATAGCAAACCTCGGCATCGTCGAACGATCCCGCCTTGCAGACCGGACATTCCTTCACGAATCATCACCTCCACCGCGTACGACGAGAACTTGATCGCCACCTTCGAACCAAGAGCCGTCGGACGCCGAAAACCTTTCCAATACCCCAACCGCCTGCCGGCATCTCAAATGCCTGCGCGGCGCAACACTTCGATACGACTCGATAACCGCCCCATCCGCCGCAACAAAAGCGATATCGATCGGATATTTCATACCGAACGTGTGGACGCTCCTGCACGGCATGAGCAGCATGACGTTTCCTTCCGGCCCGGGCCGAGATCGCAAAAGACCTTTCATCCGCGCCGAAAACCGGCCGGCCAGCAGCAACAATGACGACGCGCCCTTCCCCATAAGCTCACCTTCCCTTTCCTCATGAAACTTGAATCACCACGCTTACCGAACTCCCGATCTGGGCGCACATCAGAAACGCCCAGCGATAGCAACCGCTCGCCTTCGTGAACGACGCGCAGGTCGCAGAGCCGCTTTCCATGCGTCTCCAGCCTTTCTGCTCAAGTTCGGTCACCACCGAGGAGAGCACATCGGGCGCTGCACCCTCGCACGTCCATCCGATGATCCGCGACTCCTCGTCGATACGGCCTTCGTTGCGGCCCGCCAAAGATGCGACCTCGTCGGCGAAGGCGTCAGCCCGGCTTGCCGCAGCCAGCTCATAAGCGTCGCTCGACCCATCGATAACCGCTCCGTACCCCACGGTCGAAGAGCCCGCCGCCTGGATCTGCCGAAGGACCGGCTCGACGAATTGTTCCGCTGAACGACTTGCGCAAACTGCTCCAATCAGGCAAAACACGGCAAGGCAGGCAACGATAACCCTTCGGCCGGAAACGCCAAGGCGCTTCTGCGCGGCACGCCCGCGCTCGACGCGCCGCGCGCGCTCGTCAACAGGCGCACGACTCCGGCGCGGAATCTTCATGCGAGCACCCCCGGCTTGTAGCAGTCCACGGTGAACTCCTCTCTGTGCACCAGCTTCGGCAACGCGACGCCGAAGATCGAATCCTTCAGACCGAGCCCGAACAGCGTCGGCAAGAACTCGACGGTGCCGGTAAAGGTCGTATGCCCGCCCGATGCCGCCCGCGCCGACACATGCACGCTCACGTTGTCCTGACTCGCGAATGCTTCCGCAAGATCTTGCTCGATAGCGACGCAGCTTTGCGCAACATCCTGCCCATATGCAGGCGACGCAGCATGCACGCGCGCGAGATCGCGCAAATCGTTATCGAACGCCGCACAAGTGCCAAAGAATGTCATCGCGTTCACGGCTATCACAGCGATCGCGATCATGACCGGCAACGCAACCACGAACTCGATCGTCATCTGCCCATCGAAATCCCTCATCAATCCCATGGCCGTGACCCCGATATGCTCGAATGAACATCAATCAGCCTCTCCGCAAGCCGCTCGACGAAGCTAGGAGCGGCGTCTTTAACCGCCTCGGGAAGGCTGATGGTGATGGGGATGGACGCCCCGCCGCCCCCGAAATCGAAAGAGGCGACCTCGATCGTTCCGTCAGACGATTCGATAGCATCGGATGCACGCGACCCCACAGCTCTGACCAGGGCCGCAAACGGATCATTCGACGCAAGCGGGTTCTCAACCGCAACCTTCTTCAACTCAAGCAGCCGTGCCGAGAAAGCCCCATCGTCGCTTGACGCAACATGCGCCGTGCTCACGACTACCGGGCGCAGGGCATCCAGGTTCGCCGGGGCAAAACCAGCCGCCTCGACAACGGACGAGAACGTGGATGCCGCCCAGGTCCCCAATCCGCTCGGGCCGGCAAGCGGCACGGAATTGAGCCCGTCACGAATCGCGCCCTCGAGAGCTTCCTGACCGCCCCCATACACCTCGAGCATCCCCGACCACACATCGAGTACCACGCCCGCCGCGCCAAGCGCAGACCCTTTATCCTTCAGGCCGTCGGTGAGCGAGGCGATGACGCTTTTCCCTTCGCCTGACGGATCAGCGATAAGCGTGGCGGCGGAAATCGACACCCGCGCCCCGAGATTGCCGGTCGCCTTGACGAACGTTGACTCGAATCCCTTTGCGGGAGCATCCTCTCCCGTATTCGCGACAAGCACCACCACCCCGTTCGAACCTGGCGGATTCGCGTCGATGCGCATCTTCGCCGCATGCGAAAGCAAATTCCCTATCGCGTCGAAGACGCCGCCTGCACGCCGTTTCACCTCCGATTTCGCCGGGCGGGCACGTTCAAGCGCATCCTGATAATCCTGTGCAGCACGGGCGACGCAGGCATAGTGGTACTCGAAACCGTTTTCGATCGCGCTCGAGGCAGCCGCGACCTTGCCCATGCTCGATCGAGAGAAGCCGCATTGCGAACAGGGCACATAACCGTCATCCGGAATGTCCTGTATAGACGCCGATCCCTGCGCCCCCGATGCATTCGGGCAGCCATCCCAGGCATGCAAGGTCGTCTTCCCATCCTCGACGGTGCAGGGGTACACCCGATCGGTATACAAGGACGTATCCTGCACCTCGGAGGCGTTCTTCGGCACCGTCGGAAAATAGCAGACGAAACTGTCCCCGAGATCATGCGCGTAAGCCTGCGCGATCATGTCGCACGCATATGCGTAGAAACGCTTGCGCAGGGCTGATTCCGCCTGCTCCCCCACCGAAGACCCCGTCGGCGCCTCCTGAGCCAAACGCCGTGGATAGTACGCTTTCGCACGGTTGACCGCCACCAAGAACGACCAGGTGTCAATGCTTGAATACAGCGGGTTATCCGAGCCCGCAAGCCCTGCCAACGTCGCCGCGCGTTCCGCCATGCAATACGCCGGATAGACGCCGCAATCGTGCTCGAACGCCTCCTGCTTCGCGCGCTGCGCATCTTTTGCCGCATCATCGGCGATGCGAGCCTGCTCGCGAATCTCCGAAGCGTTATCCCTCGCCTCGTCCAGCGCATCGCTCAATGCGCCGTCATCGGTTGGCGCGGATATATCCGAAACCTCTGACGGAACCGACAAAGCCAGCGCGACATAGGATGAATCCCTTCCATTCGCCGCTGCGGTCGAAGCAGCCTCGACCGAGCATAGGAACGGCAACGCCTTCTGAACCCGGTTCAACCCGTCGGCCGCACGGCGCGAGAACTTGTCTCGAGCTTCGCCGATACGGTACGAAGATTCGAGGAGCTTCTCGCCGATCGATTGCCCCCCGGGGATGCACATCGCCGCAATCCCGATCCCGCATGCCGACGCGCTCGTCAAGCTGAGCGACAGCACGACGGCATCGCACAGTCGCACCACGATCATGTACTCCGCAACCACGTTCTGCGCCGCCAAAGCGGAGGCATCGGCCACCGATTGCACGCGCGATGAGATCGAATTCACGCGGTAGACCTGAGCTGACGAGAAAATAAGGGACAACGTCAGCAGCAGCGACAGCACGACGGAGAGCGTCGTCATGCCTTCCTCGTCCCGGAAAAGGGCTCTTCCCGTAAAACGCCTCATCGCGCCCACGCCCCGATCCAATCTTTCGGGCTTGCGCCCTGAACGGCATTCGAAACCCAATCAGGCTGAGATTGCCGCGAATGCTCGACACGCACGGTCAACGTGCCGTCATCGTTCAAAGACCCGGCAAGCGCCGTGCCGATATCGAGCAGCGGCAAAGGTTTGACACGACCGGAAATCGCGACGCGAACATGATCCGAGCATTCGTCTCCCTCGGTTTCGATCTCCCAAGAGCATTCGTCCCCATGAACATGGAAGCAATCCACCGGTGGAATGGAGCCGAGCCGATGACGGATGAACGCGTCGACGGATCCCGACATGTCGCCCGAGACGTCGGTTTTCGTCATCAACAAGCGACAGGCATCCGTCGCGGCCGCCTGCATGACCATCCGGTCGTACAGGACGATTCCCGGCTGGATGAGCAGCAGAAGCACGCAGAACACGACCGGGATGAGAAACGCCGCCTCGACCGTTGCCTGACCTGCCTCCTCGCATCGCCCAAAAGCCCCGACCATGCTGAAACCTCCTTTCCACACGAACCTTTGATTAGGATCCGAAAGCCCTTGCTCAATACAGCAGCACGTCCGCTGCCGCCTGGGGGGATATGCCATGCACGTGATGAGACGCCGAAGACAGCGCATGCTCGACGAACATGCCGCCGGAAATGCCGTGCCACATCGCGCCGAACCCCAGGCACAACGCGAGAAACGCAGCGGTAACGACCGCGAACTCAACCGTCGACTGGCCAACGTCGGGCGAGGGCACCCACCTCAAGCCGTGCTTCGGTCGACGAATCCGCAACGCCCTCCGAGTCCTTCCTTGCAATGCACGCCTCCGCTTGCGATAGCTTCGCTTTCGCAAGCGGAGCCTATAAGCTGTCAAACCCTGAAACGATCGCATCCCAAAGCTCCTGCAGCTTCGGTCGAAACAGCGTGATCGCAAGAATGGCTATCACCACGAGCACGCCGACCAGAATGGCATACTCGGTCGTGCCCTGGCCGTCCTCGCGCCTGCGCAGCGCACTGAACCGACACACCGCCTTCGCAAGGACGGAACGATACACATCCATAACCGATTCCAACATTTAGATTCCTCCCATCAATTCCAGCAAAACCGGCCCGAGCACCATGATCAGCATGGCCGGCAAAATCAACGTTCCCGTCGGTATCATCATTTTGACCGGGGCTTTCGCAACACGCTCCTCGACACGCGCCCGGCGTTCGGCTCGCGCCTGCGCCGCAGCCTGCTCAAGGCATTCGCCGAGCGCGGTACCGAAACGCAGCGATCTAACGACCGATGACATCGTGCGCGCGAAAAGGGGTGAATCGTACGAAGCCGCAAGAGCTTTCAATGCCTCCTCGCGCGTCGCCAAACCGAACGACCACGCTCTTTGAGCAGCCGCGCACTCACGCGCCAGCATGGAGTCGAAATGACTGGTATACAGCTCTAAGCTTCGATCGAACGACAGGCCGCTTCGAACACCGAGCGCGATCACCTCGAGCATCTCCGACATACCTTTCTCCAAGGCCAAAGATCGGGCCTCGGCAAGCGCCGCAAGCGTTCGGCGAGGCAAAGTGAGTCCCCAAAACGCGCCGACGACAAGGCCGAGAAGCGCAAGCTCGTTCGAGATCGTGCATCCGACCAAGCCGCAAACCGCAGCCCCCGCGAACGCGAACCGAAGCATCGTTTCGACATAAGCATCCTCGCCTACCTCAACCGACGACCCCACGGTTGAAACCGCATTCGCAAAGCGCCCGCGAGCACCGCTGAACAGCCGCTTCGAAGCGATCGGCTTCATCGTCCGCGCAGCAAGGCATCTGCTTATCGTGACCATGCGCCGCAAACACCAGGCCGTATCCCAACCAAGATGATTCGCTGCGGGAACATCGGGAGCGCGCGCCCGCGCTCGGGAACCGCGCCGGGCAACCCGCCTGGCAACCGATGTGGCGACAAGCGCGCCCGACACACCTGAAAGCAACACCGCGACCACCGAAAGCAAACCTACCGAGTTCATCACGCCACCTCCACGGCCAGCATCCGGCGAACGGCCAAAACGCCCGCAGTCTCCATCGCAATCGCAAGCGAAAGAAGGCCCATGCCGGCGATACTCGTGAAGAATGGTTCCAAAAACCCATCGCTGATCAGCGAGAACAATGCCACCAAAAGAAACGGCATCGCCGTCACCACACGAGCGGACAAGCGAGCCTGGGCCGTTTGCACCTTCAGCGAGCGGCGAAGCTCGCACTCGCCCTCGACCGTATCGCGCGCCGCATCCAAAACCTGCCGCATGCTGCCGCCCGCCTCATGCTGCACATCGAGCGCAACCGCAATGAAGGCAAGCTCGGAAGACGTGTCGCCACGGCGGATCTCGCTGATCGCCGACGATGCCGGCTGACCCGTCTCAAGCCTGTTCGCCGCCGACAAAAAGCGCTTTCCCAACGGCCCTTTCGTTTCGCTTGCCAGCTGACGGAAAGTCTGAAGCAGGGAAAACCCGGCCTGAAAGCATGCGCTCATCGCATGAAGCGCATCCGGCACCGCATCGCGCAGAGCCTCGCAACCCTTCTCAGCTCGCGATCGCACCCGGGATGCCGCCAATACCGCAAGCAGCGCTGGAACCGCAAGAGCCGCAACCGGTGACTGCGCGATCGCCCCCGCAACCAGCGCCGAAAGCGCGCATGCCCCGAATAGCGACGACAGGGATTCTTCGGCGGAAAGCCGGATCCCGCGATCACCCAGCAAACCGCTCAAGCCCGTCGCGAGCGAAGCCACCCGCTCATTGCGCGATAAGGCGGTGGCGATCGGAAGCATCGGCTTCGCCAGCTTTCTCAGCGCGAACCGGCCTTTCCCTTCCTTGCGACCCGCACGACGGGCGCCGTTGGCGATGCCGTTGCCCACGCGCCAGGCAAGCGTAGCCCCGCAGGCAAACGCAAGCGCCATCGCTATGCAGCATTCAAATTCCTGCGCCATGCTTCCACCTCCTCGTCGTCTATTCCGCACGAACGCGGCAGATCATCGATCCATGCGGGAACCGCCAGCCAGCACCCGGCATGCTGCGAAGCGTCTCGGGAGAACAGCTGCTTCACCGTGCAAGCGCGCCGCGCCCCATCGAAGGAAAGCTCCGCGACCTCGCTCACGAAACGATGGCCATCGAGGGCGCGCGCCGTTTGCACGACGACATCGAATGCGCTCGCAGCGTTCGCCTCTATGACATCGACCGGCAAGTCGACCCCATAGCGAACCATGGTCACCAGACGGGAGAGCACATCGCTCGGCGAATTCGCATGCAACGTGGTGAGGGATCCATCATGCCCGGTCAGCATTGCCTGGAGCATGTCGGTGGCCTCCGCCCCGCGGCATTCCCCGACGACGATGCGGTCCGGGCGCATGCGCAATGCGTTGATCACCAGATCTCGAATGGTCACCTCGCCGGCACCCTCGGCGTTTCGCGGCCGAGCCTCAAGCCTCACCACATGAGGGTGCTCCAGAAAGCGAAGCTCTACCGTATCCTCTATGGTCACGATGCGCTCCCCTTCGGGAATGCAGCATGACATGGCGTTGAGCAGCGTCGTCTTGCCCGACCCGGTGCCTCCGGATACCACGATGTTCTTCCGCGCCCGAACCGCCCAAGTCAGAAACGTCCTCATCGACTCATCCATCGAACCCGAGCGAACCATTTCCTCCAACGTGATCACGCGGTCGCTGAACTTGCGAATGGTCACCACCGGGCCGTCTGGGGCAAGCGGTGGAATGATCACATGCACGCGGTGTCCTTCCGGCAACCGGGCGTTAACCATCGGCGACGATTCATCGATGCGCCGTCCCAGCGGGCCGAGCACGCGATCGATCAGAGCCCGTAGATCCGACGCATCCGCAAACGATCGATCGAACTTCATCAACCGGCCTTCGCGCTCGAAGAACACGTCGGCAGGACCGTTGATCATGATCTCGGTAACGGATGGGTCCTCTAAAAGCTCCTCGATCGGCCCGAATCCCATCACCTCGTCGAGCAAAGCGCGCGAGAGTTCACGTCTGCGAGATTCGGCGACATCGCGCCACGCTTCAAGCTGGAACGCCTGACGGCATGCACCGAGTAGCTCGCTGCGAGCTTGACCTGGCCGAACCGCCAGCAACCGTGCGATTTCATCGGTCGTGACGAAGCGCGCTATGTCCTCTTTCAGGTGCGGCAGCGTCATCCCCGCCGTCGCCGTCGCAGGCGCTTTGTCATCGATCATCTGCGCTTGCACTCGTTTCGCCAACGACATATCAGCCACGCTTCCTACGCCGCGGCTTCTTTCCTCGGAAAAGAGACCCGGAGGTGCCAGGCTGCTGCCCGCCGTCACGCAAACGCTGCGCCATCTCATCGGGAAGCATATCGGCAAGCACTTCGATCAAGCTTGAAGCAAGCTCGTTTCGCGAATCGATGAGCTCAAGCGGTGCCGCGGCAGCAAGCAAATCCTCGACGTCGGGGCCTCCATCGCGCAACTCGCGAATCTCCGCCCCCTTCAAAGCGCACGATACGTCGATCGATGTAAGCGGAGCCCCTTTCCCGCATCCGTTCAAGGCGAACACGAACGGGTTCACAGCGATTCCGCAGCGCGTGCAAAGATCGATGGCGCGACGGGTGGCACGGATGGACGTTTGCCGCTGATCAACCAGGAAAAGCACTTTCGAGCTGCACTCGAGCAGCACGGCATGCTGCTCCGCCCACGCTGCTCCGGTATTCGCGATGACGACGTCGAAGCGACCACGCAGCGCCTCGATCAACTCCCCCGCCTGTTCCGCGACGGCCTCGGCGGAGTCGACGTGCGCAGGTGCCGCCAGCAAAGCCGGTATGCTGCCCTCGCTCTTCAAGGCATCCAGACGCGAAGGCTGAACCAATAGCTCGTCGATGCGCAGCGGGCGCTCCACGCCCGCAAGCTCCGCCATATCGCCGAACTGCAGATCGAAATCGAGCAACAACGTGTTGATACCGGCCGCCTGCAGCAAATACGCCGAAAGCAATGCGATCGCGCTCTTCCCGCAGCCCCCGCTTGCGCTCACAACCGGGAGCAGTAGTCCGGTTTTCCTGCGATCGGCAGAGCCCGCAGACCCCAGCGCGCCCGCAGAGCCCGCACCGGCAAACGAAGAAGCCGCTCGAGAAGACCCGCTGGCGCCGAATGCCGTCGAACCTGCAGCACCCAGCACCCCCGCCGCCTCAAGCGCCACCGACGCTACCGCCGGCGCCGGAGCAGTCCCCGCGCCGGGAACCGCCCCGGCGATTCCGCTCATCCCGCATGGGCCGCCTGCCGCGTTCGGGGCAACGGCACCGCCGAAACCCCCATCCCGCGACGACGTCGCGACCTGCCCCGGAGCGCACTGCCCCTCGTGACCGGGAAAGGGAGCCGCCATTGCAGCGCCCACCTTGCCCCTTTCTTGCGCGTAAAGCGATCCCGGCATAGCCGAAACCCCGAACGCCCCGCTCGCCGCCATTTGCTTGCAACGCGCATACCGTTCCACGAATGCCTGCGGCGACAGCGATGCATCGATTCCCGCAGCCGAGGAGCGGCTACGCAGCGATCCCGAATCCTGCGCGGTAAGCATGCATACCCGCCGGCCCGCTCGATCGCTTTTCAGCGTCGCAGCGAGATTGATCGGCGCGATGGGGCCGCACGCCGCAACCCAAACCTCCTGAATGCTCGAATCGCGGCCAAGGTATAAGCGGGCATCTTCCGCCGTCGTCAACAACGCGAGCCATCGCTGTGCCGCGAGGTTTTCCCCGGCAAGCCCGAGCATCTCCGGGTTTCTCACGCTTTCCTCGTCCGCAACGAGCGCCACTACCGGCATCGTCATGGATCGTCTCCTTTCCTGCAAGCAAACCTGCTTTATTTCGATTGCGCCCCTGGAAGCGTCAAATACAGTTCGGTCTTCTGCGATGCCGCCACGAGTTCCTCAACCTGCTCGGGTTTTGACGACAGCGTTACCCAGGAAACCTTCGCGGAGGACGTCCCCTCCGACGATCCGGCGGACGTTGCAAGAACCTGCACATCGTGCGCAAGCGCCTTCGTCCCGGAGTCGCCCGTCGCATAGACGTCGACCAAATCACCCGCGCACACCGCCCCGCCAACTGCCTGGACGTCTTTTACGGGAATGCTGATGGCGCACATTCCGTCGGGCACATCGACCTTTGATGCACCGGCGCCGAACCTGCGATCGGTCAACACCTCTCCCGCTAGCACTAAAGCCGATGCTTTCGACCCGACAACCTCGCTAGCCGACCGAACGGCACCAGCCGGCAGCAGATCGGCGACCCACAGCTTCGTTTCAACCATCGAAGCATCAACCGTCTCGCCTGCTGCGATATCGCGTTTCGCAACGCAGATCTCAACCTGATCCCCGCCGTAACGGGCTAGCGCGTCGGCCCTAGCCTGATCCGCCTCCCCACGCACGCCCTGCGTGTACACGAACACGCAGGCTGCGCAGGCGATGCCGCAAACGATGCCGACGATTATCGATTTATTTCTTCTCACGTGGCCTCCTCGAAATCATTGCGATGACGAGTATGCCCGGCGGATATTGCGCCTCGCATGCCATTCATTCCGCTGAACGTTGCATCCAGCTTGCACATAGCTTGCAAATCCGCTCGTATGCAATTTTTGCGAACTCGGTTTTCTTATGCGAAAATCTACTTCGCTCGAATCGAGCATACGGCCGGTTGGCGCAGCGGGAGCGCAGGTGCCTTACAAGCACAAGGTCACAGGTTCAAATCCTGTACCGGCCACCAGAAACGGCAATGGCCAGGGGCGAAAGCCTCTGGCCATTTTTCAATAAGATCAGGATATAAGGAAAAGGCACGGGGACTGTCGAGATATAGACGTACAGGCAGGAGCGTACCTCAAGCCACTTGTCTCCATAAGGCCCGGGCTCGCCGCCCCGGCAAGCTTTGACCGCACCGCAATTGCAAAACGCGCGACACGGCGCACTCGCATGGGAAAGCTCGCCTTATCCCACGAGAGGACGGTATCACCTCATCCCAAGCATCTCGCGTGCATGAGCGAGCGAGGCTTCGGTCTCGTCACCGGAAAGCATGCGCGCGATCTCCGCAGGGCGATCTTCGCCATCAAGAAGCTTAAGGCAGGTTTCCGGCTTGCCATCAATGCCGGCGACCTTGCTCACCACGTAATGCGTCTGACCTCGGACGGCCACCTGCGCCAAATGCGTCACCACGATAACCTGATGCGTTTTCGCAAGATCCTCGAGAACGTCCGCCAACGCATTGGCCGCCGATCCTCCGACACCCGCATCAACTTCATCGAACACCAGCGTTTCCACTTGGTCGGCTTGACCGAGCACCACCTTCATTGCAAGCATCACGCGGCTGATCTCGCCGCCAGACGCAATGCGGGCAAGCGGCCGCGGCTGCATGCCCTCGCCCGAGCAGAAAAGGAACTCGATGGCAGATGGCCCTGTGGTCGTCCACGACGATCGAGGCAGCATCTCGGCGGAGCACAGCAATTTCGCGCCCGACATCTCCAGGCGAGCCATCTGCTCGCAAACAGCCTGCGCGAACCGCGGTGCCGCGGCAGCTCGAGCCTCATGAAGAGCATCGGCCGCTTCAGCCAAAGCCTCTTCCGCCTCATCGAGGCGCCGACGCGCCTCGCGCTCGCGGACATCCGCATCGTCCACCAATGACACCAAGTCGGCCGCCTCGTCACGTGCCGCGAACACATCTTCCATACGAGGGCCGTACGTGCGCAGAAGACCTTGCAGAGCTGACATTCTTTCCTGGGAGGACTCAAGCTCATCAGGATCGAATTCGACCGTATCGCGGTAATCGCGTGCCGAGCGCGACACGTCTTCCATCACATAGCCGACTTCGCGCAGCGAGTCCGCAAGCGACGCCAGACCCTCATCGAAACGACCGCCTTCGGATAACGCCGATACCGCCTCGTTCAGCTTATCGATCGCCCCATCCTCTTCACCGAGCGCGCTATAGGCCCTCATGGCCGCAACGGCGAGGGCCTCGGCATGCTCAGAGCGCGCAAGCCTCGCTGAAAGCTCCTCGTATTCCCCTTCGCCGGGCGACACTTCCCCGATTCGCCTCAAAACGAATCGCGCATCGTCCAACTTCGCCGACGAGGCCGCCTGGGCCTCCTGCACGCGCTCCAGCTCACCTGCTGCGGCCTTCGCCTGCGAGAGCGCCCCCCGATACCGCGCGAGCGGAGCCGATATGGTATCGGCGGCCCATGCGTCAAGCATGTTGGCATGCGTTGCGCTTCGAAGCAGTTGTTGCTGATCATGCTGCCCGCACAGGTCGATCAAAGGAGCAATGCGTCCGGAAAGCTCGCGAACGCTGGCCATGCGCCCATCGATCTGCGCCCGCGATCTCCCGTCCACGCCGACGCGCCGCATGACGACCAGATCGTCTGCCGCGTCGGCCACATCGGCCGCCCCAGCCGCGTCGATCCCTTCGGCCGCCCCGTCAGCCCCAGCCACATCAACCGCGTCGACCTCGCACTCCTCGCCGCCCGCGGACACGGCTCCGCGAACCGCGCTCCCGTAAAAGCGCCCGGAAACCTCCAAGGCGCACTCGCCTTCCCTCACATCCGCTTTATCGGCGCGCGCCCCCATCAACAGTTTCAAAGCGGACAGCAAGGCGGTCTTTCCGGCGCCCGTCTCGCCCGTCAACACGGTCAAACCCTCGGATGGCACGAGCGATGCTTGCCTGATAAGGGCCAGGTTTCTGACTTCTATCTCGTCGATCATCGAATCTCCTCCGCCGTCGAGGTTCTGCGCGCACGGCTTTTCCTCCCCACCCGAAATCGGGTGAGATTAGACCGTACAATTGTTCTATTTCGGTAGTATAGCAGCTTTCCCTACATCATTTTCGAGAAGAAATCCGCCCGAGAAAAACCGAGCGCCCACCTTGCTGAAGCATGGCGAAAACATGGCGCGCCTGATCATGAGCCAACCGCGCTCTTCCACCTCTGCAGCGACCGCTCGATCGCCTCCACGATCCGCCCACAATCGCTTGAACAGCAGCCCTTGGCTGGCGCAAAAAAATCCGCTTCGCCTTCGAAGAAGAAAGCGGAGCGGATTGCGAAACCTTTATTCCTTGAAGCGTTTGCGCTCGAACGAGATTCCCCCCAAAAGGGAAAGCCGCACGCAAACGAGCGGAACGCCCAAGCGAAATCATCGCAGCGCCTCGCCGAGGCCGATAGGGCTACAGCGCCACCGTGCCCTCAAGCACGTCGGCAAGCGTTACGCCGTCCATGTACCGCTCCAGCGCATTGCTCATGCCCCGCCAAAATGCGGAAGCTTCGCAATCGCCGAAACGATCGCAGGCACTTTCGTCATCAAGGCACGAGACCAGCCGACAACTGCCCTCGGTCGCACGAAGCACATCGCCCATGATGATCTCGTTCGGCGGATACGCCAGATAATAGCCGCCGTTGACGCCGCGAACGCTCTTCAGCACCCCAGCGCGCACCAGCGCTCCCCCCAGTTGCTCGAGATACTTTACGGATAGCCCCTGTCGCTCAGCTGCCTGACGCATCGTGACCAAAGTGCCCGCTTCGCCCTGTTTTGCAATGTCGATCATCAGGCGGAGCGCGTAACGCCCCCTCGTCGATACCATCATCTGAGTGCTCCGTCCTATCGCGTCGGCGGTTGCCGAAATTCCCCCGACCCCTCATCAACAATGCACGAGCCCTCTTCGATGCGCGGTTTCCGAATGGCAGCTGCATTATTTAAGAAATTTGCTAATCGATTATAGAACCATCAATCTAATTCAACAACGTAACAATACGGGAACATTAAAATACGACAGAACTACCTATATATACGGATCAATCGTAGGGATTAACCCTGCCTTTGGAAAGCTCACGAGGAAAAGGACCCGAGCGCAACGCGACGCATCCATTTGCTACCATGGACTTATGGATACGAAACGCAATCATCCCCGCAACGGACGGCCCCGTGCGAACGGCACGCCCCGCAAGCGCTCGCATGCAAGCACGCGAAGAACTTCTCCAGGCAATGCTTGGGCAGGCCATTCGAAAGCGCAGGCACGCAAAAGCCCCCTGCCCGCCATCATCGCCCTCATCGCGCTCGTGCTGCTGGGCGTTGCTGCCGCGAACATAACATCATCCCTGCTCAACCAGCCGGTTCAAACCTCTACGACGAAAACCTCGTCCAAAGCGCCTTATGTCAGCCCGTACGATTTCTCGGGCCTTGTGTTCGATGCCGCCGGGCGGCCCACCTATTCGGAAGGAGGCGTGCTGAAGTCGCAGCTCGGCGTCGACGTCTCCGAATACCAGGGCGAAATCGACTGGGATGCCGTGGCCGAAGACGGCATTTCCTTCGCCATGGTGCGCCTGGGCAGCCGCGGATATACCGAAGGGGCACTCAGAACCGATTCGCTCTACGAATACAACCTTGATGGCGCCGCAGCCGCGGGTCTTCAGGTTGGGGCCTACTACTATTCCCAAGCGACAAGCGTTGCGGAAGCTGTTGAGGAAGCCGACCTGGTGATCGAGCTGCTCAATGGGCGTGCGCTCGATCTGCCCGTCGCCTTCGACCACGAGCAGAATCCCGACCCCATATCACGCGGCAATACCGTCGACTCGGAAACGCTAACCCAGGCAGCGCTCGCGTTCTGCCAGCGCATTGAATCAGCCGGCTACAAAACCATGATCTACGGGAATGCAAGCGACATCAGCCGCTTCAACCTCGACGAGTTGGGCGGGCGTCTGGTTTGGTATGCCGAATACGGATCAGCTCAGCCGAACGGTCAGTTCGACTTCTGTCTCTGGCAGTACGACAGCGAAGGCGTCGTTGCCGGGATAGACGCTGCTGTCGACATGAATCTGCGCTTCACCGGCGCACTGTAAGCGCATAGGGCGCAAGCACCGTGCCCGACGAACTCGGCAAGCTCGATCCATAACATGAGACGTCGCCCATTCGATACCCGGCGGCTTGCCTTGAACCCAGCTCCAAGTGCTACGATATCGCGCGAATCGATAGGAGCAACCGTGCAATCTCAATCCATCCCCACCCATCCCGTGCTTAGGGACGACCTAGCCGCGAAATACGCCGCTCTACAGGAAAACATCCGCTCGCTTGGACGCGTTGCCATCGCGTTTTCCGGCGGCGTGGACTCAACGCTGCTTTTGAAGGTGGCAACGGACACCTTGGGACGCGATGCCCTCGGCATCACGGCGAACGCCCAGATGATACCTGCGCGCGAGCTTTCGGAGGCCACTGCCTTCTGCAAGGAGCACGCGATCGGGCATGTAGTCATGGATATCGACGCGCTCGCCATCGAAGGCTTTGCCGCAAATCCGCCCGAGCGCTGCTACATCTGCAAGACGGCGCTGTTCACCGCAATCATGGAAAAGGCTGCCGAGCTGGGCTTCGCCTACGTTGCCGAAGGCACGAACGTAAGCGATCTGGGAGACTTCCGACCGGGCTTGAAAGCCCTTAAAGAGCTTACGGTCAAAAGCCCGCTGTTGGAAAGCGGCCTGACGAAGGCCGACGTGCGCGAGCTTTCACGCGCACTGGGGCTGCCCACCTGGGACAAACCGTCCTATGCGTGCCTTGCCAGCCGCATCCCCTGCAACAGCCCCATCACGGCCGAAAATCTCTCAGCGGTGGAAGTAGCGGAAGATGCGCTGATCGAAGCGGGCTTTGACCAGGTGCGTTGTCGCGCCCACGGCGATCTCGCGCGTATCGAAGTAGCTCCTGAGCTGCGCGAGGCCCTTATGCACGCACTCGTCGAGGACGACCTGGCGAGGCGCATCCATAACGCCGGGTTCGCCTTCGTGACGGTGGACGCCGACGGCTACCGCACCGGCAGCATGAACGGCCGCTAGCTGCGATCCGCTGCGAACGACAAGGTTTGACGTCGCACCGATCCGCAAGGCTCGGCGCGACTCGTCCTTGCCTGCGTCGAACGAGGACGGATTTCCCCCTAGCTGCGCCGCGACCCGCCGTAGGCCGCGTTCTTCCTATTCCCGAAGGCGCTGCCCTTGCGCGCGGTCTTCTTCAAGTCCTTCAGCACGTCGGCCTCGCTTTCGCCCTCGACCGCCGAGCGCAGGCGCACCACCTCGTCACGCAGGCGTGCGGCCTCCTCGAAGTCCATATTGCGGCTCGCCTCGGCCATGTCGTCCTCCATGTTGGAGATCACGCGCAACACCTCTTCGCGCGAAAGCTCGGCCAACTGGCGATTCACGTCCTCGGAAGACACGTCGCCCATCTCATCGTGCACGTAGCTCATGATGTCCACGACAGCTTTCGAAATGGTCTTCGGCGTGATGCCATGCTCTTCGTTATAGGCCATCTGAATCTCACGGCGCCGCCGCGTCTCGGTGATGGCGATGTCCATGGAGTCGGTTGTTTTGTCGGCATACATGATGACCTGGCCGTTCGCGTTTCGCGCGGCACGCCCGATGGTCTGGATAAGGCTTCGCTGGTTGCGCAGGAACCCTTCTTTGTCGGCATCGAGGATGGCGACAAGCGTTACCTCGGGCAGGTCAAGACCCTCCCGCAGCAAGTTGATGCCCACCAGCACGTCGAACTTCCCCAAACGCAAATCGCGCAGGATGTCCACGCGCTCAAGCGTACCGATGTCGCTATGCATGTAGCGCGCACGAACGCCCCGATCGAGCAGATGATCGGTCAAATCTTCGGCCATCTTCTTCGTCAGCGTGGTGATGAGCACGCGCTCGCTTCTCTCGGCGCGTTCCTTCGCCTCGTCAATGATGTCGTCGATCTGACTCGCCGAGGTGCGCACGATGATTTCGGGATCCAAAAGACCGGTCGGGCGGATGATCTGCTCAACCTGCTGCTGGCTTACCTTGAGTTCGTAATCACCGGGCGTGGCAGAGACGTAGATGAACTGCGGGATGCGCTCCTCGAACTCGTCGAAGCGTAGCGGTCGGTTGTCCAAGCAGCTCGGTAGGCGAAACCCGTGCTCGGCCAGGGTGATTTTGCGGCTGCGGTCGCCCTCGTGCATGCCGCGGATCTGCGGCACCGTCACATGGCTCTCGTCGATGATGCAAAGGAAATCATCCGGGAAATAGTCGATGAGCGTATAAGGCGGCTCGCCCGGCTCGCGCCCGTCCAAGTGCCGCGAGTAATTCTCAATGCCGCTGCAAAATCCCATGGTTTCGAGCATTTCAAGGTCGTAGTTGACGCGCATCTCCAAACGCTGCGCCTCGAGCAGCTTGCCCTCCTCCTTGAACTGCTGAAGGCGTTCGCGCAACTCATCCTGAATGGTTTGAATGGCGCGCTCCATCTTCGGGCGCGCGGTGACGTAATGCGACGCCGGCCACACCGGCAGCGCCTCGTAACTTTGCAGCACCTCGCCGGTCACGTTGTCGATCTCGGCGATCTCCTCGATCTCGTCGCCCCAGAACTCCACGCGGATGGGATTGTCGGCATAGGGCGGGAAAATGTCCAGGTTATCGCCGCGCACGCGGAACGTTCCGCGCTTCAGCTCGTAATCGTTCCGATCGTACTGGATGTCTATCAAGTCGTGAATGACCTGGTCACGGTCCTGCTCGACCTGTTTGTCCAGAAACACCGCCATACCCGCGTAATCCATCGGGCTGCCGATGCCGTAGATGCAGCTCACCGACGCCACCACGATAACGTCGCGCCGGGAAAGCAGCGCGCTGGTGGCCGCATGACGCAGCTTCTCAACCTCTTCGTTGATGGATGCATCTTTCTCAATGAACGTGTCCGAGCTGGGGACATAGGCCTCGGGCTGGTAATAGTCGTAGTAGCTGACGAAGTACACGACGGCGTTGTCGGGGAAGAACTCCTTGAGCTCGCTGGCAAGCTGGGCGGCGAGCGTCTTGTTCGGGGCCATCACCAGCGTGGGCTTCTGCACCGCCTCGATGGTTTTCGCCATGGTGAACGTCTTGCCCGAACCGGTGACGCCAAGAAGCGTTTGGTAACGCATGCCCGCGCGAATTCCCTGCGCGAGCTTTTCAATGGCCTTGGGCTGGTCACCCGACGGCTCGTAGGGGCTCACCACGCGCAAAGGCGTGTTGGCAAGCCGCACCTCCGGCAGCTTGCCAACCATTTCCATACCCTCGATGTTCTTGAGATGCGAACTCACCTGCAAGCCTCCCCGAATTATAGCTCTCCCTGTGCACAGCCCCTGCGCTCGGCCTCGCCGTGCCCGGGGACGAACAGCCCTTCGGGCCGTATGCCATTCTTGAGATGCGAGCTCGTCTGCTGTTCGCTTACAGCGTTTTCTCGTACTCTTTCCACCAAGCGACGACCTGCTCGGCCAAATCTTCCTGCGTGCCGTCGTTATTGAACACCACATCCGCCTGATCGATGCGATCGGCGTCGCTGATCTGGCGTGCGATGCGCCGACGCACGTCATCCTCGTCCCAGCCGCCGGCGACGGCGCGTTTGATGCGGTCCTCCAACGGCGCAAGCACGGCGAGCACCACGTCGGCGCCGTTCGCCATGGACGTCTGACGATTCTTGAACACCGAATACTCGACCACGACGGCCTTGTGGCCCTCGCGAGCAAGCTCGTCAAGCTGATCGGTCAGCGATTCCTCGATGCGCGGCATGCTGATACGGTTGAGCTTGCGCGTTTCTGCAGGGGTGGCGAACGCCTTTGCGGCAACCTTGCTGCGCACAACGCGCCCGTCCGCACCGAGGATGTCGGCGCCGAACGCCTCGACCAGATCTTCCTTCACCGTGTCCCACTCAAGCACGTCATGGCCGACTTTATCTAGATCGATGAAAGGAACACCCTGATCAGCAAGTACTTTTCGAGCTGTCGATTTACCGGCGCCCATGCCGCCGATAACGAAGATCTTCTTCATGGTCATGCCTGCCTCCTTTTACATGAACTGATGCTTACATGATACACGTGCTCTTCTTCCTCGACGCCGACGCGTTTGACGAAGTGCCCATGTTCGACAACGAAAAACGCCCCCGGGTTTCCCCAGGGGCGCTCCTCATGCAAGATCAGCTGCGTGCAGAGAGGTTATTCGGCCTTCTGCTCGGAAGCCTCGGCCTTGGCAGGCTTGTCAGACTTCTTCTCGCGCTTCTTGGCGGGCTTTTCCTCAGCCTGGATGGACTCGTCCACGGCGATCTCGATGCCCAACTCGGCGGCAGCAGCCTTCATGGACAGGCTGATGCGACGACGATCGGGGTTGATCTCCATGACCTTGACCTTGACGGCGTCGCCAGCCTTGACGACCTGCGCCGGGGTGTCGATGTGGCGCATAGCCATCTCGGAGATGTGCACCAGACCCTCGATGGACTGGCCCAGCTCGACGAACGCGCCGAACGGAACGGTCTTGGTGACCTTGCCATCGACGATGGAGCCGACCGGGTAGGACTCGACGAGCTTGATCCACGGATCCTCGGTGGTCTGCTTCAGGCCGAGCGAGATGCGCTCACGCTGCAGATCGACGTCGAGAACCTCGACCTCGACCTCGTCGCCGACCTTGACGACCTCGGAGGGATGGTTGACATGGTTCCAGGACAGCTCGGAGATGTGCACCAGACCGTCGATGCCGCCCAGGTCCACGAAGGCACCGAAGTCGACGATGGAGGAAACCGTGCCCTTGAGGCGCATGCCCTTGGACAGCTTGGAGAGGATCTCGGCGCGCTCGTTCTTGCGGCCTTCCTCGAGCAGCACGCGGCGGGAAAGCACGACGTTGTTGCGGTTGCGATCCATCTCGATGACGCGAGCTTCGATCTCGGTGTGCAGGTACATGTCCAGATCCTTGACGCGACGAAGGTCGACCAAGGAAGCGGGCAGGAAGCCGCGCAGGCCGATGTCGAGGATAAGACCGCCCTTGACGACCTCGATAACCTCGCCAGTGACGTTCTCGCCGGCCTTGAACTTCTCTTCGACGCTGATCCAGGCGCGCTCGTACTCGGCACGCTTCTTGGACAGGATCAGGCGGCCGTCCTTGTCTTCCTTCTGGAGAACGAGAGCCTCGATGGCGTCGCCCAGGCTGACCAGGTCGGACGGATCGGCATCCTTGCGGATGGACAGCTCGCGGACGGGCACGACGCCCTCGGACTTGAACCCGATGTCAACGAGCACCTCGTCATGCTCGATTTTGACGATCGTGCCGTTGACCAGGTCGCCCTCGTCGAACTCGGTCAGCGTGCCGTCGATCATCTGGTTCATCTGCTCGTCGGAGATGTCCTCGAAGTCGATGACGGACGTGTTCTTGATGTCGGTCAAAACGGACCCCTTTCAAAAATGTTCGGGGACCCTTCGTCATGAATGATTGCTACATAAACCATGTTCACTTGCAAGGGCGAATGCCCTTATTAGCAGTGCAACAAACATGTCTCGGGGGCCTACAGTACGTCTGCTTGCGGCCTATTCCACAAGCTTTGTGATTGTACCATGCTCGCGCGCCGCCCCGCCGACGTTTTACTCCTGCACGATTTCTTCGCGCTTTCGGGTTTACTTTTTTGGACGCGGAAAAGCACCTGCGCCTCTTTTGCATAAATGCGCGCAGATGATCCGAGACGCCATGACCCGAGCCCCCCAGACGTGCGACCCTGCCCGTCCTTTTACGCAAGAAAGATGCCCGCTCCCCCGATCGGGAAAGCGGGCATCTCGCATAAATTTGGTTATGCCGCTGCGCTAGATCGCGGATTCCCCGCGCTCGTCGGTACGGATGCGCACAACCTCGTCAACCGGGAAGACGAAGATCTTGCCATCACCGACGTTGCCGGTGCGGGCCGTGGTGCAGATGACGTCGATCAAAGCGTCGACCTGCTCGTCGTCGGCGATGATCTCGAACTTCACCTTCGGCACCATGTTCAGCAGCACCTCGGTGCCGCGGTAGTATTCCTTCCAGCCATGCTGGGAGCCGCAGCCTTGCACCTGCGAGATGGTCATGCCGGAAACCTTGGCGGCGAACAGGGCGTCTTTGAGCGGTTCGAGCTTTTCGGGACGCACGATCGCGGTAATCTTCTTCATTGCTTCGCTCCTTTCAAGCTATCCGTAGAGGGTTAGTCCAGGCCGATGTAGGCAGGGTAAGCCGACTCGCCGTGTTCCGCAACGTCGAGGCCGCGGGCTTCGGCTTCCTCGCTGACGCGCAGGCTGCCTTTGAAGACGGCCTTGATGATGAAGCCGAGGATGAGGTCGGCGATGCCGACGAAGGCGATCGTGATGACGATGCCGAGCACCTGGCTGATAAGCAGGCTCGCGTCGCCGGTGTAGAACAGACCGCCGAAGTCGGTCCAGGACAGCTCGGGCACGCAGAACAGGCCGGTCAAGATGCCGCCGGTGATGCCGCCGACTGCATGGCAGCCGAAGGCGTCAAGCGCGTCGTCGTAGCCGATCTTGGCCTTGAGGAACGAGATGGCGAAGTAGCACACCGGGGAAACGATGAAGCCCATGACGACGGCAGCCCAGGGCTCGACGAAGCCGGCAGCCGGGGTGATGACGACCAGGCCAGCGACCAGGCCCGTTGCAGCGCCGACGAGCGTGGGGGTGCCCACCTTGACGCGCTCGACGACCATCCAGGAAACCAGCGCGGCGCCGGAAGCGACCACGGTGTTGAGCAGAGCCAGGCCGGCAATGCCATCAGCAGCGAAGGCGGAGCCGCCGTTGAAGCCGAACCAGCCGAACCACAGAAGCGCTGCGCCCAGAGCCACGAAGGGCACGTTATGCGGGCGGTAGCTCATCATGCCGAAGCCCTTGCGCTTGCCCAGGAGCAGGCACAGGATCAAGCCGGTCAAGCCGGAGGAGATGTGCACAACGTCGCCGCCGGCGAAGTCGAGGGCGCCGATCATATCGCCGATCAGGCTGCCGTCGCCGCCCCAAACCATATGAGCCAGCGGAGCGTAGACGAGGGCGACCCAGATGGTCACGAACGCGCAGATCGCGCCGAACTTCATGCGGCCCGCAACCGAACCGGTGATGATGGCGGTGGTGATCATGGCGAACGCCAGCTGGAACGTGATGTCGATGATGGCCGGATAGCCGGATTCGGCGTCGGAGGCCAAGGTGGCCGCACCAGAAAGCACCGCGAAGGCGTTCGGGGTGTCCTCTGCCTCAGCCAACATGCTCTGCACCGTTTCCGTCAGGCAGATTTGATCGAAGCCGCCGAAGAACGGGATGGACCCATCTCCGCCGTAGCTGAACGACCAGCCACATACCACCCATACAACTGCGACGATGCCCATGACCGCGAACGACATGATCATGGTGTTGACCACGTTCTTGCGGCGCGACAGACCTCCGTAGAAGAACGCCAGGCCGGGCGTCATAAGCAGAACCAGCATCGCGCTCACCAACATGAACGCGGTTGTTCCTGTGTCAAGCATTGCAACCTCCTTCTTTCAGAACCGAACACGCAACGTGCCTTGACGCATCCCATCTTGCCACCTTGGCAGGAATCGAATCGTGCGATGAGCCATTGTTAACGGAGCGGGAAACGGGTTGTAACGCATGCGAATCACTGGTGTTACAATGTCGAAATAGAGGTTTGTTTTTTGCATTGTGCCTGTTCGAAACAGAGTTGAAACGCCAGATAGGCATTTAGGCCGCCCCTTGGACGGCAATGAAAGGAAGTGCCATGGAAGTCACGTTCGCCCCCATCACCACCGAGCAGGACCAGAAGGCTTTAGCGAAGCTGGCCGGCGAGATCTGGCATGAATACTGGCCCGCGCTCATCGGGCCCGAGCAAACCGACTACATGGTCGAGAACTTCCAGAGCCTTGCCGCCATCAAGCGCGACATGGCCGAGAACGCCTATGAATATTGGTTCGTCGTTGACGAAGCCGGCAAAACGGTCGGCTACACCGGCGGGCACGAAGAGCCCGAGACCAGCCGCTTCTTCATCTCGAAAATCTACCTTTTGGCCGAGGAGCGCGGCAAGCACTACGCTTCACAGGTGATCGCCTTCTACACAACGCTATGCCGCAACCGCGATTTGCACAGCATGTATTTGACGGTGAACAAGCACAACGAGCTAGGCATCCGCGCTTATCTGGGCAAAGGATTCGTCACCATCGAGTCGGTGGAAACCGACATCGGCAACGGCTTCATCATGGATGACTACGTTATGGAGAAGGAAGCCTAAAGCACCTCGGGCAAATGCATGCGCACCGCATACGAGTTGCTCGTCGAATAGCGGCGGAAGGCGCCTCGGGCAAATGGGCCTAGCCCATCGTCGAATAGCGGCGGGAACGGCGATGCGCAACGCAGGCAAGCCGCAAGCCGCTAGCCTGCGTTGCGCCTAGAGTTCCGCAAAGCGCGCCTTGACGGCTTTCGCTATTCCTTCGGCATCGAGGCCCAGATCGTGCAGAAGCATGTTTACCGATCCTTGCGTGACGAACTCGTCGTCGATGCCGAGCGTCATCGCGGGCGTATGCAAGCCCATGGCCGCCATTTCACCGAGCACGCCTTCACCGACACCGCCGGCGACAACCCCGCCCTCGACGGTAACCACCAGCTTGGTTTCAGCGGCTTGGGCAATAGCGCTTTTGTCAAGCGGCTTGACCCAGCGCATGTCGACGACGCGCGCGCTGATTCCCTGATCAGCAAGCAGCTCCGCCGCGGCCTTCGCCTGCGCGACCATACGGCCGAACGCCAAAATGGCAGCGTCGTCGCCTTCGCGCACCACGCGCGACTTGCCTTCGGGAAGCACTTCGGGAGCCTCAGGCAACGGCACGCCTTCCGCCTCGCCACGCGGATAGCGCACTGCGAACGGGCCTCCCATTTGCAATGCGGTATGCAAGCCGTTCACCAACTCAGCTTCGTCGGAAGGGGCGAGCACGCGCATGTTGGGAATCATGCGCGCGTACACCAGATCAAACACGCCATGATGCGTTGGGCCATCGGCGCCGACTATGCCGGCGCGGTCGATGGCGAACACCACGTCGAGCTTCGGCAACGCCACGTTGATGATCATCTGATCGATCGCGCGCTGCAAAAACGTTGAGTAGATGGCGACGACCGGCTTGCGCCCGCCAGCCGCCAATCCGCCCGCGAAGCCCACCGCATGCTCCTCGGCGATACCGGTGTCGATGAAACGATCGGGGAACTGCTCGGCAAACGCGTCGAGGCCGGTACCGCCCTTCATGGCGGCCGTTATCGCAACGATGCGATCGTCGGCCTTCGCCTCGGCCACCAGGGCGTCCCCGAAAACATTGGTGTATTTCGGGGCCGAAGGCTTGCCCGACTTCACCACCTCGCCTGTAGCAATATTGTACGGGGAGATGCCGTGGAACTTCTCAGGGTTACGGCGTGCAGGCGTGTACCCCTCTCCCTTCCGCGTGACCACATGCATGAGGACCGGGCCGTCGGCGTTTAACACGGTGCGCAGCATTTCGCGCAGCTGGCCGATGTTGTGCCCATCAAGCGGCGTGGTGCATACGATACCGAGCTGCTCGAAAATCATGGAGTGCGGAATGACGAACTGCTTCAGCGACTCCTTCATGTTGCGCCCAAGGCTTGTGATGGCCTTTCCCATAGGCCCGGAGCTTTCCAAATGCTCCTGCACGTTGTCGCGTGCCTGGCGATATTGCGCCGATGCGCGCATGGAGCCAAGGTGCTTCATGAGCGCGCCGACGTTATGCGAGATGGACATCTCGTTGTCGTTGAGGATGACGACCATCGGGGTTTGCGCCTGGCCGATGTTGTTCAACGCCTCGAAGGCCATGCCGCCCGACAAGGACGCATCACCGATAAGCGCGACCACCTTTTCGTCGGTACCTGCCATATCGCGCGCCTGCGCAAGACCGAGCGCGACGGATAGCGAATCGGATGCATGACCCGAAAAGTGGACGTCATAGGGGCTTTCGGTCGGTTTCGGGAACCCGGATATGCCGCCATAGGTTCGCAGCGTCTCGAACCCGGGAAGGCGACCCGTTACCAATTTATGCGCGTAGGCCTGGTGCCCGACATCGAACACGATTTTGTCGGTCGGGCAATCAAGTTCCGCGTGCAGCGCAAGGATGATCTCAACCGCCCCGAGAGATGAGGCGACGTGCCCGCCCGTCTTAGAGGTGGTCGCAACGATTTCTTGGCGAATTTCGCCCGCCAATATGGAGAGCTCCTCGTTGGAGAGGAGCTTCAAATCAGCCGGAGAGGAAATCATATCGAGTATGCGCTGTTTACCGCTCATGCACTGCCTTTCGAACGTTAGGCGGAATGACCGTCGCCCTGCCCGGATTCACTGGACACATCCGCCGAATCGTCCGCTTCAGCATACTCCATATTGTCGGGATTGGGCAAAGGCGATTCCGTTTGCGGCGCCTGTTCGTTGGCAAGCGCATCCTGCTTGGCCAGCACTTCGGCGATGCGGCTCTCGTCAATGCCCTCTTCCAACAGATCGCTCGCCCGAAGTCCCAGGCCAACGGCCTCTTCGTAAAGGTTGAGCGCCTCATCGAGGGACAGTTCGTCGCTACCGACGGCTTCGACTATCTCATCGAGCCTGCCTTGAACGGACTCGAACGATTCGTAGGATTCGTACGCCATGACGATAAGCCTTGTCTAGACGAGCGGTTGCGCCGGATCGTCGAGAGTCGGCTTCGAGTCCTGCGGTTGCGAAGCTGCATCCGCGGCCTCGATGTCCTTGGCGATACGGCCGAGAACGCCGTTGACGAACCGCGAGGAGTCATCCTCGCCGCCAAAATCTTTCGCCAGCTCGACGGCCTCGTTGATGGAAACGGAAACCGGCACATCGTCGACGAACTTCATCTCGTAGACGGCCAAGCGCAGAATCGAACGGTCGACGATGGGCATGCGGCCCAGCGACCAGTTCTCGGCAGCGGCACGCAGCGAGCTATCGATGATGGCGCGCTGCTCTTCGACACCGCGCACCAGGGCGAGCGCGTAATCGGACATCGGACCTTCTTCGGTCGGGAACGACCCCGATTCGGCCACCTGCACTGCGGAGGTGCCGGTGATCTCGCCGGTGTAGAGCACTTGCAGCGCAACGCGGCGCGCAACGGTTCTCTCGTGTCTCTTCGATGCCATGGGCTGTATTTCCTTCGTCTTCTTCGATTTCGTCTCGTTCGTCAATCGGTTGTCTGCCGCTTAGCTTCACCAAGCATTGCGGTAAACGCAAATTCGCAGCGTTTGCGGCCTGATTGCACCTGCAAAGAGGCGCTCATCGCAAACGCTGCGAAATAATGAGTTAGTTCTTGAATTGGATGCCGTCGATGTAGACGTCAACGGAGCTGACCGTCGTGCCTACCTGACTTACGACCGCATCGGCCACCGCAGAGCGCACGTTTGCCGCGACGTCGGGCAGCGCATAGCCGTAATAGGCCTCGATGCGAACCGAAACCTGCAGCTTGCCGTCCTCGTCGGCGGTAACTTCGATGCCTTGCAGCGGGGACTTCGGGCCGAGCACCGTGCGGATGACGCTGTTCGCGGGGTTTGCCGAGCCGACGCAGGCAACGCCGTCAACATCGGCAACGGCTATGGAAACAACGGTTTCGACGACGCCGGGCGCAACCGCCATGCCTTCAATATTCAGATCGCTCATAGGACATCTCCCATCTGGGTCTCGATGAAGTCGGTCGTAGCTTCGCCGGCGCAGAATACCTCGTTGTCAAGCACGCGACGATGGAACGGCAGCGTGGTTTGTATGCCCTCGATGACGAACTCGTCGAGGGCGCGGCGCGCACGGGCCAGGCATTCCTCGCGGTCTTGACCGGAAACGATGAGCTTGGCGACCATCGAATCGTAATACGGGCTGATCTTCGTGCCGGTGTGCACGTAGGTTTCGATGCGCACGCCCGGGCCCGACGGGGGCTCGAAGCGCGTGACGGTGCCGGGGCACGGACGGAAGCCATGCTCGGGGTCCTCGGCGTTGATGCGGAACTCCATCGCATGGCCGAACGGGCTGAACGGTGCGCGGCTCGCGCAGCTCATCGGCTCGCCGGAAGCGATGCGCAGCTGCTCTTTGATGATGTCGGTGCCGGTAATTTGCTCGGAAACCGGGTGCTCGACCTGCACGCGCGTGTTCATTTCCATGAAGTAGAACTTGTTGTCGGGCGCGAGCAGGAACTCGATGGTTCCGGCATTGCGGTAGTCGACCGCGCGCACGGCCTTGATGGCCGCCACGCCCATGGCGCGACGAAGGTCGTCGGTCAGAGCCGGCGAGGGAGCTTCCTCGATGAGCTTCTGGTGGCGACGTTGCACCGAGCAGTCGCGCTCGCAAAGGGCGACGTTGTTGCCGAAATCGTCGGCAAGCACCTGCACCTCGACGTGGCGGGGGCGCAGCACGAGCTTTTCCAGGTACACCTCGTCGTTGGCGAACGCGGCCCCAGCCTCGGCGCGGGCGGCCTTGTAGCTGGACTCAAGGTCGGCAGGATCGTGTACCTCGCGCATGCCCTTGCCGCCGCCGCCGGCCGTTGCCTTGATGAGCACGGGGTAGCCGACGCGATCGGCGAACGCGCGCGCTTCCTCGACGGTGTCGATGCAGCCGTCGGAGCCGGGCACGGTGGGGACGCCGCACGACTTCATGGTTTCACGAGCCGAGGACTTGTCGCCCATGCGCTCGATGCATTCCGGCGCAGGGCCGATGAAGACGATGTCGTTGTCGGCGCATGCGCGGGCGAAGTCGGCGTTTTCGGCCAAGAAGCCGTAACCAGGATGGATGGCATCGGCGCCCGTGATCTGCGCAGCACCGATAATGTTCTGCATGACAAGATAGCTTTTGTTTGCCTGAGCAGGGCCGATGCACACCTTCTCATCAGCATACTGCACCGGATAGGTGTTCTCATCCTCGGTGGAATACACCGCGACGGTTTTCACGCCAAGCTCTTTGCAAGCGCGCATGACGCGCAAAGCCACCTCGCCTCGATTGGCGATGAGGACTTTCTTAAACATTATGCCTGCTCCGCAACGATCGGGGTTTTCGCATGGGGCTCGATGTAGAACATCGGCGTGCCGAACTCGACCGGCTCGGCGTCGTTAACGCAGATCTCGCGGACGGTGCCCATTTCCTCGGCGGTGATCTCGTTCATGAGCTTCATGGCCTCGACGATGCACAGCGTCTGATTGGCGGCAACCTCGTCGCCCACCTTCACGAACGGCGGCTCACCGGGAGCGGGAGCAGCATAGAACGTGCCGACCATGGGAGCTTTCACGCAGTACCAGTTGGCGGGACGCTCGGGCTCGTCGGCTGCAGCGGGCGCGGGCGCGGCAGCTGCGGCCGGCGCGGCGGCAACAGCGGGGGCAGCCGGGGCGGCAACGGCCGGGGCGGCCGGGGCGGCAACGGCGCTCGGCATGCGAACGGCGATGCGGGCGCCCTCTTCCTCAACTACGATTTCGCCAACGCCGCTTTCCTCGGCAACGCGAACCAGCTCGCGAATCTGGTTGATATCCACGTAATCGTCCTCCTTGGTGTTGCTCGACTCTTCCTGCATCAGGAAGTCGACTCTTTCAGATGCACGGTGCTTGCTCAGGAACGTACGCGCCTCATTGGGGAACAGCGCGTACATGAGCACGTCCTCTTCGCTTTGAGCAAGATCGCCGATCTCCTCGGCAACCTCGTCATAGGTAGTGGTGACCAGGCTTGACGGAGCCACGTCATCGGGAAGGACCTGGGATGCGCCCACGACCTTCTTCACGATATCCGGATCCATCTTGCCGGGTGCCTTGCCGTAGTAACCGCAGATGTAGTCCTTCATCTCCTTGGAAACGACGCCCCAGCGCTTGCCGGTGAGAACGTTGAACACAGCCTGGGTGCCGACGATCTGCGACATGGGCGTGACGAGCGGCGGGTAACCAACCTCGGCGCGGACGCGCGGGATCTCCTTCATGACCTCGGGCAGGCGGTCGCTGGCGTTTTGCACCTCAAGCTGGGACATGAGGTTGGACATCATGCCGCCCGGGACCTGATGCGAGTACACCTGCATGTGGATGAGCGAGGACACGCCGCGCTTGTAGTGGGAACGCTTGCGCACTTCCTCCCAGTACTCGGCGATCTCGAAAAGCAGGTTGAGGTCGAGTCCGGTGTCGTAACGGCTTTCCTGCAATGCGGCGACGAGCATCTCGACCGCGGGCTGCGAGTTGCCGAACGCAAGCGGAGCCGATGCGGTGTCGACGATGGCCACGCCCGCTTCGGCAGCCTTGAGGTAGTTGGTGGGGGCCATGCCGCCGACGTAATGGCAGTGCAGATGCACCGGCAGGCCGATTTCGGCGTTGAGCGCCTTGACGATGCGCTCGGCACGGTACGGGGTCATAAGGCCGGCCATGTCCTTGACGCAGATGGAGTCGGCGCCCAGCTCTTTGAGCTGCTGCGCGTATTCCAAGTAGCTATCAAGCGTATGAACAGGGGAAATGGTGTACGAGATGGCACCTTCGAAATGCCCACCGCATTCGTTGACGGCCTCGGCGGTGTCGATGACGTTGCGGATGTCGTTCAGCGCGTCGAACACGCGAAACACATGCACGCCGTTTCGCTTGGAAGCCTTGATGAAACGGTTGACGATGTCGCGCGAATAGTGCTTGTAGCCGACAAGGTTCTGACCGCGGGTGAGCATGGACAGCGGCGTGTTGGGCGTGGCTGCGTTGATGGAGCGCAGACGATCCCATGGATTCTCGTCCAAAAAGCGCATGCATGAGTCGAACGTTGCGCCGCCCCATGCCTCGATGGCCCAGTACCCGACACGGTCCATTTTCGGCAGGATGGGCAGCATGTCGCCGATGGGCATTCGCGTGGCCCACAAGCTCTGCTGGCCATCACGGATGGTGGTATCCATGATTTGAAGCCTTGGCATGAACTCGCACCCCTTTCGTTGTCAAATGATGAAACGACCTTCTGATCGAATATCCGATTATAGAAGACGGCACGAACGAAACCGCGCAGGGGCGATGAATTCACGGCCAAGAAACAGAAAACACCCGCCAGGGGCGCGAAGTGTGAGCGAAGGAGGTGGCGCCGGCTGCGAGGGGACGTGCCGCGACGGCGCGGGTGGACAACGGCGGCAGCTGGGGCAGACGGGGAACCCGGCCCGATCGCCGGAGACGGACCAGACGACGCAGCGCGAGGCAGGTGAGACGGCGGGGCGAAAAGCCCGCTACGCAAAAGACCCGCAGCTCACTTTGAGCTGCGGGTCTTGAGGAAATGCTTGGCTTTCAGGCCTTGCGGCTTACATCATGCCGCCCATACCGCCGGCAGCTGCAGCAGCGGCTGCGGCCGGATCGGGATCCTTCGGGATCTCGTTGATGGTGGCCTCGGTGATCAGGATGAGCGCGGCCACGGAAGCAGCGGACTGCAGCGCGGTGCGGGTCACCTTGACCGGGTCGTTGACGCCCATGTCGATCATCTTGCCGGTGGTGCCGTCAGCGAAGTTGACGCCCTCGCCCTTCGGCATGTTCTTCACCTTGTCGACGACGACGGAACCCTCGAAGCCGGCGTTCTGCGCGATGGCGCGCATCGGGGCCTCCATGGCCTTGCGGATGATCTCCACACCGACCTTCTCGTCGGCATCGGCGACCTCAAGCGCGTCGAGCGCGGGGATGGCGTTGATGAGAGCAACGCCGCCACCTGCGACGATACCCTCTTCGACAGCGGCGCGCGTAGCCTGCAGGGCGTCCTCGATGCGGGACTTCTTCTCCTTCAGCTCGGCCTCGGTGGCAGCGCCCACCTTCAGCACGGCAACGCCGCCGGACAGCTTCGCCAGACGCTCCTGCAGCTTCTCGCGGTCGAAGTCGGAATCGACGCGCTCGAGCTCGTTCTTGATCTGGTTGATGCGGTCCTCGATGGCCTGCTTCTCGCCCGCGCCGTCGACGATGAGGGCAGCGTCCTTGGAGACCTTGACGGTCTTGGCGGTGCCGAGCATCTCGATCTTGGCGTCGGCCAGCGTCATGCCGAAGTCCTTGTCGATGACCTGCGCACCGGTGACGGCGGCGATGTCCTCGAGGATGCGCTTGCGGCGATCGCCGAAGCCGGGGGCCTTGATGGCGACGCAGTTGAACGTGCCGCGCAGCTTGTTCAGCAGAATGGTGGCCAGAGCCTCGCCCTCGACGTCCTCGGCGACGATGAACAGCGGGCGGCCGGACTTCATGATGGTTTCCAACAGCGGAACCATGTCCTGGATGTTGGAGATCTTCTGGTCGGTCAGCAGGATGAACGGATCGGACAGAACGGCTTCCATCTTATCCATGTCGGTGGCCATGTAGGGGCTAATGTAGCCGCGGTCGTACTGCATGCCCTCGACAATCTCCATGTCCAGGCCGAAGGTCTGGGAATCCTCGACGGAGATGGCGCCGTCCTTGCCGACTGCGTCCATGGCCTGGGCGATCTTCTCGCCGATTTCGGCGTCGCCGGCGGAAATGGTGCCGACGTTGGTAATCTGCTCGGTGGTGGAGACGGGCGTGGCGTCGGCCTTGATGGCCTCGACGACGGCGTCGGTGGCCTTCTGGATACCGCGGCGGATGCCCAGAGCGTCAGCGCCGGCGGTCACGTTGCGCAGGCCCTCGGAGACGATGACGTCGGCCAGCAGCGTTGCGGTGGTGG
>CAVDXU010000004.1:0-103077 GCA_963613135.1 bacterium
GCTTTTTGTCTAAGGGCGAAGATGGCGAACTTTTGGGCTTAGCTTCCGACATGGCTGCCAATTATCTGCTGAAATACGCCGTTTCGACCGAGAGGCTCGTTCAGGCGAGCGACTACGAAGCCGTTGCCCTGGCAATGGAGAATGCCCTTCACAGTTCTGGCTATACCTACTACCAGGACGGTTGGACGAACTACTGGGGCACGCAGCTTCTGGATGTTTTAAGCGAGCATGACAAGAAAACGGGGCTTTCGGTCATGGTGAGCGGATCCTATAAAATCGACTCCTACGATGATTGGAAAGCGGAACTTGCCAAGGCGGAAGAATGCTCCCAGAAATACCCTACGGATCACTTTACAGTAAGCACTATCAAACTTTTTGCCGATGGCGAAGCAGTTGAGAGTCAAAGCGGTTGGCTGATTGACAGCTATCCCGACGGCTCTCATGGCACGCAGGTGTGGGACGACGACACGATGAACTCCATTGTGAAGGCCGCAAACGAGGCTGGTCTTTCCCTGCACATCCACTCTATGGGAGACGCGGCGACCCAGCAAGTCGTCAATGCGTACATCAATGCGGAAGACTCGCAAAAAGGCAGTATCTACAACGGTATTTGCCATGGCAGGAACATTACCGCCGACTCGAAGGAAAAGATGGGACAGCACCACATTTATGCCGCCGAGAACATCAACTGGCGCGTGCTCAAGCCTAAAGAGCAGGAAGACACGGTCACGGAAACCTTCAGCATGGAAATCTTCAAGGCGGGCTACCCCATCAAATCGCTTGTCGATAATGGCGTGACGGTCACTTCTTCAACGGATGTTCCCTCTTCCTCCGGCGCGCCGACGACGGTCCCCGGCATCATCGAGGTTGCCGTAAACGACACCCGCGGGGATTTCGAGGCCGCCCAGCACGACCCATCCGAGCGCGTTTCGGTCGAGACCGCCATGGACATCATGACGATCAACGGCGCCAAGCAGCTTCAGATGGAAGACGAGCGCGGCTCGATCGAGGTCGGTAAATACGCCGATTTCATCTGCATCGACAAAGACATCTCGAACTGCGCGAAAGACAAGATTCACGAAGGCGAAGTCAAGACGGTCTACTTCGAAGGCAGGGAAGTGTACACCGTGTAAAACAAGGTCGGCATAGATGGAAGCCGCGGCTGGCGGGGAACGTCCCGTCGGCCGCGAACTCGTGATCGGCATTGCATCACAGGCGGAAGCGGGGATGCGATATATCTGTCATGTGTTGCTCGTTTGAGATGAGAAAGGACACTTTGCATGAACCTATTATCAAGAAGGACCTTCGTTAAATACGCCGGCATCGGGTGCGGGGGCCTGGCCCTAGCGGGGTTTTCCGGCTGCGCCGGCGGGCCTTCGACTTCAACGGTTGCCGACACCGTCGTGTATGGCAAGGTGTACACCTCGAACGCAAGTCAGGAATACGTTTCCGCGTTTGCCGTTAAAGATGGCAAGTATGTTTACGTTGGCACCGAAGACGGCGTCAAGCCATATATAAAAGACGGCACGACCAAAATTGTTGACTACCGCGACAAGGGCATCGTCATGGCCGGCGCCACCGAGGGCCACGGCCACTACGTTGCCGACGCCGCGTTTGGCTATCTCGGCCTGGTGGTCGAGGGCGCAACGCAGGACGAGATCCTCAGTAACGTCAAGGCCTACGTCGAGAAGAACCCGGACAAAGACGTGTACTACACGTACGGCTGGGACGCCATCGCCATGTTCGAGGTCAAAGAGACGATCGAGATAAAGAGCAAGCTCGACGAGATCTGCAATGACAAGATCATGCTCATCGTCGACGACACGGGCCACAATGCCTTCTTCAACAGCAAGGCGGCGGAGGTCGCGGGAATCACGAAGGACACGCAGATCGAGGGCGGCTTTCTCTCTAAGGGCCAAGACGGCGAGCTTCTGGGCCTGGCCTCTGACATGGCAACGAATTACCTGTTGAAGCACGGCATCTCGAGCCTGCAGGTCGTCCAGGAGGGCGACTACGCGGGTATCGCCCGGCTCATGGAGGACAAGCTCCACAGCTACGGCTACACCTACTATCAGGACGGCTGGACCAACTACTTTGGCACGCAGTTCATGGACGCCTTGAGCACGTGCGACAAAAACGGCGGGCTTTCGGTCGTGGCCGGCGGAACCTACAAGATCGACCCCTACAACGACTGGAAGGCCGAGCTGGTCAAAGCGCAGGAGTGCGCCGAGAAGTACCCGACTGACCACTTCAAGTTCAGCACCATCAAACTCTTCGCCGACGGCGAGGCGGTCGAGAGCAGGACCGGCTGGCTGCTCGCCGAGTACGCGGACGGCACCCACGGCACGCAGGTGTGGGACACCGAGACCATGAACGCCATCGTGAAGGCCGCTAACGAGATGGGCCTCTCGCTGCACATCCACTCCATGGGAGACGCGGCGACCCAGCAGGTGGTCAACGCCTACATCAACGCCGAGGCCTCGCAAAAGGGCAGCATCTACAACGGCATCTGCCACGGCAGGAACATCACAGAAGACTCGAAAGAGAAGATGGGCCAGCACCACATCTACGCCGCCGAGAACATCAATTGGCGAGTGCTCACTGATGTGACCAGGGAAAAAGAGGATATCACCGACATCTACTCGGATATCGCCACCTACAAGGCGGGCTATCCCACGAAGTCCCTTCTCGACAACGGCGTTCTTGTCACATCGTCGACCGACGTCCCCGCCTCTTCCGGAATGCCGACGACCGTCGCCGGCATCATCGAGGTCGCGGTCAACGACACCAGGGCAGATGTCGAGATCATCCAGCTTGACCCGTCCGAGCGCGTCTCGGTCGAGACGGCCATGGACATCATGACGATCAACGGCGCGAAGCAGCTTCAGATGGAAGATACGCGCGGCTCGATCGAGACCGGCAAATACGCTGACTTCATCTTCGTCGACAAGGACATCTCGAGCTGCGAGAAGAACAAGATCCACGAAGGCGAGGTCAAGGCGGTCTACTTCGAAGGCAGGGAAGTGTACACCGCTTAGGGCGGTGGCAGCGGGAGGGGGATCGCGGCGGAAATCTCCCTCTCTATCCCAGGCGACGCGACTTGGTTTCCGGGCCGATGGCCAGCGTAATGGCTGCAGCAATCAAAGCTACTGCGACGATGGCGAAGTAGATCGTGCTCGGTTCGAGGTTCGCCAAAAGCCAGGTGACGGCGAAGGGCATGAACACGTTCACGGCCTTGCCCGAGCCTTGCGAAATGCCCGCGCCACGGAAGCGGTACTTCGTGGAGAACAGCTCGCCGACGTAAACGCCGATCACCGAGGCGTTCAGCACATAGAACCCGATGGTCATCAAAAATCCCAGCACGGTGATGAGCGCGGTCGAACCCGCGCCGAGCGCCATGGCGTAGGCGAAGGCGAACACCGCTACCCAGATGAACGCGCCGGAAACCTCGACCCTGCGGCCAAGCTTCTCGATGAGCAGCGCGCCGATGAGCGCGCCGAGCGGCGCTGCCAGCATGGTGATGGTGGTGGAGAGCAGCGACGTCTGTGTGGCCAGGCCGACGCTTTTTAAGATAGAGGGCCCGAAGGTGGTGTAGGTGTATTGCGTCAGCGACGTGCCGATGACCACTACCATGCCCAAAAACAGGTTGCGCGCCAGGTGGGCGTCGGAATTCATCGGCGCGTGTTCTGCGGTCGCCTCGGCGGCCGGTGCGATGTTCGCCGCGCGCATTTCTTCTTCGATACGCGAAATCAGCTCGTCCGCCTCGTCGAGCCTGCCGTGCTCGATGAGCCAGCGGGGGCTTTCGGGCATGGATTGACGCGCGATGCACACCGCGATGGCCGCAACGCCGATGACTGCGAACACGAGTCGCCAGGATTCCTGCCCAAGCGGGCTCCAGATGGTGATGAAGAACAGGCATAGGAACATGCCGATAGGCGAGCCGCAGTTGGCGATGGTCGAGCCGATGGCGCACCAGCGCCCACGTTTGGCCACCGGGGCGAACTCGTTGATCATGCTGAAGCTGGTGACCAGCTCCGCCCCCAGGCCAAGCCCGACGAAGAAGCGCATCACGATCATGAATGTCATATTCGGGGCAAGCGCGCCTAGAAGGGTAGCGAAGCCGAACAGCAGCAGGTTGAATTGGAATGCCCGGCGACGCCCCAGCTTGTCGCCTATAAGCCCTGCGATAAGCGAGCCGATGAACAGGCCTAAAAAGCCCGCGGACAGAAACATCGCCGTCTGCTCGTTGGTGGCGAACCCGCTTTCCACGAGCGTGGTTTTCACGCCGCCGGCCAAATAGACGTCCATGGCGTCCACGAACACGCCGGCCGAAGTCAGAGCCATCACCTGCTTGAAGACGCTTGTCGGTTGCGTTGCGTCCATGCGGCGCATGAGTTTCGCCGCGCGGTTTCCCGTCTCGAGGGGCGCGTTGCCTGCCCACTCGTCGAGAGCGGCCCTATCTGCCGTTGCCATACTCGATTTCCTCTTTTCACTCCTGCGATCGGGAACAAAAAAATCCGCACGTGGACGCACGACTACCGAAAATGCGGTCAGTGTGCAGCCAACGAGCGGATCGACGTTCTTGGTCGCAGGTTCCTTGGTGGTAATCGAAGGATCGCTTCGGGCACCATCAAGGAACCTTTTCCGTAACAACGGCTGGAAATCATACTCTTCCACTTGGGGATTGGCAAGAAAGGACTTGTGGATTAGAAAGGGAGAGCCCGTGGCCAGGCCACGGGCTCTCCCTTTTTCTTGCTTGCAAAGTCTTTCGCGTTATGCGGCGACGTCCTCGCGGCGCGACATGGCCTTCTCGTAGTCCTTCGTGCCGACGAACACCTCGTGCGTGTAGGGATTCACGCCGAGCTTCTTCGCGCGGTAGATGACGTAACCCACGGCGGCGATGTTGGCGACGAGCGCGATAACGCTGATGACCAGGTTCACGTCAGGGTTGTTGACCGACTGCACGGCGAAGATGGAGTCGTTGGCGAACATGGGAACCACCTGGCAGAACATGCACCACATGGAAAGCGTGAAGGCGCGGTTCTGGATCCAGCCGCCCTTGTTCCACAGAAGACCTGCGACGGTGGGGGCGAGCAGCAGCGCCAGGCCGCAGTACCAGGAGTGGGTGGGCAGGCAGTTGTAGGTGTAGCAGAAGTTCCAGATGTCGTAGGAGAGGATGAACACCCACGTCATGTCGGGCCACAGCATGTCCTGCTTTTTCTTGGACACGTAGATGCCCCACCAGCCGGTCATGACGAAGATGTTCAGGATGCCGGCGATGCCGTTGAACACGTTATGCCAACCGCCGTGCAAAAGCACGCCCTCGGTGGAAATCCAAGTGGTGTTGAAGGCGCGGATGGCGCTTTCGAAGTCGCTGACCACGGCGATCATGATGTTGATGGCCACGATCACGAACGGGAAGCACTTGAACCAGTGGCTCTTGCCCAGCGATCCCCAGTGGTACTTCAAGATCATGAAGCCGATGCACCCGGCGGTGGCGGCGTAGAGCTTGGCATAGTGGAACCAGCTGTTCATGTACAGGTACGTCGGGTTGTTGAGCGCCCAGTCGGCGCCTGCCGCCGCGCCCGCGTAGATGGCGATGAAGTACGCGGTCAGGATGGCGGGAACCACGAGGAAAATAGTGATACCGCCGGCCTTGGTGCGCCTGGCGACCTCGTTCAGGCCGATGAGTGACAGGAATACGATCACCCAGCCTATCCATTGGTAGATGGCGGTGTCGCCATACACGTCGAACAACATGATGTCCTCCCTTTTCTTGCGGCAGGTGCGCGCGGGCGTTCCGCCTCCGACTCGCCTGCCTGCTTCTAACCGGGCGCTGCCCGGGATTACCCTTATTCGCGAACGTCCACCGTGTTGCGGGCGTCCGCCGCGTCCTCGCTCGGGGCCACGTTGCAACCGCGCTCCATGTGCAGCGTCTGAGCGATTATGTCCTTGAGCACGTCGTCATCGGCGTCGCGGTGCGTGCGGATGTACCCGCAAATCCCTAAGATGAGCACGTAGAACGTTTCGTAGAGATGGTCGATCTTCACTTCGTGCAGCTTCGCGTAGTCGCGCACCGTCGTTTCGACGAAGAACGTCGCCGTGCGGTCGGCCACGCGGTTGATGAACTGCAGGTACAGCGAGGCGTTTTCCTTCGTGTCCAGCGAACGGCGGAAGCTCGATCCCTCGAAAACCCCCAGCCGCATGACCTTCACCACGCTGGAAAGCGCGTTCTCGATGTTGCCGACCTCGCGTTCGCTGTCCCATAAGGCCAGTGACTCGATGTAGTCGGCGATGTAGTCGTCGAGCACGGCAGAGGTGACGGCCTGCTTGTCGGGGAAATAGTGATAGAACAGCGAGCGCGTCATGGAGCATCGCTCGCTGATGTCTTTGACCGATGTGCGCGAAAGCCCCTGCTCCTCATAGAGCTGGCGCGCCGCCTCGACGATTTGCTGCCGGCGTTCGTCGCTCATCATGCCACCTCCCTAACAGGTCCCCTTTGCCTTGCCGCGTCCCCTTTGCGTTTCGGCATGTTCAGGATACGTATTGGATTGACGCGGTGTCAATGAACAGATTTGAAGATTCGTCAAACAAAAGATGGAGAAAACGTGCTAATCTGCACGGAGAAGGTTCACCAACGCAATGAAAAGCATGCGAGAGTGAAAGGGGATCACTATGAGCAGCGAAAAGAAGGGGACACGGCGCGCGCCGATCGTCGTGGGCATCATCGTGGTGGTGCTAGCGTGCGCGGCAGGGGGGTTCTTCGTCTGGCACAACCAGCCGAGCTTCTGCAACGCCGTATGCCACGAGCCGATGGATTACTACGTCCAGGGCTACTTCGGCGAGAGCCAGGGGGCGTCGTCGGCGCAGGCGGGGCTTGCCCAAGCCCACGCCAAGGCGGACGTCACGTGCCTGCAATGCCATACGGCAACCATTAAAGACCAGGTCAACGAAGCGACCGCATGGATGAGCGGAACCTATGAAACCTCATCGGACGGCGGTCTTTCCCCGGCGCTCATCACCGCTGACAAGAAGATGTGCGCAACCGCCGGGTGCCATGACTGGAACGACGTGGTGGCCGCCACGCAGGATTGGGGCGGAGTGACAGGCGTCAACCCGCACGTTTCCCATCAAGGCGAGGCCATCGATTGCAGCAATTGCCATCGCGTGCACGAGCAGTCGGTCATGTACTGCAACGCGTGCCACGACTACAAGGTGCCCGACGGATGGAGCGCTCCTGCGCGCAGCTAGCGTGAAGGGGTTGCGGGGAAGGAGATTCTCATGAGCAAGAAAACGGTTTCGGCCCTGTGCGCCGTTTGCCTGGGCGCCGCCGTGGCGAGTGGCGCTTTAGCCGGTTGCGGCGCGTCCTATGAGGGCACGGGCAGCAAGGACGCGGCGAGCGCCGAGCAGTTGGCGCAGCGATCGGACGACCCGTGGCGCGCGCCCATCGAGGTCGATGCGTCCAAGGTGAGCGCCGTTGCGCTGAAGGACGGCGTTTACGAGGGCGAGGGCCTGGGCATGGCGGGCGTCATCGGCGTGAAGCTGGAAGTGAAGGACAATCGAATCACCTGCTTGGAAGTGACGCAGGACGGCGAGTCGCAAAGCGTCGGCGGGTACGAGGCGGTGCGCGACGGCACCTACGCCGATCTGATCGAGGCGGCACAGGGAGCGGATATCGACACGGTGAGCGGGGCGACCATAACCACGGCGGGCGTGAAGGCGGCTGTCGCCGACGCCCTTTCCAAAGCGCAGGCGGACGGCGGCACCACGGCCGGCAACCAAGGGTAAGGAGCGCATGATGAGTAAGAAAAGCACGAGCGCGGCAGGCATGTCGCGCCGCGATTTCCTGATGGGCGCCGCCACCATGGCCGGCACCGCCGCGGCGACCGCAGCGGTTCCGGCGGCGGCCTACGCGGTTGAGGAGGGCGTCATCGGCGACTGGACCGCCGACGGCAGCAAAGACGTTTCCGTGCCTGACAGCGGCGCGACGAACGCCAGCGCTGCCGATGGCACCTACCGTGAGCACAACGCAGCCGCGTTCCCGGCCGACGATGCCACCCCCATTGCCCCGCGCGACGTTCCCGAGAAGTGGGATTACGAGTGCGACGTGGTGGTCGTGGGCGCCGGCGGCGGCGGTCTGAATGCGGCCGCGCGTGCAGCCGAGCTGGGCGCAAAGGTCATCTGCGTCGAGTCGATGGGCCTGCACGGCGGCAACGCCCAGTCGGCCGGCATGTGCGCTATCCTGGGCGGCTATTCCGCTCAGAACGCCAAGCACTTCGCCTTCCCCAGCTATCCGTTCGACCCGCAGGCGCTTACCGATTGGGCGATGGACGAATACCATTACGCGGCCGACCCGAAGCTGATCTACCGCATCGCCGACGAGGGCGGCAAGTGCATCGACTGGATGGCGGATTGCGGCGTGCGCTGGCGTTTGGGCGAGGTGCCCGTGTACGTGTCACCGAAGAACTCCACGCTCGACCATCACGTGCTGAAGATGAAGGACGCCACCGACGCCATGTTCGCGTTCGGCCAGCGCCACGGCGTCGAGTACAAGTTCCAGTGCCCGGCCTGCGCGCTCGTGCGTGACTCTTCGGGGCGCATCGTGGGCCTGGTTGCCAAAGAGGAGTTCCGTCGCGAGGTGTACATCCATGCCAAGGCAGCGGTCATCCTGACGGCGGGCGGATTCTGCAACAACAAGGCCCTGCTGGAGAAGTACATCCCCACGGCGGCTATGGGCTGCGCGTCAAGCTACCTGGTGGGCGGCGAGACGGGCGAGTGCTTCCGCATGGGCCTGGGCGTGAACGCCGACGTTTCGGGCTTCAACAGCTCCGCCAGCTTCGACGGTGGCGTGGACTGGGAGGCCGAAGGCGGGCAGTGGGCGCGCTTCCTCTACGATGGCATGACGCAGCTGTCGCGCCAGCCGTGGCTGACCATCGACCGCGCCGGCAACCGCCTGCGCTATATGGACAGCCGCGTGGGCGAGGACGGCGCGAACGCCATCTACGCCTTGGGCGATTTGGCGACCATCCAGATGACGCCTCCGGGGCACCGCAGCTACATCATCTTCGACAAGCACTACGAAGATCATTTGGCGGGGTTTGCGCAGGAGCACTGCCGCAAGCTCATCACGCCCGACTTGGAGCAGATCGACAAAGTGCCCGAGCATTACCGCGACTGGCACAACGGCGTGCAGGACGCCATCGACGCCGACGTGCTCAAGCGCCGCGACACGCTCGAGGAGCTTGAGGCCGACTTGGGGTTCGCTCCCGGCGTCATGGTGGAAGCGGTGCGCAAGTGGAACGAATGTTGCGAGCGCGGCGAGGACGACTACATGTACCCGATGCCGGCCGAGTGGCTGCACGCCGTGTCCGACCCGCCGTTCTACGGCTGTCGCATCGGCGGCAACCTCTACGGCACGAAGGCGGGCCTGCTGATCAACGACCAGATGCAGGTCATGGGCACGAATGGTCTGGTCATTCCCGGTCTGTACGCGGGCTGGCATACCGCCGGCGGCGCATGCGGCGAGAACAGCTACATCGGCGACCCGATTTTGGGCTCGCTCATGGGCGACGTGGGCCTGGCGTTCTGCGGCGGATATCTGTGCGGGTCGTCGGCCGTCGAGCACGAGCTTGCGGGCGAGAAGTAGGGAAGGGGTGCTTATCATGACCGAATCAAAGCGCGCGATGGCGCGTCCTTATGCCATCTTGTTCGCGATGGCCCTGGTGGTGGCGGTGCTCGCCCGTGCGGGGCTTGCGATCATGGAGACGGCCGGCTGGCTGTCTTTCGACTACATTTCCTCGTCGGGCGTGCCCATGCTGGACGTCATCTGCTCTATTTTGACCGGATCGGCCCTGGTGGCCTTTATGTTCGCCGTGGCGCTCACGCTTATGACGTCTGCTGCCGGCGTGGCGCTGCACGGGCTGCTGTTCTCGCGCGGCGTGGGCAGTGCCGGGCGCCCCGGCTCGGCGTTTCTGTGGGGCTGGGCCGCCGCCGCGATGTCGCTCGTGTGCCTGTTAGTGGTGGCGAGCGGCATCCTGTCGTCGGTGCAGGTGGGCTCGATGAGCTCGAAGCTGCCGAGTGCCGCGGTGCTTATCGGCGCGGCCGTGGCGTTCACGGCGTTTCTGGGCACGCTTTTGGGCGCGGCTTCCCAGGTGGTGTGCGCATGCCTGTCGCGCAACGGCGGCAAGGCGGGCTGGAACCTGGTGGGCGCCGCTGCCGGCTGCGGCGTGGTGGTGATGGTGCTCACCGTGCTGACGTTTTCCGCCATCAACGTGGCAAGCCCGAATACGGCGGCCGTCGGCGGGCTGCTGGCGCTTGACGCGGTGGTGAACCTGGCGCTGCTTTTCGGCGCAGCTCGTCTCACCAAGCGCTAGCAATACGTCGTTTGATGTTTTCTTGCCCCGTGCGCTCGCAGCGAGCGCACGGGGCTTTTCAGGTTCGTCGGTTGCTTCCTAGAGAGGCTTGAGGTCGGCGATTTCCTTTTGCCGCTCTCGTTCCTCGCGTTCGCGCAGGTCGGCGAGGATAACGCTTCCCACCTGCGCGATTGCATGGCAACGTTCAGGGGTGAGGCGGCTCCAGAGGAAGCGCTGCGCGATCTCGTCCACGCATGCGGCGATATCGCGTTGCATGCTCAGCCCGTCTTGCGTGACGGCGATGTAGACGGCCTTGCGGTCGGCTTTCGACCCCAGTCGGTGCGTCCATCCGCGCGCTTCCGTGCGGTCGCAGGCGCGCACGACGGTCGCCGGCGTCATTCTCAGCTGGCGCGACAGATCCATCACGCGCAACGGTTTGTCCGCCTCGCCCAGGCGCATGAGCACGCGGCATTCGCTGTAGCTCGCCCCTTCGCAAGCGTCCTCCAGGGATTTCTCCAGTTTACGGCGCAGCACTTCGAAAGATGCCAGCGTGCGACTGGCGAAGAAGCGCCGTGACATCTCGCCGGAAAGTGGCGGCTCGATGGTGGCTCCTGCCATGATTGCGGCTTCAAGCACCGCGCGAAACGGCGCCGTTTGGGTGGGGAAGATGCGGTAGAGCTGCTCGATGATAGCTTTGTTGGCCTGTTGGATATGGGCGATGCCGTCTTGCGTGATGCTCACCGGCACCGTGCGCGCCCCCGCTTCCTTTTCTTGGCGCAGGGCGAATCCGTTTTTGGCGAGCACGTTGATCGCAGGGGTCATCACGTTCGGTTTCAAATCCAGCATGTGGCAGAGCTCTTTTTGCGTGAGCGCCTCGGGGGCGGCGGCCGCAAGCTTTATGAGCACGCGATACTGCGAGCAGTTCAGGCAGCTGCCCGTGCGCAGCCCCTTGCGAAGGCTTTCGTGGGCGAGCTCGAATGCGACGAAGAACGACGAATCGAGCACAAGCTTACCTTCGTCGCCGGTTTCGTCCACGTCTGCGTTGCTCGCAGTTCGCGTTTCGTGTTTCATGCGCCCGCCTTTCGATGCTCCCCGCTGTGCCGCTATGGTAGCGCATCGCTGCGGCCATTCGTACGCAATACTGATTCGGAGCGAAATTTGCCGAATTGATGGCACCTTACCCGATATCGCACGGTTTGGCTTATACCAAATTACTGTATAATCAGGCAAAACGTTTCCAAATAGCGAGGGGTGGCTATGGAAATCTCGCACCGAGAAGACCGCGAACGTATCGAACATGAGATTTTGAGCGCCGATGCGGCTTTTGCCGACGAAAGCGAGGGGCGCGCGCGTTCGTCCCATCGGGATTACCTGCGCACCGATTACCAACGCGACCGCGACAAGATCCTGCATTCGAAAAGCTTTCGCCGGCTGTCGCATAAAACGCAGGTGTTCCTGGCGGCCGAGGGCGACCATTTCCGCACTCGTTTGACCCATACACTGGAAGTTTCCCAGATCGCGCGCACCATTGCGCGGGCGCTTGGCCTTAACGAGGATCTTGCCGAGGCCATCGCGCTCGGGCACGACCTGGGGCATACTCCCTTCGGGCATACGGGCGAGGGGGCGCTGTGCGATTGCTTGGCGCGCCATCGCGGGGTTGGCTTCTCCGATGACGCGGTTTCCCGCCAGTTCCATCACAACGAGCAGAGCCTGCGCGTGGTCGAGCGGATAGAGAACGGCGGCGTCGGTTTGAACCTCACGGTCGAGGTGCGTGACGGCATCCTCCACCATACCGGCTCGGTGCGGGCCGAGACGATGGAGGGCCGCATCGTGGCCATTGCCGATAGGATCGCCTACGTCAACCACGATATCGACGACGCCATCCGCGCGGGGATGCTCACCGAAGACGCCCTTCCGGCTTCCACGCATGCCCTGCTCGGCCTCGACCACTCCAGCCGCATCGAGACGCTCGTGCGCGACATGGTGGAAACTTCCGCCGTGCGCGACGATATCGCCCTGTCCGAGCCCGTGTGGGATGCCATGAGCGAGCTGCGCCGCTTCCTGTTCGCCAACGTGTACACCGCGCCGGCGGTCATGGTGGAGGTCGACAAGGCGAAGTGCCTGATCAAGCATCTGTTCGACTACTATGTCGAGCACATCGGCGAGGTGCCCGAGGAATACCGCGCCATCTCGGACGGCGACGACTTGCGCGCCGTGACCGACTATATCGCCGGCATGACCGACCGTTTCGCCACGGCCACGTTCATGCGCCTGTTCGTGCCGCGAGACATCGTGCGTTAGCGGCGTTTGACGGGCTTTTGCGAAGAAGGTGACTGTTCGTTTGCCGACGCTTTATACTGTAGCGTCGCAATGACTACCATGAGAGAAGACATACGGGCCGCTTTCTCGGCGGCGGTTCCCATCATGCTCGGCTACGTCGCCATCGGCATCCCCTGCGGAATCCTGGAGGATTCGATCGGCCTTGACGTTGTGCAGGTGTTTTTGTTCTCCGCGCTTTTCTACTCGGGCGCGGGTCAGTTCATGGTGCCGAACATGTGGCTTGCGGCAAGTCCCGTTGCATCCATCATCGCGAGCGTGTCCTTGGTCAACACCCGGCAGATGCTTTACGCCGCCTCCTTCGCCCCCCTGTGCGCCCATGAGCGGCGCGGGCTGTCGTTTTTGTTCGCCGCCACCGTCACCGACGAGTCGTTCGGCGTCAATATGGCGAATTTCGCGACGGGGGAGTGGAGCGTTGCGCGGGCGACGCTTGTGAACCTGTTCAGCCTTACGTCGTGGACGCTCTCGAATGTGGTAGGCGTCCTGATCGGCAGCGCCATCGGAATCCCGCTCGCGATAGCGAGTTTCGCGATGACCTCGATCTTCATCTGCCTGCTGGTGACGCAGAGGTCGTCTGCCGAAAACGTGGTGGCCGCCCTTGTTGCCATGCTCGGCGTGTATGTGTGCAAGCTTGCGGGCCTTGCAGGTCCGGCGATTTTGGTCGGCGCCCTTGCAGGCGTCGTGGCGGCAGTGCTCGTCAGCATGCTCCGGCGCGATGTCGCGGCGGAGGATACTTCGGCAAAGGCGCGCCTTGAGGGTGCGCTTCGGGCGCAAGGGCAAGCTGGCGGCGAAAAGGAGCAGGCGTCCCGCAATGCGGCCGGCCCTGGCGAAGCGGGCGTCCGGCCATCAAGCCAGGACGGTGATCGCCGATGACGTGGGCCGATTTCGCCATCATCTTCGGCTACTGTTTGGCCACGATGCTTTTGTGCCGCGTCGTGCCGCTGTTCGCGCTTAAAGGGCGCAAGCTGCCTGCATCTGTCGTGCGCGCCCTCGGCTTCATTCCTCCTGCGGCGTTTGCGGCGCTCGTCGCCAACGATCTGCTCAAGCCGGGCATGTTCGATGCCGGCATTTGGCCGGCTTGCGCCCCTCTTCTCGCTTCCGCCGTCGTGGCCGCCATCGCGCTCAAGACGCGATCCCTTCTTTGGTGCGCGCTGTCCGGGGTTGCGGTGTATGCCCTGCTTACCATTATTTAGATTTATCTTTCCCTCCATCATCGCGCATGGCGCGGCGGGGCGATGCGCGGGCCGCCCGCCATCGCTTGCCTGCTGTTGGTCTTCGTTTTCTTCATCCCATCTTGATAATTGGAACTCGTCGACCGTTACGTAATTGCGCGTTTGCTATAATCATGCAACGTGTGTGCATGTTGCACCGCTTGCCAAGGAAGACGACATTCGAGACGGTCGCGCGGGGCGCGGCTAAAGAGAACGGGGAAGACATGAGCGATCTGCTTTCGCAGCTTATCACGCCTGAGGTTCAAGCGGCCTTCAGCGTTGTCGTGGTGCTGCTGGTCATCTTGTACATTCTGTCGATCATCTGGGTCGCGCGCGATGCGTATCTTCGCGGTTCGTACTGGTATGTGTGGGCAATCGTGGCCCTCGTGCCGCTGCTCGGCGTCATTGCGTACTGCCTGCTTCGCCCGCCCATGCTCATGATCGACCGCGATGAGCAAGAGCTCGAGGTGGCCTTGAAGCAACGTCAGCTCATGCATTACGGCGAATGCGCCAACTGCGGCTACCCGGTCGAGGCGGACTACGTGCTGTGCCCGAGCTGCCATACGCGCCTGAAGAACCTTTGCTCCAACTGCGGTCATGCGCTCGATCCCACGTGGACCGTGTGCCCGTATTGCGCCGCGCCGGCCCCTCAACCCCGCGCGCAGCGTCGTCAGGCGCCTTCCGGGCAGCCTCGTCGACAGCCTCAGGGCGCCCAGCGCCTCCAGTAGGCTCAAGACCGTCTGCTTTTCTCGTATGTACACGGAAAGCCGCTTGCGGGCGGCTTTCCGTGTACAGGGCGTGAAGGCCCTATGCTTGCCCGAGACCGACTCGTACGGGCATTGCGCGTTGCGCTAGCATGAGTTGTTGGTATCGAAGCATCGCGAAGAAGCTTCGCGGTGTGCGTATAACGTTCCAGGAAAGGAACCGATCCATGGAAATCTGCTTACCTGATGGTTCGAAAAAGTCTCTCGACGAAGGGGCGACCGTCGCCGATGTCGCCTCGTCTATCGGGTCGGGTCTTGCCAAGGCGGCTCTTGCCGGCAAGGTCGACGGCTCGCTTGTCGATCTTAACCACCCGGTGACCGACGGCGCGCACGTCGAGATCATCACGGCGAAAAGCCCGGAGGCCCTGCATATCCTGCGCCACTCCTGCGCGCATATCATGGCCGAGGCCGTGCAGGAGCTTTATCCCGGCACGCAGATCGCCTTCGGTCCTGCCACCGACGATGGTTACTTCTACGATTTCCTGATGCCCGACAACATCTCCTCGGACGACTTTCCCGCCATCGAGAAGAAGATGGCGCAGATCATCAAGCGCAACGAGCCCTTCGTGCGCGAAGTGGTAAGCATCGACGAGGCAAAGGAGATCTTCGCCGATCAGAAGTTCAAGCTCGAGCACATCGATGATTTGGCCGATGAGGAAATCTCCATTTACCGCCATGGTTCGTTCGTGGATCTGTGCGCCGGCCCGCACGTTCCCCGCGCCGGCAAGATCGGCGCGTTCAAGCTGATGAAGCTTGCCGGCGCCTACTGGCGTGCCGATGCGTCGCGCGAGCAGCTGCAGCGCCTGTACGGCACGGCGTTCTTCAAGAAGGCCGAGCTTGACGAATACCTGCACAACCTCGAGGAAGCCGAGAAGCGCGACCACCGCAAGATCGGTCGCGAGATGGACCTGTTCATGATGCGCGACGAGGCCCCGGGCTTCCCGTTCTTCCTGCCCGCTGGCATGGTGCTGAAGAACACGCTGCTGGACTACTGGCGCGAAATCCATCACAAGGCCGGCTACGTGGAAATCTCCACGCCGCTTATCATGAACCGTCACTTGTGGGAGACGTCCGGTCATTGGGATCACTACAAGGACAACATGTACTCGACTACCATCGACGAGGAAGAGTTCTGCGTCAAGCCGATGAACTGCCCCGGCGGCGTGCTGGTGTACGCGTCCAAGCCGCATAGCTATCGTGATCTGCCCATCCGCGCGGGCGAGATCGGCCTGGTGCATCGCCATGAGATGCGCGGCGCGCTGCACGGCCTGTTCCGCGTGCGCTGCTTCAACCAGGACGATGCGCATCTGTTCGTGCGCCCCGACCAGCTCACCGACGAGATCGTCGGCGTCGTGCGCCTGATCGACTCGGTCTACCAGCAGTTCGGCTTCAAGTACCACGTGGAGCTGTCCACCCGCCCCGAGGATTCCATGGGCTCCGACGAGGATTGGGCAGCAGCCGAGGAAGGCCTTAAAACCGCGCTTTCCCAGCTGGGCATGGAATATGAGCTCAACGAGGGCGACGGTGCCTTCTACGGCCCGAAGATCGACTTCCATCTGGAGGACTCGCTCGGACGCACCTGGCAGTGCGGCACCGTGCAGCTCGACTTTCAGATGCCGCAGAATTTCGACCTGGAATACGTCGATGCCGACGGCTCGCGTCGCCGCCCCATCATGTTGCACCGCGTCTGCTTCGGCTCGGTCGAGCGTTTCGTGGGCATCCTCATCGAGCACTACGCCGGCAAGTTCCCCGTTTGGCTTGCGCCGACGCAGGTGAAGGTCCTGTGCGTGTCGGAGAAGAGCCGCGATTACGCGCATGAGGTTGCCGCTAAGCTCGACGCGGCGGGCATTCGCGTGGCCATTGACGATCGCGACGCGAAGATCGGCTACAAGATCCGCGAGGCGCGCAGCATTGATCGCGTTCCCTACATGATCGTCGTGGGCGAGAAGGAGGCGCAGGAGGGGACCATCGCCGTGCGCGACCGCTCCAACGAGACCGTGCCCTCCACCGTGGAGGAGTTCGCGGCAAAGGTGCAGGAAGAAACCCGCACCCGCGCCTAAGGGTCTGTCTCATTCCGGAAAGCTTTTCACGAAGCCCTGCCCTTGGCGGGGCTTCGCCTTGTTTTGCTTCCCGATTCCTGCTGCGGGTTAGCGCGCCGCCGCGCTGCCCCCTCTTCTCCCCCTGGTTTTCAAGCGTTTGAGCCACATCTTATTTTCATTTCCAATGAGCTCGGCCTTGTCGGCTTTGCGCTTCGTTTGCGTGATAGCATGATCCGGAACATTCTATTGAAGGGGGTTTCATGCCCAAGTCTCGGATCAATACCTACGCTGAGGCGATGAGGCAGGCGAACAGGGAAGCGGGATCGACGGTCGTCGCCCTTGCCGCCATCATCATCGTTTGGCTCGTATGCGGATTCGGTTTATCCGGATTGGATATCTGGGTTTTCCATACGCCGCTATGGGTCATTGGGGGCTGCGTCGCTCCTTGGATTGCGGCTATCGTTGCAGCCGTCGTGCTCGGCTACAAGGTTTTCGCGGACTTCGACTTGGACTCGGTCAACGAACCCTTCGAGGTGAAAGCCGCCTCCGATGACGCGCTCGCTGCTCACGTGCCGGCGCCGGCCACGGCAGGGAAGGGCTGCCCGTCGGATGAGGGGAGCGAGGTTTATCGTGGATAGCCTTCTCGCCCTAGTCCCGCTTGTCGTGTTCCTCGTCGTCGCGCTTTGCGTATCGGTGCTTGTCCGGCGCCGCTCGCGCACCGAGGGCTCGAAGGGGTTCGTGAAGGAATACTTCATCGGAAGCCGCGCTTTGGGTGGGTTCGTCCTCGCGATGACGACGATCGCTACCTACGGTTCCGTGAGCTCCTTCGTCGGAGGGCCCGGCCAGGCCTGGCTTGTCGGATGGGGCTGGGTCTACATGGCAGTCGTGCAGGTCACGGCACTCGTGCTTCTGTACGGCATCGTCGGCAAGAAGCTCGCATTGGTGTCCCGCCGCATCGATGCCGTCACCGTGATCGACGTCATCCGCGCCCGTTACCGCTCCGACGTGCTTGCCAACGTGAGCGCCGTCATCGTCGTGCTCTTTTTCGCCGCCACCATGGTGGCCCAGTTCGTCGGAGGGGCGAAACTCTTCGAGGCGGTCACCGGCTATTCTTACCTGGTTGGCCTCGCTCTGTTCGGCGTCGCCGTCATCCTGTTCACCACCATCGGCGGCTTTCGCGGGGTTGCGGTGACCGACGCCCTATGCGGCATCGCCATGCTCGTCGGCATCTTCGTGCTTGCTGCGGGCATTCTTTCGGCTGGCGGCGGCTATGAGAACATCATGGATACCATACGCGCGAACCACCCTGAGATGCTCGAGCCCTTCGGCGGCGGGCAAATGCCCGCAACGCTGTATTTCACGCAGTGGCTTTTGGTGGGCGTCTTCACGTTCGTGCTGCCGCAATCCATGGTGCGCTGCATGGGCTTTAGGGACACGAAAGCCTTGCGCAGCGCGATGATCATGGGCACCGTCATCATCGGTATTATGATGATTGGCGTCACCTCGCTCGGCGTGCTTGCCGTGGGGGTGCTCGATGGCTCGCTTGCCGATTACGGCTCAAGCGTCGACAACATCATTCCTGCGACGATCGCGCGCACGTTGCCGTCATGGTTGGCGGGCATCGCGATCATCGGCCCGATTGCCGCATCCATCTCGACGGTGTCATCGCTGTTGATCGCGTCCTCGTCGGCCATCATTAAAGATGTTTGCCTTCATCATGCAGCCAGCCGGGGAAAGGAGCCGCGCGAGGGCGTTATCGCCGCCTCGAGCCAGGTCGTCACCTTGGGCATCGGCGTTATCGTGTTCGTGCTCGCGATCGTTCCCCCCGACGTCATATGGAAGATCAACATGTTCGCGTTCGGTGGCCTGGAGACTGCGTTTTTTTGGGTGATGGCATGCGGGCTGTTCTGGCGCGGGGCCACGAAGCGCGGCGCCTTGCTCTCGATGGTCGGCGGCGTTGCCGTCTACTGCGCGAGCATGGCCGTCGGGTTCAAGATCGCCGGGCTGCACCAGATCGTCATCGGCATCGTTGTTGCCGGAGTGTTGATGCTGGTGGGAAGCTTGCTCGACAGGCGCGATGCGGACGATCCTGCCGAGAAGGCTATGCGGGCGGTGTTCTTCCCGGAATGAGCGAACGCCGTGCGGTTGGCGAATCGTTGAGGGACGTCGTATGTTGCGCGCCGCTACCCTGGCGCTACCGTCGACAATCACGCGCTTTCGCCCCGCTTGCGCTTTCGCTCCGTTGCCGGATTTTCGCTAACGGTCGCTTGAATCGTCGCGAGAGGTTTCCTTCGCCTTCTCTTCGAGGTGCCCGAGCTCGCGCAGGTGCCGGTGGTGCTCGCGCACCGCGCGCTCGGCTATGCGACGTTTGGGATCCTGCCCTGCATCCACGTTGTCGTTGCGCGGTGCGCGACCGCGCTCTGAAACCTGTCGACGTGCGCGGTCGATCGCTTCAGCGAGGGCCTGCTTGCGCTCGGAGCGCTGTTGCAGGGTGAAGGCGAGGTTTTCCCAGGCAGGATCGCCGCCGGCCTTGCCGGTGCTTTTGGCGGCTTTTCGCTCCCGTATCTTCTGCAGCGCCAACATGCGTCCAAGTTCGATGTGCTCGTGCAGGATCGACCGGATGTCCCTTGGCCTTTCGGCTATCTCGCGCGCGGCTTCGACCGGCTTCGTGTCGACCACGCGATACGTCAGCGACGCAAGCAGCGGCATGAGGAACACGGTGATCGCGCCTGCTGCAACCAGCACGCCGGCGGTATCCTGCGACATCCCGCCAGATTTCGTTGCAACCGAGGTGACGGCCACGATGATGGGCAGCGCGGTCGTGCAATACAGCGCGACGGTCAGGCGATTATGGACGGACAGCTCTGCCCGTCCCTTGCCGATCGAGAGCGCGACGATGATGGGGACGGCTCGTATCAGCAGCAGCGCGACGATGAACATCGCCAGCATCGCCGGTCGGGCACCGACGCTGGCGAGGTCGATCTTCGCGCCGGATACGATGAAAAAGATCGGGATGAGGAAGCCGTAGCCGATCGCGTCGAGCTTCGATTCGAGCTCATGATTCCCCTCGGGTATCACGTAGCGCAGCACGAACCCTGCCGCAAATGCGCCAAGGACGATGTCGAGGTCAAACACCGCCGACACCGTTATAAGCGCGATGAGCAGTAGCACGACGAAACGCACGAACGTTTGCGAGGTGGTATGGCGCTTGCTTGCCAAGAAGGCGTAGACGCGCGATCCGCCCGTTCGCGCTTTGGCGGGAATCACGGCCATGATGACGCATAGGGCGACGAAAGCAACCAAGATGGCCAGCGTCTTCCACTCGCTGCGGCTTGATAGCAAAAGCGCCATCGCCAGCACGGGGCATAGCTCTCCCCAGGTTCCGAATGCGAGGATCGAGTCGCCGACGGTCGTGCCCGTCAGCGCGCGTTCCTTCAAGATGGGGACGAGCGTGCCGAGGGCGGTCGTCGTCATCGCGATGGCCACGGCGAGCCCGTCGATGTGCGAAAGCGAGAAATTGGGCGAAAGGAACACGGCGCAGCACGCGAGGGCCATGGTGACGATCCAGGTGGCAAGACCCTTCCTTCCTTGCGCGCCGGTGAGGGCTTTCGGATCGATCTCATAGCCGGCCAGAAGGAATAAGAAGGCCAATCCCAGCTCCGATAGCATGGTGATCGAATCGGTAAGATCGATGACGCCGGCCGCGTGCGGGCCGAGGAGCATCCCGCAGACGAGCAGCACCACCGTTTCGGGAACCAACCCCCTCGGGAAGGCGCGTGCAATGAGCGGCGTTACGGCAGCTACGAGCGCCGCCGCAAACAGCGATATGAAATCGTTCGGCATATTTGCTTTACCTTCGCCTCAGGGCGCGCTCGTTACGCTTCCAGGTACGCCAGAAGGTCGCCCCATTGCCTTGCTGCCTGCTCGTAGCCTTGAGCATACAGATCGAGCAGCTTCTCCGGGTCGTGTTCCATGCTCGCGAGCGTGACCGGTTCTTGGGGCCTGATGACGAACGCTTCACCGGCTTCATGCATACGGACGAGTTTGCGGTAGGTGCGGTTGTATTCGATATGGCGCGTTTCCAGCCGCTCGAGATAGTATGGGTAGTCGGCGTATCTTTGCGAAAGCAGCGGCATGAGCTTGTTGGGGCCTTTTTCGTAGCCGGCATCGCGCGTGAGCACCACGATATGCTTTTTACGGCCGGTAAGCTGGCTTGCCACGATGGGAACGCTGTCGGTCGTCCCTCCGTCGAGGAGCTTCTTGCCGTCGACCTCGACGATCTGGCTGACGAGCGGCATCGAGGAAGAGGCGATCAGGTAGGGCAGGTCGGCATCCTGCGCAAGGTCGAGAATGTCGTGATAGTCCGCTTCGCCAAGCTCAAGGTCGCTGGAGACGGCCGTGAGCGTGATGGGGGATGAGTGAAACGCTTCGAAGTTGAAAGGCTCCAGCTTCTCGGGGATCTCGTGGAAGGCGAATTGACGGCCGCACGCGTTGCCCGTCGAGAGAAAGCTTCTCATCGAAAGGTAGCGCGGATCCGTGCAGTATCTCATGTTCAAAAAGCAGGTGCGCCCGATCTCTCCGGCGACATAGCAATAGCCCGCGAGCGCTCCGGCCGACACGCCGAAGACGTGGTCGCAGAACAACCCGTGCTCCATGAAGTAGTCGAGCACGCCGCCGGTGAATTGACCGCGCATCGCGCCGCCTTCGAGCACCAGGTTCGCCTCGGTCGTCGCGCGCCCCGCCCATGCGGGTTCAGGCGGCATCTTGCGTTTCGTTTCGTCGTTCGTTTCCTCGGTATTGGACATTGCGGGCTCCTTCGCCATTCGTTTCCCCTCAGTATAGCGTTGCGCTCCTCGTCGACATCCCGGTTTCCACGATGTCGACGTTTCGTTTCGTATCCGTTTAACTTGCGCCCCGTCGCGTCAAGTCGTCGACGACGCGCGCTTCTTGCGAGGGTGGACGTTTCCGGGATGCCGGCGCATGCTCGCTGAGCATTTCGGCCTTCGGTCTATATGGTACAAAAATAGTAGCAATAATGTGACGAATGGGAAACGTCTTTGCGCGCGTCGCATCGATGTGTGTAGTATGGGCTTCGGAACACAAGAAGCTGCCCCTTTGATCGCGCATTCGGCGCGACGGGGGCAAGCACGCAAGCATGCAAGGAAAGGAGATTCTCATGGCGCGTATCGTCACGGAATCCGAATTCGATAACATCATCGCAACGGCGAAGGTTCCCGTCCTCGTCGATTTCTTCGCCACCTGGTGCGGGCCGTGCAAGATGCTCGGTCCGGTGCTTGAGGAGGTTGCCGCCGAGGCGGGGCAGCGTGCGGAGATCGTCAAGGTCGATATCGATCAGGCGCCGTCGGTGGCGCAGCGTTTCGGCGTGATGTCGGTGCCGACGCTGATCGCGTTTTCCGCCGGCAAGCCTACGGCGCAAAAAGTGGGCGTGCAGCCGAAGCAGACCCTGCTTGCGATGATCGGGCTGTAGCAGGGGTGCCGTTTAGAATGGCGTGGCCTGCTTCCTATATGATAGGATGCAGGCTCGCCGGCATGCGTTCTCGGCATCGCCTTAGCGTTCGTGATGCGGAATCCGGCTGCCTGTTCGTTTGATGGGGGCTCGTCGTGCGAGCTCCTCGTGCCGTAAGGAGCCTTTCGCTTGATTCCGTTTTCGCTCATTCCTCGCTATCTCAAGTACGTCATCCCCACCATGGTGACGTTTACGCTCACGGGCATCTACAGCATCGTTGACGGCATTTTCGTCGGGCACGCGGTGGGCGATGCGGGGCTTGCGGGCATCAACGTCGCGTATCCGCTTGTGTGCTTGATCCTCGCGCTGGGAACGGGCATCGGCATGGGCGGCGGCGTGATCTCGTCCATCCGTCGCGGCAGGGGAGATGTCGCTGCGGAACAGGCGGTTATCGGCACTACGCTCGTCCTGCTCGTCGCGGTGTCCATACCCGTCGCCATCGCTTACAACGTCGCCGCAGAACCGGCGTGCCGCGCGCTCGGTGGGCAAGGGGAGACGCTTCATCAGGCGGTCCTCTACCTCGAGGTGATCGCGCTCGGCGTCCCCTTCCAGCTGGTGACTACCGGTTGTTTGCCGCTCATCCGCAACAAAGGCCAGGTCGCCTATGCCATGTGCGTGCAGGTGGTTGCCGGGCTCGTTAACGTGGGCCTGGACTGGCTGTTCATCATGGAATTCGGCTGGGGCGTGCAAGGCGGTGCGGCTGCCACCGTCGTTGCGGAAATGACGGCTTTCGTCGGCATCGCGGCGTTCTTCGCGCGGCGTGCCAACCGTATCCCGGCGCGCGCGCTTGCCCCGAAGGCCTCGATCGCCGCGCATATCCTCAAGTTAGGGATGGCGCCGTTCGGGCTGACGATGCTGCCCGAGGTGTCCACCGTGGTCAACAACGTGAGCCTGTCGCACTATGGCGGCGAAACGGCGCTCGCGGCCTATGCCGCCATCGCCTACGTGGCCTATTTCGTACAGGTGATGATCCAAAGCGTCGGTGACGGAAGCCAGCCGCTCATCAGTGTGTATAGGGGTGCGGGTGAAGCTGACACCGTCCGGCGCCTGCGAAATACGAATTACGTGGTCGCCATAGCCTTCGGGGCGGTGGGGCTTGCGCTCATGTTCGCCCTGCGAAATGCCATCCCCCTGCTCTTCGGCGCATCAGACGCGGCGGCGGGCGTGATCGCCTTCGCGCTGCCGGTGTTCTCCATTTGCTACGTGTTCTACGGCTTCACGCATACCACCACCTCGTATTTCTATGCCGTCGACGACGCGCGTTCCTCGAACATCCTCGTCATCAGCGAGGCGGTCATCGTGTGCGTGGTGGTGTTCTGCCTAAGCGCGGCCTTCGGCGTCGACGGCGTATGGTTCTCGCCGACGGTGCTGCAGCTGTGCCTGTGCGCCATCGCCGCCGTGTTGCTGTGGCGCCGCCACAAGGCTGCGGCTCAAACGGCGCGCGCGTAGTGAACGGGCTCGACGCGGGCTTGCGGCCCCGTGCCGAGGTGCGGTGGCTGGCATGCCGTTTCGTTTCGGGTAGCGTCGGGTAGTGTCGGGCAAAGTCGGTGGGCTTGTCCGGCTCGCCTTGGAAAATAGTATCGCGCGCGGAGCCAATATGCTGTGCGCGGGTTTCGAAAGGTTCGGTGCATCATGGATGCGAAAACTGATTTGAAGGTCGCCGCTTCGCCAACGGATGCGGAAGTGCTCGATGTTGCCGTGATCGGCGCAGGGCCTGCGGGGCTTGCCGCGGCGCTTTATGCTGCTCGCGCGGGGCTTGCCGTCGCCGTGTTCGAACGCACTTCGGCTGGCGGGCAGCTTGCGCAGACTGAGCGCGTGGACAACTATCCGGGATTTCCTCAAGGGGCGGGCGGTTTCGAGCTCGCTTGGTCCATGAAGGAGCAGGCCGAGCGGTTCGGTGCGCGCATCATCTCCGAGGAAGTTGCCGGCGTTAAGCTAGACGGCCAGGTGAAAACCCTCGCCACGCCCTTCGGCTCCTATCGTGCGCGCGCGGTCATTGTCGCCACAGGCGCCCGCGCCCGCAAACTTGGCCTGGCGGGGGAAGAGGCGCTCGCAGGTCGCGGCGTGTCGTACTGCGCCACGTGCGACGGCGGTTTCTTCCGCGGTAAGCAGGTCGTGGTCGTCGGTGGGGGGAACACGGCGGTTGCCGATGCGCTGTACCTGTCGCGCATCGCCTCCGAGGTGGTGCTCGTCCATCGCAGGGACGCATTGCGCGCCACCGCGGTATATCATGAGCAGCTCGCATCTGCCGGAAATATCCGCCTGATGCTCGATTCCCGCATCGTCTCCCTGAGTGAGGCAGCGGGCAAGCTCGCAGGTGTTGACGTGGCACATGCTGATGGTTCGACCGAAACGCTGCCCGCCGACGGCTTGTTCGTCGCCGTGGGCACCGTGCCGAACTCCGAATTTTTACGCGATGCATTGCCGCTCGACGAAAACGGCTACATCCTGGCCGATGAGCGATGCCGCACGGGCGTCGACGGCGTTTTCGCCGCTGGCGATGTGCGCGCTAAAGACCTGCGGCAAGTCGTCACCGCCGTCGCCGATGGTGCTATCTGTGCGGAGCAGGCTGCAAGTTTCCTTTCCGTCTGATAAACTATCACGGTTACAAACATGACGGTCGCTCGGCCAATATCGCGCGGCGACTGCTTTGCGCGGGGGCGAGGGCCCTCGCTTTTCGCTATGAATGCAGAAAGGGCGCAAAAGGGATGCAAGACAACGATATGCGCGAGAAGCTCGAGAAGATCATCAAGGCATATGAAGAGCTGCAGATCAAAATGACCGATCCTTCCGTTCTCGGCGATCAGAAGGAATATAACAAGCTTGCCAAGGAATATTCCGATCAAGGCCCGCTCGTCGAGAAGTCGCGCGAATATCTTCAATGCTATGCCGACGTTGAGGAAGCGAAAGAGATGCTCGGCGATGCCGATATGAAGGAATTCGCCCAGGAGACCATCGCCGAGGCTGAGGCGAAGATGCCTGCGCTCGAAGAGGACATCAAGTTCATGCTCATCCCTTCCGATCCGGCTGACGAAAAGGACATCATCGTCGAGATCCGCGCGGCCGCCGGCGGTGACGAGGCGGCCATCTTCGCAGGTGATCTGTTCAAGATGTACGAGCGTTTCATCTCCTCGAAGGGCTGGAAGACCGAGCTCATGGATGTCAGCCCCTCCGAGGCGGGCGGCTATAAGGAAATCCAGTTCAAGGTCAAGGGCGACAAGGTTTACTCGGTTATGAAGTACGAATCGGGCGTTCATCGCGTGCAGCGCGTCCCGAAGACTGAATCGCAGGGGCGCATCCATACCTCCACCGCCACGGTGGCCGTGCTACCCGAGGCCGATGAGGTTGAGGTTAACATCAACGAGAACGACCTGCGCATCGACGTGTTCCGCGCCGGTGGCCCGGGCGGCCAGTGCGTCAACACCACCGACTCGGCGGTGCGCATCACGCATCTTCCGTCGGGCTTGGTCGTGCAGTCGCAGGACCAGAAGTCCCAGCTACAGAACAAAATCGCGGCCATGGCGGTTCTACGTGCGCGTCTGTACGAGAAGATGCTCGCCGAGCAGCAGGCCGCCGAGGGCGCCGAGCGCCTGGCGCAGATCGGATCGGGCGATCGTTCCGAGAAGATCCGCACGTACAACCTTCCGCAGGATCGCGTGACCGATCACCGCATCGGCTTCAACGGCACCTACCAGGGCGTTTTATGCGGAAGTGATCTGGGTGACGTCATCAGTGCGTTGCAGGCCGCCGATCGCGCGAAGAAGCTCGAAGCTTCCATCTAAAGCGCTTCCCGCGTTGCGCATGCAGCTTTATCCACTCGATCCATTAAAGCGGGGCCGACTTCGCGTCGCCTCGCTTTCTTTATGCGGGGTCGCTTCGTCGTTCCAATAGCATCATCGGAGTTTTGCCATGGAAGAAATCTGGACAATCCAAAAAGCTCTCGAATGGACGCAGGGTTACCTCGCGCGAAAGGGCGATGATCAGCCGCGCCTTTCCGCCGAGTGGCTTCTCTGCGAGGCGACCGGGCATTCGCGCGTCGAGTTGTACATGTGCTATGACGAGCCTCTTTCTCCTGACGAACGGCAGGCGCTGCGCGGTTTCGTCTCACGCCGGGGGGCGGGTGAGCCCTTGCAGTACATCAGCGGCCATGCGCCGTTTCGCTATATCAACGTGAAGGTTCGTCCCGGCGTTTTGATTCCTCGTCCTGAGACCGAGGTGCTCGTGAGCGAGGCGCTATCGCTGCTTCCGCCCGCGCCGCGCCGCATCGCCTTCGATAGCACCATCGACGCTTGGGAGGGCGATGTTTTGAGGGCGGCCAGCATGCTTTCGGGGCAAAGCGGCGAGGACGCGCCCGTCGAAGTTGCGCATGACGAAGCGACGTCGCGCGAGGGGCTTTCCGTGCAGACGGGAACTCTTGCGGCCGCAAACCAGCTCGCGGCCGCCGGCGCCTCGGCCGCCGAGCGGTCACCCCGCCCGCTTTTGGTGGCCGACATCTGCACGGGGAGCGGCTGCATCGCCTGCGCCATCGCCTCCGAGCGGCCCGATACGCGCCTGTTCGCCACCGATATTTCCCCCATAGCTGTCGAACTTGCCCGCGAAAACGCGATCGAGCTCGACGTGTCCGACCGCGTGCGCGTCGAGCTCGGAGATCTCGGCCAACCGCTGCCCGCCCGCGCGATGGGAAGGCTCGATCTTGTCGTGTCGAACCCGCCCTACGTTCCCACCTCGGTGCTTGCCGAGATTCCCGCCGAAGTCGCCGATTTCGAGCCAGCGCTGGCGCTCGACGGGGGCCCTGATGGCAATGATGTGCTGCGCAGGCTTTTACCTTGGAGCCTTGAAGCCCTGAAACCCGGCGGCGCCATCGCCTTCGAGCTGCATGAAACATGCCTTGACGCTGCGTGCGATCTTGCGTGCGATACCGGTTTCGCCGAGGTTTCCTTCAAGCGCGATCTGGCCGGCAAGCCGCGTATCCTTATCGGGCGAAAACCGGTATAAAACGGTTACCGCCATCGATTGCCGGCCGTCTTCGCCGCCCGCCGACCACGGACCTCGGTGCCCAGCGTATCCCGGGAGGCTCGATCAGATTTCAGCCGCAAGGGCTCCTCGCTCGCTGCCGCCTTCCTCGTCTACGCGATCGTGTCGTCGGAGACGGTGATGTTCGGGATGTTGTGCGGCATGTTCGCGCCGCTGATCAAGATGCCGTCGCGCTCCATCTGCTTGCCAAGATCGATATAGGTCTGGGCGTCGATGTCGTTCACGCGGAGCTCGTCCTCGGTAAGCGAGCGCACCTTCTTCGCCGGGAGCCCCACCATGACCGCATAAGGCTCGATCACCTTGCCCTCGGGAACAAGCGCACCCGCCCCGATGACCGCCCCTTTCCCGATGACGGCATGGTTCATGATGATCGCGCCCATGCCGATGAGCGCGCCATCCTCGATCGTGCAGCCGTGCACCGTCGCGTTGTGCCCGATGATCACGCGTGCACCGATCGAAAGCGGGCTTCCCAGGTCGACATGCAGGCTGCAGCCTTCCTGCACATTGGTTCCCTCGCCGATCGTGATGGCCTCGCCGTAGTCGCCGCGGATCGCGGCGGTGGGAAGCACGGTGACGTCCTTGCCAAGCGTGACGTCGCCGATAACCGCCGCAAGCGGCGACACGCGCGCCTCGGGATGCAGCTTTACGCGTCGGTAGCCTTTCACTTCGGGTTTCCTTTCGATCATCATCGCGATCAGCGCTCCTTGTCTATTCTCGTTGCAGTTTGCCCGTTCGCCCCATCATCCTCCATCGCGGGGCAATTGTGCGTTTCGTCGGCCATTTCCCAAATTCCTAGCAGAAAGTGTTGCCAAGCCGTTTCGGCGGGGTATACTAGCGCTCACAAGTTCATAGACGAAATGCTATGACGAGGACAGTAGAGACGAACCCATCTTCAAGAGAGTCGGCGGTTGGTGCAAGCCGATGTTGGGCGGGCTCGAATGCCCCCTCCGAGCAGTTCCGGTGAACGTGCAAGCACGCAGCGAAAAACCTTCGCGTGCAGTTTGCGCAAGTAGTCTGAATCGGGTCGCTCCGTTACCGGCAGAACCGCACGTGCGGTCCTTTCGTAGAAGTCCTGATGCAGATAGCTTGCACAGGATTTTTTTATGCCCGCGTGCGGGCAAAGACGAGAGGGAAGAAGGAAGCTTATGCAACTTCGCAGCGATGCCATGAAAAAGGGCGTTGCGCGCGCCCCGCACCGCAGTCTGCTGAAGGCCGACGGACTTACCGATGAGGAGATCGACCGCCCGCTTATCGCGGTGTTCAACTCCCGCAACGATATCATCCCCGGTCACAACAACCTCGACAAGATCTGCGAGGCGGTCAAGGCCGGCATCTACATGGCCGGCGGCGTGCCGTTCGAGATCTCGACCATCGGCGTGTGCGACGGTCTGGCCATGAACCATGACGGCATGCACTACTCGCTGGTGTCGCGCGAGGCCATCGCCGACAGCTTCGAGTGCGCCGTGCAGGGCCATGCCTTCGATGGCGCGGTCTGCATTCCGAACTGCGACAAGATCGTTCCCGGCATGATTCTGGGTGCTTTGCGCGTGAACATCCCGACGGTGTTCGTCTCCGGCGGCCCGATGCTTCCCGGACATAAGCCCGGCTGCACCGACGGCCCCACCACCGACCTGAACACCTTGTTCGATGGCGCAGGTCAGGTGAGCGCCGGCACCATGACCGAGGAAGAGCTGAAATTCTTCGAGAACACCGCATGCCCCACCTGCGGCAGCTGCTCGGGCATGTTCACCGCCAACTCCATGAACTGCCTGTGCGAGGCGCTCGGCATCGCGCTTCCCGGCAACGGCACCATCCCGGCCGTCTACTCCGAGCGCCTGCGTCTGGCCAAGCATGCCGGCATGAAGGTTATGGAGCTTCTCGAAAAGGGCATCTCCATCCGCGACATCATCACCGCGCCGGCTATCCACAACGCCATGGAATGCGACATGGCCTTCGGCGGTTCCACCAACACGGTGCTGCACTTGACCGCCATCGCCATGGAGGCCGGCTGCCCCATCACGATGGACGACTGGGACGCCGCAAGCGCTCACACGCCGCATCTGGTGAAGCTGCAGCCTTCCGGCCCGCGCCCGCTCATCGACCTGTACGCCGTCGGCGGCGTGCCGGTGGTCATGCACGAGCTGGCCGAGCTCGGCCTGCTCAACAACGAGGCGCTTACCTGCATGGGCCCACTTCCCGAATACATCGCCAAGTGCACCAAGCCGGCCGACGGCGAGGTGTGCCGCACGCACGACAACCCGTTTTCCAAGGTGGGCGCCCTGCGCGTGCTGCACGGCAACATCGCTCCCGCCGGCGGCATCGTCAAGAAGAGCGCCGTCGACCCGAGCATGCTCACGCACACCGGCCCGGCGCGCTGCTTCAACAGCGAGGAAGAGGCGTGCGATGCCATCTTCGCCGGCGAAATCAAGCCGGGCGACGTGGTGGTCATCCGCTATGAAGGCCCCAAAGGCGGCCCGGGCATGCGCGAAATGCTCACGCCCACCTCGGCTATTGTCGGCATGGGCTTGTCCAAGAGCGTCGCTCTCATCACCGATGGGCGCTTCTCCGGCGCCTCGAAGGGCCCCTGCGTCGGGCACGTCAGCCCCGAGGCCGCATCGGGCGGGCCTATCGCGTTGATCGAGGACGGCGATGAGATCACCGTCGACATCGAGGGCGGCAAGCTGGAATTGCACGTTTCCGATGAGGACCTTGCAGCTCGCCGTGCGGCTTTCGTGGCCCCGGCTCCCAAGCACAACCACGGCGTGCTCGCCAAGTACGCCAAACTCGTTTCCTCTGCAGACAAGGGGGCTTTCGTTTCATGAGTGAATGCAAGATTGACAAGCACGCCTCGAGCGCCGGGGAAGTGCGCGGTCTGGGTAGCAAGACGCCCAAGCAGAACACGCAGATGATCGGCGCGCAGGCCGTCGTCGCCTCGCTTGAGGCCGAGGGCGTCGATTTGGTCTTCGGCTATCCCGGAGGCCAGGCCATTAAAATCTACGATGCGCTCTACGACAGCAAGCAGCTGCACCACGTGCTCGCCCGTCATGAACAGGGCGCCGTGCACGAGGCCGACGGCTACGCGCGTGCCACGGGCAAAGTCGGCGTCGTCATCGTCACGTCCGGCCCCGGTGCCACCAACACCGTCACGGGCATCGCCACCGCCTACATGGACAGCGTGCCGCTCGTGGTCATCACCGGCCAGGTCCCGCGCGGCGTCATCGGCACCGACAGCTTCCAGGAGTCCGACATCGTCGGCATCACCATGCCGGTCGTGAAGCATTCCTTCCTGCTGCAGTCCACCGACGAGCTTACTTCCACGTTCCGCGAGGCGTTCCATATCGCCGCCTCCGGCCGTCCCGGCCCGGTGCTGATCGACATCCCCTCCGACATCCTCTCGGAGTCGATGACGTTCAACTATCCCGACAAGGTGAACATCCCGTCGTATCGACCCACCTACCGTGGCAATGCTAAGCAAATTCGCGCGGCCGTGGCACGCATCGAGCGCGCCGAGCGTCCCGTGCTCTACGTCGGCGGCGGCGTCATCGCCTCAGGCGCGTCTGAAGAGCTCGTGCGCCTGGCCGACTCCCTGCAGTTGCCGGTAGTCACCACGCTTATGGGCAAGGGCGCCTTCCCGGCATCCAACCCGCTCAACCTGGGCCTCGTCGGCATGCATGGTTCCAAGTACGCCAATCTTGCCATGACGGAATCTGACCTCATCATCGCCTGCGGTGCGCGCTTCTCCGACCGCGTGACGGGCAAGCTTTCCGAATTCGCCCCGCATGCCGAGGTCATCCACATAGACATCGACCCGGCCGAAATCGGCAAGATCCGCGAGGTCCAGATCCCCATCGTGGGCGATCTCAAGGGCGTGCTCGCGGCCGTGAATGAGCAGGTTGAGAAGTCGGGTGCCGCTCCCATCACGGCCCCGTGGCTTGAGCATCTCGAGGAGTGGCGCCGTCGCTTCCCGTTCTATCACAGCGACCTGGTCGAGGAAGACGGCACCATCGTTCCCGAAACGGTGCTGCAGAAGCTCTCGCGCAAGCTTGATCCGGAAAGCTCGATCGTCGTCACCGAGGTTGGCCAGCATCAGATGTGGGCGGCGCAGTTCGTCGACCGCGAGCGCCCGCGCACCTTCATATCTTCCGGCGGCTTGGGCACCATGGGCTTCGGCTTCCCGGCTTCCATCGGTGCGGCGTTCGGCTGCCCTGACAAGCAGGTCGTCTGCATTGCCGGCGATGGCTCGTTCCAGATGAACAGTCAGGAAATGGCCACCGCCGCCATCAATAATGTGCCGGTGAAGGTTCTAATTCTCGACAACCGCGCCCTTGGCATGGTGCATCAATGGCAGAAGCTGTTCTACCGCGAGCGCTTCAGCTCCACGGTGCTCGCCGCCAACCCCGATTTCGTGAAGCTCGCCGACGCCTACGGGTGGGCCGCCAAGCGCATCACCGCACCCGAGGAAGTCGAGGCCGCCCTCGACGAGATGCTCGCCAGTGAGGTGCCTTACCTGCTCGACGTTGCCATTTCCGAGGATCAGAACGTGTTCCCGATGGTGGCTCCTGGTTCGGCGATGAACGACGTGCTCGGCGCCATCGACGTGGCGGTCGGCGCGGTGCGCACGGCCATGCCGACCTCCGATGCACCGTCGCCCGCGAAAAGCCCCTGCGCCACCATCGACGCGCAGTTCGGCGGCCGCTGGCAGAACGATCCGGCCGACAAGGCGCCTCGCATAGGCGAAGCGCCGGCTAAGGAAGGGGAGTAGCAATGAGGCACATCCTGTCCATCCTCGTTGAGAACAAGCCCGGCGTGCTCTCGCGCGTCACCGGCTTGGTGTCGCGCCGCGGCTTCAATATCGACTCGCTGTCGGTCGGTCCCACCGAGGATCCCACGATGTCGCGCATCACCGTCATCGTCAACGCCGACGAGCTGGGCTATGAGCAGCTTAACAAGCAGCTCAACAAGCTCATCAGCGTTTTCAAGATCACCGACCTCACCGACCAGGCCGCCATCGATCGCGAGCTGGTGCTATTCAAGGTCAATGCCGCCCCCGAGCGCCGAAGCGAGCTCATCGAGATCGCCTCCATCTACCAAGCCAAGATCGTCGACGTCGGACGCCAAAGCCTCACCATCGAGGCGACCGGCACCGACGAGGCGCTCAAGGATATGGAAGATTTGCTGCGTGCGTACGGTATCAAGGAAGTCACGCGTACCGGCATGATCGCCATGTCGCGCTCGCCGAAAGACGCCTGAGGAAGACGTCGTGGTCGCCCATCGGGCGGTTCTGTGGTTACATCGCTTGCGGTGCTGGTCAACTCCATAGGACCGCGATACCATGCTCACCGTGCGGTAAAGCCGTCCGGTGCAAGACATCAGGAAAGTCAGCCAACGAAGAAAGGACATCACCACCATGGCTGTTACGATCTACTATGAAAACGACGTCGATCCGAAGATCATCCAGGGCATGAAGGTTGCCGTTATCGGTTACGGCTCCCAGGGCCATGCCCATGCTCTCAACCTCATGGATTCCGGCGTTGACGTGCGCGTTGGTCTGCGCGAGGGTTCCTCTAGCTGGGCCAAGGCCGAAGAGGCTGGCCTGAAGGTCACCACCATGGACGAGGCTGCCGAAGAAGCTGACCTCATCATGATCCTCGTGCCCGATGAGATCCAGGCGAAGATCTACGAGGAGCACATCGCCAGCCACCTCAAGCCCGGCAACACGCTGGCTTTCGCTCACGGCTTCAATATCCACTACGGTTACATCAAGGCCCCCGAGGGCGTCAACGTGATCATGTGCGCCCCGAAGGGCCCCGGCCATATCGTGCGTCGTCAGTTCACCGAGGGTTCCGGTGTGCCGGATCTGGCTTGCGTCGCGCAGGACGCCACGGGCAACGCCTGGGATATCGCACTGTCTTACTGCTGGGGCGTCGGCGGCGCCCGTTCCGGCATCATCAAGGCCACCTTCGCGCAGGAAACCGAAGAGGACCTCTTCGGTGAGCAGGCCGTTCTTTGCGGCGGCCTTGTCGAGCTGGTGAAGGCCGGCTTCGAGACCCTGACCGAGGCGGGCTATCCGCCCGAGCTGGCCTACTTCGAGTGCTATCACGAGATGAAGATGATCGTCGACCTCATGTACGAGAGCGGCATCCATTTCATGAACTACTCCATTTCCAACACTGCCGAGTACGGCGAGTACTATGCCGGCCCGAAGGTCATCAACGAGCAGTCGCGCGAGGCCATGAAGGAGATCCTCAAGCGCATCCAGAACGGCGATTTCGCCCGCGAGTTCGTCGAGGACTGCAACAACGACCACAAGTGGCTCCTCGAGCAGCGTGAGGCCATCAACTCGCACGAGATCGAGACCACCGGCGAGCGCATCCGCTCCATGTTCTCCTGGATCAAGTCCGAATAAGCGCTCGTTGTTCGAGGATAAGGCGAGCAACCCGACTCAGAGATCGTCTAGGGCGGTTTTCAACGGGTTCTCGATCTGAACTTGCAGCCCTCCGCAGGTAAGCTGCGGAGGGCTGTTTTCGTGGGATGATGCGAGTGTTTCCACGCTGGGATCACCTCTTGGAAAAGCTTAGGTTTGAGCCATTTGAAAAATCGGTAAACGGTAGCGGACATTCCGCGAAATCATCGAGTCCCTTGCGAAAATAAGCCGTATACCCTGGTTTTTTCTCTGTGGTGTAATAGAATGAGCCATACGTTTTTCACAGCAATCGAAAGGATCTGATATGACGCGCAAGATCGCAATTTTCGACACGACGCTGCGCGACGGCGAGCAGTCGCCGGGCGCTTCCATGAACACTGAGGAGAAGCTGGTTGTCGCGCGTCAGCTGCTACGTCTTAACGTCGACGTCATCGAGGCGGGCTTCCCGATCTCGAGCCCCGGCGATTTCGAGAGCGTGCGCCGCATCGCCGAGCTTGCTGGTGACGACGCCACGGTTGTCGGCCTCACCCGCGCGGTTGCCAAGGACATCGACCGTGCCGCCGAGGCGCTTAAGGACGCTAAGCGTCCGCGCATCCACACCGGCATCGGCGTGAGCCCCTCGCATATGCACGACAAGCTTCGCATCACCGAGGATCAGTGCATCGAGCGCGCCGTCGCGGCCGTCAAGCATGCCAAGTCCTACGTCGAGGATGTCCAGTTCTACGCAGAGGACGCCGGCCGTGCCGATTACGCATTCTTGGCGAAGGTCATCCAGGCCGTTATCGAGGCCGGTGCCACCGTCGTGAACATTCCCGACACTACCGGCTACAGCCTGCCCGACGAGTTCGGCCGCCGCATCCGCTACCTGATGGAGAACGTCCGCGGTATCGAGAACGCCACGGTTTCCGTCCATTGCCATAACGACCTCGGCATGGCCACCGCTTTGTCCCTGGCGGGCGTTGAAAACGGCGCTACGCAGGTTGAGTGCACCATTAACGGCCTTGGCGAGCGTGCGGGCAACACCGCAATGGAAGAAGTCGTCATGGGCATCAAGATGCACGGCAATGAACTTGACGCCCATACCGACGTCAACACGCGCGAGTTCATCAAGGCCAGCCGCCTGGTGTCCTCCATCACCGGCATTAACGTTCAGGTCAACAAGGCCATCGTCGGTGCCAACGCCTTCGCGCATTCCTCCGGCATCCACCAGGACGGCGTGCTGAAGAAGCGCGACACCTACGAGATCATCGATCCGGCTGAAGTTGGCGCCGGTCAGTCCCAGATCGTGCTGACCGCTCGCAGCGGCCATGCGGCCCTCAAGCATCGTCTCGAAGAGCTTGGCTACGAGCTCGACAAGGAAAAGCTCGATAAGATGTATGATGCATTCCTTGACCTGGCTGACAAGAAGAAGGAAGTCTACGACGAGGATCTCGAGTCGCTCATGCATGAGAGCCATCGTCATGAGACGGCTCTTTACACGCTTGAGTCCGTGCAGATCTCCTGCGGTTTCCCGCTTAAGCCGACGGCTACCGTCACGTTGCGCACCGCTGCTGATCAGATCGTGACCGCATGCGATTATGGCACCGGCCCGATCGATGCCATGTGCAAGGCGGTCGACAAGATCGTGCAGGTCGACAACGACCTTACCGAGTATGCGGTGCAGTCCGTTACGCGCGGCATCAACGCCCTTGGCGAGGTTACCATTCGCCTGAAGGCTCCCGACGGAGAGGTGTACACCGGTCGCGGTGCCGATGGCGACATCGTGGTTTCCTCGACGAAGGCTTACATCAATGCATTGAACCGCCTTCTGAGCGATAAGGCCGAACACCGCAAGTAACGTCTGCGAAATTTTAGAAGCCTCGTCATCCACACAAAGCCCTGAAGCAAGCTATTCGGCTCTGCTTCAGGGCTTTTTTATGATGCGACTCGCGGCGATTCCGCAGATAACAGAAGCGCCCTTCAAAAGCATTTGAAGGGCGCTTCGCTGTAAATGCGGGATTTCAAGTATTAGAAGAACAGGCTTTCGATGTAGGGAATATCCATCTTTTTGCCGGTCCAGATCTCTTCGCCGATAGCCGCCTGCCACATCATCATGCCAAGACCTGGGACAACGGTGCAGCCGTGCTCCTTAGCCAGCTTGATCATCTTCGTCTCAAGCGGGTTGTAAACCGTGTCGGCAACAACCAGGTCGCTGCGCATGAGATCTTCAGGAAGAAGGCATCCATCAACATCAGGAGCCATGCCGACGCGAGAAGCATTGATGAACATGAGCGACTCGTTTACGCTTTTAGCGAGATCCTCTGCATCGCCAAGATCGTGCATGGTCACTTTTGCCCCGGTGCGCTCGGAAAGCGTCGCACAACGGTCTTCTGCGGCCTTGAAGAAGTCATCTTTGATGTTGAAGACGTCGATTTCGGCAACGCCATCGAGGGCGGCTTGCGTGAAGATGGCCGAACCGGCGCCACCGGCACCAACGAGGGTGATCTTCTTGCCCTTCGGATCGATGCCGTGCTCGGTAACGTTACGCCAGAAACCGGCGCCGTCGGTGTTATGACCAATGGCCTTGCCGGTGTGCAGATCAACGCAGTTGACCGCGCCCATCAGCTCGGCTGCAGGGGTTAGCTCATCAAGGTATTTATGAATGAGCGTTTTATTCGGCATTGAGACGTTGTAACCCAAAAAACCCATCGCGCGCATGCCGTTTGCGGCCGCTTCAAGTTGTTCCGGTGCTACATCGAAGCAAAGATACACGACATCAAGACCCATATGGGCAAATGAAGCGGTGTGCATAGCAGGGGAGAGGGAATGCCTAATGGGTGTTGCGACCAAGCCGACAAGCTCAGTATGCCCGGTGATGTTTGGAAGTTCTTGCATGTCTGCCATAGCGATCTCCAATCACAATAGACTATTGATAAGGTCATTCTCTTCTTAATTTTTGTGAATGTCCATGCTCGCTGAGGTAATTTACCACAGCCGATGTATCAAACATTTTTATGGCATACCTGAGAAAAAAGAGAGACTGTCAATACCGTATTCTATGACGAGTCGGAGGTCTTGCTTTGCAAAGAAAGCACCCTACTGGATGTTACGCACTGTTCAAGGTAACGCAAGAACCTTTAGTTCAACTATATTGCTGTGCTGAGCTAATCAAGCTACAAAATGTTCTTCTGCGCCATGTTTTCGTGAATCGTCCTCCTTTGAGTCATCCCCAGACGCGCTTTCACGTTGGTGTGGGGAATCGTTCCAGGTGAACGTTTTGGCAAACGAGATGAAGTTTTCAAGTGCGCGTGATTTGAAGGCGCTGGTCTTGTAGGCCATGCAAATAGGATGAAAATCATCTTTGATACCGACAACGCGTTTCGTTGAGATTTTTTCCTTAAACGGGAGAAGGCCAATCGTGTTCAGCGCGAGTCCCACGGATTGCTGGTCGGATTCGACCATGCTCGCAAGCGTGATCTCGTCATTGTAAAAAGGCGCAACTGTCGAGATGCCGTGAGGTTTTAAGAGCTCTTGCACTTCCGACCCGATCGGCGTTTCGGGCGGATAAGAGTACAGGCGCCCCACCGATGCGAGATCTTCGAATGTCAACTCCTCTTTTTGGGAAAGAGGGTGCTCGTTGGACATAATGGCCACAAGCTGCTGGCAGAACACCGGAATGAACGTTAGCTCAGGTTTGCCCTGGACCTCGGCCGCAAAGACGACCTCATAGCGATCCTTCAATAGATCCTCGATTAAGGGAAGCGTCAAACCTTGATAGATATTCGTCGTGATGCTCGACCCATATTCGGCTCGATAAGCCGACATAAGTGCAGGTAGGTAATCTCCCTGAATCGTGTAAATGGTGCCGATTTCAATACTACCCGATAGAGAGCCGGCGTGCTCATGGGCGATATCGATGCCTTTGTCGAGCGCATTGAGTGCTTCGGTGATGTATTGATAAAACTCTCTGCCGTAGCGAGTGAGCTTGACGTTTCTATTTTCTCGTTCGAAGAGCGGTATCTCGAGTTCGCGTTCAAGTTGCGAGATTGAATTTGAAAGGGTGGGCTGGGTTATGTAAAGCTCTTTGGCAGCCTTTGTGTAATGTTGAACTTCAGCTAACTTTTTAAAATAGTACAGCTGCGGTAAATTCATTCGCGATGCCCTCCGTTCTTACCCGTGAAGAAGTATAGGAGACGTTAACTGATAGTGTACCGGTTAAACTCGCGAATGTGTGTACAAAAATGGGAGCCAATCCGAAGATTGGCTCCCGAGTTAACTCAAGTATTATGCGCTTTTACGCAATCTTGAGTGTAAGTGCAACTTAGAAGTTGTACTTGATAACGCCGTTGTGGTTCTGGCACTCACGAGCGATCGTGATGCGCTGGACGCAGGGAGCGCCCTCTTCAAGCCACATAGCACGGCAGTCGCGGTACAGACGCTCGGTCGGGCCCAGCGGCTCGTCCTCGAAGTAGCCGTCGCCACCGAAGATCTCGAGCATCTCGTCGGACACCAGCTTGACGGTGTCGATGGAGAACAGCTTGCAGATAGCAGCCTTCTCGGTGATGAACTCGTTCTTCGGATCCAGATCGTAGTCGCGAGCGAAGTCGTAGATGGCGCAACGGAGCACGTGGATCATCTTCTGCATCTCAGCGATCTTCTGCTTGATCATCTGGCGAGAAGCGATCGGCTTACCGAAGGTCACGCGCTGGTTGGCGCGCTTCAGGGACAGCTCGAGCATGCGCTGAGACATGCCCAGGTTGGACATGGCGATGTGCACGCGGGAGACAGACAGGGAGTGGATGGCCACTTCCATGCCCTGACCCTCTTCGCCGAGCAAGTAGATCGGGTCGAGGTCCACATTCGTGAACTTCAGGCCAGCATGGCCAGCGCCGCGGCAGCCCATCATGTGGGACATCTCAACGATCTCGAAGCCAGGAGCGTCGTTCGGCACGAAGAAGGCGGACAGACGGGAATCCTTGTCGGACTCAGGATCGGTCACAGCGATGACGTAGGTGAAGTCGGAGCAGTCGGTGTGGGAGATGAGCCACTTCTCGCCGTTCAGCAGGTAGTGACCGTTCGGCTGCTTGATAGCGGTGGTGTGCAGGTCAGCACCGGTGCCACCGGTCTTCTCGGTGATGGCGAAGTTGCAGTAGATGGTCTTGTCCTGGAACTTGTCCATGTACTTTTCCTTGAGCTCCGGTTTGCCGTAGTCATCAAGGATACGCCAGTTCATGTCAGCAGCGTGATGCAGGTGCATGCGCATACCGCCCGGGCCACGGGAGAACTCTTCCTGGACGCGCAGGATCTCAAGCTCGTTCAGATCCCATCCACCGTACTGAGAGGGCATGTAGAAACGATACAGATCGTTCTTGATGGCCAGATCGTAGAACTCCTGCGGGAAGGTGTTGGTCACCTCAACTTCCTTCTGGATCTCCTCGAAAGGACCTTCGACCAGTTCGCGAACCTGCTTGAGATAAGCCTCAAACTGCTCGTCGGTGATCTTGGCATTCGGATTCATCGAAAAACCTCCTCAACGATTGCTTACTCAAAGCCCCAACAGCTTTGATGACTTCATTATGGTTTGCCGTGCTTGAAATTTCCAATTCGGCGCGTGTGGCAAAAAGGGTTTCAATCATAGGCAAATCGAATGATTGGCGAACATCAATCAAAATATCGCCCGTAAACAGGGAGAACTCCCAGTTGCATGCAACTGGGAGTTCTCGATTATGCCGCAATTTGCAGCGGTTCAGCGATTATGACTGCCGAGCTACTTGCCCTGAAGCACCGCCAGGTCGATCGGGCCGGAAACGGAGCCGTCGGCTTCTGCCGCCTTGAACTCCTCGTCGGTGTAGCCGAGTTCCTTCATGACGGCCTCGGTGTCGCAGCCGAGCTTGCCGGTCGGCTTGAGCGGGCGAACTTCCTCGAGCTCGAACTGAACCGGGGCGGTCGGGCACCACTTGCCGCCGTTGGGGTAGGGCACCTGCTGGATGTAGCCGTTGACAAGGGCGTTCTCGTCCTCGTAGATGTCCAGCGGCGTCTGAGCCGGCTCGCAAGGCATGTCGTTTTCCTTGAACATCTTCAGCAGCTCATCGAGCGTGAACTGAGCGAAGCCTTCGTCGAGGATCTTGGTGACCTCGGGTGCGAGACCCTTGGCGTTGACCGTGGTGCACACGCTGTAGTCGGGATGCTCGGCGAGCTCCTCGCGGCCGATGAGCTTCATGACGCGCGGCCAATCGCGGTCGTACTCGGGCAGGCACAGCACGACCCACTTGTCGTCCTTCGAGCGGAAGACGTTGTTGAGCGGGTTGTTGACCTCGAGACGGCTCTTCGGGTAGGGGTTGCCGTACTGAGCGGAAACCATGCCCGTGGACAGGGCGTAGATGCCGGCGTGCTGAAGAGCGCAGGTGACGTAGTCGCCCTCGCCGGAGGTCTCACGGCCGACGTAGGCGGCCAGGATGCCGGCGGCCAGGAACAGCGAGCACTGGAAGTCGCCGTAGCCGTTGGTCGGGATCATCGGGGCGTCGCCCTTGTTGACGGTCGTGCCGAAAACGCCGCCGCGGCCCATGTAGCAGGTCACGTCGAAGCCGGCCGCATCTTTCTCGGGGCCCTGCTTGCCGTAGCCCAGGCCATGGCCCATGATCAGGCGAGGATACTTGGCATGCAGGCTCTCCCAGTCCAGACCCATCTTCTTGAGGGACTTGGCACGGTTGTTGGTGATGAAGATGTCGGCATCGGCGAGCAGCTTGTGCATGACCTCGAGGCCCTTTTCGGACTTGAGGTTCAGCGAGATGAAGCGCTTGTGCATGTTGGACATGTCGAAGCCGAGGTTTTCGTCGTCAGAGGACGGCATGCCGAAAACAGCAGCCTGGTTCACGCGACCCGGGTCGCCCTTTGCGGCCTCGACCTTGATGACGTCGGCGCCCCATTCGCCGAGCACGCGACCAGTCGTCGGCGTGGCAAGAAACGTGGTCAGGTCAATGACTTTGACGCCTTGCAGTGGTAACATCGCTACCTCCTTGTACCCGGTTGCCCGGGTCTCGCTGTTTGCATTCCCGAAGCTTATCGGACGCGTTGCCTATTAGAGCGCGTCTTATAGGCTTTGGTCCGAAATCAATTTTGCTCCTCGGTGACATAAAGCTCCAATAGAGCATTGCTATAAAAGAAATCCACAACCATAAAAGGTATAAATGCATGGCAAAATCCAGGCGTATCGACAACATTGATGGTTGAAATCATGTCGTAAACCTCGAATATATAGGTCAATAATCGTGATGTGTGCAAGAATGTCGAGTGTTCGGTTCGCACGCGAGCCGATGCTCTTTTCAATGAATGGAAGGAAGATGTATGGATTTCGGTCTAACGGATGACTATCGCAAGCTCGTTGCGACGGTTCGCACGTTCGCCGAGACGCATTTCACGTTCGATAACGTCAGTCAATGGCGCGACGATGAAGGTCTGCCCGATGAGGTGGTTCGCGATTTCGTCAACCTTGATTTCAACGGTTTCGGGGTGATTCATCGTCGCAACCATGAAACCTACGACATCATGGCGCAGGTGCTCGTGCTTGAAGAGCTCGCGCGTGCAACCGGGTCATCCTTGCCGCTTATGAACGATTTCCTCAACCTGCAGATTCTCGAGGAGTTCGCCGGGACGGGGGAGTCGAGCCAGATGCGTTTGGGCTATCAGACCGAGGGGCGTCTCGCCTTCGCGCTCGCCATCTCCGAGCCGCAGTCGGGTTCGGACTTGATGAGCATGGAGTCGGCGGTGCGCACGCGCGGCGGTGCTCTGTATCTCAACGGAACGAAGGTGTTCGTTAACAACGGTGAATACGCGCCCTATCTGCTTGTCGTGGCCATCGATACCGACAAGGAGCCTGCTGGCAAGCATCCGGAGCTGTCGTTTTGGTTCGTTCCTCACGATACGCCCGGTGTTGAGGTGTATCCCATCCAAAAGGTAGGGCAGTCGATGCTGCCGTTCTCGACCGTTGTCTTCAACGACGTGAAGCTTGATGAAAGCTGGCGTCTGCATGGCAAATGCTCCGGCTGGCCTCAGCTGTTCAAGTTCTTCCAGATTGGACGTCTATTCGCGTGCGCGACGTCTCTCGGGCTCGCTCAAGGCGCACTTGAGGATGCCATCGCGTTCGCGGGCACGCGCGAGTCGTTCGGCAAGCCCATCACCGATTTCCAGCTTGTGCAGGAAATGATCGTCGACATGGAGCTGAAGCTGCAGAACATGCGCTCTTCGGTCTACCGTGCCGCATGGATGCTCGATGAGGGGCTGCCCGAGCATGAGGTGCGTCTTGCCGTGGCGCTCGCGAAACGCTACGTTCCCAAAACCGCTACCGAGGTGGCTTCCGACGCGATGCAGATCATGGGGGGTCGTGGCTATACGTGCTCTCAGCGTGTGGCGTCTATCTGGGAGGACTGCCGCGGTTTTCAGATTGCTGAGGGTACCGATCAGATCATGGTGCACATTGCGGCCCCTATGGTGCTCGAGAAGTACCGCCTTCGCCGATCATAGGGAAGGTGCTACGCTCTAAATCGTGCGTGTTTTCGCCTGTCGCGCCTCTGCGAGCTTGTGCTTGCGGAGGCGTTTTTCGTTGTCCCTGAAATCGTTGGAAGTCGTCATGATTTGCCGTTTGGACATCGGGCCTTTCGGCTCATTCGGTGCAGCTTGCCAACATCCATTCCCTCAACAGACGCATATGCGGGCCCGGACATGAAGAGAGCCCCCGAAGATTGGGGGCTCTCGTTGAGCAAAGGGTTGTTTTCCGGGCTACGTGAGCACGTGCGTGTGCTTAGTCCTTCTGAGGCTCCATTGCGCTGTAGCCGAACTGCTTCTTGTACTGGGCGCAGACGTAAGCGCTCATGACAACGGAGAGCAGGGAGGCCGCGAGCAGCAGGATCATCATGATCCACACAGCCTGGGTTTCGCCGACGGCGCCGGTCATGGCACCGACGATGCCGGGCAGGAACACGGAGGCGAAGCCCATGAAGGTGTAGTACATGCCGACGTTACGACCGCGCGGGCCGGGGCACATCTGCTGACGCAGGGTGACGCCGGTCTGCAGCATGCCGCCAGCGGCGGAGAAGCCGAGGACAGCGATGCCGAAGTACACGGCACCAGCGCCGAGGTTCAGCGGCAGGGCGATGATGACGACGGCCAGGGCGAGCGAAGCCAGGATGCCGTCGATCAGGATAACCTTGATGGGCGTCCAGCGCAGCTTGCCCATCATGACGGCCCAGAACAGGACGGCGATGATGGAGCCCGCGGTGTAGATGGAGGTCAGACCAGCAGCGGCGACGGAGTCGAGGCCGAGGTTGTTCTGGCCGAAGGCCTTGGTGTACTGCTGAGCGCCGTACATGATGAACATGATGACGAAGCCGAAGAACAGCGTCACGAAGTTGGTCATGCCGGAAGGCTTCTGCAGCATGGCGTCCTTGGCAGCCTGGATCTCGGCCTCAGCCTCGTTCTTGGCGCCGGACTTGTCGTCGCCACCTGTGGCTTCCTTGCGCTTGTCGTCATACACGAACGGCGTGATGGCGGACAGCACGACGCAAATGAGGGACAGGACGATCGGGATCCAGATGTTGATCTGCCAGTTGTCGCCGGAGTTCATAGCGGCGAACAGCGGGTAGATGATGCCGGAAATGGAAATAACGGCCTTGATGCCGATGGTGGTCGAACCTGCGTACTTCGGGTTCGCCTCGGCGATGGCCGGGTACAGGGCGCCATCCCAGAAACCGGAGGTCGCGACACCGGACAGGAAGCCGGCGAAGCAAGCCACATAGAAGTTGTCCGTGACCAGCAACAGGATGAAGCAGATCGCGTACAGGATGGAACCGAGGACGGTGGGGAGCTTACGGCCGATACGGTCGGAAACCTCGCCGCCGATCCAAACGCTGACGAATTTGCCAACGCCGGTCAGCGTGATTGCCATGGAAACGGCAGCCGCGCCGGCTGCTGCGTCCGTGTAACCCCACTGCGTATAGAAATTAACCTTGTTCTGGCTCAGGATGATTGCCTGAACACCGTGCGTCAGATAGCACATGTAAACGGTTGCGATTGCAAACATGTACTTCTTCGCTACTTGAGCTGCTGCACTCACTCTTTCCTCCTCCTTACGATGAAACAGTTACGAGCCCAAACCCTTGGTCAATCAACCATGCATTGACTTTGACCCTTTCCAAAGCCGATGCATGCTCAACCTCTTCACATACTATTCACAGGCAAACGCAAGTTCCAATAGATGGCGTTCGACGTTTTGAGAAATGTCCATTTATGTTTCGAATAGATTGCGGTGCCTGGCAAATACATAATGTTTGAACTGGGGTTTCTGACGAATATTTAATGGGGCCGCCGACTACGGCAGCCCCATTAAAATCGCTCATGCGTCTTGACATTCGTGAAAATACGTAAACGTTTCGTAACGAATCGATTTGGCGAACGGTGTTTTGCGCGCTACGAACGGTGGTCGGTCGTTCCCGATTCCAGGCCCCCGTCACCGATGATGCCGAGCATGCTGATGCGCTCGACGGGCTTTCGCACGATACCGATTCCCTTGAATGATGCGTACAGCACGAATCCGTTTTTGCACCTGAATCCGCATTCGACGCATGGCTCCTTGTTGCAATAGACGAAGGCGTCTTCGTCTGCCAAGGCGAACACCATGCGGTTGCGCTTCTTCGGCAAGGCGTATTTCATCTGCATGCCCGTGAAGGTTTTCATGAGCACCCATTCGACGGGGTGCTCGGAGCTGTCATCCCACGTCACAATAATGCAGTTGTTGTTGAAACCGCCGTTTATCTGATAGTCGAGCTCATGTTTATCGGGAAGGTCGGATTCAGCGACGAGCGTTACGCCTTCGAGCGCATTCGGCTCCGTCTGGTCGCCAGTTGAGTTGAGGTTCGCATAGGGCATGTGGCGAACCTCAATGGGCGGATGATCCGTCAGCTCCACATCGGCGTCTCCTTTGATGCCCACGAGCACGTTTCCCGCATCGTCGATGAAGAACGGGATATCCTCTTCGCTGACACGCGGCTTGAACGATGCCCTCGTTCTGGTGATGCTGAACTCCTTGACCCCTTTTGCCATGCTGTTCTCCTCGTCCTTGAAAGCGGGCCGTATCCTATTGGGTGTCAACCCGCCTACCCCTTTAATCCTCGGCTTTCATCCGCCGCTTCAATTCTTCTGCAAGCTTGTATCGCTGCACCTTGCCCGTCGCCGTATGGGGGATCTCGTCGACAAGCTCGAGCCTTTCGGGCCACAAACGCTTCGAGACGCCATGCTCCTTAAGGAAGCTCAAAAGCTCTTCAAGTTTAGGTTCACTTCCATAGGTGGGATTCGCGACGGCGAACAGGCATATGCGCTCTCCCATGCGTGCGTCAGGTGCGCCGATTGTCGCCTGGTCGATTATGCCCGGCCAGGCGCTTGAGGCCTCATCGACTTCACGAGCCGAGATATTCTCGCCTCCGCGCACCACGATCTCCTTTTTGCGGCCGTTGATCCGCAAGCGACCCTCCTCGTCGATGTATGCGAGATCTCCGCTGTAGAACCAGCCCTCGTCGTCGAGCACCGCGTCGGTTTGCTCGGGGTCGTTGAGGTAGCCCACGAAGACGTTCGGCCCGCGGCTTGCCTCCTCGCCCTGCACGCCCGGGGCCACCGGGTTTCGCGCACCATCGACGATGGTGATCTCGATTCCGGGCAGCGTCACGCCCGACCATGCGCCGTTCCACTCTTCGCACCGCTCGGGCGGAACGTAGACGTGCGGGCAGCTTTCCGTCGATCCATAGCATTCGCACAAGGTGATGCCATGATCCCTCGCGCAGCTGACGAGCGATCCGGGCAACGGGGCGCCGCCTGAAAGGAACAGGTTAAGCGATGGAGTGCGCGTGCCGTTGCGATTCATCGAGCCGAGCATATCGTAGATGAAGGGAGTCGCCCCCATCGACCAGGTGCAATGATGCTCGTTGATCAATTCGATCGCGCGATCTGCGTTGAAGTCCTGCTGAAGGACGGTCGATCCGCCGAGCAGGATGGGGGAGATGACGCCGTGGAAGAAGCCGGTTGCATGGTTGAGCGGGCTTGGCATGAACATGACGTCGTCGCTGTTTCTTCCAAGACCGCCGATGAAGGCCCGTTCGCTGAACAAGACGTTGTTATGCGTCAGAAGCGCCTGCTTGGGCTTGCCGGTCGTCCCCGATGTTGAAAGGATCACCGCGACGTCGTCGGATGACGCTTCGCCTACCTTCGCGGTTTCGGGCTCGGAGGTAAGAAGCTCCTCGTACGTCATAAGGTCGGTTTGAGGCGCCGGTCCCGATTTGCGCACGAGCATGATCCGCGATCTGTCGAGCGACTCGACGTCGGAGAGGCAATCGAGGGCGAGCTGCTCATGGTTGGTGGTGTGATGATGCGTCGGGCATATGAAGGCGCGCGTGGATACCTTGTTCATGATGTATGCCAGGTCATCTTCACTGTAATTGCGCGCCACCGGATGCATGACGCCTCCGACCTTGGCGATACCCAGGAAGATGGGAACGAACTCCGCCCAGGTCGGCAGTTGGAAGGTGACCACGTCGCCTGCGGCAACGCCGACCTCGCAAAGCCATGAGGCTACCTTGTTGGATGCGGAATCGATCTCGGCGTACGTCAACTGGCCGCCCTGATCGTCGGTCACGAACACCTTGTTCGGGTTGAGCTTAGATTGCTTTGCCCAGACGTCAGCTATGGTGTCTTTCGTCCACCAGCCCGCATCATAGTAACGTTGTTTGGCATCCTCGTTGATTTTCAGATCGGTAATCATCCGGATACTCCTCCTGCATGCCGGCCCTTTGGCATGAGTCTTCACTGAAAACATTTTCGTTCGAAACGAGCTAGCGCGTCCAATAAGTCGTATTTAGAACTCCTGAAGCTAATTATTGGAAGAATTAATCGTAACGATGGTTAATGATCGGTTACGACCACTCCGCATGAGAGACCTGCCCTTTTGGGATTCAAGTCGATTCGGCATTTATCTTGCGAGGCCAAGTCAACTTTATATTAGTTTAGGATGCCCTTACAGCACTCGTTTGAGCTGTTGCTTTTTGATCTCGCTTTCAAGCGATGAATGTACGATGTTCTCAAAGGGCTTGACGTCTGCGAGGATTTCAGGGCACGTTGGGTCGCAAACCTTGTCCACCATGTAGGCGAGGATGGCCCCTGCGTAGAATTCCGAGAGGAAGCGGACGTTGCCTTCGGCGAGATAGCGGTTCGACAGGATGAAGCGGATGTCGTCAGCTAGGGCTGGGACGTAGAGCCTTCGAAGATAAGCCTGAAGGCTATCGGGGCCGGATTGGCGCAGGACCTTCGCGTAATAGGACCGCCGTGCCTGGAAGCAGGTCGCCAGCATTTCATTGAAGATCGACCCGTCGAGGCTTCGCACGCCTGCTTTTCTGCGCACATAATAAGGTAGCGTGGGTAAGGCACCCTGGCCGTCACGCTCGTATACGAGCTCTTCTCGGTCGATCCGTTGGGTTAAAACGTCGGCAAGGTCTCGACGGAATATCCACCGTATGAGGCTTTCCTTGCCCTCGAAATGATAATAGAACGTTTTACGGTTTTTGCCCGAAGCGGCCACGATGTCCGAAACGGATATCTTCTGTATGGGAAGATGCTCAGCCAAATCGATGAATGATTTACCCAAAAGCGCCATTGTGTCGGTCGAACCCATAAAGCCCCACCCTTCGATCCTTGGTGCAGAGTAAGAAAAACCAGATAACAGGCGTGTTATGTATGGTTCATCTGGGATCGAGTATATAGCAGCCGGACATAAATTAACAAGTGGGGAAACTGCGTTAAGTGGCACCTTGAGGCTCTCCGGCTGTTGCATCGCGCCGAGTAGGTTACAAAAGCCCAGTTCAACCGAATTATTTTCGAAACCTATTGAACAGACCTCGTTTTGATAAGTTTTACCTATAAAGCCCGTTTTGGGTAAATTAGGCAACATTTTTTGAAATCTGACCGGTTCTTACTCGAATTTAGGCGCGTATGATACACGGCGAAGGCGGTAGCAAAATGCTGCCGTGAAGCAAGAGCTGTAAGTAAGTTCGAGCACAAGGAGAGAAGATGGACTTCAATTTGACCGATGAGCAGCAGATGCTGCTCGAAAGCGTGGACGAGTTCTGCGAGCGTTACTTCACCGAGGACGTTGTCAAGAAGATGTACGAAGACCACGGCATGCCGCAGGAGATCGCCGAGGCGTACCGCGATGCCGGCTTTGGTCTGATGGGCATCCCCGAGGAGTACGGCGGAATCCCGATGGATCGCGTGACCATCGGCCTTATGCTCGAGCGTCTGTACCACAAGAGCGGCTGCATGCACATCCTGTATCAGAACTCCCTGTCCATGTTCGACATCATGGAGTTCGGCACCGAGGCTCAGAAGCAGGAAGCCATGGAGCACTACATGGAGACCGGTTGGCCGATCGCCTCTCTGTCCATTTCCGAGCCCGGCGCCGGTTCCGATAACCGTTCCATGACCTGCGTTGCGAAGAAGCAGGCTGACGGCACCTACAAGCTGTCCGGCCAGAAGACGTGGGTGACCATGGGCGCCGTTCTGCCTTACACCATCGTCATCGCCAAGGACGAGGACCCCTCCCACGACAACAACAACATGTCGCTGTGGATGGTCAAGATGGACACCCCTGGCGTGACCACCGCCCCGTTGCACAAGATCGGCCAGCAGTGCATCCCGTTCTGCGAGGTGTACCTGGACGACGTCGTGCTGACCGAGGATCAGCGCATGGGCGAGCCGGGCAAGGGCTTCATGATGCTCATGAAGAACTTCGAGGTCGAGCGCGCCTACATCGTCGCCGAGCAGGTCGGCCTTGCTCAGGCTGCTCTGGAAGACGCCGCCAAGTACGCTAACCAGCGTATCGCCTTCGGCAAGCCGATCTCCAAGCTGCAGATGATCCAGGAGCTGCTCACCGACATGGAGATCAAGGTCCAGAACACCCGCAACATGCTGTACAAGACACTGTGGATGATGGACAACGGTCAGTCCGTGCAGCTCGAGAGCGCCATGCTCAAGCGCTATGGCTGCTCTGCTTGCTTCGAGGTCGCCGACGCTGCTCTGCAGATCTACGCCGGCCTTGGTTACACCACCGAGGTTCGCGTCGGTCGTCTGTGGGCTGACATGCGCGGCAACATGTTCGGTGGCGGCACGCATGAGATCATGGCGTACATCGCCGGCCGTCAGGTCGCCAAGAAGTACGCTGAATAAGCTTTCTTGTGTGTCGTGGGGCACCTGCTGCAAAGGTAGTTCGCCCTATCATCATTCTTCGGCATTTGGCTTGTGCAACAGCAAGCTATATGTAGCGTAAATTAGTCTTTACGAAAGGACGGATTCCATGAGGATCGCTGTGGCTTTCAAGGCCGTTCCCGACGCCCAGGACGTCCAGGTCGCGGGTGACCGCACGCTGGACTTCTCCAAGGCGAAGCTGACCATTTCCGAGTACGACAAGAACGCGCTGGAGCTTGGTGCCCAGCTCGCTGACGAGGCTGTCGCCATCACCGTCGGCGGCAAGGACATCGACAACTCCAAGCTGAAGAAGGACGTTATGGCACGCGGCATGGAGCATCTCTACATGGCCGCCGACGACGCCCTGGCCGACCTTGACGCTGCCGCCACGGCCGCTGCTCTGGCCGACGTGCTCGGCAAGGCTGGCGACGTGGACCTGGTCCTGTGCGGCGACGGTTCCGCCGACAACTACGTGCAGCAGGTCGACGTGCAGCTGGCTGAGAAGCTCGGCTGGCCCGTCGTGACCGCTGCCGCCAAGGTCGAGGTCGCCGGCGACAAGGCCACGGTCGTCCGTGCTCTTGAGGACTGCACCGAGACCGTCGAGGTTTCCCTGCCCGCCGTCATCTCCGTCACCCCCGATGTCGCCGAGCCGCGCATCCCGGGCATGAAGGACATCCTGGCTGCCGGCAAGAAGCCGATGGACGTCTCGGGCGCCGACGCCGCCCCGGCCGCTGCCCTGGCCACGGTCGAGTGCCTGGCTCCCGAGCAGGTCGCCCGCAAGCAGGAAATCGTCGACGCTGCCGACGACGGTGCCATCGAGAAGCTGGCCGCCGCCATCAAGGCTGCTCTGTAAACCCGAAAGGATAGGTGCTGATACATGAAGGCATTGGTTATCGCTGAGCACGTGGACGTTGCCCGCGAGCTGGCCGGCGGCGCGCGCGAGCTGGGCGCCGACGAGGTCTCCCTGGTCTGCTTCGGCGGCGCTGTGGATGGCGCTTCCGACAAGGTTCTCAATGTTGCCGTTCCGGCCGGTGCGCTGGTCGACGACGCCGCCTACGCGCTTGCTGGCGCTGCCGAGGCTGCTGACGTCGTGCTGGTCGAGGCTACCCGCCGCGGCAAGGTTATCGCCGGTCGTCTGGCTGCCAAGCTGGGCACGGCCGCTGCTGCCGCCACCGTCGCTCTGACGGCTGAGGGCGGTCGTGGCACGTACTTCGGCGGCGTTGCCGAGCGTGTGCAGAAGGCTGCTGGCGACAAGCAGGTTTACATCGTGGCCGCCGGCGTCTGCGACGCTGAGAAGGCTGCCGGTGCCGGCGCTGCCGAGGATGTCGCTTGGGTTGCCCCCGAGCGCGCCGCTGCCGTGACCGCCACCGTCGAGCGCGAGAAGACCGCTGCCGACCCGACCAAGTCCGACGTGGTCGTGGCCTGCGGCCGTGGCTTCTCCGAAGAGGGCAAGCTGGATATGGCTCGCGAGCTGGCTGACAAGCTGGGCGGCGCAATCGCCTGCTCCCGTCCCCTCACCGAGGGCGTCAACTGGCTGCCGACCGAGCTCTATGTTGGCGTTTCTGGCATCACGGTTTCCCCGAAGGTCTACGTTGCCGCCGGCATCTCCGGTCAGATGCAGCACATGGTCGGCTGCAACCGCTCCGGCTGCGTCGTTGCCATCAACAAGGACAAGAACGCTCCGGTGTTCAAGCAGTGCGACTTCGGCATCGTCGGTGACATCGACGCCGTCCTGCCGGCTCTCAACGCTGCTCTCTAAGCTTTACTCGCCGTATTGGCGATTTTCGGTAGCGTGAGTGCTGCCGATTGCGATAGCGCAAAGGTGCCGAAAAGGCGCCTTTGCGCGCACGCTGCCCGCTTCGCGCGTGTTCTGCGAGTTCTTTACTTTACGAACCGCTGAACCTGCGCGAAACGGGCAGCTTCCTAAGACGAGAAACCCAAACATACGAAAGGACGCAACGTGGCTGAAGAAGCTGATTTCGACGTCATCGTCGTGGGCTCCGGTTGCGCCGGCGGCGTGGCGGCGTATGTCGCCGCATCCGCGGGCAAGTCCGTCCTGGTCGTGGAGCGCGGCAATTTCGCCGGCGCCAAGAACATGACCGGCGGCCGCATCTACTCCCACTCGCTCAAGCAGGTCTTCCCGAACTTCGAGACCGAGGCTCCTGTTGAGCGCAAGATCACCCATGAGCGCATCGCCATGATGGATCCCGCATCCAACATGACCATTGACTTCACCTCCGCCGAACTCGGCGAAGAGGGCAAGGATTCCTACTCCGTGCTGCGCGGCCCCTTCGATCAGTGGATCGCCGAGCAGGCTGAGGATGCCGGTGCCGAGTACATCTGCGGCATTGCCGTGGAAGAGCTCATCAAGGACGAGTCCGGTCGCGTCGTGGGCGTTCGTGCCGGCGAGGACGAGATCACCGCTCAGGTGGTCATCCTGGCCGAGGGCACGAACTCCATGCTCTCCGAGCGCTGCCTGGGCAACCCCCGTCCGAAGGCCAACCAGATGGCCGTCGGCATCAAGGAGGTCTTCGAGCTTCCCGCGCAGACCATCGAGGATCGTTTCCTGCTCCCCGAGGGCGAGGGTGCGGCAATGCTGTTCGTGGGCGACTGCACCAAGGGCAGCGTCGGCGGCGGTTTCCTGTACACCAACAAGGAATCCATCAGCCTGGGTCTTGTGGCCACCATCTCGCTGGCAGCCGATGGCAGCCGCAACGAGGTGCCGGTCTACCAGATGCTCGAGGACTTCAAGAACCATCCGGCCGTTGCCCCCATCATCAAGGGCGCTAAGATGACCGAGCATTCGGGTCATATGGTTCCCGAGGGCGGCTACAACATGATCCCAACTTACATCTTCGACGGCTGCCTCATTGCCGGCGAGACCGCGGGTCTGTGCATGAACATGGGCTACCAGGTGCGCGGCATGGACTTCGCCGTCGCCTCCGGCCGCATGGCCGCCGAGGCCGCCGTTAAGGCTATCGACGCCGGCGACACCTCGGCTGCGGGTCTTGCTTCCTACAAGGACGCCATGGAGGGTTCGTTCGTCATCCAGGACCTGCGCACGTTCTCCAAGTGGCCGCACGTCATGGAGGAATGGGACTCCATGTTCACCGATTACCCGGTGATGGTGAAGGAAATCTTCAACGCTATGTTCAGCGTTGACGGTCAGCCCCAGAAGCCGCTCATGAAGCGCATGATGCCCATCATCAAGAAGCGTGGGCTGTTCAAGCTTGGCGGCGAGGTTCGTAAGGCGGTGAAGGCGCTGTGAGCAAGGTTTGCGAGATCACGGTCAACGTCGATGAGGCGCTGTCCGTCAACAAGTACGAGGTCGACGAGGAAACCCCGCATATCGAGCTGTGCGAGGAAGATATCGACAAGGTCGACCACGAGGAGTTCCTTAAGCTCGTGCGCGTGTGCCCGGCTGCGCTGTACAAGATCGATGAGGACGGCCACAAGTCCTTCGATTACGCCGGCTGCCTCGAGTGCGGCACCTGCCGTATCGCCTGCGAGGGCACCATCATCAAGAAGTGGGTCAATCCCGGCCCGACGATGGGTATCGAGTACCGCTTCGGCTAGGCCGACGGCGTTTGATATCGCTGCATAACAGGAAACGCCTCCGAGCAATTCGGGGGCGTTTCCATTGTTTGGCCCATTTGGTTTAAGATCACCGCACTTGACCGGTATATCGCAGGTTCCGTCCATGCCTGATCTTCCGGTAACGCCAGAAGGGCCTTCTTGTGAACGCGTTTACGAAAATCCTGGCAGGAACGTTGGCCTTCCGGTAACGGTTTTTTTGCTGTAACGTTTCGTAGGTTTGATCATAAGATCGGCCAGGCACCGGCGATGCTGGGATCATGTTGCGTCGCCGGCCGGTACGTGTCACCTGCCGGCCAATAACACCGTTGCGCTACCTATAGAGCGCTTATTTCTCCAGCGGTCCTAAGATGAACATGGTGAAGGTGCTTTCCGCCACCGTCTTGCCTTCTTGGGTCTTGATGTCTATGTGGCATACGGTCGTGGTGCGTCCCTTGTGCGTCGTATGCGCGCTAACGGTGAGAAGCTGCGGTTTGACGGCACGAATGAAGTTCGTCGCATTCGTGATGGCCACATTGGATAAGCCGTAAGCATATGTGGCCATACCCGCTGCCGCCTCGAGCATGCAGCTGATAAAACCGCCGAAAATCGTTCCGTGCAGGTTGGCCTGGCTTTCCGGAACCTGAATCTCGTACACGACGCCGCCCGGTTGCGACTCCTTGATGGTTACCGCATCGCGGAATTCCGTCTGTCCTGCAGGGATGTTGCTCATCAGCCCAGCGATAAGTTCCGGTGTTAAGTCGGTCATGATGTTCCTTTCGTCGGTTAGTGCCAGGTTACTCGTTTTGGTTTCGGTCCGCTTTGGACAGATGATCGTTTATGGGGTAACCGTCTGCTATGATCCATGCTAGATTCGACCTATTGGCGATGCGTTGCTTTTATTTCCAAGCGTTGCATTTGTTGGGGGGTAGAAAAGTTAGATGAATGCCGAAGCCGAGGAACTGATGCGTGCGCACTATGCCGCCCTGCCGTCTGGAGGAAGGCGGTCGGGCAAGTGCGCTATGAGCATTCCTGCCGGGCTTTACGGTGCGCGGGTCTTGGATGTTTGCTGTAGAGCCGGCAAAGGGGCCTACGAGCTTTCGGATCACGTGGGGGCGGAAGGTTTCGTGTTGGGCATCGATCCGAATCCGTCCCGCATCGAGCGTGCCATATCGCATGCGTCGGATAATCATTGGGCGGGTTCCGCATGGCCAACCTACCTGCGTTTTCAGTGTGCTTACCCGGAAGACCTGGCTCAAGCGGGTATCCTGGATTCCTCGTTCGACTTGATTTACATCAATTGCGAGCTTAATGTCGTTTGGGATCTCCCTCTGGCGCTTTCGGAGTTTTCACGCGTTCTGAAGAGCGGGGGACGTTTGTGGGTTGCCCAAGGGGTTTTTCGTCTTGATGAGGGTCAGGTATTTCCGGATCGCTCCTTTACGGGCTTGACATCTGCTCATGATGCTGAAGCCGCAGGAAGCATATTCGCCCAAGCACGTACGCGGTCCGCATTCGAGGAGCTTTGCTTGGAAGCGGGATTTATCTCCTGCGCGTTCGGCGCAGAGGAGCCGGCGGTCCCTGATGGGGGCGACGTGATCGAAGGGATCGGTTCCTCCTCCTTCGTCGCCTGTGATGCTTGCGTTACGCTCTAGCTTGTTCATCGGGCATTTCGGCAACCTATTTTCATGTATGATTCGTGCTTCAAGCGGTTTTCATCATAGGCAAACATGCTCAGATGTGCTATAAATTATTTAGCTTTACAGCTTGCGTGTTCAATCGCGTATAACTTTCGTTTGTGGAAAGTGGGTTTTCACCCGCTTTTTTTATTGTAATGGCACTTGAAAGGAGTGATGGCGTGCTTAGCAAGAAGGAATCGGAGCTGCTCGGGGCGCTTGAGCCCCGTGCTTGCGAAGAGGGCATCGAGGTGGTTAGCGTTTCAGTGGTAGGCGCGAAGAAAGCCCCCACGATACGCGTTTTCATAGACACTCCCGATGGCGTAAGCTTTGATGAACTGGCGAAAGCTCAAGCATGGATCAATGAGATCATGGATGCGCTCGATCCGTTCCCCGGTGCGTACACGCTGGAAGTATCGTCTCCGGGCATCGATCGACCGCTTCGCACGATTGAGCATTTCGCCCGTTTCGTCGGTGAAGTCTGCGTCATCAAGATGGGGCACCCTGTTGACGGCCGTTCAAACTTCACGGGGAAAATCATCTCGGCAGCCGATGATGAAGTGTCCCTTGAAATCGATGGCGAGATCCTTGCACTGCCTCTTTCGGATATGAAGCGCGCCCACCTCAAGGGCATTGTTGATTTCAGTTCCTAGATGAACTGTTGATAGAAAGGATTCCAACGTGGCAACATCTGAATTGATCGAAGCGCTGCAGGCGTTGGCGCACGAGCGCAAGATCGACGAGTTCTACTTGATCGAGCGCCTTGAGGCGTCTCTTGCCAAGAGCTATCAGCATATTCTGGATCTTGAATGGGATGCTCGAGTCACCATCGATCGACAGACCGGTAAGATTTACGTGTACGAACTCGTGCCGGTGGGCGAGCCTGATGAGGAAACCGGCGAGTACTCGGAGTTCACCGAGCGCGACGTGACCCCGTCCGACGTGAGCCGCATCGCCGCGCAGAATGCCAAGAGCGTCATTTCCACCATCGTTCGCGAGGCCGGACGCCAATCCATCTATGAGGAATTCTCCAGTCGTGTCGGCGACCTGGTAACCTGCACGGTTCTGCAGGGCACGCCTGACTTCACGATCGTGAAGATTCGTGACGGCGTGGAGGCCGAGCTTCCGCATTACGATGTCAAGCGCTACCCGGGCGAGCGCAACGAGCGCCCTGCCGGCGAGCACTATCGTCACAATCAGCGTTTGAAGGTCCTGATCATCGACGTTCGCGATCCCGGTTCCGATCAGCCCCGCATGCGCGGTGAGCAAACGCGTCCCGCCATCGTCGTCTCGCGCACCCATCCCGACCTTATCCGTCGACTTTTCGAGATCGAGGTTCCGGAGATCTACGACGGTCTCGTCGAGATCAAGTCCATTGCCCGCGAGCCCGGCGCCCGTTCTAAGGTCGCCGTTTCCTCTCGCGAGCACAACCTTGACCCCGTGGGCGCTTGCGTCGGCCCGAAGGGCAGCCGTGTGCGCATGGTCGTCGAAGAGCTTCGCAACGAGCGCGTCGACGTTATCCAGTGGGCAGAGGACCCGGCCGTGTACGTCGCCAACGCCCTGTCGCCTGCGAAGGTCGACCGCGTGCTCGTCGACGAGAGCAACAATTACGCCACCGTTATCGTTCCCGATGATCAGCTTTCCCTCGCAATCGGCAAGGAAGGCCAAAACGCTCGCCTGGCCGCCCGCCTGACCGGCTGGCATATCGATATCAAGTCAACCAGCTTCAGCGGTGAGCCGCTCATCAGCGAGGAGAACATGCTCATCGACGAGGATGATGTCGAAGAGGCCGAGGTATGCGCGTACGTCAACGAAGAGGGCGTTCGCTGTCGCAATCATGCCCGTCCCGGCAGCCGCTACTGCGGCATCCATGCCGAGGCCAGCGCTGACGAGGAATAACAGGTAGGCATCGATGGCTGATCAAAGCGGAAAGATCAAACGACAGCGCAGCTGCATCGCTTGCGGTGCGCAAGCGGACAAGGTGTCGCTTTTGCGCATCGTTCGCTCTCCCGAAGGGTCGGTCTCGTTCGATGCGACCGGACGTGCGCCCGGACGTGGCGCATACGTGTGCTCCGAGGAATGCTTCGCAGCCGCGTGCAAGAAGAAGAAGCTCGACCGGGCGCTGAAGGCGACGCTCGGCAGCGATGCTTATGAATCGATCGCCGCCGATATCGTCGCCGCGCGTGCGCGCGTCGCGAAGGAAATGTAAAGGAGTGGTTTATGGCCAGCATGCGTGTACATGAGTTGGCGAAGGAGTTCAACATGTCGAGCAAGGATATGCTCGACAAGCTTCGCGAAATGAAGATTCCTGCGAAGAGCCATGCATCGATGCTGGCAGACCCTTACGTTCAGAAGATTCGCAAGAACCTTGCGCCCGAAATCAAGGAACGCGCCGGCGAGGCTTCCGCCGAGGAGACCGAGAAACTCGCCCAGGAGCGTGCCGAGGCCAAGGCGAAGAAGGAGCAGGAAGCTCGCGAGCGTCGCGAGGCTGTTGCTCAGGAGCGCGCCGCTCGCGAAGCTGAACGTGCGCTTCGCGAGCAGAAGCAGGCTTCTTCGGATGGCTCTTCCCGGCCTTCCGGCGACGGAGCCCCTCGCAAGAAGGTTTCCAACAGCCCCTTCGCCAGCCTCGAGCACCAGATCGAGTCTGAGAAGGAGCGCGTTGCGCGCGAAGCGGCCGAGCGCCGTGCCCGTGCGCGTGCGGCCGCCATGGCGAAGGAGGTTGCGAAGAAGCAAGCCGTCGAGGAGGCTCTTCGCAATCGCGGTTCGAAGTCCTCGTCGAAGAGCGCTGCCGCCGCCGGCCAGCGCCGTCCCGCCCCGGCTCCTGTCGGAGCTCCGAGGAAATCCGGTTTCGATAGCCTGCTGTCCCAGATCGAGTCTGAAAAGGCGCGTATCGAGAAGCAGCGCGCCGAGCAGCGTGCGGATGGCCGCAACCGTCCTGCAGGCAACGGCGGCGGCAATGCCCAGAATCGCAACCAGCGCGGCGGCAAGCGCGGCAAGAAGGGCCAGCGCGTCGAGCAGCATGTTCCCGAGCTCGAGATGAACCTTGCCGGCGAGGATCGTTACGCTCAGATGGCTGTCAAGGCCGAGGAGCTGCAGCGCGACAAGGTCCTTGCCGAGGCTCGCGCGGCCGTTGCCGCGGCCAACTCGCATGAGGGCGAGGGCCGCCGCAAGAAGCGCAAGCAGAAGCGCGAGGCCGAGGCTCGTGAGCGCATGGAGCTTCAGGCTATCGAGCGCGGTCTCGACCCTGAGCTCGTGCTCGACGACTCCGTTGTCGAGATCCCGCAAGGATCCACCGTCGCCGAGTTCGCCGAGCTTCTCGGCGTGGCTCCCAACGACGTCATCAAGCGCCTGTTCATGCTCGGCCAGGTGCTTACGCTGACGCAATCGATGCCTGAGGATCTGATCGATCTTATCGCGGATGACATGGGCCGCAAGGTTCGCGTCGTCTCCCCCGAAGAGGAATTCGCCGTCGTGTACCACGATAGCGAGGAAGACCTCAAGCCGCGTCCTCCTGTCGTCACGGTCATGGGCCATGTCGACCACGGCAAAACGTCCTTGCTCGACGCGATCCGCCACACCGGCGTTGCCGAGGGCGAGGCCGGCGGCATCACGCAGCACATCGGCGCTTCGGTGGTTAAAATCGGTGACCGCCAGATCACCTTCATTGATACGCCCGGTCATGAGGCCTTTACGGCGATGCGTGCACGCGGTGCGCAGGTGACCGACGTCATCGTGCTCGTGGTCGCCGCCGACGACGGCGTCATGCCGCAGACCATCGAGGCCATCAACCATGCGAAGGCCGCCGAGGTGCCGATCGTCGTCGCCGTCAACAAGATCGACAAGCCGGGTGCGAACCCCGACCGCGTTCGCCAAGAACTTGTCGAATACGGCGTCATCCCCGAGGATTGGGGCGGGCAGAACATGTTCGTCAACGTCTCGGCTAAGAAGAAGCTGCATATCGACGACCTGCTCGAGACCATCCTTTTGCAGGCGGACGTGCTCGAGCTGAAGGCTAATCCCGAACCCGAGGCTTCCGGCTTCGTCATCGAGGCGAACCTTGACAAGGGCCGCGGTCCTGTTGCCACCGTCCTTATCGAGCGCGGCACGCTGCATCCGGGCGACACGCTCGTTGCCGGCACCTCCTATGGCCGCGTCCGCGCGCTTGTCGATCCGCGCGGCAACCATGTTGACAAGGCTATGCCGGCCGACCCGGTCGAGATCCTCGGCCTGAACAGCGTTCCCGTCGCGGGCGACCAGTTCCGCGTTTTCGCCGATGAGCGAGATGCCCGTAAACTTGCTGAAGAGCGTGCGCTGCGTGCCCGCCTCGCCGAGCAGGAATCCCGTGCCCATATGAGCCTCGATGACCTGTTCAACCGCATCGAGGAGGGCAAGCAGACCGATCTCAACCTTATCGTCAAAGCGGACGTGCAGGGTTCTATCGAGGCTTTGCGCGATGCGTTCAACAAGATGGATCAGTCCGAGGTCAAGATCAACATCGTCCACTCCGCCGTCGGCGGCATCACCGAAACCGACGTCACCTTGGCTGCCGCTTCCGACGCCATCATCATCGGCTTCAACGTTCGTCCGACCGGCAAGTCCAAGCAGCAGGCGGAGAAGGAAAAGGTCGACATCCGTCTGTACCGCGTTATCTACCAAGCCATCGAGGACATCAATGCGGCCCGTGTCGGCCTGCTCAAGCCCGAGATCGTGGAAGAGGATACCGGCACGGCCGAGGTTCGCGAGACCTTCAAGGTGCCCAAGGTTGGCACCATTGCCGGTTGCTACATCACCGAGGGCGAGCTGCATCGCGAGGACAAGGTTCGCATCGTGCGCGATGGCACCGTCATCTTCGAGGGCGAGCTGGCTTCGCTGCGCCGCTTCAAGGACGACGTCAAGGCCGTCAAGCAGGGTTACGAGTGCGGTGTGGGCATCGCGGGTTATCAGGACCTCAAGATCGGCGATCTGATCGAGGGCTACACGATTAAGGAAGTCGAGCGCGTCGAGTAGGGCGCCAAGCGGGATCGGAGGTTTCCCCATGAAACAAGGTTCGCAGAACCGCAAGGTGAATCAGCAGGCTCGCGAGGTCATCGCCAACATCTTGTTGTTCGAGATCTCCGATCCTCGCTTATCCTTGGTCACCATCACTGGTTGCGAGGTAAGCTACGACCGAAGCGCTTGCAACGTTTTTTATACTGCCGACAAAAAGGACTACGAGGCGGTCGCGTCCGCTTTCGCCAAGGCGTCCGGGCGCATCCGCTCGCTTATGGCGCGCCAGCTTTCCTGGCGCGTGGCGCCCCAGCTCCGGTTCATCCTTGACAGCTCGGTTGATCAGGCTGAGCGTATCGCTAACGCCCTCGAGAGGGACGCTTGGCGCAACAATGTCTCGGCTCAGGGCGTCCTTGCGTCCGACGGCGACTGCGAGCAGGATCCATCAGATGCGCCAGCGACATCCGATGATGCCGATGCGGCTCAAGCGCGTTTAGACGCATAGGGGGGGTAACGTGGCCGTTTCACCTCAGACGAATTGTACGATGCTCGAGCTTGCCAGCCGTCTTTTGGAATGCGATGATTTCGTCATCTGCGGGCATGTGAGCCCCGATGGTGACTGCCTTGGCTCTCAGCTCGCCCTCATGTGCGCGCTGCGACGTGCGGGCAAGCGTGCTCATGTCGTCCTCGTGAAGGACGAGCCGATCGAGCCCAATCTTGCGTTGGCGCTTCCCCTTGCGGATGAACTGGTGTTCGCCGGCTCGTTTGACGGCGATTGCAAGACGTTCATCGGCGTCGATGTTCCGACCCGTGAGCGCATCGGCCAGGAGGCCTGCGCCCTTCTCGATTCTGCTGATGAATCCTTCACTATCGACCATCACGGGGTTGAGGGCACGATGTGCGATCACGTCTATGTGGACCCGGATTCAGCTTCAGCTTCGCTGCTTGTTTGGGAGATCTCCTCTTACCTCGGCGTGTCGCGCGAGGGCGATCTGGCTACCTGCTGTTATACGGGGCTTGTGACCGATACGGGTCGCTTCCAATACCAGAATACCGATGAGCGTTGCTTCGTGCTTGCCGCTCAAATGCTCGAAGCCGGTGCAGACCCAGCATCGATTTCTCGTGCGATCTTCCAAAACCGCACGCAGGCTTCGGTGCGCCTTGAGGGGATCGCCCTTTCGCGCATGGTGTTCGACGAAAACCTCGGGATCGCCATCACGTCCCTGTCAAAGGCCGATTTCCAGGCGGCCTGTGCCGTTAAATCGGATGCCGAGCCCCTGATCGACGTCCTTCGATCGATCGGCGGGGTGCGGGTGGCCTGCGTCTTGCGTGAACAGGAAGACTGCGTCAGGGGAAGCTTGCGCGCTAAGGACGCCACGGATGTTTCCGAAATCGCTCGTAAGTTCGGCGGGGGAGGACATGTCGCTGCGGCCGGCTTCACGCTGCATTGCCCCCTTGATGAGGCGGTGCAGCTTTTGAGGAAGGCCCTTGCCGAGGCGGTGCGCCCATCGTGAAGCGCGGTAGCTCCGGGTTGTCGCTCGTCGTCGGCATCGATAAGCCGTCCGGCATGTCTTCCCATGATGTGGTGAATCGCGCTCGTCGCGTTTTCGGTGAGAAGCGTGTCGGGCATACGGGAACGCTCGACCCCATGGCAAGCGGCGTTCTGCCCATATGCATTGGTCCCGCTACTCGTCTGGCAGGCTTTCTCACCAGCCATGACAAGCATTATCGCGCAACCATCACGTTCGGCGCTGCAACCGACACCGACGATGCGCAAGGCACGGTCATCCGCCGGGGTGAGCCTTCGGCGCAGATGCGGGACTTCGGGTTTGCCCAGCGCTTCGTCGATGGGCTGCGCGGTTCTCATAAGCAGCTTCCACCGGCGTATTCCGCCATCAAGGTGGGAGGCAAGAAGGCATGCGACGAAGCGCGGCGCGGCAACATCATCGAGCTGAAGCCGCGTGATATCGAGGTTTTCGCGGCTGATCTTCTCGAGGTGCGCGGTGATGGCGCCGCCGAGCCGCTTGAATGGGATATCCGCTTCTACGTGTCGAAGGGAACTTATATCCGCGCCCTTGCCCGTGATATCGGTAACGCTCTAGGGTGTCCTGCTCATCTAGGTGCCTTGAGGCGCTTGCAGGCGGGTACGGTTACGTTGCGGGATTGCGTATCGCTCGACACGCTTGAAGAGGTAGGTGCCCGTGCTTCGCTTGATCCCGTGAAATTGCTCGGCTATCGCTTCGTGTTTGCCGACGAAGCTCTTTCAAAGCGCATCTCCAACGGATCGCTTCTTGCGGTTGATCAGGTATCTCTTTTCGAGTACGATCATGCCCTTGCCGCGGCGGAGGCCTGCGCCTGCACTTCGGGCGTTGTTCCTTCGAATGCGCCCTTAACTGGGCATGAGCGTATCAGTATGATCGCGAACAACACCTTGGTGGCCATTTACGAATTCGATAGTGATCGCAATGCGCTCAAACCGTGTTGCGTGTTTCAGACGGGGGTTTCTCGTGGCGACTATTCTTAAAGCCGACGCATCATTCGACAAGTCGTTCTTCCTGGGTTCTTCCTGCGCATTCGGCGTGTTCGACGGCGTTCATATGGGCCATCGTTACCTGATCGATTGCGCCAAGGAGACGGCAAAGGCCAGCGGCGGGAAGTCGATCGCGTTGACCTTCGACATCGACCCTGACGAGATGTTCCATGCGCAGCGGCTTCGCAAGCTCATGTCGAACGACGAGCGTCTTGAAATGCTCGCGGAAACCGGTGTTGATGCGGTCGTGGCGCTTCCCTTCACGCGTGACTTCGCGTCGAGCTCGCCCGAGGAATTTCTTGCGCGCACGTTCGGCGAGGGCGTACCTGCGCATTTGCACGTTGGATCAGATTTTCGTTTCGGCGTCAAAGCGAGCGGGACGGTTGAGGAGCTTCGTCGGTGGGCGAGCGCCCATGGCATGATGGTCGATGCGCACGAGTTGAAAAGCTCCGACGGTTCTCCGGTCACGGCGACGCGTATCCGGCTCTTGCTTGCCGATTCGAGCATTTCGGAGGCGAACGCGCTTCTGACGCGTCCGTACTTCGTTACCGGTGTTGTCGAGGCGGGTCGAGGCGAGGGCGCCGACATGGGTATCCGCACGGCGAATCTGTCGATTCCCGATCAGATGCGTCCGATTGCTGACGGCGTTTACGCCGCTTACGCGAACGTTGCGGGAGCGCGGTACAAGGCTGCCGTCAATATCGGCGTGGCTGCAACGTTCGCCGATCGTTCCAAGGCGAATTGCGAGGTGCACATCCTCGATTTCGCCGGAGATATCTATGGAGCCTCCATCAAAGTGGAGTTCGTCGAGTTTTTACGCCCCATGCGCACCTTCGATGATGTCTCCGAGTTGATCGCCACCATTCAAGGCAATATAGACTGGGTTCGCGAGCATCTCTAGTTCGCTGAGCGTTTCGTTCCGCACTCCTTGAACACGGCAAACGGATCGCTTGGTTGATAGGCGCGTTCCTTTTGTTCGTGCCCATTTGACGGAAAAGGCTTCTCGATGACGATCGAGAAGCCTTTTCGATGCAGTGCGCTATGTACGGGGTGCTTAGACGATGCCCTGGGCCATCATCGCATCGGCAACCTTCAGGAAACCGGCGATGTTCGCGCCCATGACGTAGTTGCCCTCATGGCCGAATTCCTTGGCGGTGTCGTCAACGTTATGGAACATGCCGCGCATCAGCTGCTCGAGTTTGCCGTCAACCTCTTCGAAGGTCCAGCTCAGATGCTCGGCGTTCTGGCTCATCTCAAGACCGGAGACCAGCACGCCGCCGGCGTTCGCCGCCTTGCCGGGCATGAATGCGACGCCGTTTTCGAGGAAGAACTCGGTCGCATCGAGCGTGGTGGGCATGTTCGCGCCCTCGCCAACCGCCTTGCAACCGTTGGCCACCAGCGTCTTGGCATCCTCGAGATGAAGGGTGTTCTCGCGCGCGCAGGGAAGGGCGATGTCGCAGGGAAGCTGCCAAACGCCGCGGCCGTCGCCCTCGTGCCATTTCGCGTTCGGGCGCTCATCGACGTACATTGCCAGGCTAACGCCCTTGTCGTTGCCGGAACGCTTCTTGTTGTACACATGCTCGAGCACCTGATAATCGATGCCCTCCGCGTCTTCGATCCAGCCTTTCGTGTCCGAGCAGGCGATCGTTTTGCCACCGAGCTGCGCAACCTTCTGGATGGCGTAGATCGCGACGTTGCCGGAGCCATGCACGACGACGCTCTTGCCCTCGAAGCTGTCTCCTTGAGATTTCAGGTACTCATCAACGAAGTAGACCAAGCCATAGCCGGTTGCCTCCGTGCGTGCCAGGGAGCCGCCGAAGGTGAGGCCTTTGCCGGTCAGCACGCCGGTCCATTCGTCGCGAATGCGCTTGTACTGGCCGAACATGTACCCGACCTCGCGACCGCCGACACCCAGGTCACCTGCGGGCACGTCGGTGTTCGGCCCGATATGACGGCAGAGCTCAGTCATGAACGATTGGCAGAAATGCATGATCTCGTTGTTCGATTTGCCCTTCGGGTCGAAGTCGGAGCCGCCCTTGCCGCCGCCCATGGGCAGCGTGGTCAGGGCGTTCTTGAAGATCTGTTCGAAGCCCAAGAATTTCAGCATGCCCAGCGTCACCGTCGGATTGAAGCGCAGGCCTCCCTTGTAGGGGCCGATTGCCGAATTATACTCAACGCGAAACCCGCGATTGACCTGCACCTTGCCGGAATCATCAACCCACGGGACGCGGAATTGGATGATGCGCTCGGGCTCGATAATGCGTTCGAGCAGGGCGTTTTCCTCGAACTCGGGGTGCGCGTCGAGCGCGGGCCCCAGCGTGTTGAGAACCTCGGTTGCGGCTTGGATGAATTCGGGCTGGTCGGCGTTTTTCGCCTTTACCTGCTCGATGATTCGCTCGGCATAGGTCATGGCATTCCTCCTTGTGCTTTGTCTCGATGCATCGCATTATAATGAGCGACATACAAGGGAAACCAAGAGTTAACAATTACGAAACCTAACACCACCATATGGCTGGCGTACGAATCGACCTGACCGCTATTCGATAATGTATGTGGTGGTTGGGGCAGGATCTCCTTCCCAGACTTGTCGGTGCTAGAATGCCTAACTTGTTTGCATCGGCTCTCTTGCGTGAGCGTTCTGATGATGGGGATAGCTCGTTTGCGCGTACGTTGAGGTGGGGGATCAGGTTTTGTCTCAGTTCGTTGATCAGAAGATGTCGATCGCCGAATGGTTGCCGCTTATCGGGCTTACCGTTTCGGCGTTCATCTTCAACACCTCCGAGTTCATGCCGGTCGGGCTTCTTACCGATATCGGTACCACCTTCGGCACTTCGGAGGGGCAGACCGGTTTGATCGTCTCGGTGTATGCCTGGGCGGTGATGCTGCTTTCGTTGCCGCTGATGATCGCTGCATCGCGCATGCGCTTTCGTCCCCTTATCCTGCTCGTCCTTGCCGTGTTTTGCGCGGGGCAGTTTCTTTCGGCTATATCCTCGAGCTATGGAATGCTCATGGGCGCGCGTTTGGTGGTCGCGTGCGCGCATTCGGTGTTTTGGGCTATCGCCGCTCCTGTCGCCGTCCGCGTCGTGAAACCCGTTCATGGACCTTTGGCCCTCGCCGCTGTCGAGGCGGGCACCGCGCTCGCGAACACGCTCGGGCTGCCGCTTGGGCGTGCGGTCGGGCTTTGGCTCGGCTGGCGCATGACCTTCGCGTGCGTGGCCGTTATCTCTGCATTGGTGTTTCTGTACCTGGTCTTCGTTTTCCCCAGGCTTGAGCGGGAAAAGCCGTTCACTTTGAAAGACGTCCCCACAATATTGTCGAACAAGGCCCTGATCGGCATTTTCGTCGTTACGGCTTTGTATGCGATGGGTTTTTACACCGGCTACAGCTATATTGAGCCGTTCCTTTTGCAAATAGGTGGTCTGACGAGCGGCGAGGTGACGTTCGTGCTTGTCGCCTTCGGCCTGTCCGGCATCGTCGGCAGCGCCCTCTGCCCGCGCCTGTTCCCTCGATTCCCGATGCTGTTCCTGGTGGCGTCCGTCGGAGGCGTCTCCCTTTCCTTGGCGTGCATGGCTATCGGCGCCCTGTCGTTTGCCGCAGCGTTCGCGGTTTGCTTCATCTGGGGGGTATGCGGCGCAGTGTATAGCATCGTTTACCAATCCGAGATCATCCGAGTCGCCCCGTCGGGATCGCAAACGGTTGCCATGGCGATCTTCTCGGGCATCTTCAACCTTGGCATCGGAACGGGCAGCTTTATCGGTGGCGGGGTCTGCACGTATGCGGGGTTGAATCTCGTTGGCTTTGTCGGGGCCTTTATCTCGCTTGCGGCGCTTGTGTATTGCGTCGCGGTTCTTCGCGGTCACCTTTCTCGAAAGGTTTCGGATTAAGGGGAACATGTGTACGTTTTTCTGCTAGACTATGGAACATGAGCGACATTGAGACATATAAAGAACTCGCATCGGCCGCTGATGTTTCGGGCGAAGCTTCCCCTCGCCTGAACGCCGAGCAGCTGGAATGCGTTACCACGACCGAGGGGTTCGTGCGCGTCATCGCCGGCGCGGGCACGGGGAAAACGCGTGCTCTCACCGAGCGCTTCGCGTATCTCGTCAATGAAATAGGCATCCTTCCGGGCAACATCCTGTGCGTCACCTTCACGAACAAGGCTGCCAACGAAATGCGCCGGCGTATTCGGCGCCTCACGGGTGACAACGATACGGGTTACATCAACACATTCCATGGCTTTTGCGTCACTATCCTGCAGGAAGATTCCCACGCCGTCAGCTATCCGAAGAATTTCGTCGTTTTGGATGAATCGGATATCGACTCCATGCTGAAGATTATCTATGAGGAACGAAATCTCACGCTACGCGACATGACGTTCTCGCATGCCCGCGACATGATCGAGATGATCAAGATCAAAGAGCGGCCAGCGTATTATTTGGACATGCTGGCTATCCCGCTTGAAGACCTGCGCCGAAAATATCTCGAGGCGCAATCGGTCAAGGACATCATCTTTTACGGGTACCTTTATCAGGAAAAGAAGTGCTTTGCGCTTGATTACAACGATTTAATCGCGTTCGTCCTGCATATATTTCGCGAATACCCCGATATTCGGCAAAAGTGGCAGCAGCGCCTTGAATATATCATGATCGACGAATACCAAGATATGGATGCGGAACTGTTCGGGCTCGTCGAGGTTCTGTGCGCGTTCCATGGCAATCTGTTCGTCGTCGGCGACCCGGATCAAACCATCTATTCATGGAGAGGCGCGGATATCCGTTTCCTGCTCGACTTCGACAAGCGTTTCCCATCGGCGAAGACGATCATGCTGCTCAAGAATTATCGGAGCGTGCCCGCCGTCCTCTCGGTTGCCAATTCGCTCATCGACAAAAACAAGCTTCGTGTGAAAAAGAAGCTTGTCCCCACACGTGCTCAGAGGGGGCCTACGGTTTGGCATCATGCCGCTTCCTCAGATGACGAGGCGACGTGGATCGCCCAGGGCGTGCAAGCATTGCATGGCGAGGGGATTGCTTTTCGCGACATCGCAATTCTGTACCGGGCTCATTACGCCTCGCGCGTTGTCGAGGAGCGTTTGCTAAAAGACCGTATTCCCCATGTCGTGTATAGCGGGGTGCCCTTCTTCGCGAGACGCGAGATCAAGGATGCCCTTTCGTACCTTCGCCTTGTCGCTTTTCAGGACGATCTGTCGTTTTCGCGGGTGGTTAACGTCCCGAAGCGCAATATAGGCAACCGTCGCCAGGCGTATCTCCGCGATTATGCCGCTTCCCATGGGTGCACGCTCCTGCACGCCCTCGAGCTCACCGTCGAAGACGAGATTTTCCGTGGGACGAAGGCCAGGGCGTTCCTCGACCTCGTTCATCGTTTCTGTGCTTCCTGCGATCGGCGTTCGGCCTCGGAAGTACTTTCGGACATCCTCAACGTCAGCGGCTATGAGCGTATGCTGCGCACCGAAGGTTCCCAGGATCGGCTCGACAACATCGCCGAGCTCAAACAGTCCGTGCACGAGTTCGAAGCCTCCTGCGGGGAAGAGACATCCCTTGAGGACTACTTGCGGCACGTCGCGCTTTTCACCAACGCCGATGCGTACGACAGCGCCGAGGACAAGGTGAAGCTCATGACCATCCATGCCGCCAAAGGCCTCGAGTTCAAGCATGTGTTTTTGTGCTCTCTATCCGAAGGCGTCCTGCCGTCGCGAAAAACCGATACGCCTCAAGCGATGGAGGAGGAGCGCCGTCTTTGCTTCGTGGCGCTTACCCGCGCGCGAGACGGTTTGTATCTCAGCGAGGCGGAAGGGTTCAACCATCAGGGCGGCTCGCGTTATCCGTCGCGTTTTCTGCTCGACATCGACCCGCAAACGCTTCAATTCTCCAACAGGCAAACCGATACGCAGCTCGACGACGCGCGCGTTGCCTACGCCATGGTCGATCGTCGGCTTGTCGACGCCCAGGCGGTTTCCCGCATTGCGCCTGGCACGAAAATCATGCATTCCGTGTTCGGCGCGGGGGTCGTTCGCGAGCTTGACGACGTGAAGCGCGCGTATATCGTCGATTTCGAGTCGTTGGACACGCCTCGTGCGATCTCGTTCAGAGCCAATATCTCGGTTGTCGATAGGTAGGCATCATCCATGAGTAAGCCGGAACATTTTCAGCAGCTTGATGCGCGGGCTTTGCGCGCGGACGATGCTGAAGGAGTATGCGAAACGCCTGTGTCCCCCGAGCCGTCTGCCGCCTCGGGCGCTAAGGCGCCTTCGAGCGGCGGCGCGGCTGCGGGCGGGGGCTCGACGGAGACACGCGAGGAAAAGCTTGAGCGCATCAAGCGCGAGCTCGATGCCGTCCCCACGTTGCCCGGCGTGTATCTGTGGAAGGACGCGGCGGGCCAGGTGATCTACGTCGGGAAGGCCAAGCAGCTTAGGGCACGTATGCGCCAGTACGTCAACTTTCAAGATGATCGCGCTAAAATCCCCCTGCTCGTCAACCAAATCAGCTCATTCGAGTACATTGTGGTTTCCAACGAGCATGAAAGCCTGGTGCTCGAGAAGAACCTCATCAATCAGTATTCCCCCTGGTTCAACGCGGACTTCAAAGACGACAAGTCATATCCTTTCATCGCGTTAACGAAAGGGGATGTGTTCCCGGCGATCAAATACACGCGCGAGAAGCATCGCGTTGGCACGCGTTATTTCGGGCCTTATACCGACAGCAGGGCGGCGCGCAGGATGGTCGACATCGCGCGGAAGGTTGTTCCCATTTGCGCAGCAACTTGCGCGGATTGGCGCGCGCTTACGAAACGCTTGGAGAAAGATCCCCTTGCGTTACTGGAAGGCAACAGCCGGCCGTGTTTCGATTGCCACGTCGGTCTCGGTCCCGGTGCTTGCTGCGGCCGCGTCACTCAGGAGCAATATGCTCAAAACGTGAAACGTATCGAGCGATTCCTGTCGGGAAATCATCGGGAGTTCGTCGCCGAGCTTACCGAGGAGATGCATACGGCGGCGGCGGATCTCGACTTCGAGCGGGCTGCACGCATCAAATCTCGCATAGATACCGTCAATGGGCTGGTAGACAAGCAGCATGCCGTGTCGTCGCGTAACCTCGATGCCGACGTCATCGGCTTTTTCCGCGAAGAAACCATCGCGGGGGTGCATGTGTTCCAGGTGCGCGAGGGCCGTGTCATCAACGGCAACGAATTCGTGCTCAACCGCGGCCTCGACGTTCCGGATGACGATCTGCTTCACATGTTCCTGCTCCGATATTACGATTCGACGACCTCCATTCCGCATGAGGTGATCGCAAGGTTGCTTCCGGAAGACCGAGAGGCGATGGAGTCGTGGCTTACCGAGAAGCTGGCGAGCGCCCACAAGGCGAAGGTGCGCTTTTCGGCTCCCGAGCGTGGCGAGAAATCGGAACTGCTCGCAATGGCCGAACGCAACGCGCAGCATACGTTGATGCGCTATAAGGTTCGCACCAGCTACGAGGACAAGCGCATAAACGATGCCCTGCTCCAGCTTGAAAGCGCGCTCGCATTGCCGGGGCCGCCGATGCGCATCGAATGCTTCGACATCTCGACCAATCATGGAACCTATACCGTCGCCTCGATGGTTGTCTTCACGGCGGGGAAGCCCGACAAAGGTCAGTATCGCCGCTTCAAAATAAAAGCCCAGCTTGACGAGGCAAACGATTTTCTTTCGATGCAGGAGGTCATGCAGCGGCGCTATTGCGCGCAGCGCATGGAGGATCAAAGGTTCGGATCGAAGCCCGATCTCATCATCCTCGACGGCGGCTTGCCCCAGCTTCGTGCCGTTATGGAGCAATTCGAGCGCATGGGCATTGACGATATCGCCCTGTGCGGTTTGGCGAAACGCGACGAGGAGCTGTTCGTCCCGTGGCAGGAAAGCGGGCCGGTCGTGCTTCCGAGCGGCAGCGCCAGCCTGTATCTGGTGAAGCAAGTGCGTGACGAGGCCCATCGCTTCGCCATCACGTTCCATCGTGATCTTCGGGGTAAAGGGATGACGGCAAGCATCTTGGACGAGGTTCGCGGTTTGGGTCCGGTGCGCAAGAAGGCGCTGTTGAAGCACTTCAAGAGTTTCAAGCGACTTCGCGATGCCGGTTTGGAGGATATCCTTGATGCCCATGTGGTGCCCGAAGACGTCGCCCGGGAACTGTACGAGGTGCTCAAGCAGTATAATGCCGATAGAGAAGACGAAACCGTTGTCGGGTAGAGTAGGGTTGACGATGACTGAACACGAAAATGTCTTAGCGGCCATGCCGGAATTGGTGGTCGTGACCGGGATGTCGGGTGCGGGACGCACCGAGGCCATGCATGCGTTCGAGGATCTTGGCTATTTCTGCGTGGATAACCTGCCTTCTTCGCTTATCGGGAATCTTCTGTCCCTCACGTCCATACCCGGGCAGCCTGATGCCTATCGTCGCCTTGCGGTGGTTTGCGACGCGCGGAGCGGCTCGTTCTTCGATAGCTTGAAAACAGAGCTGTCAAGGATCAAGGAATCGGGAATCGACACGCGGGTGCTCTTCCTCGATGCCGACGATTCTAAGCTTATCGCGCGTTACAAGTCGAGCCGTCGCCGTCATCCGCTCTGCACCGACGGTTCCTCCATTGCTGCCGGCATCGAGCGCGAGCGGGCGATGCTTTGCGACCTTCGCGATGTCGCCGATCACGTCATCAACACCACCGAGATGCTTCCGCAGCAGCTGCGCAGCACCATAACGTCGCTTTTCTCCACCGGCAAGCTCCGTCAAGGTCTTCAAGTGACGGTCTATTCGTTCGGGTTCAAGCATGGCGCGCCGATCGATGCCGATCTGGTCATCGATGTCAGGTTCCTCCCGAATCCGTATTACGATCTGGAACTTCGCCCGCTTACGGGCCTCGACAAGCCCGTGCGCGACTATGTGCTCTGTCGGTCCGAGACCGAGGATTTCCTGAAGGCCTGGCAAGGACTGCTTGATTGCGTTATGCCGGGGTATGTGGCCGAGGGTAAGCAGCAGCTCGCGATCGCTGTCGGTTGCACGGGCGGTCAGCATCGCAGCGTCGCCATCGCGGAGGCGACCGGCGAGCATCTCAAGCGCAAGGGTTATCGGGTAAGCGTCGCACACCGTGACCTTAAGCTGGCCGAGGGAGTCGATGGATCGCTCATCTCCTCGGACGCGTCGTCGGGCGCATCTGGGCACAAGGCGGGGGCTCGCTGATGACGGGCTTGCCGCAGGCGAATACGCTATCCTTTCCCCATGATCCTTCGCTTACCGATAAGTTCGCCCCCCTCATGGTCGCCGAACCTGTCGTTAAGCCGGCCGAGCATTTGCGCGCGGTCGTTATCGGCGGTGGCACGGGTGCGCCCGTGTCCATCCGTACCTTGCTATCGCTTGGGCTCGAAACCTCCGCCGTCGTGGCGATGGCCGACGACGGGGGATCGACCGGCATCCTACGCGATAAGGCGAACGTGACGCCTCCGGGCGATATCCGCAAATGCATCTGCGCTATGGCGGCCGATGCGGACGATCCGCTGACGAAGGCTTTCAAGTATCGATTTCCCTTTGCCGACAACCACACGCTCGGCAATCTCATGCTTTCGGCTCTCGAGGAGTCGACCGGGTCGTTCCCCGAAGCGGTGGCTCTGTGCGAGAAGCTTCTCAACGCGCGCGGGCACGTGTACCCTTCCACGCTCGATCGCGTCTCGCTCGTGGCGAGAACGCGTGACGGGCGCTATATCGAAGGCCAGGCCGTTGCCTGCCATTCGCGCTGCGCGCTCGCCAATGTTCAGCTCAGAAGCTCCGGCTCCATCGTCGTCTACGAGCCGGCTGCCGAGGCGATCCGCGCAGCCGATCTTGTTGTGCTCGGGCCGGGCAGCCTGTTCACCTCCATCATTCCCAACCTGCTGGTACCGGGAGTCATCGATGCGATCCGCCAGTCGAGGGGGACCGTCCTCTTCGTTTGCTCCCTCGCCGATATGCAGGGCGAAACGTGGGGCATGACGGCGCGTGAGCATGTGCGCTCGCTCATGGATCACGGAATGCGAGGGCTGCTCGATTACGTTCTCGTCCATAGCGCATTGCCGCCTTCCTCGGCAACTCAAGGCGAAGATGAATCCCGCGGCGTCGCACGCATGGGTTCGAATGATCGTTTCTCCGTGCCTGGGGCCTTGGACCCCCACGACTCGAGCGGCCGCCCTATTCGTCCTGTTCGGATCACGGAGCAAGACATCAACGCCATCGAATCGGCGGGTCCGAAAGTCATCGTGAGAAACCTTGTCGATCCCGTACGCCCAACGTGGCATGACCCGGTCGCTCTGCGAGAAGCGTTTACGGAGGTGCTCGGGCTATGTCGTTCACGTCGGAGGTAAAAGACGAGATCTCCCGCGTGGAGGGCGTTTGCAGTCATTGCGATAAAGCCGTGCTCGCCGCTTTGGTTCGCATCGAGGGCACGCTGTTCGTTTCGGGAAGAAACCGCTATCGGGTCGAGGTTGCCACCGACGTCCCCTCCGTGGCGAGGCTCGTCATCAAATTGCTTCACGAGCTCTACCATCTGAAGACGGCGCTGACCGTCAGGCGCAGCGTGCTGCACAAAACCCCGAATTACCTTATCGAGTGCCCGGTGCAGCCCCGGTTGGCCGAAGCGCTGCTCGATATGGGCGTGCTAAATGCCGAAGGTGGTCTTGAGCTAGGGGTTTCCAAGCAGCTTATCGCCAAGGATTGCTGTTCCGCCGCATATTTGCGCGGCGCGTTTTTGGGAAGCGGTTTCGTTTCCGATCCTCGTGGTGATTTTCATTTCGAGATCATCGTCGAAACGGAGGATCTCGCGATGGGCATCTGCGAGCTCATGGAGCGCAAAGGGATCAACGCCCGCGTCATGCAGCGCCGCAATTCCTATATGGTTTATTTGAAAAGCGGTTCGGCCATTCTTGAATTCCTGGCCGTCGTCGGGGCGCACGCAAGTGCACTGCAAATGGAGAACGCCCGCGTTATCAAAAGCGTTCGAAACGATGTGAACCGTCAAATCAATGCGGAGGTGGCGAATCAGGCCAAAGCGTCCCGGGCATCGATCGACCAGATCCAGGCTATCAGGGTGCTTCTCGAATCGAAGGGCGGCATCGACGGCCTTCCTCCCGCCTTGCAGGATTTTATCCGTCTGCGCGTTGCAAACCCCGATGCCTCTCTGAAAGAGCTGGGGCAGCTGGCGAATCCTCCCTTGTCGAAGTCCGCCGTGTACCATCGCGTACGCCGCATCGAGCAGCTGGCAAAAGAGGCGACGCAGCAGCGCGACGCGTGATGACGCGGTCGGCTCATCCATTGGCTCGCCGCTCTTCGGTTTGCCTGCTGGCCTTGATTCGACCGTCTACCGGATTATTCCCTCCGTTTACTTGCGCACGCGTTACACTTTTGCTGTTTGGCAAGAGTTGAGTATCTTTTCGAAAGGGGATACGCAATGGCAATCAGAGTTGCTATCAATGGTTTCGGTCGTATCGGCCGCTTGGTATTCCGCGCAATGGCGAAAGATCCCGCGGTGGATATTGTTGCGGTGAACGATCCCGGTAACCTCGAGGCACTTGCCCATCTGCTGAAATACGATTCCGTACATGGTCGTTTCTTCGATAAGGTTGAGCTGACCGATGATGGCTTCATCGCCGATGGCCATGCCGTCAAGACCTTCTGCGATCGCGAGCCGCTGAACCTTCCCTGGGCTGATCTCGATATCGACGTGGTCGTCGAATCCACCGGCTTCTTCAAGACCGGCGAGGGCGCCTCGAAGCATATCCAGGCAGGTGCGAAGAAGGTCGTTATCACGTGCCCGGCGAAGGGCGAGGATATCACGGTCGTTATGGGCGTCAACGATGGTGATTACGACAAGGAAAAGCACAACATCATCTCGAATGCGTCTTGCACCACGAACTGCCTTGCCCCGGTTGCCAAGGTTCTTCTGCAGAATTTCGGCATCAAGCGCGGCTATATGAACACCATCCACTCCTATACCAACGACCAGAAGATCCTCGATCTTCCTCACAAGGACCTTCGTCGCGCCCGTGCCGCGAACCTTTCCATGATCCCGACGACGACCGGCGCTGCTCGCGCGGTCGCTCTCGTGCTTCCCGAATTGGCGGGAAAGCTCGATGGTTTTGCAACGCGCGTTCCCACGCCCGACGGCTCCATGGTTGACTTGACGGTCGAGCTTGAGCGCGAGGTCACCGTCGAGGAAATCAACGAAGCTCTGAAGAAGGCTTCCGAGGGCGAGCTTGCCGGCATTCTCGAATACACCGCCGACCCCATCGTTTCGGTTGACATCGTCGGCAACGATCATTCCTCCATTTTCGACAGCGGCTTGACCATGGTCATGGGCGGTAAGTCCAACCTTGTCAAGGTGGTTTCCTGGTACGACAACGAGTGGGGTTACTCCAATCGTGTGAAGGATCTCGTCAAGATCCTGCTGTAAACGGTCTATCCGTGCTTGGCGGGCGGCTTTCAGGCCGCCCGTTTTATTTGAAAGGAACGTCATGTCCGATATCAAATCAGTTGAAGAGCTCGATTCCTGCGGTAAGCGCGTTTTGGTGCGCGTTGATTTCAATGTCCCGGTAGCCGATGGTCAGGTTAGCGATGATACGCGCATCCGTGCCGCTCTGCCGACGATCACGGAGCTTATCGATGCGGGGGCTCGCGTCATCCTCGTGAGTCACCTTGGCCGTCCCGCTGGCGAAGGTTATGAGGAGAAATTCTCCCTCCGTCCCGCCGCCATGCGTCTTTCCGAGCTTCTTGGCCGTCCGGTTGCATTCGCGAGCGATACCGTCGGCGAGGATGCCCACGAGAAGGTCGCGGCTTTGGGCGATGGCGATGTGGTGGTGCTTGAGAACCTTCGCTTCGACAAGCGCGAGAAGAAAAACGACCCTGCTTTCTGCGCCGAGCTCGCCAATCTTGCGGACGCTTATGTCAACGACGCGTTCGGCACCGCGCATAGGGCCCATGCATCCACCGCGGGAGTCGCCGCCCTTCTTCCCGCTTATGCCGGAAAACTTATGCAGCGCGAGGTTTCCACGCTTTCGGGCATGCTTGATCAGCCAAAACGCCCCTTCGTTGCCATACTGGGCGGATCGAAGGTATCCGATAAGATCAAGGTCATCGATGCTTTGATGGACAAGTGCGATACCCTCATCATCGGCGGCGGGATGTGCTTCACGTTCCTTTTGGCCCAGGGCAAGCAAGTGGGCACGTCGCTTAAGGAAGACGATTGGGTCGAGCGCGCCGCTGCGATGATCGAGAAGGCCAAGAGCAAGGGCGTTCAGCTGCTGTTGCCCGTCGACGTCGTCTGCGCCGACGCCTTCGCGGCCGACGCCAACACCAAGACCTGCTCGGTCGATGATATCCCGGCCGATATGATGGGGCTGGACATCGGCCCTGAAACGGCGAAGCTGTACGCCGATGCGATCGCGCAAGGTTCCACCGTCTTCTGGAACGGTCCCATGGGCGTCTTCGAGATGGCGCCGTTTGCGGCCGGTACCAAGGCGGTTGCAGATGCGTGTGCTGAAAACACCAACGCGGACACCATCATCGGCGGTGGCGATTCGGTTGCCGCGGTCAACATGTTCTCGCTTGCCGACCGGATGACCTTCATCTCGACCGGTGGCGGCGCCAGTATGGAATTGGTGCAGGGAGAAGCCCTGCCCGGTGTCGAGGCGCTGAGGAAGTAACATGTCGGGAGGGGGCGTTCGTCCCCTCCTTATCGTTTATTTTGAACAGGGCAGCTCTTGAAAGGATTGAGACATGGCGCGTAAGCCGTTGATGGCCGGGAACTGGAAGATGAACAACACCTACGCAGAGGCCGTGGTGCTTGCTCAGAAGATCTCGAACAATTTCTACAAGGATTGGGCCGATAAGGTAGATGTCCTTGTTTGCCCGCCGGCGGTCGATTTGAAGGGCGTATGCAACGTTTTCGATTTCGATCATCAGCCTGTCCAGACCGGCTCCCAAAACGTGCATTGGGAGCCTTCCGGAGCGTATACCGGAGAAACCTCGATTCCGATGATCAAGGAGGTCGGCTGCACGGCATCGATCGTGGGGCACTCTGAGCGCCGTGGTTATTTCGGCGAGACCAACGAGGACGTCAATCGCAAGGTTCACGCTCTCATCGATGCTGGCCTTTACGCCGTCGTTTGCGTTGGCGAATCGCTTGCCGTTCGCGATGAGGGAACGACCGAGGAATTCGTTTGCGCTCAGGTGAGAGCCGCGTTCGCCGGCATCGACGCCGGCGACGCTGCACGTTGCGTCGTCGCTTACGAACCCATCTGGGCCATCGGCACGGGCCGCACGGCAACGCCTGAGCAAGCCCAGGCGGTTTGCCATGCCATTCGCCAGACGCTCGACGAGCTGTTCGGTTCCGAAGTCTCGGAGCAGATGCGCGTGCTTTACGGTGGCTCGATGAACGTCGGCAACGTGGAGTCCCTGATCGCGCAGCCCGATATCGATGGCGGGCTTGTCGGCGGAGCTTCTTTGAAGGCCGACCAGTTCATAACCCTCGTGAAAGCGTGCCTGTAATGGCCGGGATCGATCGTGGTTCGCTGACCCTTCCCGCATGCTTGATCATCATGGATGGCCTGGGGCTTGCCGAACCCGGCCCGGGCAACGCGGTTTCGCTTGCGAACACCCCATGCCTTGACCGCCTGTTCGATACCTGCAGTTGGACGAAGCTTGAGGCCTCGGGCGAGGCAGTCGGCCTTCCCGCCGGGCAGATGGGCAACTCCGAGGTTGGGCACCTCAACATCGGTGCGGGCCGTGTCGTCCATCAGGAGCTTTCGCGCATCAATATGGCATGTCGCACGGGTTCCATATGCAACAACGAGGTTATCAACCATGCTCTCGAGGCGGCGAAGGAGCCTGGGCGTGCCCTGCACTTGATGGGCCTTCTTTCCGATGGCGGCGTGCACTCCTCCAACGAGCACCTTTTCGCTTTGGTGAGGCATGCGGTCGAAAGCGGCGTTTCAGACGTGCGCATCCATGCGTTCATGGACGGCCGGGATGTGCCCCCGTCAAGTGGCGAGGGCTATGTGCGCGAACTCGAGGACTTCATTTCGGCGAACGGGTATTCCGATACGGTTCGCATCGCCAGCATATCCGGCCGCTATTACGCGATGGATCGCGACAAGCGCTGGGATCGTGTGCAGAAGGCATTTGAAGCGGTGATATGCGGCACTCCGTGCGCCGGGGCTAAGATCGCACATGAGGTGATGACCGATTCCTACGCATCCGGCGTGACGGATGAGTTCGTCGTCCCCGTCGCCCTTGACGAGCGTGGGGTTGTCGACGGCGATGCGGTCATCTTCTTCAACTTCAGGCCGGACCGTGCGCGCGAGCTGACGCGTGCGATCGTCGACGATGCGTTCGACGGCTTCGATCGCACACGTCATCCTCGGGTGAGCTTCGTCTGCCTTACCGAGTACGACCCGCTCATCGATGCCCCGGTAGCTTTTCCGAAGACGTTCCCGGACAACGTCCTTGCGGATGTCATCTCCGCTGCGGGGCTTGCCCAGTACCATATCGCGGAAACCGAGAAGTACGCCCACGTGACGTTCTTCCTCAACGGGGGCCGTGAGGAGGAGAAAGCGGGGGAGCAACGTAGTTTGATACCGAGTCCGAAGGTGGCCACGTACGACCTTCAGCCCGAGATGAGCGAGCCTGCGGTCGCCGATACGCTTGCGGCGGCGATCGATGCGGATGCGGCCGATGTCTACATCGTCAACTTCGCCAATCCCGATATGGTCGGCCATACGGGCGTGATCCCCGCGGCCGTGAAGGCTGTCGAGGCCGTAGACGCTGGCGTTGCCAAGGTCCTTGCCTCATTGAAGCGAAAGGGTGGCATGGCGTTCGTCACCGCCGACCACGGTAATTGCGACAAGATGATCGCCGAGGACGGAACGCCCCATACGGCGCATACGACGGCCCTTGTGCCATTTATCTTTTTTGACGAGGCAGGATGTGGCCGCGAGATCGAGGCGCGGAACGGGGCGTTGTGCGATATCGCGCCGACGATGCTCGACGCGATGGGTCTTGAGATCCCTCGGGATATGACGGGACGCAGCCTGCTTGTTCCGCATGCCTAGTTCGTGCATCCCTCAGCGAGCTCGTCCTGCATTGGATTAGGTTTACCCTGATAGCATGGAATATGCTTGTACAAGTTTGCGCTTGCGTTTATAATCAACAACTTGCGTATACGTTTATTTGAGTGAAAGTAGCATTATCTTGAGTCCGCTTCTTATTATTCTCATCGCCCTGCTGGTCATTTCCGGCCTGGGTTTGATCGTCTTCATTCTTTTGCATTCCGGCAAAGGAACCGGCATATCCGACATGATCGCCTCGTCGGTTTACTCAACCCAGACCGGCACAAGCATCGTCGAAAAGAATCTCGATCGCATCACCATCGTCTTCGCGATCGTCTTCTTGCTGTCCTTGATTGCCCTCATGGTGGTCTATCCTTCCGGTACTATCTCTGCCTCTTAAAAATTTTTCAAATTAGGGCTTGGCAGACGATAGATCTTCCGGTATATTAATCGTCGTTGCTTTTCGGCAACACATTCGTCGGAGTGGTGGAACGGCAGACACGCAAGCTTGAGGTGCTTGTGCCCATTTCTCGGGTGTGCGGGTTCAAATCCCGCCTCCGACACCAAATTCTAAAAAGCGATCTTCGGATCGCTTTTTTTATTTGCTGCGTTTCGATTTTGGCTGCGTCCGTAGCCCTGCATGATCGAGATCGGCATGCGTATGTGGACGCTATAAGCAGATCGTAGATGGATACGAGCTGGCATCATCAGGCGTCAATCATTTGTTTTCCCTGATGAAGCATTAAAAGCCTCCGATGTGCGCCGTCTTGTCGTACCGCTTGATACTGCGGCGCAAAATTTTTTAAAAAAGTGTTTGACATGAACTTTGAGTCCTGTATACTAATGCCTTGCCGACGCGCCGAGGGCGCTGAAAGCAAGCAAGTGGGCGTTTAGCTCAGGGGGAGAGCGCTTCCCTGACACGGAAGAGGTCACAAGTTCAAATCTTGTAACGCCCACCATTTGCGGACATGGCTCAGCTGGTAGAGCATCACCTTGCCAAGGTGAGGGTCGCGGGTTCGAATCCCGTTGTCCGCTCCATTGTCTTAGATGAGCTGGTCAGAAATGGCCAGCTCTTATTAAGACGGAAGACGCCCAGTGGCGACGTGGCCAAGTGGTAAGGCAGAGGCCTGCAAAGCCTTCACCCCCGGTTCGAATCCGGGCGTCGCCTCCAGTCTGGGGAATTGATAAGTTAATATGCGGACATGGCTCAGCTGGTAGAGCATCACCTTGCCAAGGTGAGGGTCGCGGGTTCGAATCCCGTTGTCCGCTCCATTGTTCAACATCGACCAGGTGAATTTCACCTGGTCGTTTTTTTATCCTCTTTAACACAAACATTCGTTCTGCTATTATCAGCGAACGCAGTTCTCTTGAAAGCAGGTTGTTGTGTCTCAGTCGTCTATCGTGATCAAAGGTGCGCGCGAGCATAATCTTAAAGACGTTGATCTCGTTATCCCGCGCGATAAGCTCGTCGTCATCACCGGCTTGTCCGGTAGCGGCAAATCAAGTCTTGCATTCGACACCATGTATGCCGAAGGGCAGCGTCGCTACGTGGAAAGCCTTTCAAGCTACGCCCGCATGTTCTTGGGCCAAATGAGCAAGCCCGATGTCGACGGCATCGATGGTCTTTCGCCTGCTGTATCGATCGACCAGAAGACGACTTCCCGCAATCCGCGCTCGACGGTCGGTACCACTACCGAGATTTACGATTACCTTCGTCTATTGTTCGCACGTGTCGGCGTTCCGCATTGCCCCGAGTGCGGCCGTGTCATTAAAAAGCAAACGACCGATCAGGTTACCGACGACATTCTTGCGCTTGACCCGGGAGCCAAGGCCATCATCATGGCCCCTGTCGTAGCCGGTCGAAAAGGTGAGTTCACGAAGCTGTTCGCCGACCTGTCGCATGAGGGTTTCAGCCGCGTGCGTATCGATGGCGAAATCGTCAAGTTAACCGGGGAGCCTCTGACCCTCAACAAGAAGATCAAGCACTTCATCGAAGTCGTCGTCGATCGCGTTCAATTGAAGGAAAGCGCCGTTGGCCGCGTTGCCGAAGCGGTTGAGCTTGCGACGAAGCTGGCCGAAGGGCGTGTGCTCGTGCAGGTTTTGGGTTCTGACGGGAAGCCGCAGGGCATGTCCGGCGGCTCCTCCAGTGGGGCTAAGGGCGGTCTTGGCGCCGGCGAGCATCTGTTCAGCCTGGCGCTTGCGTGTCCTGAGCACGGGCATTCCATGGACGAGCTGCAGCCGAGGGATTTCAGCTTCAACGCACCGTACGGGGCCTGCCCCGATTGCTCGGGTATCGGCAGTCGTGAAGAGGTCGACGAATCCCTTCTGGTGCCCGACACGTCGTTGAGCTTGTCGGAGGGCTGCATCGCCCCGTTTAAAAACGGCAACTACTATCCTCAGGTGCTTGCCGCGGTAGCGCGGCACCTCGGTTGCGACGAGAACACACCCTGGGAGGATATGCCGAAAAAGGTGCAACGCGCCATCATGCACGGTCTTGGTTCGGAGAAGGTGAAAGTCGACTACATCACCGTTGATGGGCGCAATACCTATTGGTATCTGGAATGGGAGGGCGCTCTCGCGGCGGTCATGCGCCGTTACCAGGAAGCACAAAGCGATACCCAGCGGGAAAAGCTGCAGAGCTATTTCGCAGTCGTGCCTTGCCAAACCTGCCATGGTAGACGTTTAAGGCCTGAGATCTTAGCCGTGACCGTTGGCGGGAAGTCGATTTACGACGTCTGCGAGATGAGTGCGCTCGATTCGCTCGCTTTCTTCAAATCGTTATCTTTCAGCGGGCAGGATTTATCCATTGCGGGGCCTATCGTGAAGGAGATCGTCGCGCGCTTGCAGTTTTTAGTCGATGTGGGACTTGATTATCTGACGCTTGAACGTGCGACGGCGACGCTTTCCGGCGGCGAGGCGCAACGCATCAGGCTTGCGACGCAGATCGGCGCTGGGCTTATGGGCGTGCTCTACATACTCGATGAGCCTTCCATCGGATTGCATCAGCGTGACAACGAGCGTTTGATCAAAACGCTTGAGCATCTACGCGATTTAGGCAACACTGTCATCGTCGTCGAGCATGACGAGGACACCATTCGTGCGGCGGACTACGTCGTCGATATGGGGCCTGGGGCGGGCGAGCGAGGTGGCGCCGTTGTCGCCTGCGGCACGCCTTCCGAGGTCGCGTGCGCGAAGGGGTCATTAACGGCCGATTACCTGTCCGGCCGCAAATGCATCGCCGTTCCAGACCATCGACGCACCCCTAAGCGGGGGGCGCTCAAGATCACCGGTGCTTGCGAGAACAACTTGAAGAACATCACCGTCGAGATCCCCTTCGGCACCCTCACGATCGTGACGGGGGTCTCGGGTAGCGGCAAAAGCTCCTTGGTGACCGACACGCTAGCCCCTGCATTGGCGAACCGCGTCAATCGGGCTCATAAGCGCTGCGGCGCATTTCGCAAGCTTACCGGTGTCGAGCAGATCGACAAGGTAATCAACATCGACCAGACGCCTATTGGCCGAACGCCTCGCAGCAACCCAGCAACATATATAGGTCTCTGGGACGATATTCGCGCGCTTTTCGCATCGACCCAGGACAGCAAGGCGCATGGGTATGGGCCCGGGCGTTTCAGCTTCAACGTTAGCGGGGGCAGGTGCGAGGCTTGCAAAGGCGACGGGCAGATCAAGATAGAGATGCATTTCCTACCCGATATCTACGTCCCCTGCGAGGTGTGCGGGGGTTCTCGGTACAATCGAGAGACGCTTCAAGTCACGTACCGTGGAAAGAACATCGCCGATGTCTTGGATATGACCGTTGAGGAGGCGCTTGCGTTCTTCGAGAACATCCCTGCGATCAAGCGTAAACTGCAGACGCTTTTCGATGTGGGGCTTGGATACGTGCGCCTCGGTCAACCGGCGACCACCCTTTCCGGGGGCGAAGCGCAACGGGTCAAATTGGCAAGCGAGCTCCATCGACGCCAGACGGGGAAGACCTTCTACATCCTCGATGAGCCGACAACCGGCCTTCATTTCGAGGATGTCAGACAGCTCCTGCTCGTCTTGCAGCGCCTTGTCGATGCGGGGAACACGGTGCTGGTTATCGAGCATAATCTCGACGTGATCAAAAGCGCGGATCATATCATCGACCTCGGGCCCGAGGGTGGTCAGCGGGGCGGCTCGATCGTCGCTTGCGGCACCCCTGAGAAAGTTGCGTCTGTGGAGGAAAGCCATACCGGACGTTTCCTTGCGCGGTTGCTGTAGAATACGCTGCCGGGCGCTCGCTTGTGTCGTGGCGTCCGGCAGCGTGAACGTTCGTGCTCGCATGAAGGGGGGGCGAATCGCATGTCGGGTCAATCGTCGGTTTCGCATGGTTCCCATACCGCGCGCGGCATCCTCTGCGCTCTTGTCGGCGCTGTTTGCTGGGGGTTTTCCGGAACATGCGGCCAGCTGCTGATGAATTCCTATGGGGCGCCGGCTGAATGGATCACTTGCGCGCGCATGCTCGTTTCTGCCGTCTTCTTTTTGGGCGTCTCATTGGTTTTGAACTGGCATTCCCTTTTGGCTTTGCTGAGAGACGTTCGCTCCCTTGTCTCGATCGTCACGTTCAGCATCTTCGGCGTCGCGTTATGCCAGATGGCGTACATGAACGTCATCCACTACACATCAGCCGGTGTCGGCACGACGCTTGAGCAGTTCGGGTTGGTGTTCATCATGCTGTGGACGTGCTTTCGTCATCGGCGGCTGCCGAAGATGCGCGAAGTCACCGGTTTGGTATTGGCGTTCGCGGGATTGGTGCTGATCGCTACCCAAGGTGATCTGACGAGAATGGCCGTATCCCCTGCAGGCTTGGCCTGGGGCTTGGCTGCCGCCTTTGCCCTGGCGTTGTACACGCTGATGCCTGTCAAGGTCGTCGCCAAGTGGGGTGCGCTTCTCGTAACCGGCATGGCAATGCTCATCGGCGGCTTGTTCATGACGCCCGCCGTGCAGCCCTGGCGGATAACCTTCGACATGTCCTTGCCGGCATTGGGTGCATTCGCGGCGATCGTCTTCGCCGGCACGTGCGCTGCATACTTGCTGTATTTGCAAGGGGTTACCGACGCGGGCCCTGTTCGAGCAGGTCTTCTTTGCGCGGTTGAACCGGTTTCCGCTATGCTTCTTGCCGTTTATTGGCTTCAGACGCCTGTATCGGGGTGGGATGTTGCCGGTTGCGCCTGCATCCTGTGTATGATCGTCGCCGTTTCCGACTTCAAAGTGAACTTCAAGCGAGGTCGCGCAAATACCGTTTCGCCCGATGCGCAAAGCGGACTTGAAGCTCCTGCATTGCCCGCCGATCCTCCCGTGTTCGCAGGTCGGGCTACGCAGCTTGGCCTGTATCGTTCGCGTTTGGCTACGATGGATGATTTCGATCGAATCAAAGCGTTGCTTGGTCAGGCGCATGAAGCTTATGCCAAACTCGGTATCGATGAGGGGAAGTTCAAACGCTACCCGTCCGCGCGCAGGCTTGCGCATAGCATTAAGAACGGCACGACGCATGTTGTCGAGAACATGGACTCGCAGCTTATCGCTGTTTTCGCCGTCTCTTTCTCGCCGGATAAGAATTATTCCGCTCCGATTAGCGGGTCCTGGCTCACCCCGACCGATTCTGATCCGCAGGCGTATGCCGAACTTCATTGGGCGACGGTAGACGAACCGTTTCGCCGGCGCGGCGTGGGCTCGTTCATGGTTGACCGTGCGTGCCGTATTGCTCGTGCGGGCGGAAGGGCCAGCTTACGGGCGGATATTTACCCGGAAAACGAACCGATGCGCTGGCTTTTGGAGAAGCATCGGTTCGCGTTTTGCGGAACATTCTCGGTGAAAGACACGTTCGGGCGTGAAAAGCCGCGCTCGGCGTACGAGATCATGGTTCGTCCATAGCAAAGCGGCGATGTTCTATGCTGCCCTCGCTCTCGTCCGTCGATCCAAATTCGTGCGCCTGTGTTGTTTGCACGTTCGGCTCTCTGACCGGCTTCGGCGTCTTTGGATATAGCTATACTTAACCTTATGTCTAGCGAAACTCGTGAAAAACAAGCTTTGGTGGTGTTCTTGCTGCTCATCGTGTTGGGCATGAGCGGAATTGTTTGGTATCTTTTCGCGGGTCATTCCTGGAATGTGGCTGCATCGAACATCGATGATTCGGTTGGGCAGATGGAAGGCTATACCGCAATCCTGTATGCAGGTACCATGCCCGAGAAATCATCCTCTACGGCAAAATCCTCGTCGCTGGCGGGTTCGTCCGGCAACGTGTCCGCCGATGCGAAAGAGTCTTCGTCTAACGGCGTCGATCTAATCGATCCTGAACAAGCTTCCCCCGATTCGAAAACGGTTGCCGAGTCATTTGAGCGTGATCGGGCAGCTGATGGCGAGACCGCTTCCGGCGTACTGAATGGCTCCGATACGGAAAATAGCGCCGGAGGAAAGTCGGGCGAACCCGCTTTCGGATCCGCCGATGCGGCTGCGGAATCGACGGAGCCTTCAGCCGAACCTTCTGAATCCCCTGAATCTCTGGATGATGCGGCCACCGGATCCTCATCGACTTCTTCCGATGCTTCGTTGGATAGCGCTTCTGACGCCGATTCCGATCAGAAGTTATCGACGAAAAGCTCGCGTCGTACCGTTAGCTCCGATGAGGTGCGCGAGAGTTATGAGGAAAAGGGTGCGGGCGTCCTCGTGCTCGATTTGTCTCAACCGGAAATCTACTCCGAAGGAACCATCGTTAAACGTGGCGAGCGCCGTATAGGCGTGATTTCCATCACTCGCCCCCTCAACGAGGTTCTTGCCAAGCGCATCTTGGCGCCATTCCGTGAGGCGAAGGTTGACGTGATGTTGTGCATTGCGCCCGAAAAGTCTTATGTATCAGGTATTTCCGGTTTCGACGTCGTTGTATGCACGTCTGATGATAACGTGTCGGTCATAGGGGAGACGACGAATAAAACCTTCTTCGTGAACGCTCCAACGGTTGGTTGCGTTGGCGCCACGGTCGTTTCACCGAGCAATGTCGTCTCCGCCAAGGTTATCGATTCCCTGTAACAAATTCTCTTTAATGTTGATATAGTATATTCTCAACTTAGAATAAACCTGTATTTTGTGAAGGAATTTTGCAACAGCGTTACACAAAACTAAAAAACTGTCCCGAAAATAATACCTTCAATAAGGGTAATTTCGCCTAAATGAAGCCCAATTGGTGCCATTTGCCGGATTGTTGCCTTTTCAGCAACATTTTAATGTCTAAAATCCTTTTGGTTCGAACGGGTTACCGCATGGGGGTTACCAAGTGGTGTCCCGCGAGAACCAGGCGCTGTCTGCGAAGCGTCTTCCCGCCACGTCTCCAGGTGACAAGAGGGCAGCTCCGCGGTTTGCGCATGCTCAGACGAGCAGACGAGTGCAAGACGAGTAGGAAAGGAGCTGAAGGGTATGAACCTTTCACGCAGGGGCTTTTTCAAGGCCACCGGCGCTGCCTTGGCGACCACCATGGCTTTCGAGCTCTCCTCGCAGACCCAGGCCTTCGCGGCCGAGTCTCAGAGCGACTGGAAGTTGGTGAACACCGAGGAGTACACCAACATCTGCTGCTACTGCGCAGGCGGATGCGGTTCGCTTCTGTCGGTGCGCGATGGCGAGCTGATCAATCTTGAGGGCGACCCCGACCATCCCATCAACGAAGGCGGTCTGTGCCCGAAGGGCGCGACGATGTTCCAACTGCGCAACGTCGTCGATCCTAAGACGCATGAGGTCATCAAGAACCCTCACCGCGCGACCCGCCCGCTGGTTCGCCGTCCCGGCGCTTCCGATTGGGAAGAGATCACGTGGGACGACGCCATTGCGGAAATCGTCCGCAAGGTGAAGGACACGCGCGATGAGACGTTCATCGAAAAGAACGAAAATGGCCTGACCGTCAACTACACCCCCGCAATCGCTAGCCTGGGCGGTTCGCAGGAGAACTCCGAAGAGGAGTACATGATCCTCAAGATCATGCGCATGATGGGCATCATTGCCATCGACAACCAGGCCCGTGTTTGACACGGCCCCACTGTTGCCGGTCTGGCAGCTTCATTTGGTCGCGGCTCGATGACGAGCCATTGGTGCGACTTCCAAAACACTGACGTTATCCTCAACTGCGGTTCCAATTCCGTCGAGAACCATCCCGTTTCCGCTCTGTGGCTCGAGAAGGCGCATGAGCAGGGCGCGAAGTGGATCGTTGTCGACCCTCGCTACACTCGTACGGCCGAACAGGCCGACATCTGGTGCCCCATCCGTTCCGGCACCGATATCGCGTTCTACGGTGGCATGTACAACTACATCATCGAGAACCTGATCGAGCCCGGTTTGGCGAACTACCTCGCCACGGGTGAGATGACCAACTACAACTTCGAGTATCTGCTCAACTACACCAACGCTTCCTACATTCTCGACCCCGAGTATGAATTCGACCCCGAGACGGGCCTGTTCAGCGGCTGGAACGAGAAGACGAAGACGTACAACGTGCACAGCTGGCACTACAAGACGGCTTCCGAGGAGGAGTGGGATACTTCTGAAAACGGCGCGTACTCTTGGGTGACCAAGCCCGGCACGCCCGAGTTCACCACGCCGACGCTGACCAATCCTGAAAAGGATATGACGCTGGCCAACGAGCGCTGCGTCTATCAGCAGTTCAAGAAGCATTATTCCCGCTACACGCTCGACACCGTCTCCAGCATCTGCGGCATGGATAAGGACGTGCTCGAACTCGTGTACAAGACGTATTGCGAGTCCGCTGCTCCCGGCAAGTCCGGCACCGTGCTGTACGCCCTCGGTCAGACGCAGCACACCTATGGCGCTCAGAACACGCGCGCTATGTGCGTCATGCAGCTTCTGCTCGGCAACATCGGCATCCCCGGCGGCGGCGTGAACGCGCTGCGCGGCGAGCCGAACGTTCAGGGCGCAACCGACATGGGCATGATGGTGAATGAGCATCCTGCATACCTGAAGTGGGCAAACACCACTGACCGCTCCAGCTTGCGCAAGTGGATCGAGTCGCAGACGTATTCGGACGGCTACTACACCAACAAGCCGAAGTTCATCGTGTCGTCGCTGAAGGAGTTCTTCGGCGAGAACGCCACGGTCGAAAACGACTACGGTTACGACTGGTGGCCGAAGGTTCCCTCGGAGACGGGCGCCATCGACTACACGCACATCTCCACGTTCGAGCTCATGAAGCAGGGCGTCATCAAGGGCTACTTCAACTGGGGCATGAACCCGTGCCACTCGGCTCCGAACGCCGGCAACGTGCGTCGTTCCATGGCCAATCTCGAATGGCTCGTCGTGGCCGACCAGGTGCTCACCGAGTCCGCGACCTTCTGGAAGGCCCCGGACATGAAGCCCTCCGAGATCAACACGACGGTCTATTACCTGCCGTGCGCGCTCATCTACGAGAAGCCCGGCATCATCCTGAACTCCGGCCGTTGGATCCAGTACCGCTACCAGGCCTGCGAGCCGTGGGATCAGGCGAAGCCCGACTACGAGATGTGCGACCTCATCTGGACCGCTCTGGTGGACCTGTACAAGAAGGAAGGCGGCGCGAACCCCGAGCCGATCCTCAACACCAAGTGGGACTACTATGTCGACGGCAAGGTTGACCCGCGTCCGGTCGCTTGGGCGCTCAACGGCTACCGCGTCGCCGGAACCGACTGCAACACCACCTCGGCCAACCCCAAGGTCGACCTGCTTTCTGGTTACTCCGAGCTGGGCGCCGACGGTTCGACCGCATGCGCGATGTGGATCTACTCCGGCATGTGGAACAACAACAAGGCACCGCTTGACCCGGCCGAGCAGCCGCTGTGCCGCCGCGGCACCAACGACAAGTCCGGCATCGGCTTGAATTCCGACTGGGCCTTCAGCTGGCCGAGCAACCGCCGCATCCTGTACAACCGCAACAGCTGCGACATGCAGGGCAAGCCGTGGAACCCGAACAAGAAGCTCATGGAGTGGACGGGCGAAAAGTGGGACCTCGTCGATCAGGGCGACTTCGTTTCCGCCAAGAACGGCGTGCCGGTTCCGCCGAACAACAAGACGTTCTTCATGCTCTGGGAGCAGAACGCCCGTCTGGAGAGCTACGGCATGGTCGACGGACCTCTGCCCGAGCACTTCGAGCCCTTCGAGTCCCCGGTGGACACGAACCCGCTCAACGGCGCCATCAAGAACCCCTGCGCGTTCGGCACCAACTACGAGTCGACCAAGCAGGGCACCAAGGAGGAGTTCCCGATCGTGGGCACCACCTACTCGGTTACCGAGCATTGGCAGACCGGCGGCCAGACGCGTCTGTGCCCGTCGCTGGTGGAGTCTATGCCGGCCCAGTTCGTCGAGATGAGCGAAGAGCTCGCCGAGGAAAAGGGCATCAAGAACGGCGAAGAGGTGCGCGTGTACAACAACCGCGGCTCGGTCGTCGTCCCGGCGCTCGTCACCAAGCGTATGCACCCGCTGACGGTGCACGGCAAGAAGCAGCATCTGGTGGGCCTGACGCATCACTTCGGTTGGGCTGACCTGTTCGGCACCGGCGACGTCGTCAACGACTTGACGCCCAACGTCGGCGACCCGAACTCCTTCACGCCGGAATACAAGGCGTTCCTCGTCAATATCGAGAAGTTGTAAGGGAGGATAGATCATGGCTGAAAAAGCGATTTACTTCGATTCCTCCAAGTGCACCGCCTGCAAGGGCTGTCAGGTTGCCTGCAAGTGCTGGAACAACCTGCCCAGCCCCTTGGAGACCAATGCGACGAAGTGGTCGGGCACGCATCAGAACCCGGCCGACATCAACGGCACCACGCGCTTGATCATCACGTTCAACGAGATGGAGGGCGACAGCAAGATCAAGCCGGTGAAGTGGGCTTTCGGCCGCCGTGCCTGCCAGCACTGCACCGATGCCCCGTGCGCTACCATCTGCCCGGGTGCGGCGCTTGTGCGAAACGAGGACACGGGTTTTGTCGAGGTCTACCAGGACAAATGCGTCGGTTGCCAGTATTGCCACAGCGTGTGCCCCTTCGACGTGCCGCGCTACGAGAGCAACGGCGTCATCGACAAGACCGTCATCGACAAGTGCACCGGCTGCGCCGACCGCGTTTCCCACGGCATGGCTCCGGCCTGCGTGTCCACCTGTCAGCCGCAGGCGCTGAAGTTCGGCGATCGCGACGAGATGATTGCGCTCGGCAAGGAAAAGGTCGAGTGGCTGCATGCGAACGGCTATCCCGATGCCTGCCTGTACGGCGAGAACGAGATGGGCGGCCTGCATGTCATCCAGGTGCTCAAGTACGGCGTCGAGGCCCATGGCCAGGTCGTCGATCCGCAGGTCCCGGCAACGGCTACGCTCACGAGCATCATGAAGCCGGTCACGGGCGCCATCACGGGTCTTACCGTGGTTGGCTTGGCCGCCATGTTCGGCCTGGCCGTCGGCTACAAGCGCGACAAGCTGGCTTACAACCCCGAGACCGGCGACACTGTCTCGGTCATCACCGGCGACATCGTGCAGCATGGCGACCCGCAGGACGACAAATCCGTCGTCGAGCACATCACGGAGAATCTTCCTATCGGGAAGGGAGGCAAGCATGAGTAGCCATACCGTTACGGTTTCCGCCGAAGCTCGTGCTAAAGACGACGAGTTTTTGAAGGAGCGTGCCGCTTCCGGCAAGGAGAAGTTCATCAAGCGCCACTCCAAGCAGGCGCGCTGGACGCATGGCATCACGGTTATCGCCTGCATCCTGTTGTGCATCTCCGGTCTGTTCGTGTTCATTCCGCAGCTGGCTCAGGCCGTTGGCGCCGATACGGTGTTCGTCATCCGCATGTCGCATCGCGTGCTCGGCTTGATCTTCGTGCTGGTGCCGATCATCAGTGCCATCTTGGCACCGAAGGGTGTCGCCCACATCTTCAAGAACCTGTTCCATTCCTGGGACGGCGACGACAAGAAGTGGATGATGCTGTTCTTCCCGTACCTGTTCATGGCTCGCTGGATTCACATGCCCGACCAGGGCGAGGTCAAGAGCGGCCAGCGCTTCGCCGACGGCATGCTGTGGATTGCCGGCGCGCTGATGGGCGTTACGGGCATCATCTTGGTGCTCGGCTCGACCGTCTGCGACTTCGGCACGGGTTACGGCATCGTGCTGTTCCTGCACGACCTGGGCTTCTTGCTCATCGCCGTGTTCGGCTTGGCCCATATCTTCCTGGGCGGCGGCATCTTCCAGCCCTACCGCGGCACCTACAAGCTCATGTTCGGCGACGGCATGGTTTCCGAGGCCGACGCTCTGTACCACTGGGGTCACTGGGCTCGCGAGGAAATCACTTCCGGCGAGAACGTGGTGGAGAAGGACGTTAAATAATCTGGGTCTCGCGAGCGTCTGATGCGATTGGTTGCTTGAGGGTGCTCGCGACCTAGCCGCTTGGCGATTCTGAATTGAAATAAGAGATGGGTGGCCAACCGGCCACCCATCTAATCGACAGCTCGGCGCTTCGCAGACCTTCCGTCATGGGAGGAGCGCCGGGCTTTCGGTTATTGTAAGGCTCATGGAGCTGTTGGTCATCAAAGCAGCCGCTTTGCGGCGAAACAACATGTTCTCGATGAATCGTGAAGGCCGCATTAGGTATTTAGCGCGAAAGCGCAGAATGTTGACGAGAAAGAGGTTTCGTTTATGTTGGACATGAATCAGATCGATTTCGCTATTTCCGCTTACAAGGGCGCGATTCCCGACTCGGAATACGACCGGCTGGTATTTTTCCGCAGTTTATGGGAGGCGCAGGCGGGTGCGCAAGCTCAGTTCGCCGACAGCGTTTCCTATCAAGTCCCAACCGCCGACGAGCTGAAAGATCTAGGCGAGCGATCGGTTGCCGTCTTGAAGGAGTTCCCTGCGAAGATCGATCCTCGAGCGATTGCGTCAACTGCTGCCGAGATCGCGGCGCTCATGTCCGCATTCGAGCAGTTCGATGCCTCGACGCGGGAATCGCTCGCCAAGGTTTCCTGGGATCGCATCGTGTCGGCATCCGATACGACCCTTGCAGGAAGCGATCCTGCCGCCTATGTAGATGCTTGCGAGGGCCTTTTGATCGATGATGGCCTGCCCGCCGATGCTGCGCGCATCGGCGCTTCGGCGATCTCCCTTGCGTTGCGCGCATTGTTGCAAGAGGCGGCCGAGGCGATTCAGAGCGCCCGTATCGAGGGGAAGGCGGACCAGCCTTATCCGACTCACTGCCCGGTGTGCGAAAGTCCGGCCGGCGTTGCGCGTGTGGGCGGTGGCGGCAAGACCAAGGGTCGCAGCCGTACGCTGTGGTGTCCTCAGTGCGGTTGCGTGTGGGATTTCGAGCGTGTACGCTGCGCTCGCTGCGGTACCCAGAATCAGGGTCACTTGCATTTCTTCAACGTTGAGGGCGACGACAACCACCGCATCCAAACATGCGACGAATGCGGAGGTTATATCCGTACCGTATATGAAGAGGACGACCCCGTGAAGAATCTGTATCCGTTCTCTTTCGAGGTGGAAGATGTTCTTATGGCTCGTCTTGATCTAATTGCATACCGTCAATTGGTTGCTCAGGAAGAACAAGTCTCTGAACAGGCATAAAACCACTTGTCATATATTTACATGACAAGGACCTATTCGTGTTGAGTACGATTTCAGGGGTTTGCATGATAGTCACGCCTTGAGGATTCCTGCATGATTCGGTCTCGTTGATGAGCGTTCGCATGACGAGTCGGACGCTTAGACTTGCAAATGCGAGATCATTTGCAACAAGAGGTTCCTTAAGGAGGACATAGTGAAATTTCTGGGTATGGGCGTTCCTGAGCTTCTGATCATCTTGGTTGTCGTGCTTCTGATTTTCGGGCCGAAGAATCTTCCCAAGCTCGGCAGCGCCATCGGCAAGTCCGTCAAGGGCCTTCGCGAGGGCATGGCATCCGACGAGGGCAAGGTTGACATCGAGGACGACGATGAGGAGGAAGCCGTCGAGGAGGTCGTCGAAGAGGCCCCCAAGAAAAAGGTCAAAGTCGCTAAAAAGGTTTCCTCCGCCGAGTAGGCGAATTTCGTTCGATTCGTCGAAAACGCCCCGCAGCATGCGGGGCGTTTTCTTGTATGGTTGTTTTCGCCTGGGTTTTAGGCGCCTTGCTCTCCGGTACAATGGTTCATATGATGGATCAACGGCAGATTACCCAGTCAAAACCTTCTGACAAGGTGCATTTCGACGGGCAGCGCGAAACGCTGCTCGCCCTATTCGGTTTTGCGTGCAACCAAGCATTTCTGTACTCCCTTCTTTATATGGGGCTTAACCGATACGCAGTCTTAGGGGCGATCACCTTCGAGCGTGTTGACGCTTTGTTCGCCTTGCTTGCCGCTGCGGTGGTTTTCATCGTCCTGCGATGCGTTACCGAGGCGGTGCGCGATGCAATCCTTTCCACCGGTCTCATATGGTGCTATGCCTTTCTCATGGCGCTTGGCTCGGCGGTGTCGCTTCCCGACGCCAATGCACTCGTTTCCGTATCCCTTGAAGGGCTTATCGTCGGGGTGCCTCTGGGGTGCATGTTGGCGATGTGGGGCCGTATCCTGGTTGGTCTATCCCATTCAAGCAGCGTTCGCGTTGTCGTGCTTGCCACGGCCTTGGCTGCGGTCATCAGCTTCTTGCTCTATTTGGCGGGTATGGTTTGGGAGCCCTTCTTGTATCTGGTCGATGCGTTCCCGTTTTTAAGCGCCCTCGCCCTTCGTATCCTATTTCCTCGCTGTAAAGACGCGGCGGCTTCCTCCTCGTTGACAGCGGGAGGGTCTTCCTCGTTCGATGCGCTCATCGCCTCTAGCGACCAGGTCGTCAAGACGCAGAACCTTTCCCGCAAGTGCATTGCCGGCACCCTGTTGTTCGGCGTATCGGGCGGGCTTATGGAAACCTACGCGTCCGACCCAGGCATGGTGGCGACGCCGACGTTTCCGGCGACGTTGCTGCTGCTGGCGCTTTTGTGCGCCGGGTCGCTCCAGATCGTTGGGGTTCCCAAGCCGAGCTCACGAGACGAACGCAACCGGGAAGGCGATACGCTTGTTGCTGTGTACCGCTTGGTCACGTTGGTGATGCTTGCGGGTTTTCTGTTCGTTCCCGTTCTCAAGCCGTTCGGCGTCCCGGGGGACGCTATCGTGCTCGCCGGCTACCTGGCGCTTACCGCCGTGCTCGTTTCGCTGTTCATCTTGACCGCGAAGCTCTCCAATCTGGATGGGGCGCTCGCCTTCTCGCGGGGTTTCAGTTCCCTGTACCTCGGCGAGGCGGCTGGTCTCGCGCTCGGCAACGCCCTCGAAGCTCTCTCGTTGACCGGCGAGGTTCCCTATGCGGTCGCCTCTTGCGCTGGTTTCTGCACGTTGTTCGCCTTCCTGTACCTGTTCAAGGAATCTGATTTTCGCGAACTCACGCATATCGTCGAGCAAGCTGATCGGTTTGAGGACGCATGCGCAAGCATCGCCGAGCGCTGCAAGCTCTCCAAGCGCGAGGGGGAGATTCTGCCCATGGCGCTGCGCGGTCGCACGGGCGAGCGCATCGCGGGGGAGCTGTTCATCTCCAAAAGCACGGTCGATACGCACCTTCGCCGCATATACGCGAAGTGCGGTGTGCATAGTCGGCAAGAGTTGATCGATCTAGGCGAGTCCGAGATTCGCTCGCTTTCGAAGCATTAGGTAATAAGAGGAGTTGCGGCATGGATTTCACGTCGGTTTCCCGTCAGCTGGACGAGGCGCTGCATGATGGCGCGGTTCGTCGGGATGTTTCGCTTGGCGATCTGACAACGTTTCGCATCGGGGGCCCCGCCTCGGTGCTTGTCGAGCCTGCGTCGTTTCATGAGGTGGCTCTTGCCGCGCGCATATGCAACGACGCCGACGCACCCTGGCGTTTTCTGGGGTTGGGCAGCGACCTGCTTATCTCCGATGAGGGTGTTCGCTGCGTGGTGATCCGTCTTGCCGAGAATCTTTCCGATATCGTCATCGAGGGTTCGCGCGTGCGCGTTTGTGCCGGCGCATCGAATGCGTCCGTCGCTCAGGCAGCGTGTGAGGCCGGCTTGGCGGGCTATGAGTTCGCCAGCGGCATCCCGGGTACCATCGGAGGCGCGGCGATCATGAATGCCGGAGCGTACGGTGGGGAATTCAAGGATGTCTGCTCTTCACTTGTATGCCTGACGCCTTTGGGCGATATCGTCTCCGTTCGCGCCTATGAGGCATGCTGGGGCTATCGTCGTTCGATGATGTCGGATGCGGGCTATGCGGTGCTCGAGGCGACGTTGCAGCTGCAGCCCGCAGACCCTGCCGCGATCCGGTTGCGCATGGATGACCTTCGTACCCGTCGCGAGGAGAAGCAGCCGCTTGATATGCCTAGTGCAGGAAGCACTTTCAAGCGCCCTGCGGGTTATTTTGCCGGCAAGCTCATCCAGGATGCGGGACTGCGCGGTTTCCGCATCGGAGGCGCGCAGGTTTCCGAGAAGCATACCGGGTTCATCGTGAATGCCGGTGGGGCCACGGCGCAGGATGTTCGCATGCTTATCGCCGAGGTTCAGCGGCGTGTTTCCGACGCGTTCGGGGTGCGTCTTGAGCCTGAGGTGCGCATGTGGGGCTTCGCTGATAGCGACTAGCGAAGCGTCCGTCCAGGCTTTCGGGTTTGCAGGTTTTCCGGACGAAGGGAAGGGGAGGGTCTTGTCGAAAACGTCCGCCCAATCGCTTACGCGTCGCACGCTGCATTACTACTGGCTGGTGACGCGCAATCACCTCGGTTATTTCGTGGCGCTGCTCGCTTCGACGTTTTTGTTCGTGGCGCTGCTGTCCTACGGCAACCCCTACGTGATGAGCTTGATCGTCGATGCGGTCGGCACCACGCAGGTGGGCCCCGACGAGGTATTTACAACCTACGGGCCCTACATTGCGGCGCTTATCGCCATCAACGTGCTGGGACAGGCCGCAAGCAAGCTGCAGGACTACACCATGTACAAGCTCGAAATCGCCGCCTCCTATGATTTGGCAACCATGAGCTTCGACGCGCTGTGCAACCAGTCGATGTCTTTCCACTCCAACCGCTTCGGCGGCACGCTCGTGAGCCAGACGACTAAGTTTATGGCCGCCTATGACCTGTTGCTCGAAACCGTGACCTTTCCATTTCTGCCGGTCGTTTGCTCGGTGGTGTTCACGTGCGCCATCTTAGCCCCGCGCGTGCCTGTTTACGTCGCTATCCTCATGGCGCTGCTCGCCATCTACGCCTGTGTGTCCTACATCATGTACAAGCGCATTTTGAGCCTCAATGAAAAGGCGGCGAGCGCGCAGAACCAGCTCTCGGGCGAGCTATCCGATTCGGTGGCGAACATTCTGGCGGTAAAGACCTCTGGGCGCGAGAACTACGAGCGGGAGCTGTTCGATGCGGCGAATAGGGAAGTGGTTGCGCGCGATTCGAAGCGCATGTGGTCGTCGCTCACGCGCGGGATCGTGACCGCCTGCATCACCGTGGTCATCATGTCGGTCGTGTCGGTGTTCATCGCCGGCGGCAATGCCTGGTACGGGATCACGCCGGGAACGCTGGTCATGATGTTCACTTACACCTACACCGTCACGAACCAGTTCAACTTCATCAACAATGGCCTGCAGCGCTTCAACCGCGCCTTCGGCGACGCAAGCGGCATGACGGCGACCCTCGACGAGCCGCGCCTGGTCGATGACGTTCCCGGCGCGCCGGATATGGTGGTGTCGCGCGGGGAAATTGATTTTCGGGGGATCGGTTTCTGGTATACCGACGGCAGTGCCGCTACCGAGGTGTTCAGCGGCTTCGACCTGCATATCCCTGCAGGCCAGCGCGTCGGTTTGGTCGGGCTTTCCGGCGCGGGGAAAACCACGCTCACGAAGTTGCTGCTCCGTCTTTCCGACATTCAGGACGGGCGCATCCTCATCGATGGGCAGGATATCTCCGCCTGCACGCAGCAAAGCCTGCGGAGATCGATCGCCTATGTGCCGCAGGAGGCGCTGCTGTTCCATCGCTCTATCGCGGAAAACATCGCCTACGGGCGCCCCGACGCTTCGATGGATCAGATTCGCGAAGCGGCGCGGCAGGCGAACGCGCTCGAGTTCATCGAACGCCTACCGCAGGGTTTCAACACCATCACCGGCGAGCGGGGCGTGAAGCTTTCCGGTGGGCAGCGTCAGCGCATCGCCATCGCCCGTGCCCTCCTGGCCGACTGCCCGGTGCTGGTGCTCGACGAGGCCACGAGCGCGCTTGACTCGGAAAGCGAGGCGCTCGTGCAGCAGGCGCTTTCCACGCTGATGGAGGGCAGGACCTGCATCGTGGTTGCGCATAGGCTCTCGACCGTGGCTAGCCTCGACCGCGTCGTGGTGCTCGACCACGGCAAAATCGTCGAGGACGGCACGCATGCTGAACTGGTTGCGGCGAACGGGGAATACGCGCACCTTTGGAACAGGCAGACGGGCGCCTATTTGGAGTAAGGGAAGTTGGCGACCACCTTTAGGCGTGCCGCCGACTTCAGTTTTGCGAATAAGCGCCTATCGCGCGAAATCCAACAGTGCCGTCATCTTCCCGCAGCTTAGGATATGCACGGTTTTCGTGGCTCGGCTGATGGTGGTGTACAGGCGGTTTTCCGCCACCGCATCCCCGGCGGGGAATAGTCGCTCGCTTGCGTCCGGGATGATCACGTGGTCGAATTCCAGCCCCTTGGCCAGCGGCAACGTCAAAGCAAGCACACCCGACGCCGGTAGGTGCCCTGCTTCATCGAGCACGACGGGCATGTCTTCGCCCATTAGCTTGCGCGCGCGGGCTATCTCGTGCTTCCAGGGGAACACGACCGCGGTAAGCCCGTCGTTTTGACCCGCCTTGCGCAAAAGGCCGCGCAGCTCGCGTTCGTAGGTGGCCTCGTCAGGGCATTCCTCGATGCTTGGCGCCTCGTCGGCGCGTTGCACGGCAGAGATCTGCATCTGCTCGTCGGCACCTAACAGCCCTGCGAACAGCGCGGTGATTTCCGGCGTGGAGCGGTAGCTAGTCATCAGCCTTGCCTCGGATACCTCGCCGCGCATGCGGCCGAACACGTCGCGGATTTCGTTCCAGCTCGCCGTGTTCGGGCGAATGGCCTGATGGGGGTCGCCCAATAGCATGAAGTGCGCGCGGCGGAAGAAGCGCGCGAGCACCGCGAGCTGGTCGGCGGAGTAATCCTGCACCTCGTCGATCATCACGTATTTCGCGTCGGGGTTGCCCAGTCCCGTCACCGCCATGTTCAGATACAGCCATGCGCTCGCCGGCAGGTTCTCCACGCCGAGCAGGCGCATGCCGATGCGGTCGATGCGCAGCCATTCGTCGCGTTCGATGGCCATGGCGGCCTCTGCGAAGCGCTCGTGCAGGTAGGTGAGCGCGCACGACTTCGCCTCTTCCTCGGTCTGCGGATCATACGGGGCGTTGAACAGCGCCACCTGCTCGTCAAGCGACAGGCAAAGTATCTCGTCTTGCACCGCCTCGGTGCCGGCCATCTGCGCAAGGCGCGATTCCAGACGCTTGAACAGCTCTTCACGTACGAGCGTCACCAGGTGCGGTCCCGCCGCGACGTTGGGGTATTTCTGCATCAGCTGCATGATGGCCGAGCCTGCGACGAGACGCACGTCATGCAGGCGGATGTCGCGGACGTCTCCCGGCTCGAAGGTGAGGTTTTCGACCGCCTTGTCGATGCGCCAAAGGAGCTCGAGCGGGCATTCTTCCTGCTTCGGGTTACGTCCGTGCGGCAAGAGGCGTGCGCAGAACGAGTGGTACGTAATGGTTTCCGGGTTGCGCTCTCCTAAGTCGGGCAGCACGTTTTCGATATAGGCGGCGAACACGGGGTTGGGGCTTATGAGGAACACCTCTTCGGGGCGCAACGTGCCGCGCTGTTGGTAAAACAGGTAGGCGATGCGCTGCATGAGCACGCTCGTCTTGCCGCTGCCGGCGATGCCCGCGACGAGCAGCGTCTCGACGTCCTCGTGGCGGATGACGACGTTTTGCTCCTTCTGGATGGTGGCGGTGATGGCCTTCATGTGCTCGGAGCGCTCGCGCGACAGCGAGTGGAGCAGCAGCGAATCCTCAATGGCCACGTCGGAGTCGAAGTAGGCGCGCAGCACGTCGCGCTCAAGGTCGAACTGGCGACGCTGCAGCAAATCGACATTGACGGTACGGCCATTGGCGACATAGGAAGTTTTCCCGTTGACCTGGTTGTAATAGACTTCGGCGACGGGGCTTCGCCAATCGACGACCATGCGGCGATAGCTGTCGTCGGAAATGCCGGCCAGGCCTATGTAGATGTCCTTTGCGGGCGCACCCGGGCGCATCTGCAGCTTGATCTTCGCGAAATACGGCTGCTCCATGAGCTTCGCAGCTGAGGCGAGACGCTCGCTGTCGGCGTCCTGCTCGAGGTTGTAGTCGCGGATGAGGTTGTTCAGCACGGCATAGTCGACGTATGTCTCCTGGGCTTCGCCGTCGGAAGCGAAGTTGTGCTTCACCTCGCCCTGCATCTCCTCTTTCGTTTTCGCTGCGTCGATGCGGCGGCGCTCGAGCTTGTCGGCAAGCGTGGCGGCGATGTCCTCGAGTTTGCCGTAGGTAGCGGATAGGTGCGCCTGCTCAAGGTCGAACTCGGGACCGCGGGCTTCTTGGTCGTTTGGCATGCTCGTATTCTCGGACATCGCTGCTCCTTATCATCCGGAAAAATCGGCATTCCATTCTACCGAAGACGGCGAGAGGCCGCACGTCCTCGGCGGCCTCTCCATAATCGGTTGGAATCTTCACCACGCAGGCATCTTTTGGTCCGGGAGCTCAGCCTGCCGGCAGCCCGGGCGCGTGCTTGGGGCGGCGAACGTGCCTGGGAACCGGCTCGCCCAAGAAACCGGCTAGCCCGGGACGACCCAGCGAGCCGGGACGCGCAGGGCGCCTAAGCACCTATTTCTTCAGGCTGTTCACGTTCATGCAGCGCATTGCGTTCAGGATAGCTAGGATGGCCACGCCGACGTCGGCGAATACGGCGAGCCACATGTTGGCGACGCCCACGGCGGCAAGCACCAGCACTATGAGCTTCACGCCAAGCGCGAACACGATGTTCTGCCACACGATGCGCATGGTGCGTCGCGCAAGGCGGATGGCGCGCGAAATGTTCGAGGGCTTGTCATCCATCAGCACCACGTCGGCGGCTTCGATGGCCGCATCCGACCCCATCGCCCCCATCGCGATGCCCACGTCGGCGCGCGTGAGCACGGGTGCGTCGTTTATGCCGTCGCCCACGAAGGCGAGATTCGCCCCCTCGCGCTTGGCGTGAAGCAGGTGCTCGACCTCGTTCACCTTGTCTTCGGGAAGAAGCTGCGCGGAAAACTCGTCGATGCCGAGCTTTCCGGCCACCGCCTCGGCAACCTCCTTGCGGTCGCCGGTGAGCATGACGGTCTTCTTCACGCCGGCGGCATGCAATGATGATATGGCGGCTTGCGCATCGGTTTTCACCACGTCCGCGATGACGATATGCCCCGCATATTCGCCATCGATGGAAACGTGCAGGATGGTGCCTGCCAGTTCGCAGTCGTGATAGACCGTACCATGGCCGCGCATCAGCTTGTCATTGCCGACGAGGACCACATGCTCGTCGATGGTGGCGACCATGCCGTGCCCCGACTCTTCCTGGACGGCTTCGATGCGCTTCTGGTCGATCTCGCCGGTGTAGGCGCTCCTCACGGATACGGCGATGGGGTGGTCGGAGAAGGCCTCGGCATGTGCGGCGAGGCTGAGCAGCTTGTCCTTGTCGATACCCTGCTCGGGATGGATGGCTACCACGTTGAACGTGCCGTCGGTCAAGGTTCCCGTCTTGTCGAACACGACCGTGTCAACCTTCGCGAGCGCTTCCAAGTAGTTGGAGCCCTTCACCAACACGCCGAGCTTGCTTGCCCCGCCGATGCCGCCGAAGAAGGAAAGCGGCACGCTGATCACGAGCGCGCAGGGGCAGCTGACCACCAGGAAGGTAAGGCCGCGCAGGATCCAGTCACTCCACGCACCTGCGCCGAGCAGGGGAGGGACCACGGCGAGCAGCAGCGCCAAAATGGTGACGGTGGGGGTGTAGTAGCGGGCAAAGCGCGTGATGAAGTTCTCGGTGCGTGCCTTCTTTTCGCTCGCGTTCTCCACCAGCTCCAGAATGCGGCTGACGGTCGATTCGCCGAAAGGCTTGGTGGTTTTGATGCGCAGAAGCCCGGTCATATTCACGCAGCCGCTGATGATGTCGCTGCCGGCCTCCACGTGACGCGGCACCGATTCCCCGGTGAGCGCCGCCGTGTCGAGCTGGCTTGCGCCTTCTACCACCACGCCGTCGATGGGCACGCGCTCGCCGGGTTTCACGACGATGATACTGCCCGGCGCAACCTCGCTCGGGTCGACCTCTTCTGTCTGACCGTCTCGTTCTATGTTGGCGTAATCGGGCGCGATGTCCATCATGGCGGCGATCGATTTGCGGCTCTTGCCCACCGCATAGCTTTGGAACAACTCTCCTACCTGGTAGAACAGCATTACCGCGCAGCCTTCGGCCATACTCGGTTCTGCTTCAGGGAACGCCACCATTGCAAACGCTCCGATGGTGGCCACGGCCATGAGAAAGTTCTCGTCGAACACCTGTCCCGAGACGATGTTGCGCCCGGCGCGCGCGAGGACGTCGTGCCCGGCAATGAGGTAAGGCACCAGGTAGAGCGCGAACAGCAGGTATACCGCTCCTGCGGGGCCAAGCCACTCTTCGAGCGGCAGCATGTGGTCGATGGCGAAAACAACCGCGAATAGCACGAGTGCGACAATGATGCGATTTCGCCACTTTCTTTGCTTTTTGTTCATGAGAGTTGTATCCTAACTAACGTGTACATCACTTCGGTGAAGCGAGAGGTCCCGCGGCAACGGGGCCTCTCGTCGTTTTCCGGTAGGTTGCCCGTGCGTTTCCTTAGCGAACAATGTCGCAATCGGGCTCGAACTTGTGGGCGATCTTCTGCGCCTCGTCGACGATTTCCTCGAACCGCGCGTCATCGGCATCGATCATGAGCTTCTGCGTCATGAACGTCACCTTGGCATCGGCTACGCCGTTGATCTTCTTGATGCCGTCCTCGATTTTCTGCCCGCAGTTGGCGCAATCGAGTTCGTCGAGTTTGAACGTCTTCTTCATTGCGATGTCCTTTCCGTTGGGTGGGTATCGAATGCGGCTCGTGCCGTTATTCGCAGATGTGGGTCATGCCCTGGGCGAGCATGGTGTAAACGTGGTCATCGGATAGTGAGTAGATGACCGATTTTCCCTCGCGCTTAAATTTCACCAGGTGGGCTTGTTTGAGCACGCGCAACTGGTGACTCACGGCGCTTTGCGTGGCGCCGATGACTTCGGCAATTTGGCCGACGGAGAGGTCGGAGGCCATCAGGGAATAGAGGATTTTGATGCGCGTGGTGTCGGCGAACACTTTGAACAGGTCCGCCAAGTCGTACAGCAGCTCTTCGTCGGGGAGCTGCTCGAACTGTGCGCTGGTGGTTTCGCGATTGCAGCCGCAGGGGCACGCCTCGGCGTTTTCGCATGCGTCTTGCACGATGGTTTCGGCTGCCGCCACGATCGGATGCTCCGGAGTTTTCATGCGTGCTCCTTTCTCTATGCGTAAACATATGAGCAACTGTTCACAAGTATAGAAAGCGAATTTGCACTGTCAACACCTTTTTGCGAGTTTTGGGCTACCATTCGGAAATATCCCGTACAGGTTTGCGTAAGGAAGGAACCGTCATGTCTTTTAAAGAGGTAGACCCGAAAAGCTTGGAAGTTAACCCGTTTTCGAAGATCTCTCAGCAGTGGATGCTCGTCACTGCCGGTAAGCCCGACTTCTTCAATACGATGACCGCAAGCTGGGGCGGCGTCGGCGTGTTCTGGGGCATGGACGTGGCGACGTGCTATATCCGCCCGCAGCGACGCACGAAGTTCTTCTTGGACAACAACGACACGTTCACGCTGAGCTTTATAACCGAGGAGCATCGCGATGCGCTGAAGTTGCTCGGCAGTGTTTCGGGCAACGATGACCCCGATAAGGTGGCGAAGACCGATGTCACGCCCTTCGCGGTCGACGACACCGTTGCATTCGAGGAGTCCGATCTGGTCCTCGTGTGCCGCAAGCTGTATGTGCAGGATATGGTGCCGCAGAGCATCGTCGTGAAGTCGAATGATGCGAAATGGTATCCGGACAAGGACTATCACACCATGTACATCGGCGAGATTCAGAAGTGCTTGGTGCGAGAGTAGATGCAGGTTTTGCGTATGTTACCGAACTGGTAACATTTGATACCGTTATGCGTGAGCGGGCGTGATAGGCTTACGCGACCTGCAAACCAATACGTTTCGCCGAGAAATGAAACAGGGGGTTTCATGAAAAGACGAGTTATTTCCATTGACGAGGAACTGTGCAACGGCTGTGGGCTGTGCGTGTCCGCTTGCCACGAGGGCGCTATCGGGCTGGTTGACGGCAAGGCGCGCCTGATGCGCGACGATTACTGCGACGGGTTGGGCGATTGCCTGCCGGCATGCCCGACAGGCGCCATCACCTTTATAGAGCGGGAAGCCGCCGCGTACGATGCCGCTGCGGTTGCGGCGGCTCAGGCTGCGAAGGCGACGTCGGCTGCGAGCGCACCTGCGCCGCATGCTGGCGGTTGCCCGGGTTCGCGTATGCGCGTGATCGAGCCTGGCGCCGGATGCCCCGGCTCGCGTATGCAGGTAATCGACAACCAAGGCGCGCCCGCCGCATCTGGCGACGCCTCGCGCCCGTCCGCCATTTCCTCGTGGCCGCTGGAAATCAAGCTGGTCCCCGTGCGCGCCCCGTATTTCCAGGGCGCTGACCTGCTCGTCGCGGCCGACTGCACGGCCTTTGCCTACGGTGATTTCCATCGCGACTACATGCGCGGGCGTACCACCGTCATCGGCTGCCCGAAGCTCGACGGGATCGATTACTCCGAGAAGCTCGCCGCCATCATCGAGGCCAACGACATCCACTCCATCACGGTTGCGCGCATGGAGGTGCCCTGTTGCGGCGGGCTTGAGAATGCGACCCGCACGGCGCTTTTGCGCAGCGGCAAGGACATTCCCCTGAATGTGGTTACCTTCAGCGTAACGGGCAACGTGCTCTAGGCGCCATTCGCTCTTCGATACGCACTAACCTCTATCCCCGCCGTTTCCTAGCAACGGCGGGGATTTTTCATGCCCTGCTAGAGTTGACAA
>CAVDXU010000005.1:0-5380 GCA_963613135.1 bacterium
GATGGACGAGTTCGCGCGACGGATAGAGGCCGAGCAAGCGGCCCGGCGACGTGAGGCTAAACAGGCAGGTCAAAGGCGAATTGACGAAAACGATGGGCATGATAGCCGGGGTTGATGCGCCTGCTTGCCACGCCGCGTTCGTTCGCCGCTGAATGTTTCCCGTTCGTAAATTCGCGAAAATCGGGGGTTGCGCGCGGCGGGAAGCTGGCCTAAAGTACGGCCTACAACTTCATACGTTGAAACCGATGAGGCGAAAGTCAAGCCATCATAAGCGCTCACAGAGAGCGGGTGTTGCTGGGAATCCCGTAGAAATGCTGGTTGGTAAATGGTTCGCCGAGGGAAAGGGGAAAGGCCGCAAGGCCGAGTATCCGGACCGTGAGCCCGCGTTAGAGGCAGGACAGTGTTGGCTGTTCGTGAGAGGGTTCTTGACCAGAACCAAGCAAAGGTGGCACCGCAGGTATTCAAAGCCTGTCCTTTGGAATCCGCAAGGGTTCGAAAGGACAGGCTTTTTTGATTGCCTGAGGTCAACGCAGTAAGTCGCGCAAGCGCGGTAAGCCGAGAGCTTTGCTGGGTGCTTCAGGTTCCCTGCTCGACCGCCGGCAGCAAGGAAAGCCCGCAAGGGCGAAAACCGGCGGGGAACCGCCAGAAGGAGTGGTTGAAATGGCAGAGCAGACGATGAACCAGAAGCGCACCGTGGTGGTTTCCGAGACCAAGGGCGGCTTGGCTGTGCAGGACCTCATCCTGATTGCCGTGCTCATTGCGGCGGGCGCCGTGCTGAAGCTGACCGTTTCCAGCTTCCTGAACTTCGGCGGCATGAAGCCGAACTTCATGATCGCCATGTATTGCCTGGCCATCATCCTGACGCGTCCGAAGGTATATCAGGCCGGCATCGTCGGCTTGCTGGTGGGCCTGGTCAGCCAGATCCCCATGCTCAATGCAACGCCGCTCGTGAACATCGCGTCCGAAACGCTCGGCGCGCTGGTGTGCGGCGTGCTGGTGGCGGTGCTCGCGAAGGTTGCGGCCGAGAACAAGCCTTTCCAGAACGTTGCCGCCCCGGTCATCATCACGTTCATCTCGACCGTCGTTTCCGGTTACACCTTCGCCATGATCGTCGGCGTGACGGTGAGCCACTTGGCCCCGCTGGCCGTGTTCGGCGTGTACGCGGTCATGGTGCTCGGCACCGCCACGATGAACGCCGTGTTGGCGGCCATCCTCACCCCGGTTCTGCGCGCCGTCCTGAAGCGCTAGGACCATCGCCGTCAACCGGTTCGGCACCGTGGCGAGTCGCTTGCTGCCGCGGTGCCGTGCCTTGTTTGGTCGCGTGGGGGCGAGCGGATTCGTGACCGTGCGGCCCTTGCGGGCTCTGCGGCCCTTGCGGGCTCTGCGGCCCTTGCGGGCTCTGCGGCCCTTGTGAGCCCTGCTCCTCTCGCAGCGATTTCTTCACCTGCCAACCCTTCGAAAGGTTTCCCATGATCGAGATCTCACAGCTGTCGTTTCGCTATCGGGAGGGGAATGAGCCCCTGCTCAAGGGTGTTGACCTGCGTATTCCTGACGGCACGTTCGTTGGCATCACCGGCGCGGCGGGATCCGGCAAGTCGACGCTCACCTACGCGTTCAACGGCATCATCCCGCATTGCTATCCCGGCGATTTCTACGGCAGCGTGAAGATCGATGAGCTTGACACGTGCGAGGTGTCGCTGACCGATATCAGCCGGCTGGTGGGAAGCGTGTGCCAGGACATCGATTCGCAGATGGTGTCGTCGGTGGTAGAGGACGAGATCCTCTACGGGCTGGAGAATTTCGGCGTGCCGAAGGACGAGATCGAAGGCCGCGTGACCGAGGCACTTGAGGCGATGGGTATCTCCGATCTGCGCCATCGCGGCATCGACGAGCTTTCAGGCGGGCAGAAGCAGAAGGTGGCGGTGGCTGCGGTCATCGCGCTGAAGCCGCGCGTGCTGGTGCTTGACGAGCCGACGGCCGAGCTCGACCCGGCGTCGTCGCTGGCGGTGTTCGAGCTGCTGGCCCGCTATGCGCGCGAAAACGGCACCACGGTCGTGGTGGTGGAGCAGAAGATCGCGCTGCTGTCGGAATTCGCCGACATGCTGCTGATCGTCGACGGCGGGCGCGTCCGCTTTCAGGGGACGCCGGCCGAGGTGCTCGAACATTCCGACGAGCTGCTGGAGCTGGGCGTGAACTGCCCGCGCTCGACCACTCTGGTGAATCGGCTGCGCGCGGCCGGCCTTGCGAGCGGCCCGGCGGTGCGCAACGTGGCCGGCGCGGTCTCGGTATGCGAGCGGGTGCTGGCCGACGCGGGTTCGGGCGCGGGCGTGGCCGGCGCGGTTGCGGGTGGGACGGTTGCCGGCCCTGCCGCCGGTGCTGCTGTGGCCGGTGTGCGAAAGGAGGCTTAGCCATGATCGAGTTCAAGAACGTCAGCGCGTCCTACGACGGCGAGCTGCCCATCCTGCGCGATGTGAGCTTCACCGTGGCCGACGGCGAATTCGTCGCGTTCGTCGGCACGAACGGCGCCGGTAAATCGACGACGATGCGCCTGGTCAACGGCCTGTTGAAGCCGAGCGCGGGCGAAGTGCTCATCGACGGCGTGCCCACCTGCCAGCTGCGCACGAGCGAGCTTGCCGCGAAGGTCGGCTTCCTGTTCCAAAACCCCGACCGCCAGATTTGCTGCAACACCGTGCGCGAGGAGCTGCTGTTCGGCTTTACCGCGCAGGGCCGAGCGGATGCGGACGCCGAGGCGAAGGTGGACGCGATGATCGAGCGCTTCGGCTTTGATGGATCCGCCGAGCCGTTCCTGCTCAACCGCGGCACGCGGCAGCTTTTGGCGCTGGCCTCCATCATCGTGCTCGAGCCTGCGGTCGTGGTGCTCGACGAGCCGACGACGGGGCTTGATTTCCGCGAGTGCGGCAAGGTGATGGACGTGATCGCCGAAATGAATGCACGGGGCACGACCGTCATAATGGTGTGCCACGACATGGAAGTGGTTGCCGACTATGCGCGCCGGGTGATCGCCATGACCGCAGGCGAGGTGGTCGCCGACGGGCCGACGTTCGAGGTGCTGCGAAACTGCGACGTGCTTGAGCGCACGCACTTGCTGCCGCCGCAGGTGGTGGACGTGTCGCTGCGCCTGTCGCAGCGCGGATCGGTTCCCGCCGCGTCGCCGGTGGCGCAGGCGAACACGCTCGACGAGATGATGGACGCGCTCGGCGCCGCTGCGGGCGCGTCGCAGGCCGGTGCGGCGCGCGCCGGCGTCGCCCAGACGACATCGGCAGCCGAGAACGGAAAGGCGGGCGCCGATGCTGCAGCAGCCGGCGGCTCTCCGGCAAACGACGGAAAGGCGGGCGCGTAATGAAGGGCTTCCTCGAATACGTTCCGGGCAACAGTTTCCTGCACAAGATGAACCCGGTGGCGAAACTGGCCGCGGCGTTCATCCTGGTCATCGCCTGCTTCGTTACCAGCAATTTTGCCTTACTCGCCGTGGTCATCGTCCTTGACGCGCTGCTTGCCGTGCAGTGCGAGATGGTGTCGCAAACGCTCGGCCTGGCGAAGGCCGTGGCGATGTTTTCCATTTTGCTGGCAATCATTGCGCTGCTGTTCACGCCGCAGGGCGATGTTCTGGCGCCGCTGCCGTGGGGCTATATCGGCACCGAAAGCGTGCTTGCTGCGGTGCTCATCGTGGTGCGCCTGGTTGCCTGCGCCGTACCGCTGTTTTTGGTGTTCTACGTCACCAAGATGACCGACATGGCCAACGCCCTGGTCAAAGTGCTGCATGTTCCCTATAAATATGCGTTCACCTTCATGTCGACGGTGCATTTCATCCCCGTGTTCATGAACGACATGGCGGGCATCATGGAGGCGCAGACGGCGCGCGGCGTCGAATTCGACGGCGGCGTGGTCAAGCGCGTGCGCCTGATGATCCCGCTGTGCGTGCCGCTGCTGGTCAGCTCAGTGCGCAAAACCAATAGCGCCGCCATCGCCGCCGAGGTGCGCGGCTTCAATCTGCGCACGCGTGAAAGCGGTTTCAAGGAGTATCCCCTCGCCGGCATCGACTTCGCCGCCTTAGCGGTAGCGGTCGTGATGCTGGCGGCTGCGATTGCTCTGGCGGCGCTGGGGTAAGGCTCGCTTTACAGAACCTCGGTCACTCCCGGTTCCGTCTTGTTGGCGGTGCTCGGGTCATCCTCGCCGAGGCGATCGCGATAGTGGCGCTCGTCTTCGGCGGTGAACACGTTGAAGATGACGTGCATGTCGCGGGCGCCCGCCGCACCGTCTGCCGCCGCCGCGCCACCTGCTGCCGCGCCATCGCCCGCTTCATGCGCGTCGAGCCACGCCTGCACCGCCTGCGTCGCGATGCTTGCGCCCTCGGCCTGCGGGAATCCGAACGCGCCGGTGGAGATGCAGCAGAACGTCACGGACTCGAATCCTCTCTGCGCCGCCGCATCCAGGCAGCTCACATAGCAATCGGCCAGCTGCTTGCGCTGTTCGACGGTGGGGGCCTCCTTGCACATGGGTCCGACGGTGTGGATGACATGTTTGGCGGGCAGGTTGTACGCGGAGGTCACCTTCGCGCGTCCGACCGGCTCCTCATAGCCTTGCTGCTGCATGATGCGAGCGCATTCCAGACGCAGCTGCACGCCGGCGAAGGTGTGGATGGCGTTGTCGATGCAGTCGTGCCCGGGGATCCAGCAGCCTAGAAGCGCCGAGTTCGCAGCGTTGACGATGGCGTCGCATTCCAGTGCGCAGATGTCGCCGCGCCAGATGGAAATCCGCTTGTCTCCGGCAAGGCGCGGCAGGTCGTCGGCGCGCACCAGGCCTTTTTCGGCAACCATCATCTTGAGCACGCGGTCTTGCGCGCGCAAAAACTCCGGCGAGGCGCTGCCGGGCTTGCGGGTGTTCACCAGCGACCGGAATTGATCCCACTGCTCCATCATCGCCTGCGGCCTTGCCGCCGCCTCGACGCGGTCCGCAAGGCCGCGTTCTTCAGAAAGCCAGTTCACCAGATAGGCGAGATCTTCAAGAAGTTGATCGAGTTTGCTCATGGTTTCGTCCTCTCGTTTCCATTTCGGATTAGCTTAACGCATCTTCTGCCTTGCGAGTAATCCAAGACGATGACGGTTCGGTGTCGCGATGCGACCGGAAGCGTACACCGGAAGGTGTAATTCCGTGACGCGCAGGTGACGATGCTGCGCATTCGCCTCGCGGTCGCCATACCGCGTGATATTGTCGTTCCAGTCGAAAAAGCAGCAAGGACTTTCCCGAAACGAAATAGTCGACAACCTAAAGGAGCATCGACATGACCGATCCGTACAACGACGCCGCCCAGCAGGGTCAGCCGCAACAGCCGGCGCAACCGCAACCTGCGCAGCAGCCG
>CAVDXU010000005.1:5397-13269 GCA_963613135.1 bacterium
GCAGCCGACGCAGCAGCAGGCGCCCGTGCCCCCGCAGGCTGCAAACCAGGGTTACCAGGCTTCTCAGCAAGCCTATCAGCAGCAGGCGTATCAACAGGCTTCCTATCAGCAAGCCTATCAGCAACAGCCGCATCAGCAGGCCTCCTATCAGCAGACGAGCTACCAGGCTCCCGCGAATCCTGCTCAGCCGGTCAAGCAGCCTAAGAAGATGTCGCCGAACGTGAAAACCTTCGGCATCGCGTTTGCCGGCGCGGCGCTTGCCTGCGTGATCGGCATCGGCGGGTTCTCCGTGGCAAACGGTGTGAAGACCGGCAACGGCACGACCGTGACGCTCGGCGCCTCCTCAAACACCGAGATCACGGCTCAGGACAGCGACGGCAGCTTGGCCGAGACCGTTGCGAGCAAGGCGCTTCCCTCGGTCGCCGCCATCGATGTGTACACCGAGGACACGTCCTCGTCGAGCCTGTTCGGCTACGGATACGGCTCGAACGGATCCAGCTCCTCTTCCAGCGATCTGACCGAAAGCTCGCTCGGCAGCGGCGTGGTGCTTTCCGAAGATGGCTATATCGTCACGAACAATCACGTGATCGAAGGCGCGGCGGCCCTGAAGGTGACCGTCGGCGGCGAGGAGTACGACGCCGATGTCGTGGGAACCGACGAATCGAGCGATATCGCGGTGGTGAAGCTGCGCGACGCCAGCGGCCTGACCCCCATCGAGCTTGGCGACTCCGATAACCTGACCACCGGCGAGTGGGTCATGTCCATCGGCAGCCCCTTCGGCCTCGAGCAATCCGTCGCCACCGGCATCGTGTCGGCCACGAGCCGCTCGCAGATCATGAGCAATTCCTCTTCCAGCAGCGGAAGCGATGGCTACGGCTATGGTTACGGCAACGGCTCGTCCAGCTCCAGCTCCAGCTCGGGATACACCATCTACCCGAACCTCATCCAGACCGATGCGGCCATCAACCCGGGCAACTCCGGCGGTGCGCTGGTTGACAAGAACGGCAAGCTCATCGGCATCAACACGCTGATCACGTCCTATTCGGGCAATTATTCCGGCGTCGGCTTCGCCATCCCCGTGAACTATGCGGTCAACATCGCGCAGCAGATCATCGAGGGCAAGACGCCCACGCATGCCCAGCTCGGCGTGACGCTTTCGACGGTGAACTCGCAGAACGCCAAGCGCTACGGCCTGTCCGTCGACTCCGGCGCTTACGTGACGGGCGTCTCCTCGAACTCGGGCGCGGCCACGGCGGGTCTTCAGACTGGCGACATCATCACCAAGTTCGAGGGCAACAAGGTTGAGTCCGCAAGCGACCTCATGCTCGACGTTCGCTCGAAGAACCCCGGCGACACGGTGACCGTTGAGGTGAACCGCGACGGCGAGACCAAGACGATGCAGGTGACGCTCGGTTCTGACGAATCCTCGCAGACCTCAAGCTCGTCGAGCTCCACGCAGAAGAACGGCTCGAATTCCAGTTCCAACGAATCGCTGCTGAACCGTCTGTTCAACAACGGCAGCTCCTCCAGCAGCAAGAGCGATGCCGCGTAGGGCAGCGAGGTGATGTACGTGCGGCGGCCTGCTTTCGGCAGGCAGCCGCCGGGGCGGGCCGCCCGAGAGCGCAAGCTCGATGGGCGACCCCGCGCAGGCCGAGCCGGCACGCTCGTTCTGCGCGGGGTCCTTCCAGCCCCGATTCCTTCCTTTCCCTTTTTTCCTTTGAAGAAGGCTCCCGCTTGCCGGGGGCTTTCTTCGCGTTTCCTCTTGAGCTGCGCTTGCCGGGGGCCTTCTTGGCGTTCGCGTCCCCTTCGAGCTGAGCGTGCCGCCTGAGCCCGATGCGCATCTGCTTGCGACGAAGAACTGGGATATCTGAATTACCGATACCGATGAATCAGGAAAACATGCCAGGAATTATCGGTATGCCTATTGAACTACTAGGCATATAGGGGCATAATGCCATCTCGTATTTACCGGAGGACTGCGCCCCGAACGCGGTCGCGAGCGTGAAATGCCGATCCTTTGCAAGGTGGGCGCGCACTCCCCGAAGCGGGGGCTATCTTGCGGAATCGGGTTTCCAACTCGGCGTTTGCGCACCGCTTCGGCGGCAGTCCTTAAGTGGAAGACGAGGAAATATCATGTCGTTCGAAATTCTGGGCCCGGTGCTGGTGGTGCTTGTCATCTTCGCCGCGCTGCTGGCCTTCCTTCGTTTCTTGAAATCGAAGGATAAAAGCTTCACGTTCCGCGTGTTCACCGCGTTGGGGCTGGGCATCGTGCTGGGCGTCGGCATGCAGGTGGCGCTTGGCCGCGGCTCCGACGCCGCCAAGACCGCCCTCGATTGGATGAGCCTGGTCGGGACCGGTTACATCGACTTGCTGAAGATGCTGGTCATGCCGCTGGTGTTCGTGGCCATTGTCGGCGCCTTCACGCGCACGAAGGCCGTTGACAACCTCGGCAAGATCGGCGGCAGCGTGCTTGTCGTGCTGCTCGTGACCGTGGCCATCGCTGCCCTGTTCGGCTGGGCCACCATCGCGCTGTCGGGCCTGGCCGGCGCCGATTTCACGCAGGGCACCGTGGACGCCTCCAAGCTCGAGACGCTGCAGGCCCGCCAGGACAAGGTCGCTGACACCACCGTTCCGCAGACTATTCTGTCGATGATCCCCACCAACGTGTTCTCCGACCTGGCCGGCACGCGTTCAACCTCCACCATCGCCGTCGTCATCTTCTCGGCCATCGTGGGTCTGGCTTACTTGAAACTGCGCGATCGCGACTCTAAGCAGGCCGAGTTCTTCAGCAACCTGATCGACTCGCTGTACGGCATCGTCATGTGCATCGTGAAGATGGTCGTGGGCCTTACCCCCTACGGCGTGCTGGCGCTCATCGCCAACGTCATGGCCACGTCGGACTTCGCGGCCATTCTTGACCTGGGCAAGTTCATCATCTTCAGCTACGTGGCCATCATCGCGATGTTCTTCGTGCACTTGCTCATCCTGGCGGCGAACCGCGTGAACCCGGTTACCTATTTGAAGAAGGCCTTCCCGGTGCTGTCGTTCGCGTTCGTCTCGCGCACCTCGGCGGGCGCGCTCCCCATGAACATCGAGACGCAGTCCAAGGCGCTCGGCGTCGACGCTGCCACGGCCAACTTCGCCGCCAGCTTCGGCATGTCCATCGGCCAGAACGGCTGCGCGGGCATCTATCCGGCCATGATGGCCACGCTCATCGCGCCGACCGTCGGCATCAACGTGTTCGACCCGACGTGGGTCATCGGCATGATCGCCCTCATCGTGATCAGCTCGTTCGGCGTTGCCGGCGTGGGCGGCGGAGCCACGTTCGCCAGCCTGATCGTGCTGGGGACCATGGGTCTTCCCATCGAGATCGTCGGCCTGATGGCCTCGGTCGAGCCGCTTATCGACATGGGCCGCACCGCGCTCAACGTCAGCGATTCCATGGTCGCCGGCGTCACATCCGCGAACTTCACTGGCGGGTTGGATCGCGACGTCTACAACGATCCCGAGGCGCGCATCACCGGCGACGCTTCCGCGGCGTAAGAGGTCGTGCATTGCGCAGGCGCGGCGAGATCGACTGCCTCGCCTGCGCAGATTTCATCAGCTAAAGACGCGGGAACCAGCAGCGGCAAATGGGAGCGGCTGCTGGTTCCCGTTGAGTTCCGCAATCCGCGCCGCCCATCATCCAAGAGGGCTCACTTTTGCGAAGCGCGCGCCTTCGACTTGACTTTCGCCAGGTAGAAAAATGGTGCGGCAATGATCAGGGCCGGCAGTGCGATGCCGTTTCCGAAAACCGACAGAAGCGTCGGCGAGACGGTGTCCCCGACCCTCCTGAAAAGGTCAAGGCCAACCATTCTGTTCGATTCTGGCGCGTCGGAAAGCGTCTCCATTTCGCGGAAAACCTTTGTCGTCGCGTAATGTCCTGCGCCATTCACGAGACCCATCGCGGTAACTGAAACGATTATGCCCAGCAAAGAGTTGTTGAGCAGGTAGAACATAACGATAGCCCCTTGCGCAACCACGTAGGCAACAAGATGGAACGTGGTGCTCACGTGACGGCTCACCACATGATAGAGCGGGTTGGCGTAAAGGCGGATGACCTTCTGCATCGTCTTGGCAAGCGAGATGACGACTGCGGACAGCCCAAGCGCGGCAACGTCGAGCGGAAGCTTGTAGCGCACGAGGACGAATGAAATCGACGAAGGTATAACGATGCAAATCGCATAGACGAGGACATCGCCTCGAAGCAAGACTTTGAGGAGGCCCAAAGCGTGGGATTTCGCATCGTGGGTTTCATGCAAATTCACCTTTAGCTCGCCTTTGCTGAACGCGAGGCAAAGCAAAAGCGATGCGCCGAGGCACGCTGCAGCCAGTACCTGCACAAACGCGAAGCTCAAAACGACGCTTACGACGCCACCGATTATGTTGCCGATAACCTGACCGAGCGACTCTCCCGATGAGAACTCGACTTGGCAGTTGTCTTTGCGATCAACGTCGGACAAAAGCGACGAATAGAAATCCGCGAACATCAAAATTTGCGAACGAGCGGCGTTGAAAAGAAGAATTCCCACAATGAAAACGACGAGGTTCGAAGAGATGCCGCACATGAGGGCGCCGGCTATTCCGAAGCTGAGCGTTACGATCGAATAGGTTTTCACGCTTTTGCATCTTCTCAAAACGATCGATGAGATAGATGAGCCGACCATGCTGGCAACCATCGTGAACGTGAAAATCGCGCTAATCAGAATCGTGACGTTGTCGGTCCAATAGAGCATCACCACCTGACGGATTCGCAGAACGCTCACTATGCTGAATGCCGACGTGCTGATGCCGTTGATCATGACCACCGTTCGCATACGGTGGTCGCTTGCGGTAAGCATGGGTTTCGCACCGCGCCTCTTCTGCCGCTGCAGCGTGTGAGCCTTTTTCTGGAGCTCGTAAATCAACATGAAGGCCAAAAGGAGCATGAGCAGCGCTTCGATCTGAGAAGTCATTTTCAAATTGCCGATCGCGCCGTCGTCGGTGACGATCTTAAGCGTGCCGACGATCTCATCGGCGGAGTTTGGGTCGATGGCTTTACCCGCAAGATCGGTGTTGCTTGTGACTTCTTTTATCGTCTGGCTCGATTTAGCGATGCTGTTCCCGACTTCAAGGAGCTGGGCTTGATCGGAAATCCCAAGCTGATCGGCATACTGGCAGATGGCTTCAAGGTCGAGTTTTAGATTGGTCTCTTCCGTTTGCTTGGCTAGGTTTATGAGATCGAGCTCTTTGTACAGCGAGCTTCCCGCGAAAGAGGAGACGACCGCCAAAATGAGGACGATCGTTGCGACGAGGCGTCTGGTTGAGCCCTCGGCGAAAAACTTGTGAGTCAGTGCAAGGAAGAGCAGGGCCACGGCGAAGACGCTCAGCGTAACCAGGGTCAGATTCGTGATGGTGTCGAAGAATTGAGCGATGATTTCAGGAACCCTCGCTTTTACGAGAACCTTGTAATGATCGAAGTCGGCGACGCTGCAGGAGCTTTCGTCAATGATGATGAGATTCTCGTTAATGTTACTGGTTAACTGGTCTTTTACCGCATCGGGAACCTTGCCGCTTGAGGAAAGGAACATGCCCTCGTCTTTGTTGAGAACGTAAATCTCCTTGTCGTAGCTGCTAGCCGTGTCCTCTTCCAATGCGACGATGATCTTCTTGATTATGTCGTCGTTGGATACGTTGTAGTGCGCGTCGTAGTAGCCGACATAGCCTGCCGGTTCGGCAGCGATCACCGACAGCACGCGGGTGTTCGTTTGGGCATAGAGGCTGATGCAGGTGAGCGCAAAGATAAAAATCGAAATCGAAAAGAAGATCAGCGCTTCCTTTCGAAATTTACGCAGGTCAAAAGCCATGAACAACCACCGATAACGTTAAAATAGGCACGAATTCCGAATGCGAGTATAGCAGTCCGCGGCACGTTGGCGATGATGCGGCCGCACCCTGCAATGATGGGGCTTGCTCGCAAACCGGTCCCCCTGTTTACGCCTTGCCCTTTCGCGATCTTTCGGGATTGGAGGTAGTTGCCGACAGTTGCAAAGATCTCGCTTACGCCTGGGGCGGAAGCGTGGACGGAGTCGCATGTAAATATGACGAACGGCTGCCAGAGTGGGCGGCTGTTCACGTTTTCGGGTAAGATAAGGCGGCTAAACGAAAAACGATCCTCGGGAGGTTGCCCTATGGCCGAAGAATACCGTTACAAGCGCGTGCTATTGAAGCTTTCCGGCGAAGCGCTCGCAGGCGATCTGGGTTACGGCATCGACCCGAAGGTCGTCGATTCCCTGGCTGACGAAATCGCCGAAGTCGTGCATGACGGCGTGCAGCTCGCCATCGTCGTTGGCGGCGGCAACATCTTCCGAGGCTTGGCGGGAAGCGCCGAGGGCATGGACCGCGCGCAGGCCGACTACATCGGCATGCTGGCAACGGTCATGAACGCGCTGGCTCTGCAGGACGCTTTCGAGCGCCACGGCATCTTCAGCCGCGTGCAGAGCGCCATCACCATGCAGGAAGTTTCCGAGCCCTACATCCGCCGTCGCGCCGTTCGCCACATGGAAAAGGGTCGCGTGGTCATCCTGGCCGCCGGCACGGGCAACCCGTACTTCACCACCGATACCACCGCCGCCCTTCGCGCGTGCGAACTGGACGTGGACGTGCTGATGAAGGCCACGAAGGTCGACGGCGTCTACGACTCCGACCCGAAGAAGAACCCCGACGCGAAGCGCTACGACCGTATCAGCTACATGGACGTGCTTTCGCAGGGGCTCAACGTTATGGACTCCACCGCCACCAGCCTGTGCATGGATAACAACGTGCCCATGATCGTGTTCGACCTGACGGTTCAGGGCAACATCGCCCGCGCGCTCAAGGGCGAGGACGTCGGCACCACGGTAGAGTAATCAAGGCGCGCGGCGTATCGCCGTCGCATGAGGAAAGGAAGTCCAATGATCGACGAGATCATGCTGGAAACCGAGGAGAAGATGCAGAAGGCTGTCGATAATCTGCACACCGCCTTCTCCACCGTTCGCACCGGTCGCGCGAACGCCATGATCCTCGACCGCATCAAGGTCGAATACTATGGCGTGCCGACGCCCATCAACCAGATGGCCGGTATCAAGACGCCCGATGCGCACATGCTGGTCATCGAGCCGTGGGATAAGGGCGTGCTGAACGCCATCGAGCATGCCATCCTGGAAAGTGATCTGGGCGTCACGCCGAACAACGACGGCTCCATCATTCGCCTGCCGTTCCCGGCGCTGACCGAGGATCGTCGCCGTGAACTGGTGAAGCAGTGCAAGGAATACGCCGAGGAGGCGCGTGTTGCCGTGCGCAACGCTCGTCGCGACGGCAACAATCACGTTGCGAAGTGCGTCAAGGAGGAGAACCTTCCCGAGGACGAGCAGCATCGTGCCGAGGGCGACATCCAGAAGCTCACGGACAAGTACGTCGCCGAAGTGGATGCCGCCTTCAAGAAGAAGGAAGCCGAGGTCATGGAGATCTAGGAGGTTGCGCTGGCCTGTCGGCCAGCGCGCCGCCCGACGCTGCGGCCGCCTCTGGTGCTCGGTCTGTCGGTTCCGATTTGCCTTGCGGCAAATCGGCTCGCCCGACGCTGCGGCCGCCCGTGGCACCCGGCCTTCGCACGATCCCGCAGGCTTGCGTACCTAAAGTACGCGGCGCCTGCGTGATCCCGCGAATCCCGGGCACCACGGGCGCCCTCGCTGACTTTTGTTGGACCTGGGAGGTTTTTCGGCTTCGTCCCGGTTGCTGCTTCGGGTCGCGGGGCTGCGGGTTCGGGCGACCTGTTCGGGTTGACGGGCCGCCGGCCGCTTCGCCGTTGCCCGCTCG
>CAVDXU010000005.1:13308-94404 GCA_963613135.1 bacterium
GGACCCGCTCGGACCTGCAGCGTCGGTCTCCATCGCTGTTCTTTCTGCCAACTTGCCAGGGCGTGCAGGTTGGCTCTCGCTTATCACGGGGGATGCTCATGAACAAGCCGCTCGACTACATATTCCCAAACCCGCCGGCGGGGCTTGACCCGGCGCTTCTCGATCAGAGCCGTGTGCCGCAGCATATTGCGGTCATCATGGACGGCAACGGGCGCTGGGCGAAGAAGCGCGCGCTTAATCGCTTGCGCGGCCATAAGGCCGGCATCGAGGCGGTGCGCGAAACCATCCGCTGCGCGTCTGACATGGGCGTGCGGTACCTGACCATCTACTCGTTCTCAACCGAGAACTGGAAGCGGCCGGTTGACGAGGTCGTGGGGCTGATGGACCTGTTCGCCAAGACCATGCTGGCCGAGGTTGACGGGTTGCATGAGGAGAACGTCCGCGTGCGCACCATCGGCGATATGTCCGCGCTGCCTGCCGAAACGCGCGAGGCGTTCGACGAGGCGTGGCAGAAAACGCGCGACAACACGGGCATGACGCTTGTGGTCGCGGTGAATTACGGCTCCCGTCAGGAGATCCTGCATGCGGCCGAGGCGTGCGTGCGCCGCGCGGCCGCCCGTCAAGCCGAGGGCGCAGACCCCAACGCCCCCATCACGGAAGAGGAATTCGCGCTCGGCCTGTACACGGCCGACATCCCCGACCCCGAAATGGTCATCCGCACTTCCGGCGAAATGCGCCTGTCCAACTTCCTTTTGTGGCAGGTGGCGTATTCCGAGTTCGTGGTCACCGACGTGCTGTGGCCCGACTTCGATCGCTACGACCTGTTGCGCGCCGTGCTGGACTACCAGGGCCGCGACCGCAGGTTCGGGGCGGTGAAATAGCCTTGTCGAGGGACGCTCGCGAACAGAAGCGCTGCAGCGAGGCGGGCCAGGACGACCGCGCTTGCGATGACCGCTCGCGCGGCGAGCGCATCAAGGACTTCGCGTACGCTAAAACCCCGCAGAAGTTCAAGAACGCCTCCGATCTGCAGGTTCGTTTCCGCACCGGCTTTATCTACGTCGCCGTGTCGGTGCTGTGCGTCCTGGCAAGCAAATGGACCACGCTCGCGCTTTTGTGCGCAACGGCGGGTATCTGCGCCGGCGAGTTCTACTACATGCTGCGATCCGACGCGAAGCTGCCCAACGAGATGCTCGGCATCATCGCGGCGGTGCTCTATCCCGCCAGCGTTTTCTTCTTCGGTCTATCCGGGGCGTTCGTCGTCAGCCTGGCATTGCTTCTGGCTCTTCTGGTGTGGTACGTGTTCTGGATGCGCGCCCGCGTCCCCGACGTGGGCGTGAGCTTTTTCGGCGCGGCGTACTGCGGCATGCTGCTATCGGGTTTGGTGGTGGTGCGCGAAGCGCTGCCGGCGCCATGGGGCGGCGTGCTGGTTCTCGGCATCTTCTTGAGCGTGTGGGCCAACGACTCCTTCGCCTATCTGGCCGGAAGCCGCTTTGGAAAACATAAGTTGGCTCCGAGGGTTTCGCCGAAGAAAAGCTGGGAGGGCTTTTTCGCCGGCCTTCTGGGCTCGGCGCTGTTCTGGTGCTTGTTCACGCTTATCCCGGGTGTGAACATGTCGGTGCCTTTGGCTTTTGCGTTCGGCATCGTGAGCGGTTTGGCGGGCGTGTTGGGCGACCTGGCTGAAAGCCGCATCAAGCGCAACGTCGGCTTCAAAGATTCCGGCACCCTGCTTCCCGGGCACGGCGGCCTGCTCGACCGCTGCGATAGCTTGTTTTTGGTTGCGGTGACCTCGGCGATCCTGCTGGTTACGTGGGGATGCATCCCGTTCGCCTGGGTATAAACGAATTACTTTCATCGAAAGATACGGAGGCATGCCATGAAGCGCATCGTTGTTCTTGGTTCCACCGGTTCGATCGGCACGCAAACGGTCGATGTGGTTCGCCAGCATTCCGACGAGTTGGAAATCGTCGGCTTGGCGGTGCATACGCGCGTGGCCGATATGCTTGCCCAGGCGCGCGAGCGCGGCGTGCACCATCTGGCGGTGGGCGACGCTCATCTCGCGGACGATCCGATCGCCGACGAAGTCCGTGCGCAAGCCGGCGCGCAGGGCAGCTGGGGCTTCGGCATGGACGCCGTGGTCGATCTGGTGCGTCTGCCCGAGGTTGATGTGGTGGTGAATGCGCTGGTGGGCGCCGCCGGCTTGCGCGCAAGTTACGAGACGTTGCGTGCGGGCAAGGTGCTGGCCTTGGCGAACAAGGAAAGCCTCGTGGTGGGCGGCGACCTTATCATGCCGCTTGCCGCGCAGGTTGATGCGTCCCGCCGCGCAGCGGGGGTTGCGCCGGCGAGCGGCCCTGCCGGCGCGCTCATGCCCATCGATTCCGAGCACGGCGCCATCTACCAGTGCTTGCTGGGCGAAAATGAGCGTGAGGTGTCGCGGCTGTGGGTTACCGCGTCCGGCGGCCCGTTTCGCGGGCGCACGCGTGCCGATCTAACCGGCATCACTCCTGCTCAGGCGCTTGCTCACCCCACGTGGAACATGGGCGCGAAAATCTCGATCGACTCGTCGACCCTTATGAACAAGGGCCTGGAGGTCATTGAGGCGCATCACTTGTTCAACATGCCCTACGACAAGATATCGGTGGTGGTGCAGCCGCAAAGCGCCATTCATTCCATGGTCGAATTCACCGACGGCAGTGTGAAGGCGCATCTCGGCACCACCGACATGCGCATCCCCATCCAGTTCGCGCTCAGCTATCCGGCCCGCTGGGCCGCGCCGGTCGAGCCGCTCGACTTCACGAAGCTGGGCAGCTTGGAATTCGCTCCCGCCGATACCGACACGTTCCGCTGTTTGGCGCTCGCGCGTCACGCGGGCAGCGTCGGCGGCACCTTGCCGTGCGTCATGAATGCGGCGAACGAGGTCGCCGTGGCGGCGTTTTTGGCGGAGCGCGGCAGTTACCTAGGCATTGCCGAATGCGTCGAGGCGGTTATGGAGACGCACGAGGAGGCCGGCGTGCAGCAGGTGGAAAGCCTGGAGCAGCTGCAGGAGCTGGACGCGTGGGCGCGAAGCACCGCGGAGGCGAACCTGCGCTAGCTGCCGGCACAAGGTTGCGCCGGGCAGCGGGTGAGTGGCAGGTGGGCGAGCGGCAGGTGGCCTGGCCGCATCGCGCCCGGCGGCTCGTCGCCAAACTATCGCATCATCATGTGATTCCGGTTCCGCTTCGGCAACGGGGCGGAACCTCTTTCTATAATGAACCGGATTCAAAGCATGCGCGGCGTTCGCGGACGTTCGGCCGCGCGGTTCGCCAACAAGGCAAGGAGAAGCATTTCGTGGACGTCGTTTTGATGATCGTGTACTGCACCATCGTTCTCGGGTTCCTCGTGGTCATTCACGAGGGTGGCCATTACCTGGCCTCAAGGGCGTTCGGCGTGCGCGTCACCGAATTCATGCTGGGCATGCCCGGCCCCAATATCGGATTCAAGAAGTGGGGCACCAAGTTCGGCGTGACGCCCATCCTGCTTGGCGGCTACGCGCGCGTATGCGGCATGGAGCCGGGCGAGATGAGCCCGCATCTTGAGCCGGTGCTGGCGGCGATGTACCGTCGCGGCACGGCGAACATGGAAGACATCGCCGCCGACTGCGGCATCACCGATGACGAGGCCATGGCCGCGCTCGACGAGCTGGTCGAGTGGGGCAGCATCACCGGCCCCAAGAAGCAGGATCAATACAACACCTACCGCGCCATGGAGGTTATCCCCGGCAAGCGCCAGATCAAGGCAGCTGAGGCGGCCGGTCTTGCTGCGCCGCAGCGCTATGAGGAGGGCCAGCCGCGCCCGGTAGAGGACGCCCATGCCCTGTACGAGAGCGAGTTCAAGCAGCAGTATCGCAGCCTGCCGTTCTGGAAACGCAGCGTCATCCTTTTGGCGGGCATCGCGGTGAACCTGCTGTTCGCCATCGTCGCGTTCATCATCCTGTTCAGCATCATCGGTTTCGACGTGCAGCTGCAATCGGGCGAGATCACGCACATGACGGTCGATCCGGGCCGTGCCATCCTGGCCGGCTTCACCTATATCGGGATGGTGTTCCAGGCGGTCGCCAACCTGTTCAACCCCGCGACGGCCGCGCAAACCGTGTCCGATTCGTCGTCGGTTGTGGGCATCGCCGTGATGTCCAAGCAGTTCGCCGATGCGGGCTTGGTGCCCTTCTTCGAGTTCACCGCCATGATCTCGGTGTCGCTCGGCGTGATGAACCTGCTGCCCATCCCGCCGCTTGACGGTGGTCGTTTCGTCATCGAAATCTTCCAAAAGCTGTCGAAAAAGGTTGTCTCCCTGCGTGTCATGAACGCCATAAGCGCCGCCGGCATGGCGCTATTCCTGGTGTTCTTCCTGGTCATGGTCAACCAAGACGTGCAACGCCTCATATCGGGCACCTTCTTCGGGCAATAGGCGGGGAAGGGGCGGCTTTCGCTAATCGCGGTCTGTCCCACCCGCTGGACGCGGGCGCGGGGTGCGGATGCAGATACGGGCGCGGACGCGTCCACGGGTGTCGCCGGGTCGATGATCGCGTTCCGCTGCATGCTTGCCGCGCTCGGCGCAAACATGCCGGTTTCGTAGCGGTTTGGCCTGTTGCTTCTATACGATTCGGTTGCGGGGCGTCTTGCGCTGGTAGAATAGGCGCCATGGAACATAACGAACAAACAGCGAACACGTGCGCCGCGGCTCCCTTGGGGGCTGCGGCGCCGTCGTGTTCGCAGGACGCGTTGCGTCCCAACCAGAAAACGCATCAGGTGCATGTGGGCAACGTGCCGCTTGGCGGCGGCGCGCCCGTCGTGGTGCAGTCGATGCTCAACGCGCAGGCCGACAGCGTCGAGGCCAACTTGGCGCAAATCCAGCAGCTGGCCGATGCCGGCTGCGAGGTGGTGCGCATGGCCATACCTCGCCGCAACTGCTTGGACACGTTCCAGGCCGTGTGCGAGGCGTCGCCCTTGCCGGTGGTCGCCGACGTGCATTTCGACGCCACCATCGCCATCGAGGCCGCCCGTCGCGGTGCGGCAAAGCTGCGCATCAACCCGGGCAACATCGGCGGCCTGGCCAAAACCGACGCCGTGCTCGACGCCGCGGGCGAGGCGGGCATCCCCATCCGTATCGGCGTGAATGCCGGCTCGCTCGACCAGGCGCTTGCCGAGCGGGGCGACCTCACGCTTCCGGAGAAGCTGGCTTGCTCGGCGCGCCAGTACGTCGAGTATTGCGAATCGCGCGGCTTTCGTGACCTGGTGGTCAGCGCCAAGGCCCACGACGTCATGACCACGGTGCGCACCTATCGCCAGCTTTCGCAGGATATCCCGCACATCCCGCTGCATATCGGCATCACCGAGGCGGGCACCACCTTCCAAGGCGTCATCAAGAGCGCTTCCGGCCTGGGAATTCTGCTTGAGCAGGGCATCGGCGACACCATGCGCATCTCGCTCACCGACGACCCGGTGGTCGAAATGCGGGCCTGCTGGACGCTGCTCGGCGCGCTTGATTTGCGCCGCCGCAACCCGGAACTTATCAGCTGCCCCACGTGCGGGCGTTGCCAGGTGAATCTGATCGATCTTGCCACGCAGGTGGAAAACCGTATTGCGCAGCTGGATAAGCCGCTGAAGGTGGCCGTCATGGGATGCGTGGTCAACGGGCCCGGCGAGGCGGCCGACGCCGACATCGGCGTTGCGTGCGGCAAAGGGGTCGGCGTGGTGTTCCGCCATGGGCAGACCGTTCGAAAAGTTGAAGAGGGCGCCATCGTCGACGCCTTGATGGAAGAGATAAAGGAAAACTAGATGAGCAACAACGTCATGCGCTTGAGCCAGTTGTACGCCCCCACGCTCAAGGAGGATCCGGGCGACGCCGAAATCGCAAGCCATCGCCTGCTTCTGCGCGCGGGCTTCATCCGCAAAACCGCCTCGGGCATCTACACGTTCCTTCCTTTGGGCAAGCGTGTGCTGGCCAAGGTGGAGAACATCGTTCGCGAGGAGATGGACGGGATCGGCGCCCAGGAAGTGCTCATGCCCGTGCTGCAGCCCGAGGAGCTTTGGGAGGAATCGGGCCGCTCGGACGCCTACGGCCCCGAGCGCATCTGCTTCAACGACCGTCACGACCACGGCTTGTGCCTCGGCCCCACGCATGAGGAGCTGATCACGGCCCTGGTGCGCAACGAGCTTCGTTCGTACAAGGATCTTCCGTGCACGCTGTATCAGATGCAGGTGAAGTTCCGCGACGAAATCCGTCCGCGCTTCGGCCTTCTGCGCAGCCGCGAGTTCATCATGAAGGATGCGTACTCCTTCAACGCCGATGAGGCTTCGCTTGATGAGACATATCAGCAGATGAGCGACGCATACGGCCGCATCTGCACGCGCGTCGGGTTGGAGTGGCGTCCCGTGCAGGCCGACGCCGGGCAGATCGGCGGCGCGGAAACCTGCGAGTTCCACGCCCTGGCCGAAGCCGGCGAATCGGCGCTCGTGTACTGCGACTGCGGTTACGCCGCATCCGACGAGGTGGGCGAGGGGCTTTCCTGCCCGACCGTCTACGACGTGCCGGAGATGAAGAAGATCGAAACCCCGGGCGTGCACACCATCGGCGAGCTTGCGGAGTTCCTGGACATCCCCGAAACCTCGACGGTGAAGGCGCTTTCCGGCAAGAATGACGAGGGCAAGCTCATCGTGCTGTTCATACCGGGCGATCACGAGGTCAACGAGGCGAAGGCCGCTGCTGCCGCGGGCGGGTTCACGCTGCTCACCGACGAGGAGATGGTGCAGTTCGGCCTGCATAAGGGGTCTATGGGCCCGGTTGGCCTTCCCGGGGGCGCCTACGTCATCGCTTCGAGGAGCTTGCAGGCGGTGCCGAAGTGGGTTGTCGGCGCCAACGAGGACGGCTACCACTATGTGGGTGCGCAACTGGACCGGGACTTCAAAGTCGATCAGTGGGCCGATCTCGTGGTGGTCAAGCCCGGCGACCGCTGCCCGAAGTGCGGCCTCGAGCTACAGGGCGCGCGCGGCATCGAGGTGTCGCAGGTGTTCAAGCTCGGCGACAAGTATTCCCGCGCCATGGGCGCCACGTTCATGGACGAGGACGGCAAGGAACGCCCGTTCCTCATGGGTTGCTACGGCGTGGGCGTATCCCGTACGCTGGCGGCTGTGGTCGAGCAGCACAACGACGAGAACGGCATTTGCTGGCCTATTTCCGTTGCACCGGCCCATGTGTGCGTCGTGCCGCTGACGGTGAAGGACGACCTGGTGCAACCTGCTGCCGAGAAGCTGGCGGCCGATCTTGCCAATTTGGGCCTGGAAGTGGTTATCGACGACCGCAAGGAGCGCGCGGGCGTGAAGTTCGCGGAGGCCGATCTTATGGGCTGGCCTTTGCAGGTGATCGTGGGCAAGCGCGGTCTTTCCGAGGGCAAGGTGGAGATCAAACGCCGCGCCACCGGTGAGCGCCGCGACATCAAGCTGGAGACCTTGACCGAGCTTCTCGGGTTCGCGCATCGTCATCAGTATCGCTGGGGCAACGACCTGAACGCGTTCTCCACCTTGTTCCGCCCGTCTGAGGAATAGGTGGCTCTGCGGGCATGCGCGCAAGCGAGATCATTGCAAGGGCGGCCTTCGGGGCCGCCCTTTTCGTTGAGGCGGATACTTTAGGTATCGGTTCCCTTTCAGTAGTCATTTGACCGTTGCCCTGCTCGGCTGTTTGTCGCATAGTGGAGGAAAGAGCGGCCGCGCGCTTGGCCGCGCAATCGGCATGAAAGGGAGGCAATCATGGCAACGATTTCCGATGGGCTCAAGGACGTGTTCCTGGCAGGTGTTGGGGTGATGGCCATCACGGGTGAAAAGGCGAAAGAGCTTGCCGACACCCTTGTTGCCAAAGGGGCGGTTACTGTCGAGCAGGGACACGAAATCAATTCGGAGCTCAAGCGCAAGGCAAGCGAAAAGGCCGAAAGCGTGCGGTTCGATGCGCTCGAGGCGCGCATGTCGGTTATGACTCCCGAAGAGCGCGAGGCGTTCGCGGCGAAGGCTGCCGAGATAGCGGCACGTCCCGATACGGGCAAAACGCCTGTTGAAGCGGTTGTTGAAAAGGTCGAGGACGTGGCGTGCGCTACTGCGGACAAGGTTGGCGAAGCGGTCGACGGCGCCGCCGCGGCCGTCAAGGACGTCGTCGAGGCGGCCAAGGCCGAGGTTGCGTCCGCTTCCGCCGGCAAGGAGGATTTCTCCGGCGAGCTGACCCATGATGAGGCCGCGAAGCCGGTCGATCTGGCCGATGGCGCTGCACAGGAAGCCGACGATCTGGCCGAAGCTACCGCCGCTGCGCCGGCTGCCGCCGTAGACAAGGAGTAGCCCCTTCCCATCATGGCTTCGAACACGCTGCTGAAATACTTCTTCTCCTCGGGGTCGGGCATCGATCCCGAGGACGAGTTCAATCTGACGCGGAAGAACCGGCAGCGCAGGCTGCGGGAAATCTACGCCATCTTGAGCAGGCATCACTTCTTGAAGGGCTTCACGCCCAAATCGTTTCGATCGATGCTTGAGGACTTGGGCCCGAGTTTCGTGAAAATCGGCCAGACGCTCTCGACGCGTTCGGAGATCCTTCCGAAGGCGTACTGCGACGAATTGGCGAAACTCCAGGCCGGCTGCGCGCCGCTGCCGTTCGAGGAAATTCTTAAGGCGCTTGACGGCATCTACGGCGAGCATCAAGGCGATATCTTCGACGCCATCGATCCGAACCCGTTGGGAAGCGCAAGTTTGGCCCAGGTTCATAAAGCCCGCCTCGCCGATGGGAGCATCGTCGCGGTGAAAATCCAACGGCCGGGCGTTCGCGCAACCATGGCGCAGGACATCGACATCATGCGCATAATGGCCCGTCGGGCCTCGCGCTTCATGCCGGACAACCAGATGCTCGACTTGCGCGACGTGGTCGAAGAGCTTTGGGCGACGTTCCTCGAGGAAACGGACTTCAAGCGCGAGGCAGCGAATCTGCAGGAATTCGCCCAGCTCAACGAGGATGTACGATACATCGGCTGCCCGAAGGTGTATCCGGAGCTGTGCCGTGAGAACATCCTGGTCATGGAATACGTCGAAGGCATCGCCATCAACGACTTCGATGCGCTGCGGGCTGCCGGCTACGATCTGGAGGAGATCGGCCGCAAGATCTTGGACAACTATGCCACGCAGGTTCTCGACCATGGCTTCTTCCATGCCGATCCGCATCCGGGCAATGTGCTGGTGCGCGATGGGAAGGTCGTCTACATCGATTTGGGCATGATGGGGCGTCTGTCGCCGCGCGATCGCGCGGGTTTCGGGTCCATCATCGAGGCGGTCGGCCTGCAGAGCGCCTCGAAGCTGAAGGACTCGCTGATGGCGTTCGCCATCCAGCGCGACAACGCCGCCATCGACCACACGCGTTTCCTTGCCGACCTCGACCTGCTGCTGCAGGACTACGGTTCATGCGATGTCGCCGATATCGATGTGGGAAACCTGCTCTCCGACATCTTGAACCTCACCCGGCAGTGCAAGGTGACCCTGCCGCCGTCCATCACAAGCGTTTCGCGCGGTTTGGTCACGCTCGAGGGCACCGTGATGCCGCTTATCCCCAACGACAGCATGGTCGGCATCATCAACGACCACATCAAGCGCACGAAGGATCTCAAGGCGGAGCTTGTCGACGCCGTGCAGGACCTGGCGCTTTCCTTGCATGCAGCCGGACAGGGCACGCTCGATTCCGCGAAGTATTCGGGCGAAGTGCTCAAGATGCTCACGCGCGGGCAGGTGAAGGTGAACATGGAGATGCTCGGGTCGGATGCCCCCATGAGCAGCCTTTCCGCCATCATGAACCGTCTGTCGCTGGGCATCATCATCGCGGGTCTGTTCATCGGGTCGTCGTTGGTGGCGCTCTCGACGATGGAACCGCGCGTGCTCGGGGTTCCCGTGCTTTCGTTTCTGGGTTATGTGGGAGCGTTCGTCTTGTCGGTATGGGTTGTGGCCGACATCTTGCGAAAACCGAGGTCGCGATAAGGGTTGCGGGTTAGCTGCCTGGCGAGCTTGCTTATCATGGCGAACGCCGCGTCTTCTCAGTGAAGGCGCGGCGTTCGTTCTTGCTTGGCGGATTTGGGCGGGCCGGCGTTCGGCGGGCAGGTCTGCCTGGGCGGGCCGAGCCGGGTTAGCGATAGGCCTTACGACTTCATCTTCGTTTCGGTCTTGCATTTTGGGCAGACGACGCGCAGCGTTCCCTTGCCGCGCGGGACGGAAAGCTCCTGTCCGCAGTTCTTGCAGCGGAAGTACTTCGTCGTCTTGCGGTTCGCCCATTTCTTCTTCGCCAGCTCGTAGGAGCGGCGGGGTTTTGCGGTCAGGCGCAGATAGGCGTCGTTTTCCCGGAGGCGTTTCGCTATGTTCTTCGAACAGCTGCGCCACAGGGCGTAGACGATGGCGATCATCGTGACCCATGAAAGCCAGCCGCAGTGCGGTAAAAGCGAGAGCAGCATGGCGATTATCGCGACGGCGACCAGCCCATTTGAGAAATCGTCGGTCCCGTAACGGCCTTGCATCCATTGTGCCATCTTGTAGTTGAGGCGTTCGAGAAATTGCTTCATCGTGAATCAGATCCTTCATTGCCGTTCTTGCCGTCGCGCACGTGCGCGCGGTTGCCGTCGCGATGCGCCCCGCGGGATGAGTTTGAGGTCCAGCGGGGCGCATTGCCCACTGTATGGCTTTTGCTTTGCTCGGCGTTCGGGGCCGGCCCGCTGTTACCGAACGGTTGAGCGAGCTTGACGGCCTTGACATGCGGCGAACTCGAGCGAACGACTCCTCCCGATCGGGCGGCGCCCCTAAGCGAACGGCGCTTCCAATCAGGCGGCGCTTCCAAACATGCGGCGTTTTCCTGGCGAACGGCGCTCCCTAGCGAACGGCGGCATTCGCCTTCTTAAGGATGCTCGATACGGTTTCGGGCTCGGTGGCGACCAAGGTGGGGAAGGGCATCGGAGCCTTCGGGTCGTTTTCGAAAACGTCGGTGAGATACTTGACGTACCAGGTGACGTCGCGCCATTGATCGCAGGTGTGGCCGGCCTTGCGCCAGACGAACGCCACCTTGAAGCCCAGAGCATCATGCAGGCGGGCACTCGGCTCGTTGGGGCTGGTCACAATGCCGAAAACAACCTTGATGCCGCAGGCTGCGCAGGCGTCGATGAGCGCTTGATACAGCACGCGGCCCAGTCCGTGACCTCGCGCTTCGGGGGCCAGGTAAACCGAAAGCTCCGCATTCCATTGGTACGCCTCGCGTTCGCGCAGCTCATGGGCGTACGCGTAGCCGACGACCTTGCCATCAAGCTCGGCGACCAGGTATGGATAGGTCGCAAGCACTTTGTCGGTGCGCGCTTGAAACGCTTCGGGCGCGGGGACGGTTTCCTCGAAGGTGATGGAGGTGGCGATGTAGGGCGCGTAGATGGCGCGGATCGCCTCGGCGTCCGTGCTGGCTGCGATTCTGATTTTCGGCTTGCTCATGAAGATGGTCCCTCTGTCGTGCTTCTGGAAGCCCCATGGTACTACTTTTGAACCCTGCGCGGGCAATGGATACGCAACGCTTTCGCTGGCAATTCGCCTTGTGCCGGATTATCGCCAGGATAGGTCGGCTTCGCCTCGTTGCTTCCTGCCCGTTGCCCTCTTCGCCCTTCGCCCCTTCGCTTCGTGCCGTGCGTGTGGAAATCGCCTCGAGCGCCCCGAGCGTGCGCTATACTGCAGTGTCACATGCGTTGACGAAGACGAAGACGCGGGCATTTGCGGTCAGCAGAGAGGGAACCCATCGGCTGAAAGGTTCCCGGCGGCAATCGCGTCCGTTCCCTTCCGAGCAGCGTTGCTGAAAACGGGGTGCCCGCCCGGGCGCGGACGGCAAGTAGGCAAGCGCCGGCAACCCGCCGTCATCGGGAAACGAAGTGGGCCGCCCTGCGCTTCGCAGACGGTCAACCAAGGTGGTACCGCGAGAGCCTTCTCTCGTCCTTGGGCTGGGAAATCCCAGGCCATAGGCGAGGAAGGCTCTTTTTATTGGCCGCGTTAAGCGGATGAGAACGATACGGAAAGGGATCGGACACATGGCAATCGTGGACGAACTTGCGGCGCTGCGGGAACGCACGCTCGCCGCGATCGAGCAGTCGGCGGACACGTCGGCTCTCGACGAGGTGCGCGTGGCGGTGCTCGGCAAAGCCGGCACGCTGACGGGCTACCTGCGCAGCATGGGTCAGGTGGCGAAGGAAGAGCGCGCCGCCGTCGGCAAGACGGTGAATGAGGTGCGCGGCGTGGTGGAGGCTGCGCTCGAGGAGCGCAAGGCGGCGCTTGCCGCGGCCGAGCTTGAGGCGGCCATCAATGCGGCCGCCGTCGACGTGACGCTGCCGGGGCGTTCGCAGCAGGTGGGCACGCGCCATCTGATCAACGCCATTACCGACGAGATCTCCGAGATCTTCTTGGGCCTGGGCTATTCCGTGGCGCACGGTCCCGAGGTCGAGACCGACTGGTATAACTTCGAGGCCCTAAACGCTCCGAAGGATCATCCGTCCCGCTCCATGCAGGACACCTTCTACGTGCGCGATCTGTCCGGCGAGGCGTCGGCGGTGCGCGGCGAATCCGACGTGCTGTTGCGCACGCAAACCTCCGGCGTGCAGGTGCATGCCATGGAGGAGCAGGAGCCGCCCATCTACGTGATCGCCCCGGGCAAGGTGTACCGCCGCGACGTGGCCGACCCCTCGCATCTGCCGCAGTTCAACCAGATCGAGGGCTTGGTCGTCGATGAGGGCATCACCTTCGGCGATCTGAAGGGCACGTTGGATTATTTCTGCAAGCAGATGTTCGGGCCCGATCGCAAGACGCGTTTCCGCGCGCACTACTTCCCGTTCACCGAGCCTTCCGCCGAGGCCGACGTCAGCTGCGGCGTGTGCGGGGGCACGGGCCACCTGCACGACGGCGAGCGCTGCCGTATGTGCAAGGGCACCGGTTGGCTGGAAATTCTCGGCTGCGGCATGGTCGACCCCAACGTGCTGCGTATGTCCGGCATCGACCCGGAAAAGTATTCGGGCTTCGCGTTCGGCGTGGGCGTCGAGCGCGTCGCGTGCCTGAAGTACAACGTTCCCGACTTGCGCATGCTGCTTGAGGGTGACATGCGCTTCCTGCGCCAGTTCTAGAAAGGGAATGTCATGAAAGTATCTTTGAAGTGGCTGAACGAATACGTTGAGGTCCCCGAGGACATCAAGGGCTTCTGCGATAAATTGGACCTGACGGGAACCGGCGTCGAGGGCGTCGAAACCCTCGGGGCGACGCTTGACGGCGTGGTCGTCGGCTATGTGGAAACCTGCGAGGACCATCCCGACAGCGACCACATGCACGTGACCACGGTGAACGTCGGCGGGGAAGAGCCTGTGCAGATCGTGTGCGGCGCGCCGAACATCGCGGCCGGTATCAAGGTCCCCGTGGCCACGGTGGGCGCGCTTCTGCCGGGCGACGTGAAGATCAAGAAGTCGAAGCTGCGCGGCGTGACCAGCTGCGGCATGTGCTGCTCGCAGCGCGAGCTGGGCTTCGGCGGCGACCACGAGGGCATCTGGGTGCTTCCCGAAGATGCTCGGGTGGGCCAGCCCATCGTCGAGTATCTTGGCCTGACCGACACGGTGCTCGACCTGGAGATCACGCCGAACCGCCCCGATAGCCTCTCCATCGCCGGCCTTGCGCGCGAAGTGGGCGCGATGTACCAGCGCGATTGGTCCGATCCGCTGCCCGAGGCGGCCGCCAAGCTGGAACTTTCCGCCGACGGCGTCGACGACGCGACCGTCACCATCGACGATGCCGCACGTTGCCCCCGCTATTCCGCCCGCGTCATCCGCGGCGTGAAGGTCGGCCCGAGCCCCGACTGGATGGTCGAGCGCCTTGCCGCTATCGGCCAGCGTTCCATCAACAACGTCGTCGACGTGACGAACTACATCCTGTTCCTGTTCGGCCAGCCTCTGCATGCCTTCGACCTGAATAAGCTCAAGGGCGCCGATGGCGTGGCCCATGTGGTGGTTCGCGCTGCCGAGGAAGGCGAGAAGCTGACCACGCTCGATGGCGAGGATCGCACGCTCACCTCCGACATGACCGTCATCGCCACGCCCGAGGCCGGTGTCGTTGCGCTTGCCGGCGTTATGGGCGGGCTGGACACCGAGGTCACCGAGGAAACGACCGACATCCTGCTGGAGACGGCCACCTTCGAGGCCGGCCGCACCTCGCGTACCTCGCGCAACCTGAATCTCATCTCCGAAAGCTCCATGCGCTACGAGCGCGGTGTGGACGATCACGGCATCGACGTCCGTTCGGCGGCCGCTGCGGCGCTCATCGTCGAGGTTGCCGGCGGCCAGGTTTCCGGCGGTATCGGCGCCGGTGCGGGCATCATCGATGTTTGGCCTGCTCCTTCGCCGGAAAACAAGCTGAAATTCCGCATCGAGCGCTTCCAGGGGATGATGGGTGACGCCATCCCGCGCGAGTTCATCGTCGATACGCTCAAGCGCCTGGGCTGCACGGTCGCCGACTCCGACGAGGCCGACGTTCTGGACGTGACGGCGCCGACGTATCGTCCTGACCTGCCGCGTGAGATCGACCTGTACGAGGAAGTGCTGCGCCTGTACGGCATGGATCGCATCCCGGCCACGCTACCCGGTGGCCGCGGGCGCTTCGGCACGCGCACGCACCTGGCGCACGTCATCGACACCATCAACCGCACGATGACCGCTTCGGGACTCAACGAGACCATGACCTACTCGTTCGCCGAGCCGACCGACCTCGAGCGCCTGCGCATGCCCGTGGATGGCCTGGGGCAGCCGGTCGAGTTGATCAACCCCATGAACGCCGATCAGTCCGTCATGCGCCAGAGTATCATCCCGGGACTTCTGCGTTCCGTCGCGCACAATCAGGCGCGCGGTGTGAAGAACATCCAGCTCTACGAGCACGGCATGGTCTTCTTTGCTCATGAGGGCAAGAAGCAGCCCAAGGAGCGTCGTCGTCTGGCCGGCGTTTTGGCGGGCCGCATGGCCGATGCGGGCTGGAACAGCAAGCCCGCGCCGTTCGACTTCTTCGACGGCAAGGGCGTGGTGGAGAACCTGCTGCGCGAGTTGGCCACCCCGAAGGTGCGCTTCAAGGCTCTTTCGGCCGACGATGCCCCGCATCTGCAGCCTGGCCGTGCGGCCGAGGTATTCTCCGGCGGCACGACGCTCGGCTGGGTGGGCGAGCTGCATCCGCTGGCTGTCGCCGCTTACGACGCCGAGGCGCCCGTCGTCGCCTTCGAGCTTGACGTGGAGGCGCTTGAGAAGGCCTCGCGCCCGGCTCGCGATTACGTGGACGTGCCGCAGTTCCCGGCGGTCTCCATCGACCAGGCCTTCGTGGTGGGCGAGGACGTGACCCACGAGCGTCTGGTGCAGTGCATGACATCGGCGGGCGGCAAGCTGCTTGAGAGCGTGCGCCTGTTCGACGTGTACCGCGACAAGCTGCGCATCGGCGCCGGCAAGAAGTCGATGGCCTATGCGCTCACGTATCGCGCGGCCGACCGCACGCTTACGAGCGAAGAGGTCGACAAGGCTCACGCGAAGCTCGTGAAGAAGGTTTGCGGCGCCACTGGAGCCGAGGTTCGCGGGTAGCGAATCAGCCAAGCTTCCCTTGCGAATCGCTTGGCCGTTCGGCTTGCAAGGTGCGCGCATCTGCTTGAGCGACGTGGTTTTCTAGGGATTCCGCGTTACGAAATCAACCGTTTGGAAACGCCCGTATGCGAGAAATCGCCTGCGGGCGTTTTTTTCTCTTCTCTCTTTCATGCCGTTTCCGGATGATTCGCAGGATGATGCTTTGACCTGGGGGTTTGCAAATTCACCCCGCAGGGGTACTAGGTTTACGCCCGCGCGAGGAGCAGGGTATGCATCGTTGGTGCAAGGTCATGGGGCCTTGCAGGGAAAAAGCGAAGAAGGAGGAATCCATGGCCGAAGACGAGAAGACCGGCCAGCGCGACGGTGCTTCGCAGGAGGGTGAGCCCTCGCCGAAGCGCCCTGTCAAGCGCGGTTGGATCATCGGCGGCGTCATCGCCGTCGTCATCATCGTGGCCGGTGCAGGTTTCTGGGTGTGGCATGAGCAGCCCAGCTTCTGCAATTCCATCTGCCACAAGCCGATGGACAGCTACGTGGAAAGCTACTACAGCGGCAACAGCGGCATGCTGGTGACCGCGCACGCCGAGGCCGGCAAGAACTGCCTCAGCTGCCATGAGCCGATCATCAACGATCAGATCACCGAGGTCATGAAGTGGACCGCCGACAGCTTCGAGATGACTGCCGACGGCACGCATCTGGCTGCCGACGAGGTGACCGCCAGCGAGGAGTTCTGCGCCAAGAGCGGCTGCCACAACATGGAAGACGTCGTGGCGAGCACATGGGGCTTCGAGGGCAACGACGAGAAGTACAACCCGCATAGCAGCCACCAGGATCTGGCGCTTCAGTGCGGCGATTGCCATAAGGTCCACGAGACCAGTGTCCTTATGTGCGACCAGTGCCACAGCCTGAACGTGCCCGAGGGATGGGAGACTCCGCATGACGCAGCAAACTAACGGCTTCGACCGCCGCACCTTCCTGAAGGGCGCCGGCATCACGGCGATCGGCGCCGCCGCCATGGGCGCGCTGTCCGGTTGCGGCAACGGCAGCACGGTTTCCGAGGGTCAAGAGGCCGTCAGCGCCTCTGCCGGCGAGCTTTCCAGCACGCCGAGCTGGCTGGGCGAGGCCCCTGTCATCGCCGAGAAGGACATCACCGAGACCATCAACGTCGACGTCGTGGTCTGCGGCTGCCGTACGGGCGGTCTGCCGGCGGTCATCTCCGCCGCCGAGAACGGCGCGAAGGTGCTCGGTATCGACCGCGTGTCCTCCGTCGCCACCCCGCGTGAGGACATCGGCTCCATCAACTCGAAGCTGCAGAAGGCATCCTTCGCCGAGTACCCGCAGTTCGAGATCGACAAAATGGAGGCCGTGGAGGACATCGTCCGCTACGCAAACGGCTTCATCAACTACGACCTCGTGAAGCTGTGGGCCGACGAGTCCGGCGACATGATCGACTGGATGACCGAGATCGTCGAGCGCGACGGCCGTTTCCGCATGGACTTCGAGGGTTCCGTGGGCACCGAGGGCCAGGGCGCGCGCGACAAGGCCTACGCCACCGGCCACAGCCCGAACAAGACCGAGCTGGGCAAGGCGGACAAGAATTGCACCTTCGGCGGCACGCTGAAGGAATACGCCGAGGAGAAGGGCGCCGAGTTCCGCTGGAGCACCGAGTTCATCAAGCTGGAACAGGATGCCAACGATCGCGTCGTCGGCGTGATCGCCCGCGACGTGAACGATCGCCACTACATCCGCATCAATGCTTCCAAGGGCGTCATCCTGACGACCGGCGGCTACGGCAACAACCTGGAAATGATGCAGGCGCGCCAGCCGTGGAACCAGAAGATCCGTATCGCCGTTCCCGGCAAGGGCGGCAACCCCACCGGCGACGGCATCAAGGCCGCGCTGTGGGCGGGCGCCACGATGGACCCGCTGGCCTGCGCCTGCACGTTCAACCGTGCGTGCGTCAAGCCCGACGAGCTGGCCGGTGACGGCGTCGTCGGCGAGTGGTGGTGGTTCGGCGAGCAGCCGTTCATGAAGGTCAACCTCAACGGCAAGCGTTTCTGCAACGAGTCCGGCCCGTACGACTACATGCTGCACTCCACCATCATGCAGCCCGGTCACACCTACTGCGACATCTTCGACAGCGACTATGCCGCGCAGGTCAAGCAGATGAACGAGGTCGGCTGCTGCCGCCTGTACCCGTTCGACAACGGCAGCCCGTCGAACATGGACATTAGCCTGATGCCGAAGATGTTCTTCGATCCGCTGCTGGAGAAGGGCTATCTGCAGAAGGCCGACACTCCCGAGGAGCTGGCTCAGAAGCTGAACATCCCCGTGGACAACTTCGTGGAGACGTTCAACCGCTACAACGAGATGGCCGAGAACGGCAAGGACGAGGACTACAACAAGGAGCCCTATCGTCTGATGGCTCTGAAGACCCCGCCGTACTACGGCATCCGCACCGGCGCCTGGTTCCTCGCCACGCTCGACGGCATCAGCATCAACACGGATCTGCATCCCATCCGTGAGGACGGCTCCCAGATCGAGGGTCTCTACATGGCCGGCGACTGCTCGGGCGGCTTCTTCAGCGTGAGCTACCCGAACCTGTTCACCGGTCTGGCCTGCGGGCGCACGATGACCTTCGGTCGTCGCGCCGGCCGCCTGGCCGCCACCGGCGAGGCCTAAGGTTTTCGCGGGAAACCGTTTCATCTAAGCGTACTTAAGCGGGTCGATGCTGCTAGCAAGCGGCATCGACCCGCTTTTTCGTTCATGGCCGGTGGAGGTGGCTGGTTTGCGGCAAGGTCGCCATCGGCTGTTGTATCGGGCGAGCACGGCGGCTTGCCGTTGATGGTGCGCTCGGGAAAATGGTGATAAATGTTACCTCCGGTACTTCCCTTTCATGTTAATTACGGTATACTTTCGGCTGCTTGTTAGAAAAAGCAAACAAGTGGAAAAATATAACCGTTTGCCAAAACTAATTAAGTGGGTATGCGGTGAAGGAAAGGGAAAGGGAAAGATACCGTATGAAAGAAGAGTTCAAAGGTGGACGTGTCGTTCGCTCGGGTCTTGCGTTGACGCTGGTGGGAACGTTGATGGTTCCCTCGACCGCGGCGTTTGCGGCGGACTCCGACGATAGCGCCCAGCCTTCGACGGCAAGTGCCGTCGAGCAGGCGATGCAGCAAGCCGCCGCGGATGTGGACGGGCAAGGCAACGTCACCATCATCGTGCAGTTGGAGGACGGCGCGGGCGCACGCGGCGTCAGCTTGTTCAGCCGCGTGATGGGGACGGTGAACCAAGACCGTCACAGCTGGTTTAAGAACCAGATCCGCGACATGGTGGAACAGGAGCAGGGACAGGAGCAGGCCTTCAGCCTGTTCGGCCTCCTGGGCGACGGCGAATCCTCGTCGGAGGATGCTGCGCGCGACGCCGGCGATGCGGAGCAGCCCGAGTTCCAGGAGCTTTACGACTACTATCACGCCATCGACGGCTTCGCCATCAAGGCGCCCGCCAACTTGCTTAAAACCATCCAGGACCTGGACGGTGTGAAGAACGCCTTTATCGAGAAAGGCTACGAGGTCCCCGCCGACCAGGGGATGCAGGATGCGCCCGCCAACCAAACCTCGCTCGACATGACCGCCGCCGACCAGATCGAGCAGAAAGGCGACGGCCAGCTCATCGCCATCATCGACTCCGGGCTCGACGTGAACCACTCCGCCTTCAAGGGCGACCTGGACGATTCCAAGCCTGCCGAAACGGAATCCGACGTCAACAGCAAGATGACGAAGATGGGCGAGGGCAAGAACGGCCGCTACGTGAGCGAGAAGATTCCCTTCGTGTACGACTACGCCGACCATGACAGCGACGTCGACCCGGGCTCGCTGTCCGGCATGGACCATGGCACGCATGTTGCCGGCATCATCGGCGCGAACGCCGGCGAGGTCCAGGGCACGGCGCCCGATTCCCAGATCGCCATGCTGAAGGTCAGCTGCAACTCCGACGGTACTATCTACGACAGCTCGCTGCTTGCCGCGTTCGACGACGCGGTGGTGCTGGCTCCCGATTCCGTGAACGTTTCGCTTGGCAGCGACGCCGGCTTCTCCGATGCCGCGGCCGCGACGTATGGCGACGCCATCAATAGCCTGACGGCGACGGGCGCGTCGGTGAACATGGCTGCCGGCAACTCATACACGTCGGGTTACAAGAACAAGTCCGGGCAGAACAAGCCCTACGCCTCCGACCCCGACAGCTCCGTGCTGTCGTACCCGTCCGCCATGCCGGGTACCGTGGCTGTGGCCAGCGTGAACAACGCCGAGGCGTCGCCTGCGTTCAAAGCGGCCGATGGCACGGTCATCCCCTACATCGAGGCGGACAACCAAAGCTATTGGGGCTCCCCGAAGTTCTCGGCGCTTGAAGACGGCTCGTACGAGTACGTCGACGGCGGCGTCGGCGACGCGGCGGACGTGGAGAGACTGAAGGAAGCGTACCCCGACGGCATGGACCGCAAGACGATCGTGTTGGTCAAGCGCGGTGCGGCTTCCGACGGTTCGGACCTGACGTTTGCCGACAAGGTGAACAACATCGGCGCCCTGTCGCCGTTCGCCGTGGTCATCTACGACGATCGCGACGAGAAGCTGACCTCGTTCGCCATCGACAGCGAGGACACCACCGCCATCATGGTGACGAAGGCCTCCGGCGAGGCGCTGCTGGCGGCAGCCGACAAGCGCATCGTGAAGGAGTCCGGCTTGACGACCGCCTCCGCCACCGCGTTCACCATGAGCGACTTCAGCAGCTGGGGACCCACGACGGACCTGAAGATCAAGCCCGAGGTGACGGCGCCCGGCGGCAACATCTATTCCACGGTGCCGAACAACGACTACGATTACAAGTCGGGCACGTCCATGGCAACGCCGCAGGTCGCCGGCATCTCGGCGCTGGTGCGCGAATACGTGGAGTCCGACAGCAAGTTCGCTTGGTACTCGGATTCCGCGAAAAGCATGCTCATCTCGCAGCTGCTCATGTCCACCGCTTCCCCCATCGTCGACCCGATGGTCGACGAGGGCCCTGAAACGTACTACAGCCCGCGCTTCCAGGGCGCCGGCCTGGTGAACGCGAAGGCGGCGACCACCACGCCTGTGTATCTGACGTGCGAGGACTCGGACAGCGACCGTCCGAAGGGCGAAATGGGCGAGTCGGCCGACGGCACGTGGAGCTTCACGCTGAAGCTGAACAATCTGACCAAGCAGGAGCAAACCTACACGCTCGATGCGGCGGCGATGTCCGAGCAGATCGCGAACGGCGTGTTCACGGGCAGCGACTACAACTGGACGGGCCGCGGTATCGAGGTGAGCTTCGGCGGCGATGCGCAGGGCGAAACCATCACCGTCCCCGCTAACGACCCGGACAACAACCTGGGTGGAAGCGCGACGCTCGTCGTCAACGTGACGGCGGATAGCACGTTCAAGTCGTTCGTCGCGGAAAACGCCTCGAACGGCGCCTATGTCGAGGGCTTCGTGAAGCTGGCGGCGCAAAACGGCGGCGTCGACCTGTCCGCTCCCTTCTTGGGCTTCTACGGCGACTGGGATCAGCAGCCCGCCATCGATGCGGCGGCCGGAAGCGGCGACGAGCACATCGTCGGCAGCTCGCTTATGAACCAGGGGACGTCGACGTCCCTTGGCAAGAACCCTCTCGACAAATACGGAAGCGCCGACCTGTCGAAGGCGGTCGTCTCCTCGTCGCCGGCGACCGATGCCCCGACGCGCCTGGTGCCGTTCACCACCATGCAGCGCAACGCGAGCACATTGGCGTACGACTACCTGAACGCCGACGGCGAGAGCGTGCGCTCGTTCAGCTATAACTGGGTTTCGAAGACGACGTACAACGACAGCGTGGGCAACTACCTGTACGTCGAGGACTACTACCTGGGAGACAACTCCTCCAAACCCGTGTTCGACGGCCTGGGCGAGGACGGCAACCAGCTGCCCGACGGCAGGTACACGCTGCGCCGTACAGCCACCTTGGCCACCGACGATGCCGCTCAGCAGACGCTTGACCAGGACTTCTACTACGACACGAAGAAGCCCGAGGTATCGAACGTGCAGCTGTCCGGCGAAGACGGCGCACGTACGGTGACGTTCGACGTGACGGATTCCTCGTGGTTTGCCGGCGTGAACTTCATCGGCCCCGACGACGATGCGAAGAAGGCCGACGGCTGCTACTACCAAGTGGTCTGCCCGACCAGCTCCTGGGCCGACAGCACCATCTCCGATCCGGTGGAGAATGCCGACGGCACGCGTACGTGGCATGTCTCCGTGCCCGTTTCCGCGCTTGAGAGCGCTTGGAACGGCTGGAAGGGGCCGGGCAGCAACGGCGCGGCGTTCCCCAACGTCGTGCATATGCGCGCATGGGATTACGGCAGCAACATCAGCAGCGACGTCGAGATCGTGGTGAACCCGGTTCCCGCGACGGGCGTGACGCTGTCGGCCGATTCCGTGAAGCTCGCCCCCGGCCAAGTGAGCAGCCTGCAGGCGACCGTTGCGCCGGCCGATTCCACGCAGACGAAGTTGGCCTGGGCGTCCAGCAATCCCGATGTGGTCGCCGTCGATGAGAACGGCCAGCTCACGGGCGTTGCGGAGGGCGAGGCGCAGATCACCGTGTCCGTGGCCGACAACCCCGCCGTCAGCGCAAAGGCCCAGGTGAGGGTAGAGCAGGTTTCCGCCGATACCGGCGTTGCCCTGTCTCAGGATAGCGCGCAGCTGCTGCTCGACGGCACCCTAGACGTCGCGGCCCTCGTGTCCGACGACTGCGCGGCCGGCGGCGTGACCTGGACCAGCAGCGACGAGTCCGTCGTGAAGGTTCAGCAGGCCGATCCGAAGCTCAAGCAGGTCGCCAACCGCGTGACGCTTGCGGCCCAGGGCCAGACGGGCGATGCGGACGTGACCGCCACGGTGGTGAACTCCAAGGGCGAGAAGAAGTCCGCCACCATTCACGTGCGGGCGCAGCAGGCCGACTACGGCGACTTCGCGATCGATGAGAGCGGCGCGCTTACCGGATACACGGGCGAATCAACGAACATCTCCATCCCCAACAACGTCTCCGTCATCGCCGACGGCGCGTTCTCCGGATCGGACATCCAGAGCGTTTCCATCCCGTACAGCGTGACCTCCATTGGCAAGGAGGCGTTCAAGAGCACGCACAACCTGGGTCAGGTGCGCTTCGAATCCGGCAGCAAGCTCACCAGCATCGGCGACCGCGCGTTCTTCGGCACCCAAGGGCTTGCCGAGATCGAGCTCCCCGCGGGCGTGACGTCCATCGGATCCGAGGCGTTCTCCACCTCCTCGGTGCAGCGCGTGGTGCTTCCCGACGGCGTAATCTCCATCCCGGCCAGCGCGTTCGAGAACTGCATTCAGCTTTCCAACGTTACGATGTCCGATAAGGTGGAGACCATCGGCGCGAATGCGTTCGATGCATGCTCGGCGCTCAACAAGATCAAGGTTCGCAGCGCTTCCGGCGCCGTGGCCGAGGGTTTGCCGTCGAGCCTGACGACCATCGGCGAGGCGGCGTTCAGCGGCGCCCGCCTGCAGAGCGTGAAGCTTCCCGCAAGCGTGAAGACGGTCGAGTCGGAGGCGTTCGCCAACGACTCGAGCCTGAAGACGCTCGAGCTCAACGAGGGTCTGGCGTCCATCGGCGACGGGGCGTTTTCCGGGACCAACGCGGCCGAGGTCGTGCTTCCCGATTCGCTGGTCAACCTGGGTACCGGCGTTTTCGCGAACATGAAGCAGCTCAACACCGTGACGGTGGGCAGGCAGGTGCCCGCCGGCGCGCTGGCGGAGGCGTTTGTGGGCGACGGCTCGCTGCTCGAGTTCAGGGCCGACGATTCCGTCGTGAACTACTCGGTAGCGGACGGCGTGCTGTTCAACAAGGATAAAACGCAGCTGGTGGCGTTCCCCGCGGCGAAGAAGACGGCGGGCGGGGTGTATACCGTCCCCGAAACCGTCAAGGACATCGCGGCCAGCGCCTTCAGCGGTGCGCAGGTGTCGAAGGTGAACATGCCGAAGGGGCTTGCGTCCATCGGCAAGAATGGTTTCGCCGGCGCGGCGTTGACCTCCGTCGTGCTCCCCGATGGTTTCGAGGCCATGGGCGAGCAGGCGTTCATGGGCTGCTCGTCGCTGACGTACGTCAACATCGGCGGCGCGGTCGAGGTGCCGCAGCGCGCGTTCTCGAAGTGCGTGTCTCTTACCACCGTGAACCTGCGCAGCGATTTGAACAAGCTGACGAAGATCGGCGCGCTCGCCTTCTCGGACGAGGAGAGCAGCTCCTCCTCGAGCGACGGCGATTACGGATACGATGCCGCAACGGCCTCGGACGACGACAAGGATACGGCGACGTACGACGGCGCAATCACGGCGATCATCCTTCCCGATTCTGTCGCCGAGGTGGGGTCTAACGCGTTCAAGAACCTGACTGGCATGACGCGTGCGCATATCGGCGCGGGGCTGACCTCGGGCGGCGCCGACCTGTTCCCGGGCGCCAACGCGCTCGAGGTGCTGACGGTCGCCGGCGCGAACCCGGTGTACTCCGCGGTCGACAACGTGCTGTATGCGCAGATGGAAGACGGGCTGCACCTGGTGAAATCCGCCGCCGCCAGCAAGACCGCCGACGTGATCGTGCAAAACGGCACCGTTTCCATCGATCGCGAGGCGTTCCGTTCCAATCGCGTGATCGAGCGCGTGGTCATCCCCGAGGGCGTGAAGAGCATCGGGTGGGGCGCGTTCAACACGTGCGACTCTTTGAGCCAGGTGGTGCTGCCCGATAGCCTGGAGACCGTGGCGGACACGGCGTTCAACTGGGACTTGAACCTTGACTTCGTCGAGTTCGGGACGAATGTCAAGCAGCTCGGCAACCCGAGCAACTATATCGGCGCATCGCCGTTCTCGGGCCATGTGCCTGCGCACCTGATCGTGCGCGGCGGGCAGAACGGCTCGTATGTGTCAAGCTCGCTGCAGGATGATTCGATCATGCAGACGGCCTACTTCGGCCCGGGTATGACCGATTTGAGCTTCAGCGCATCCGGCACGTTCCCGAAGACCATCGTGATCCCGGCGGATTGCGAGAAGCTCGAGATGCCGTGGAGCTTCGGAAGTTATGCCTCTGAAGTGCGCATTTACGCGCCCGCTGGCTCAAAGGGATGGGAGACGGCGAAGGCCGCCATCGCGGGTACGTACGGTTCGCTGAGCGAAGACCAGCTGCTGGAGTACACGTCGCTTTCGGTGACGCTTTCCGCTGTTGGCGCAGTTGAAGCGGGCACGGTAACGCCGCTGAAGGCAGAGGCGACAGGCGGCGTGCACGGCGACAAGCAGTTCCGCTTTGTGGAGGTGTCGCCGACCGGTCAACAGAAGGTGCTGCAGGATTGGTCAATCGCCGACACGCTGAACTGGAACGTTCCGAACGACGGCTCCTCGGTGCGCGTCGAGGTGCGCGACGCCACGCTGCTTACGGAAACGGCCACGCTTGCGGGTGCACAACCGAAGGTTTCGCTGAACAAGTCCGGCGTGGTGGTTGTGGCCGAGGGCCAGCCCATGCCCGAGCTTGCGGCAAGCGTTACGGTTCCCGAGGGCGCGAAGGTGACGTACCAGTGGCTGTGCAACGGCGTTGCCGTTCCGGGCGCCGTGAGCGCCACGTACACGCCCACGGGTGCCGAGGGCGATGCCGACGAGTCCGCCGACCACGTGTACAGCGTGGTTGTGCAGGTCACCACGGCCGAGAGCGTTGTTGTGAACGTGGTGAGCGGCGAAGTTACCGTGCGCGTGGCTGCCAGCGCGGCAAGCGTTGACACGTCGGCGCTGAAGGCTGCCGTGGATGCGGCAGAGGCACTGAATCGCGGTGACTACACGGCTGAATCGTGGCAGGCGTTCCAAAAGGCGCTGACGGATGCTCGCCAGCAGCTGGTGAACCCGGAAAGCGCGGAAGCGGTTGCCAATGCGCTGGCGGCGCTGACCCAGGCGCAAGACGCGCTGGTGGAGCTTAACGTGAACACGAGCGAGCTTGAGCAGGCCATTGCCGCGGCCGACAAGCTGCAGCAGGCCGACTACACCGCCGATAGCTGGAAGCCGTTCGATCAGGCGCTTGCCGCTGCAAAGAACGTGCTGAAGAGCCCGACGAACCAGCAGGCCATCGACGACGCGGTTTCGGCGCTGCGTGCGGCACAGGATGCTCTGGTGAAGGCCGAGCCCGCGCCTAACCCGGACCCGGACAAGCCCGACACCTCCGCGCTGCAGGCTGCCGTGGATGCGGCCAAGCAGCTGCAGCAGTCCGACTACACTGCTGATAGCTGGGCGGCATTTGCGGACGCGCTAAAGGCCGCTGAAAACGTGCTGGCGAACCCTGATGCCAGCGAGAGCGATATAGCTTCCGCGCTCAATGCGCTAACGAAGGCGCAGGACGAGCTGGTGAAGGCCGACGTGACGCCCGATCCGGACCCGGAACCGAATCCGAACCCGGCGCCCAACCCCGATGACGCCAACGGTGGCAACGGTGATGGTGGCAATGGCGGCGCTACGGGTGGCAATGGCGCCAGCGGCAACGGCGGCACCGCGGGCGGCAACGCCAGCGTGTCCGGCACCAACGGCAGTGCAACCTCCGGCGGCAACGGCAGCACGCTCAGTCAAACCGGAGACAACGTGTCTGTAGCCCCGCTCGCCGCAACCGGCCTGCTCGGCGGTGCGCTAGCGGCAGTGGCCGCGTTCTTCGCGCGTCGTAAGCGCCAGCAGTAACGGCGATGACTCGAGGGCGCGCTCGCGCGCCCTCCTCTGCCGTTGCCCCGCTACGAAGAAAATGTAACAAAAGTTACCTCTGGGTATTTTCCAAAAGAGTTATATCGCGTATACTTTCTGACGCTTGTAAACAGAGGATAACAGTTGGTTGAATCCCATAGTTATCCATTGGTGCCATTACTCGACCTGCTCGGCGGCACGTGGTGACGGGTGGGTTTTCGAACGGGAAGGAACGTACATGAACAACAACGTAAGGTACACGGTAGTGCGCAAAGGCACGTCGCTCGTGCTGGCGGCAACGCTGGCAACCGGCATGGTGCCGGCAATCGCCCTGGCGCAAGACACCAACGAAGGCGATGCCCCGGTAGCAGTGCAGGCCGATAACGGCTTCACCCCGGTTGAGGGAAAGTCGTATTCGGTTGAGGTGGAATGGCTGCAGGCAACATCCGACACGGCCTCGATGATGGCGCAGTATTTCTCGTCGTCGGCGACAGCAACGTACCAGGGCGGGACGTACACCGTCGGCCTGACCGCCAACGCCAGCGGCAAGGATATGGGCGTGTTGCTGCAAAGCGATGGCGCCGACCTGCCCTATGTCGACAACGAGGATGGGACGCGCACGTTTACCGTGACGGCGGCGAAGCTCGATACCCTGACGCTGCAGGTGTCGGTCCCCGGGATGCCCTTCTCGCCAAGCGCCCGTGCGGTGTTTCAGCTGGACACCATCGAGGAGATCGACGACGTTCAGTCCTACGAATCTGCTTACACGCTGTACTTCAAAGGCAACGTATACGACACGTCTCGCTCGTTCAACGACAAGGTGAAGGTGGCCGCCGCGAACGGCGCGTACATCATCGAGCTGACGGCGAACTCGCTCGGCGAGGGCAACACGCTCGGCGACATCACGTACCAGGGCAAGAAGGTTCCCAAAACCGTGAACGAGGACGGTTCCGCGACGTATTCGATTCCCGTGTCCAGTATCACGGACACCTACGACATCACGTTCGGCTATACCGTGAGCATCCCCAACCGCGGCACCATGACGAACCTGCATCCGTTCCAGTTGGTGGTGGGCGAGGCCACCCCGGCCGTGTCGAGCGTTGATCGCACGGGCTTGACGGCGCAGATCGTGAAGGCGGAGGCAGTCGAGCAGGGTAAGAAGACCGACGAGGCGTTCGCCAAATTGCAGCAGGCTATCGCTGATGCGTATGTTGCCGTCGACGCTTCCGGCGCCACGGACGACTCCATCGCTTCCGCTGTGAGCTCCCTCACCTCCGCCGTTGAGACGTTCAACGACAGTGCGGACAAGTCGGATGGCGGAGACGATCAGAAGGTCGACAAGACCGAGCTGAACAAGGCTATTGCTGATGCGAAGGCTCTTGAGCAGGGCAAGAAGTCCGACGAGGCATGGAACGCGCTGCAGGATGCTATCTCTACCGCTGAGAAGGCTGCTGCCAACGAGAACATACCTCAGGCCGGCATCGATGCGGTGACCGCGCAGCTGAACGCGGCTATCAAGACGTTCAACGACAGTGCCGATGCCAGCGACCCCACCCCGACCCCGTCCGAGGAGACGGTGACGACGGCTGACGGCTTCAAGCTGGTCGCGGGCAAGGAGTACACGCTGCCGGTTTCGTTCATCAATGCATCCACGGGCGCAGAGTCCACCGCTGCGAGCTTCATGGAGGCATCGGCTAAGGTCGTCTACGCTGACGGCGCATATTCCGTGACGGTGACGCCGAATTCCCAGGGGGCTCAATTCCTGACGGCCATGACGTACGAAGGCAAGGCCGCAGTGCGAAACGACGACGGCTCCTTCACCATTTCCGGCGTGAGCGCCATCAACAAGGACATCACGGTGAGCGTGACCATGCCTGCCGGCACCGTCGATATGGGGATACGCCTCGACACCTCCAGCCTGCCCACCGCTTCCGGCGATCCGGTGACGCCCGATCCGGTGACTCCGTCGGGCAATGAAGATTCCAACACCGCCACGACGGACACGACGGGGCAGAAGGCCGAGCAGGGTTTCCAGGTGGGCCATACCTATCAGGTGCCCATTTCGTGGCTGAAGCATGACAGCACCGAGGAATCCATGGCCGCTCAGTACTTCGGCGACACCGCGCTGGTGCGCCCCCAGTCCGACGGCACGTTCAAGGTGAGTTTCTCGGCCACCAGCGAAGGTGACAGCCACATCGTCAAACTGACGTACAACAACGTCGAGCTGACCAAAAGCGGCACGCAGTACACCGTTTCCATTCCGAAGGCCGACTCCGACACGGTGGTGCCCATCAGCATGACCATCAAGGAGATGGAGCAGCTTGGCGGCGGTGCGCAGACGGCCGATATGCATTTGAAGCTTTCGCAGGCCACCGACTTGGGAACGGGCCAGGAAAGCGTTGTCGCGTCCAGCACTAAGCAGCTGACCAAGACCGGCGATAGCGTGGCCGGCGTGACGGGTGTTGCCGCCCTGGCCGTTCTCGCTGCCGGCGCTGCCTCCGTTGCACGTCGTCGCGGCAAGCAGCAGTAAGCGCTTTTGCGGGCAACGAAAGCGACCTATAGGGCGCTCTCGTTGCTCTCGTTTTCTGCCGGCGCGGGTAAAACTTGCCCGTGCCGGCAAACCTGGACCGATCTTGTGCAGCACGGGGTCGGTCCTTTCAGGTTATCGAGAAGGGGCTCGTTTCGGGGCCTTCCCGATGTTTATTCTAGCGAAAGGATGAATTCACATGACCTTGCGTATTTCTCGCGGTGCCTTTGCGGTGGCGTTTGCGCTGGCGTGCGCGTTTGCGCTTGCATTCGGCGCGTTTACCGGCACGGCGCATGCCGCCACGTCGGCTGTGTATACGGCGTCCACGGTGCCTTCGTACAGCAATCCGGTATCAGGTGAGATAGAAGACTCCGCGGGCCAGAGCAACGTCGCGCTGGCGGAGTCCATGACCACAGGCTGCACGTATCCCGCAGCGCTCGTGGAAAAGGACACGGCAGGCAACGTGTTCGTCACGCTGCGTTTCAAGTTGGCTGATCAGATGGGTGCTATGACTTTCTGGGCCGACAACGGCGGCGACGGCGCGTTTTCGGTCGTCGAGGCCGTTCAGATGCAAGCCGACTCCGCGAACAACACGGCCGACTGGCGTTTCCAGGTGCCCAGCGAGGCATCGAACATTCGCGTCGGCATGTACGTGAACCCGATGAGTCGCGAGGTCATCTACTTCACGCAGCTGGCGAATCTGGTGGAGGGCAATACCGATGCCGTGCCGTTCGTGCAAACCATTACTCCTGGCGAAGAGGCTGCCGCACCTGCGGCTGCCACCGAAACGTCTGCGGTTGCCGAATCTTCAGCTGCGGGGTCGGCAAGCTCTTCCGCATCATCGAGCGAGGCCGCGCCTTCCGCCGATGGCTCGGCGAATTCCGGTGTGAAAGAGTACAACGCCGACGGTCAGGAAACCACCGAGGGTCAGAACCAGTCCAAGCCGCTTGACGGTACCGCTACCGCCGCCATCGTTGGTGGCATCGTGGTGGTGCTGGTGGTTGCGGGCGTGGTGACGTACTTCGCGTACCTCAAGCCCAAGCGCGCCAAGCAGGCTGAAGCAGCCGCCGCGGCCGCAGGTGCCGCTAAGCCGAAAGACAAGTAGCGTGACCAGCGAAAACAATAAGCTGGGGAACCTGTTGGCGTGTATAGACGAAACAGGAGGCCTTTTGCAGTCGTCCCGTTCGGCGCAGTCGGGCGGCGCGGTTCGCCCGGCGCGATTGGGCGCGGGGGGATTCGACACCGGGGAGACGCATCCTTGCCGCCTGCTATCGCGTCGCGCCTTCGCGCGCGGGTTGGCCGTAGCCGCATTGTCGGCGGCGGCTTTCCCGTTGGCGGGGTGCGTGGATCAGCATCCGTATCGCAACGCCGACGGGACCGAGCAGCAGCGTCTGGTGGCGACGTCTCCGGCGGTGGCGACCATCTGCGACAAGCTGGATCTGGGCTTGGTGGGCGTGTGCAACACCTCGCGCGAGCTCCCGCAGCGTTACGCGGAACTGCCGCAGGTGGGAAGCCCCATGTCGCCCGACCTGGAAGTGCTCAAGTCGCTGCATCCCAGCTGCGTCATCAGCCCGAACACGCTCATCGATGACCTGCGCCCCAAGTATGCGGGTATCGCGGTGGCGTGCATGTTCCTGGACCTGCGCAGCGTCGAGGGCATGTATTCCAGCATCGCCGCCATGGGCGCAAAGTTCGATCGCCGGGATCAGGCGCAGGCGCTGGTGGCGGAATACGATGCGTTCATGGCCGATTTCCGTGCGAGCATTCAAGGCAAGCCGCAGCCGAGCGTGCTGGTGCTCATGGGGCTGCCGGGCAGCTACATCGTAGCAACCGAGAACAGCTATGCGGGCAGCTTGGTTGCGCTTGCGGGCGGGCAAAACGTGTACGCCGGCTCCGACCAGGAGTTCATGAACGTGAACACCGAGGATATGCAAGCACGCGACCCCGACATCATCTTGCGAACGGCGCACGCGCTGCCCGATCAGGTGATGCAAATGTTCGCCGACGAATTTGCCACGAACGACGTGTGGAAGCACTTTCGCGCGGTGCAGGAAGGGCGCGTGCATGATCTGCCTTATGACCAGTTCGGCATGAGCGCCACGTTCAACTATCCCGAAGCCCTGCAGACCTTGCAGCCGATGCTCTATAGCTAGAAAGGCTAACCATATGGTAGGTACAGGAAGGAAGATAGCGGCGTTTTTAGTGACGGCCGCGGCGTTGGTCGCGCTGTTCTTCTTCGCCGTGAACACCGGCAGCTTGCAGGTGACGCCCGAGCAGCTGATCCGCGGTCTGTTCGTCGAATATGACGACACGGTTGCAACCATCTACGACTTACGCTTCCCGCGCATTTTCATCGCCATGGTCGGCGGGGCGGCGCTTGCGGTTTCCGGCACGCTTTTGCAAGCGGTCATCCGCAATCCTCTGGCCGATCCCGGAATCATCGGCGTGTCCAGCGGCGCCAGTTTGGCGGCCGTGCTGGTCACGGCGTTCGTCCCTGCGCTGTATTACTTCACGCCCCTGCTTGCATTCGCGGGCGGCTTGGTTGCGTTCGGCCTGGTGTATAGCTTGTCGTGGCGTGGCGGGCTCTCTCCGCTGCGCGTCATCCTGGTGGGCGTGGCGGTCAGCGCCATGTTTTCAGGCATTTCCAGCGCGTTCAGCTCGGGCACGGGCGGCACGCTGTCCGGCGTGGCGAGCATCGTCGACGCCAACATCACCATGAAAACGTGGAGCGACCTGCAAACGCTGGCAGGATATGCTGCGGTTGGCTTGATTGCGGCGCTTATGGTGACGAAGCGTTGCGACCTGCTTTCGCTCGAGGATAAAACGGCGCGCAGCTTAGGTCTGGACGTGAACAAGAACCGCCTGTTCATCAGCGCCGTCGCCGTGTTGCTGGCCTCCATTTCCACGGCCATCATCGGACCTGTCAGCTTCCTTGGGCTGATCGTTCCGCATATCGCGCGCCTGCTGGTGGGCACGTCGCACAGGTGGCTGGTTCCCTATGCCATGCTGCTGGGCGCATTCTGCCTGCTGCTAGCCGACACCGTCGGTCGAACCGTCGCGGCTCCGTACGAGATCGGCGCGGCGATCATCATGTCGGTGGTGGGCGGCCCGGCGTTCATCCTGCTGCTTCGAAAGGCGCGTGGTACCTATGGCGAATAACGCGGAGAACCAGACGACGAACGCGGCCGACGCGGCAAACGAGGCTGCTGCTCCCGGCAGCGTTTTCACCATCAGCGGGCTGAGGTTCGCATACGACCACGGGCGCGTGCCCATCTTCGACGGCCTTGACGCGACCATCCCCGAGGGGCAGATCACCACGCTCATCGGGGCGAACGGGTCGGGCAAGTCGACGCTGTTCAATTTGCTGACGAAAAACCTGAAGCCTACCGGAGGCAGCGTGCATCTGCGCGGTGGCGATGTGAGCGCGCTGCGTTTGCGCGACTTCGCTCGCTTGGTCGCCATCGTGCATCAGAAGAACTCCGCGCCGGGTGATTTGGCGGTGGAGAAGCTGGTGGGTTACGGCCGCTTCCCGTATCACGGCATGGGGAGCGCGGCGAGTACCGACGAGGACGAGCGCATGATCGCCTGGGCGCTCGAGGTGACGGGGCTGACCGAGCATGCCCGCCGCCCGGTATCGGCGCTTTCGGGCGGCCAGGCGCAGCGCGTGTGGATTGCGATGGCCTTGGCTCAGGGCTCCGATGTACTGCTGCTTGACGAGCCCACCACGTATCTGGATATCCGCTATCAGTTGGACATACTGCATCTGGTTAAGCGCCTGAACGGCGAATTCGGTATGACTATCATCATGGTGCTGCACGACGTGAACCAGGCGTTGCGCTACAGCGACAATCTGGTGGCGCTGGCCGGTGGCCGCATCGTGGCGCAGGGCGCGCCCGACGACATCGTCACGACCGAGCTGCTCGAGGAAGTCTACGGCGTACGCCTTCCCGTGACCACCATAGAGGGCAAGCCCTTCGTGCTGGCGGTGTAGTCGAGGTGAAGGGGGCGGCTCACTCGGTGCGCTGCCCCAGGTCATGCCCCTCGGGCGTCATGCCTGCGGGGCATATTATTACCCATGGATAACAAATATGAAATTACTATGAGGTAACAAATTAGTAAGCCTTGTATAACAGGTAACAATTGTTACTTCTGATAAACTTCCACGGTTGTAATCCAAGGATAACAACAGGGCATTCGAAGTTCGGTTCGGATGTCCGCTTGGCATCCGGAGAATGGCGCCTTCGTCGCAATGTTGGCCGGCGAGGGCGCTTGGAGTTTGGAGCGACCGAGGGAAGGAAGATAATGCAGTCAACGGTTCAACAACGTCTCACGAACCTTATTCGCGGCGGCATGGCTTTCACGCTTGCTACCACGCTGATGGTTCCGACGGCCGCATTGGCCCAGCCCGCTAGCGCTTCTGCAGACGCAGATGCCGTAGCGCAGGCAAACGAGGAAAACGTCGTGGGGGATAGCCCTCAGAACGGACCATCCGACAGCAGCGCAGCCTCGTCGGACACCGACTCCATGGGCTTGTTCACCGCCAACGAGAGCGCCTCTACCGTTGTGAGCGCCGCCAGCTCGGCAACCGCCACCGACAGTACCACCGACGAAACTCCGGCGCTTGACGTGGATGGCACGGCTGATCAGGTGGGAGACGGTAACGAAAAGGTCACCATCATCGTGCAGCTGGAGGACGGCGGCACGCAGGGGGTTTCTCTGCTCAGCACCCTTTTCGGCAGGCAGAAGCAGGATCGTCACGCATACTTCAAGGAAAAAGTGCGCGACATTGCCGCAGGCGAAACAGCTGATGAAGCTGAAAATGGCGGCATTTCCCTTATGGCTTTGGCCGACACCATAAGCGGTGCGGCAAGCCAGGCCGAAGACACCAGCGTTGACGAGCTGCACGATTACTACAACGTTCTCGACGGCTTCGCGGTGAAGGCTCCGGCCAAAACCCTTGAAGAAATCAAAAACCTCGATGGTGTGAAAAACGCGTTCGTGGAGCATATGTACAGCGTGTCCGCCAACCAGCAGGACAGCGGTCTCGAGCTGAAGAACCAGGCCTCGCTTGACATCACGCAAGCCGATGACGTGGAGCAGAAGGGCGATGGTCAGGTCATCGCCATCATCGACACCGGTATCGACACCGATCACGAAGCCTTCTCCGGCGATCTGGATGACTCCAAGGTGGCCCTGACGCAGAACGGTGCTGCACAGGCGCGATCCACCATGAAAAGCGGAGGCCAGGACGGCACCTACGTCAGCGAGAAGATCCCGTTCGCCTACGACTACGCCGACGGCGACGCCGAGGTCAACCCCGGCATCAGCGGGCTTGAGCACGGCACGCATGTTGCCGGCATCGCGTCGGCCAACGGCGGCGATCAGATCCGCGGCACCGCTCCTAATGCTCAGCTGGCCATCATGAAGGTGGCTTCCGATTCCAGCGGCGGTATCTACGACAGTGCGCTCATTGCGGCTATGGACGATATCCCGGCCCTGGGCGCTAGCAGCGTGAACATCTCCATCGGCGCCGATGCGGGCTTCTCCGACGAGGGCGCGGGCACCTACACCGACGCCATCAACAACCTGGAGAGCAAAGGCATCACGGTGAACGTGGCTGCCGGCAACTCCTACTCCGCCAGCAAGTACGGCACCGGCGAGAACGGCCTGCCCTACGCCACCGACCCGGACAGCTCCATCGTGTCCACGCCGGCCACCGTGTCCGGCAGCTTCGCCGTAGCGTCCATGAACACCGACAAGGTGGAAGTGGAAGACACGGCCACGTACATCACGGCATCGAATGGCGAGAAGATGCAGTATTGGGAGGCGCTTGACTCAGACGGCAACGCCCGCCCGAACAAGTTCGCCGACCTTGCTGACGGCAGCTACGACGTGGTGTGGGCCGATTCCGGCCGCACGAGCGGCTCGGGCAACTACTACGGCGACGTGGACAAGGACACCCCGGGCAGCCTGAAGGGCAAGATCGCGCTGGTCAAGGGGCATCAGGATCTGTTCGGCTACGGCGATGAGATTCCCTACGCGCGCTCGGTGGCATCCATGTCCGATCTGGGCGCTGCCGCCGTCATCATCTACGACCCGGCGCTTTCCGCCGACGAGGTGAAGGCCGTCAACCTGGAGAGCGGCTGGGGCGCGGAGAGCGCCTGCCCCGTCATCTTCGTGGGCTCCGAGGACGGAGAGGCCCTCAAAGCCATCGCGGCCGACACGCGCGCCATCACGAAATCCTCTCCCGCCGCAGCCATGTCGGCGTTTCTGGCCGCCGACGGCACGAAGGTCGCCTACCAGCAGCTTGACGGCACGGATACGCTTACCGTGCCGAAGTTCTCCGACCTCGCCGACGGCGACTACGAGTACGTCTGGGGCGGCATCGGGCGCAACGATTACGAATACGACGAGGACGGCGACGCGAGCGAGGTCGACGTTTCCGGCAAGATCGTGCTGATGGAGGGCCATGGCGTGTGGCCCGTCACGGAAATGGTCATCTCCTATGATCGCGCCATCAGCTTCTACCAGGACAAGGGTGCGAAAGCCATCATCTTCTACAACGCCGAGATCGGCGACGACCTGACGAAGAAGCAGCAGCTCGACAACGACGGCTGGCTCAGCGGGTCGGCATCGATCCCCTGCGCGATCATTTCGCAGACCGACGCGCTGGCGCTCAAGGAGAAGAGCCGATCCGCCGCCACGAAAACCGGCACTATCACCATCAAGGCCGGCACCGAAACCGACGGGGACGCGGCCACCAAGTCCTACTACGCCATGTCAAGCTACTCCAGCTGGGGCGTTACGCCGGACCTGAAGCTCAAGCCCGAGATCGCGGCGCCGGGCGGCAACGTGTATTCCAGCGTGCTGAACAACCAGTACGCATATTACAGCGGCACTTCCATGGCCACCCCGCAGATCACCGGCGTCGCGTCGCTCATCCACGAGTACGTGAACACCGACAGCAAGTTCGCGAACCTTTCCTCCACCGCCAAGGCGCAGGTGGTCACGCAGCTGCTTATGTCCACGGCAAGTCCCATGGTTGACCCGCGCGACGACTCCAGCTACTACACGCCGCGCCAGCAAGGCGCCGGCATCGCCAACGCGGTTGCCGCCACCACTACCGACGTGTACGCGACCGTGGACGGCGCAACCGATGCATCGCGTCCCAAGGCTGACCTAGGCGAATCCGCCAACGGCCAGTGGAGCTTCACCATCACGCTGCACAATGTGGGCAGTCAGGCGCGCTCCTTCACGCCTGACACCGCCGCATTGTCCGACACCGTGGCAAACGGTCTGTTCCAGCAGCAAATGAAAAATTGGACCGGTGAAGGCATCGACGTCAGCTATGCCGGTGACGCATACAACGCCGAATCCGGCAACGTCACCGTGCCCGCGAACGGCATCGCCAATCTCACCGTTACCGTCAGCTGCGGCGCAGAGTTCACTGCGTTCGCCAGCGAAAACACGCCCAACGGCACGTTTGTGGACGGTTTCGCCATGCTGAAATCCGCCGACAACGGCGTCGATCTGTCCGTTCCCTTCATGGGCTTCTACGGTGATTGGTCGAAGGCCAGCGTGTTCGACGCGGCTGCCAGCGATGATTATCACCTTGTCGGTACGAAGATGGTTGATGCCATCTACGGCGAGGACTTGGGTGTGAATCCGCTCGTCAGCGACGCAGACAAGAAGTTCGATATAGACCGCATCGTGGTGTCCAACTCCGGTTTCTCCGATGCTCCCACCACGTTGACCACGTCTACCAGCATGCTGCGCAACGTGAACAATCTTACGTACTCCATGACCGGCCCCGACGGCAGCGACGAGGGCTCGGCCAGCTACGACTATGTGCGCAAGACCTACTACAACGCCACGTACGGCATGTGGGTGAAAGCCGAGGACTTGATGGATTCCGCGCCCGTCTTCTACCCGGGCAACGACAGCGAGGCCGCCGAGGGCGTGTACACGCTGACGGAAACGGCGACCACGGCCGGCCCCACGCCCGAGCAGCAGTCGCAGGAGTTCCAGATCCACTACGACACCACGGCGCCCGAGATCACCAACGTGGCTTACGACGACAACGACGGCGACCCCACGCTTACCTTCACGGTGAAGGACAACACGTATCTGGCGGCCATCGACCTGGTTGCGCCCGACGAGCAGGGCATCACGCCGTACAAGTACTTCTATCGAGCAGCCACCACATCCGACCCGGTGGCGCAAGATGCCGACGGCAACAACATCTTCGAGGTGCAGGTGAAAATTGCCGACGTGAAGGCCGCCTGGCCTAGCAAGTACGGTAGCGAAAAGGAAATCGCGAACACCGTGCGCGCCTACGCGTGGGACTACGGCAAGCTGGTAAGCCAGTCCGCCACGGCTGTGGTGAATCCCGTCGCCGCCACCTCCGTGAAGGCTTCCGCTGAAAGCGTTTCCGTGGCGCCTGGTCAAACCATGCCGCTTTCCGCAACGCTTACGCCGGCCGACACCACCGACACCGAGCTTACGTGGACCAGCTCCAACGAAGGCGTAGCCACGGTTGCTGCGGACGGCACGCTCACCGGCGTTGCCGAGGGAGAAGCCGAAGTCACCGTTGCCGTGAAGAACAATCCGTCGCTTACCGACACCGTGAAAGTGAAGGTTGCCGAAGTGTCCGCCGACAGGGGCGTGGTCTTGTCCGCCGACAACTTGCGCTCCACAAAAGACGGCGATGCGGTGCAGCTGACCGCGTTGTTGTCTGCTGATATGGAAGGCGCCTCGCTGACCTGGGAAACCTCGGACGCCAACGTGTTCTCGGTTGCCGCCGTCGACGGCCAGCCCACGATGGCCAACGTGCAGGGCGGCTACCAGGTGGGCGACGCCACCGTTACCGTAACGGCCACGAAAGACGGCGTGACGAAGACTGCTGAGGCCACCGTGCAAAACCGCACGGCCGACTACGACGACTTCATTATCGACGAGAACCACGTGCTGCGCGGCTACACGGGTAACCAAACCACCATCGTTATCCCCAATGACGTGACCGAAATCGGCGACGGCGCGTTCGAGGGCGACATGCAGCTGAGTCGCGTGGGCATCCCCGCCAGCGTGAAGCGCATCGGCGAGCGCGCGTTCGCTCCCATTGTGAGCAGCAGCGGAAGCGGCTGGTCAAGGGTCGGCGCGTCCAAGCAGTTCAGTTTCGAGAGCACCGAAGCGCACCCCAGCCAGCTGACCGAAATTGCCCCGCGTGCGTTCGCCGACGGCGGCGTGAGCGGTTACCTGGTGCTGCCGGAGGGCTTGACCACCATCGGCGAATCGGCGTTCGACAGCAACCTGGGCATGTCGGGCGTGTACATTCCCGACAGCGTGCGCTCCATCGCAAACTACGCGTTCCAGCAAACGGCTATCAACGTTGTCGAGATGTCCGACAACGTTGAGTCCATCGGCGTGAACGCATTCAAGAACAACCTGTTCCTCACGCAGATCAAACTGCATCATACGGCCGAGGGCGCGGCCGACAACGGCCTGCCCAGCCACCTGACCGAGCTTGCGGACGGTGCGTTCTCCGGTACGTATCTAGGTGCGGAAGGTGCCAGCGACCTGGTGGTTCCCGGCACGGTGAAGCATCTGGGCCAGGGCGTGTTCTCGGGCGATCGCTACATCACGTCCGTGACGTTGGGCGACGGCGTGGAATCCATCGGCTACGGCTGCTTCGCCGGCTGCATGGGCCTGACCAGCTTCACCATGCCCGATAGCGTTACGAGCATCGAGGATCAGCTGTTCCAGGACTGCGAGTCCCTCAAGGAAGTTACCGTGAGCCGCAATCTGGCTGCGGGCGATCTGGCCGGCACGTTCTCCTGGTGCTTCAGCTTGGAGAGCGTGAACATTCCGACCGATGCGGCGAACTACACGGCCCGCGACGGCGTGGTGTACAGCAAGGATATGAGCACGCTGGTGTACTGCCCCACGGCGAAGACCGGCACGCTCGAGATCCCCGAGGGCGTCACGTCCATCAGCTACGATGCGTTCGAAAGCTCCAGTTTGGACAACGTGGTGTTCCCGAACAGCCTGCAAACCATTGAAACGAACGGTTTTGCCAAGCAGCTTGACGTGGTTGACCTGGGCGGCAGCGTGGTCGAGGTGCAATCCGACGCGTTCCGCCAGCACTTCTACGCCGATGATGCGAACAATAAGGGCTACACGCCGGCTCATCTGATCGTGCGCGGCGGCAACTACGGCAGCTATGCCGATACCAAGTACGCGTCCAGCCAGCAGACGGCCTACTTCGGCGAGGGCATGACCAGCTTGGAGTTCAGCCAGTCCGGTGCGCCCGGTGTGCTGGTGGTGCCGGCTTCGTTGACGTCGCTTGACCTGTCCGGCAACGCCGCCAACCCTGCGAGCGTAACCGTGTACGCGCCGGCAAACTCGAAGGGCTACAACGTGGCGAAGGCCGCGCTTGAGGCTATTGGTGCCGATCCGGACAAGCAGCTGAAGGAATATAGCCCGCTTACGGCGACGCTGAAGTTGGGCGGCATTCCCGAAGATGGCGTGTATCCGCTGGTGGCGGAGGCCAACGGCGGCGTGGAGGGCGCGAAGGAATATCGCTTCGTGCAGCAGAACGCCGACGGCGACGAGACGGTTCTGAGCGATTGGTCCAGCACGTCGGTCATCAATTGGAAGGCCCCGGCCGACGGTACCACGGTGCGCGCTGAAGTTCGTGACGCCACATACCTGACGGCCGACGCCGGCACGTACGGCGTGGCTGCCCCGGTGATCACCGCCGACCTTGACGCTACGCCGGTGACGGTGCAGCCGGGTGGCGCCATGCCCACCTTCGCGATTGGGGCCACCGCTACCGACGGTGCTCAGTTGAGCTACCAGTGGTATGTGGACGACGTGGCGGTGGAAGGTGCCACGGCCGCAAGCTTCACGCCTTCGCTGGCTGCCGGCACCCACACCGTGCATGTTGCGGTGAAAGCGACGGCGGCCGGCATGACGGCGGTCGCGAAAAGCCAGGTGGCAACGGTGAACGTGCTGGCTGCCGCGCAGGTTCCGACCATCACGGCGAATCTTGACGCGCAGTGCTCCGTGAACCTGGGCGACGCGTTCACGCTGAAGGTAGAGGCCTCCTCGCCCGACGGCGGTACGCTTGCCTACCAGTGGTATCGCGATGGCAAGGCCATTGACGGCGCTGTTGCCCCGTCGCTTTCCGTGAGCGCTGACGCGGTTGGCTCGCATACCTACTATGTAGTGATCTCCAACACGGTGAACGGAAGCACGGCCACGGCGCAAAGCGCCACGTGCACGGTGACGGCGGTCAATCCGAACGCGGCCGACACCAGCGCGCTTTCCACGCTTGTAGAGCGCGCCGAGGCTCTGAACGAGTCGCAGTACACGGCCGAAACGTGGGCACCCTTCGCGGCGGCGCTGAGCGATGCGCGCGGCGTGCTGGCGAACCAGGATGCCACGCAGGCCGAGGTTGACGCGGCGCGCTCGGCGTTGCAGCAGGCGATGGATGCTCTGGTCAAGAAGGCCACGAGCGAATATGACCGCACGAAGCTGGCCGACGGCGTCTACGATATCTCGGTGAGCTTCCGCAATGCTTCCAACGTAAGCTCCGAGTCCATGATGGGCGCGGTCGTCGACAAGACGTCCGGCAAGCTGGTGGTCAAGGACGGCAAGTACACGGTGCAGTTCAACGCGCAAACCATGAGCGTTATGGGCGTTTCGGCCGACTTGGCGAGCATGCAGTACTATCCGGGCGGCTATGTCAGCAACGGCGCGGGCATGTTCCAGGGCAATACGGTTGATTGCGAAACGTCCGGAACCTACACGGGCGCCGACGGGGCTGCGCACGCGCTGACGTATTACGTGCCCTTGTCCGATGCGGCCATCGCCGATGGTTACGTCTGCATGTACGCGCATTCAACGTACATGGACGCGCAGGTGGTGCTTGGTCTCGACTGGGCTGAGTTCGACGCGAAGTACGACGGTCGCGAGGTTGTGGTCAAAGACGCGCTGAACGAGCAGATTGAGGCGGCGCGAGCCGTGGTGTCCTCTGATTCGATCGAATACACGCTTCTCAAGCAGGCAATTGACGCTGCTTTGGCGGTGGCTGCCGACGAGAATGTCACGCAGGCTCAGGTGGACGCCCAGACCAAGGCGCTCTCTGATGCTTTGAAGGTGTACAACGGCCAGTCGCTTACCGAGGTTGCCGACGGCCAGACCTGGCGCATGGACAGCAGGTTGCTGAACAAGGACGGCAGCGAGTCCAGCTCCAGCAAGTACTTCAGCGACGGTGCGCTGGTCAAACGCGTGGGTGATAGCTACGAGGTGTCCATCACCACGATGGCTGCCTACGACCAATACATCGCCGGCATGACGTACGGCGACGATACGGTTGCCGCGGTTGCGGACAACGGTGACGGCACGCATACCTATACGTTCGTCACCGATTCGCTGACGCGCGCCCTGAAGGTTGCCTACGCGATCGGTTCGGCTGATGGCACGGCGGTGAGCATGTATCTGGTGCTTGACACCGGTGCAGCCACGCTGGTCGACCCCGGCACCGCAGATGTCTCCAAAGCTGATCTACAAACTAAGGTTGACCAGGCGAAAGGATTGAACGAGTCCGATTACACGCCGGAAAGCTGGGAGCCTCTCGCCAAGGCGCTGGCAAAGGCGCAGCTGATGCTGGAGAGGAGCAACGCCACGCAGGCTGAAGTCGATGCCGCGCTGGCCGAGCTCGCAAAGGCCGAAAGCGAGCTGGTGAAGGCCGAATCGCCGACGGTTGACAAGTCCAAGCTTGAGACGGGGCTGCAGCATGCCAAGGATGCGGTCGCCAAGTTGAACGAGTCCGATTACACGCCGGAAAGCTGGAAGGCGCTGCAAGACGCAATGGCCGATGCTCAAGCCGTGCTGGACGATCCCGACGCCACGCAAGAGCAGGTTGAGGTAGCGACCACCAAGCTGACTGCCGCCTATCAAGGCCTGGCAAAAGCCGACGCCTCCAGCGACGACGGCAACGGTGATGGCGGCAATGCCTCCAGCAACGGCAATGATGCGGGCAAAGCCAGCGGCGCTGCAGCTAGCGGCAACGCCGGCAACAGCGCAAGCGGCGCCTCCTCAAGCGCGTCCGGGTCGACGGCCAAGACGGGTGATATGGCTCCGGTGGCCCCGATCGTGGGCGGCGGTCTTATCGCCGCGCTCGGCGCAATCGTCTCGGCAACGGCCCTGCGCCTGCGTAAACGCAATCGATGAGCCGAATGGCTTAGCGATGTTCTGACCTGTTGCCTTCAGGCAGCCTCCTGTAGGGCCGAGTTCCGGCTCGACCCTACAGCCTCTGGGAAATCCTAGCAGGGCAGCGCACCGGATGCGCTGCCCTGCATTTTGTTTTGGCGGTATGGGCACGCCTTTGCTTTCAGGGGCGGGCTTCCCGGTTTGCGCCGTCTGCGCCTCTACATGTCCATCAGCTTGTGGCGCAGGGCGTAGTCGACCGCGTCGGCGCGGGTCTTCAGGTTGAGCTTCCGGTAGATCTTGCTGCGATGTGCCTCCACCGTCTTCACGGATAAGAACATGCGCTCGGCGATCTCCTTGTTGGTGAATCCGCGCGCGATAAGCTGCAGAATCTCCAGCTCGCGGGCGGTGAGCTGCTGGAACGACGGGTCTTTCGCGTTCGCCTCGCCCATATGCTTGGCCAGCAGCTGCGCCATGGTGGGGTGTATGTAGCTGCCGCCGTCGGAAACCGTGCGGACCGCCTCGTGCAGCTGCTCGGCGGTGGAGTTCTTCAGCACATAACCCGCCGCGCCGCCGCGCAGGGTGTAGAGCAAATATTCGGGCTCGGCGAACATCGTGAGGATGACCACCTTGGTGCCAGGGAAGTCCTTCGCTACCTTTTCGCAGGCCACCAGCCCGCTTTGCCCGGGCGGCATGGAGATGTCCAGCAGCAGCACATCGGGCTTGTCGCGCGCCACGAGCGAATACGCCTCGACGCCGTCGGCCGCTTCGGACACGACGGTGATCCCCGCGTCGGCTTCCAGCAGCATTTTGATTCCGGTCCGGACAACCTCGTGGTCATCGGCAAGCGTCACGCGAATCATCGCGAGTCCTCCTTCTCCGTCGCGCCCATAGGCGCGGACAGGCTCACGCGCGTGCCGCCGGCGCCCGATTCGATGGAAAGCGCGGCCCCGATGAGTGCGGCGCGTTCCTGCATGCCCAACAGCCCGCAGCCGCTTCCCTTGATGCTTGGCTTTTCCACGTTGAAGCCGCAACCGTCGTCGGAAACCTCGATATGCAGCCAATCGCCGGCTTCCTCGATGCGCACATGCACTACGTCGGAGCCGGAATATTTGCAGGCGTTGGTCATGGCTTCCTGGCAGATGCGGTAGATCTGCGTCTCGAGCGCATGGGCGAAACGCCCGAGCGAAAGGTCTCCCTCGAAGGCGATGGCCGAGCCGTACGTTTTCTCCAGCACCAAGGCCTGGCTGCGCAGCGCGGGCACGAATCCCAGATGATCGAGCGCGCTCGGGCGCAGCTGCACCGAAATGTTGTGCAGCTCGTCGAGCACGCCGTTGATGATCCCGCGTGCCTCTTCGAGCGCCGTGGTTCCGTCCGCATCGGTGTGGCCGGCCAGAAGCTGCAGGGAAAGCGTGGCTGTCAGCAGCTCTTGCGCCACGCCGTCGTGCAATTCGCGCGATATGCGGCGGCGTTCCTCTTCCTGAGCTGCGATGATGAGGGAAATCTCCGAGCGGCTCAGGTGCGTCGCGCCCGCGCCCGCCGCGCCCGCCGCGCTCGCGCCCCCGTCGCTCGGCGAACCCGCCGCGTCGTCGGCGAAACCGTCCCCTTCAAGGCGCATAAATCCGTCGGTCACGACGCGCAGCCCGCAAAACGTCCCGTCAAGGTGATCGATGAGCTGTGAAAATGTCCGTTCCTGCCCATCGGCGACCGTGCGGAACGCGCACAACAGCACGGCGATGGCGTGGTCGCCCTTCATGAGCGGCAGGGCGCAGAAGCTGCGCAGATCCTCGGCGAACACGATGGGGTAGGACGAGTACTCGCGCGGGTCGAGCTCGGCGTCGATGTCGGTGAACAGCATGGGTTTGCCGGCCTTCAGCACAATGCCGCCGATGCCGTGGCCGGGCGCCAGCGCGATGCGCCGATGGCGGCTCGACGTTTCGCCGGCGCTGTAAATCCAGCGCAGAGGCGCGCCGACGAACGCGGTCAGCCCCATCGACACGAAATCGAAGCCGAAGCGGCGATACAGGTCGTCGACCGCGTCCTGCAGCTCGCGAACCTCCCCGTCAAGCGCCTTCTTGCTGAAATTGGAACCGCTCATGAACCCCCCTGTTCCTCGTTATGTCCAGTATAGGTCGTTTCCGGGTTTTCGGCAGGTTTACGGGGAGGGCGAGGGGGACTCCTATTCGGTGATAAGCAGCCAGCCACGTGCGATAACGCGTTCATTCGAAAGTTCGCCTCAAATAACAGAGTAGGGTTTTTCCCGCCGACACGCAGGAGAATCCCCTTTTTTGTGCTTGAACGGATTGCGGCTGTCTTTCGCGCGCGTGTAGAGTTTGTGGAGGAGAGACGCTCTGAAAGAAGGGAGGATAAAGGGAATGACGAAAGGAAAAGCGAAAGCGAAGAAGAACAAGCGCATCGTGTGGGCTACCGCGTTGTGCTCGCTCGTTCTCGTCGTCGGCCTGACGGCCTGCGCTCAGAACGCCGACAAAGTCGGCCGAGCAGACCAGAAGGCCACGGACAAGCCGGTGGCGCAGCAGGTTTCCGAAACGCCCGCGACTGACGAGTTCGGCGTGGTCGATGCCGATGCATGGGCCTCAGCGTACCCGAACCAGTACGCGACGTACAAGGAAAACGACATGAACGGCACCGAGGGCAAGCACAACTACCTCGAGCTGTATCCGGCGCTGAATACCATGTACAAGGGCTATGCGTTCGCGCTCGGCTACGACGAGGCGCACGGGCACACCCATTCGCTGGAAACGGTGAAGGAAACGCCGCGTACCCAGAAGAAGGAGCAGCTGGCGAACTGCATCACCTGCAAGACGCCGCAGTACACCGCGCTCGTGAATTCCGAGGGCGATAGCGCCTACCAGGGCAAGTTCAAGGACATAATCGACGAGTTCGACGAGCCGATCAGCTGTTACAACTGCCACGAGAACGACCCGACCCAGCTTGTCGTGGGCAACAAGTTCTTCCTCACGGCGCTCGGCGACGACGTCGACAACGAGAAGAAGGCGCCGAAGGCCAGCCAGACCTGCGGCCAGTGCCATAACGAGTACTACTTCGACCCGACCACGAAGGCGACGACGAACCCGTACTCGGGCACCGATCAGATGACGCCCGACGCCATCCTGGCGTACTACGATGCGCGCAACTTCAGCGATTGGAACCATGGCGACACCATGGCGCCCATGATCAAGGTGCAGCATCCCGAGTTCGAGACCATCTACGGCGGCGAGTCCACCACCATGGCGCGCATCGGCTACACCTGCTCCGATTGCCACATGGGCACGCAGACGGCCGAGGACGGTACGACGTACACCTCGCACAACTGGGTCAGCCCGCTTGAGAACGAGGACATGCTCAACAACGACTGCAACAACTGCCACGCCGACCTGAAGAGCGAGGTGGCGGCCACGCAGGCCAAGGAAGAGCAGCGTGTCACCTCCATCAGCGAGAAGATCGAGAACATGACCAAGCAGATCGCCAGCAAGTACGCCGACGAGATCGCGGCCATCAAGGCTGCGAAGGCCGACGGCGGCTCGCAGGCTCCCTCCGAGGAGCTGGCGGCTCTGTGGAAGCTGCAGCGCAACGCCCAGTTCTACTGGGACTTCGTGATGGTCGAGAACAGCGAAGGCGCGCACAACCCTGATTTGACGTTCGAAACCCTTGATAAGGCCGAAGCGGCGGCCGACCAGGCATTGGCTCTGCTCGCGTAAACGCGCGGGCTCGACTGAGAGCGCTCTCCGAGCCGGCGGGCCGATACGCTTCGGCAAGCCGGATAACCGCTGATGAAACAGGGATTCGAATCTCGAAAGGGGGTTGAACATGGAAGAGAAGGACAAGCAGGTGGACGCATCGCCCAAGCGCAAGCGTTCGGGCCGGATGCCCATCGTCATCGCCGTGGTGGTCGTGGTGCTCGTGTGCGCAGGCGGCGGATTCTGGGTATGGCATGAGCAGCCCAGCTTCTGCAACGCCGTGTGCCATACGCCCATGGATGCGGTGGTTGCCGCCTACGATCAGGAGCCGAACACGACGGGCATCGACAAATGGGGCAACACCGTGACGAACACGAGCGCCATGCTCGCCGTCGCCCATAAGGTTTCCAAGGAAGACGGCGGCGCGGGCGCGAACTGCCTGAGCTGCCACGAGCCGACGCTGTCGCAGCAGCTCACCGAGGTGTCGGAATGGTCGTCGGGCAACACGCCGGTGTTCGAGAACAGCACGTACGGCTACGTGCTTTCGGAGCGCAACACCGAGCAGCTCGGCGAATGGCTCAACCAGGACGGTGACTCGTTCTGCTTGAACAAGAGCTGCCATAACATGACGCGTCAGGACTTGGTGAAGGCGACCGCGAGCTACGGCGAGCGCAATCCGCACATGCCGATGCACGGCCAAACGCGTGATTGCGGCGATTGCCACAAGGCGCACCGTGCGAGCGTGAACGCATGCTCGCAGTGCCACGACGACGCGCCGTTGCCCGACGGGTGGCTGACCTACGACCAGGCGCAGGAAGTGGCGTCCCGCGCGTAAGGTTTCTCGTACGTATCCTTGAGCCCGATCAGGGCTCCCAGGCCGGCGGGCAGGCGATCGAGCCAGGCCCGCCGGCTTTTGTTGCGCTTCATTTACGAGGACGGGCGCGGTGGCTTCCCGGCGGCGGCGCATGATAGAATACCCCGCATGGTTGAACAGGGAAAACAAAGTGATTTCGTAGGCGATTCCGGCTGCGGCGATTCCGGCCCCGAGGGCGCGGCCGCGGGCTCCGGTGCGTCGTGCACCGCTGCGCCTGTCGCCGCGCCGACCGTCGCTTCCGCCGCCGCGAGGGAACCCCTGTTCACGCGCCGTTTCTGGCGCTTGTTCGCAGCCCTCTCGCTTGTGTTCATGTCAACGTCGCTCATGAACGTGTCGTTTTTCCCGCTGTTCGATAGCTGCTTCGGCTACGCACGTGACATATCGGTGACGGTGAACGCGGCTTCTCTGCTGGTAATCGGCCTTATCGCCACTTTCAGGCCGGCGCTTTTGCATGTTCGTCGCCTGAATATCGTCATGCTCGTCATGCTCTTCGCGGGATATCTGGTCACGTTCATCGCGCTTTCCATAAGCTCCCCGGTGCTGCTCGTCGTCGGTTCTTCGGTCATGGCGATCGGCCGCGCTTGGTGCATGCTGGTGGTCGGCGTGGCGGCTTCACGCTTGAGCCTTTCGCAGGCGGGCGTTCTTGTCCCCTTGGCGTTCGTGCTGCAATGTGCCGCTTCGGCACTCGCCTGGCTGGTCCCTATGGTCATCGGGATGATCCTGCTCTTCCTGTTCGTGCCGATCGCATGGGCTATGACGTGGATGGATGCGCTTCCCATCCTCGAGGAGACCGAGCACGGCGAGGCCCCAAGAGATCTTTCGGTGACACGTCCTTCGTCGTTTCTTCCCCTGGCCAGCCAATTCTTTGTATGTATGTTCCTGTTCCGTGTCGCTTTCGGCTGTTCGCTGCGCTTCGGCGAGGTCGACGGCGTGCCCCTCTCGTCGTTCGCTGCCATCATCCCGGCGGGCATCATCGCGGTGCTCGCCTTGGCTTCCCGCAAGCGTTTCCCGCTTGACCTGATCGTGCAGCTTTCCGTGCTTGCGGTCGTGGGCGGTTTTATGGCTATGTCGGCATCGCTTGAGGGCTCAAACGTGCTGAGCGTGACGCTGCTTTCCGCCGGCAACACCCTGTTCGACGTGGTTGCGTGGCTCGCCCTCATCGCGGTTGCCTCGCGCAACAGCCGCGGTGCGGTCGCGGTGTTCGCATGGGGCCGCGGTGTTTCCGGGCTGGGCACCACGCTTGGTGCGACGGTGGGCGTCCAGGCTAATGCGATGCTTTCCGCCGGATCGCAGATGTTCGACCTGTTCATTGGCCTGCTGGTGCTGCTGTTTGTCGGATACGCGCTCATTGGGCTGAAGAATTTCAGCTTCGCGGCGGTCATCGACGGCGTCACCCCGGCCGCTCCCGACGTTGCGGCGACCGCGCCGAAGCAGACGTTCGATGAGCGCTGCGCCGAGGTGGCGAAACGCTACGGGCTTACGCCGCGGGAGCTGGAGGTGTTCCGAATGTTGGCGCGCGGACGCGACCGCGCGTACATCCAAGAGCAGCTGGTCGTGTCGCGCAACACCGTGAAAGCCCATGTCAAACATATTTATGCGAAGCTTGACATTCATTCGCATCAGGATTTGATCGACCTGGTGGAAGCAGAATCGGAAGCGGGCGGGGGCCAGGTGCGCGCATGAAGCTCGTCGGCTTGATATCCGATACCCATGGGCGCCTGCCCGACGCTGCGCTTGCCGCCATAGCCGGCTGCGACCACATCATCCATGCGGGCGATATTTGTGATCCCGGCATCTTGCGCGAGCTGCAGATTTTGGCACCTACCACGGCCGTGCTCGGCAATAACGATTACGACGAATACGGCAAATCCGTTGCGCGGTTCGCCCACCCGGTTATCGACTCCGTGCGCTTTTTGGTGGCTCATTATCCCAACGATGTGCGCATCGGTTTCAACGGCTCGCGCGCCATAGCTCCGGGCGATCCGCTGCCGCAGGTGTGCGTGCACGGTCACACCCATGTGCCTGAGATCCTTCTCGGTCGCGATGCCTATCCGGCAAGCCTGGTGATCTGTCCCGGCAGCTGCAGCCGGCCGCGCGGGGGCTTTCCGGCGTCGGTGGGCTTCGTCGAGCTTGAGGCCGGCCGCGTGCGGGCCGCACGAGTGGAATCGCTTGATGGGGAAGTGCTGCTGGCGCGGTAGCAGCCGGCTCATATAACCGCTTTGCCTCCCGGATCTCCTCAATGCCGTAAAGGCGGCCGGCTAAGTCCGAATGCAACCGTTCTTCGATGTTTACGTATGAAGTTATCATGAAATAACTTTCTTCCGATTTCTCTCAGGCTTCTAAAAAGTTTGCACCGGTATACAGTTTTCGGGTATCAATTGTTACCTTAGGTGATCACCGAGGGCCGCGGTGCGTGCCGAAAAGAGTAAGTAGGTGGAACGTGGATAACCGAAACGAATGCGCAGAGGCGGTCGAGCCGCTGACGGGCGACGATGCCGATAAGCGATCGAAAAGGAAGGTTGTGCGCGGCCTGTGGGCTGCGGCGGGGTTCGTCTGCTTCGCGCTCGGCATGATCGGGGTCGCTTTGCCTATCTTGCCCACCACGCCGTTCGTCTTGTTGGCGGCATTTTGCTTTGCGCGCAGCTCTGAGCGCGTGAACACCTGGTTCAAAGGGACGAAAATGTACAAGAAAGTCCTTGAAGGCTATGTCACCAAGCGCTCGATGACGGTGAAGGCGAAGCTGTCCATCCTTATTCCCGTGACGATCCTGCTTGCCGTCGGGTTCGCGTTGATGGGCCGTGTTCCGGTTGGGCGGGCTGTGCTTGTCGTGGTGTGGGTCTGCCACGTCATCTATTTCGGTTTCGTTGTGAGAACCGAAAAGGGCGCGGAGGGGATGTAGGCGCGTTCGGTCAGTGTTTTCCCTTGCCATAGGTTTATTTTCGAGCCCAAAGCAGCTGTGTGGCGGTTTTGGGCTCGGCGTCTTTCAGCTTTCGAACGCAGCGAGTTCGGCATGATTGAACAGGGAAAACGGCAGCTCGGCGTTGTGCTGAATCGGCGAGGGTCAAGCGCGTGCCCGACTCTCGCCAATTCACGACATCGGGTATCTCGCGAAGCGGATGGTGGGGCCGGCCGGCTGTTGGGATGCCGCCGGCTGCCTGCTTTCTATGCGCGCAGGAAGGCTTCGTAGCCGCGTTCGGCTTCGTAGATGTCGGCTTTGCTCGTAACCTCCCAGGGGCTGTGCATTGAGAGCACCGCCACGCCGGAATCGATGACGTCCATGCCGTACTTCGCGGGGATGTAGGCGATGGTCCCGCCGCCGCCTGCATCGACCTTACCCAGCTCGCAGGTTTGGAACTGCACGCCGGCGTCGTCCATCACCTTGCGGACGTAGGCCATGTATTCGGCTCGGGCGTCGTTGCTGCCCGACTTGCCGCGCGCGCCCGTGTACTTGTTGAACACCAGGCCGCGGCCAAGGTAGGCGCTGTTCTTCGGCTCGAATACGCTTGCGTAGGCCGGGTCAAGGCCGGCCGAGACGTCGGAGGACAGCATGGCCGAAGCCGCCAGGGCGCGGCGAAGCGGGAGCGGCCCTCCCTCGCCGGCAAGTTCCATCACCTCGGCGACGGTGTTCTCGAAGAACTGCGACGCCATGCCGGTGGCGCCCACGCTGCCGATCTCCTCCTTGTCGACCAGCACGCACACGCCCGCGCGATCGAGCTCTTCGCCGGCCACGGCAAGCTGCGCCACCATCGACGTGTAGGCGCAGACGCTGTCGTCCTGGCCATATCCCAGCACCATGGAACGGTCGAAGCCTAGATCGCGTGCGCGTCCGGCGGGCACAACCTCTAGCTCGGCCGACAGGAAGTCCTCTTCCTCCATGCCGTATTTCTCGTTCAGCAGCTTAAGGGCGAAGGCCTTGACCGGATCCTTCTCGGGCGCGGTCTCCTTGCCATTGGCATCCTTGCTTTCGCCGTCGCCCTCGCCCTCGGAGCGGTCCTCGCGCACCACCAACGGGCGGTTTCCCACCAGGATGTCGAGCGCTTCGCCTTCGACGACCTCGTTCGCCTTCTTGCCCATTTGGGCGTTCGCCAGATGGATCAGCAGATCCGACACGCAAAAAACCGGGTCATCGGCATCTTCGCCGATTTTCACGTCGACGACGCTGCCGTCCTTCTTCGCCACGACGCCGTGCAGCGCCAGCGGGATGGTGACCCACTGGTAATGCTTGATGCCGCCATAGTAATGCGTGTCCAAAAAGGCGAAATCGTTCGACTCGTACAGCGGGTTCTGCTTCACGTCCAAACGCGGGCTGTCGATGTGCGCGCCCAAGATGTTCATGCCCTCTGCAAGCGGCCGGCGGCCCAGCTGTACCAAGATGATGGCCTTGCCGCGCATCGATGCCCACACTTTGTCGCCGCACGCAAGTTTGCGGCCTGCGGAAATAGCATCTTCAAGGCTTTCGTAGCCGGCGGCTTCGGCGCTGCGGATGGCAGCGGCGGCAAACTCGCGCTCGGTCTTGTTCTCGGAGATGAAGTCGATGTATCCGCTGGCGAGTTGCTCGAGCTCGGCGAGCTGGTCTTCGTCATAGCGCTTCCAGGCAGATTCACGTTCCATATGCATCCTTTCGCAAGTGCTTTATGCTTATGACGATGGTACGACAAACGAAGCGTCGAGAACCGTATGATTACGGATTTCGCGCTATTCCCTGGTTTAGCCAAGGTTAACAGCGGTACAATGGCCGCGATCAGAAAGGACTATTCATGTACGACGGTTTGAAAAGCCCTGGCCGCAACGACGAGTGCTGGTGCGGAAGCGGCAGGAAATATAAGAAGTGCCACCTTGACAACGATGAGCGCCTGGAAGAGCTCTACGAGATGGGGTTCGAGGTTCCGCAGCGCAGCCTGTTGAAAACCGCGGCCGATATCGAGGGCATCAAGAAGAGCGCCGAAATCAATATCGGGGTGCTTGATTATGTGGCGGAGCATATCGGCGCGGGCGTTTCCACGGAGGAAATCGACCAGTGGATATATGATTACACGGTCGAGCACGGCGGCATTCCCGCTGATTTGAACTACGAGGGCTACCCGAAAAGCGTATGCACGTCCATCAACGAGGTCGTCTGCCACGGCATCCCGTCTCCCGACGACGTGCTCAAGGACGGCGACATCGTGAACGTCGATTGCTCGACCATCCTGGATGGCTACTTCTCCGACTCGTCACGCATGTTCTGCATCGGGGAGGTCCCCGAGGAAAAGCGTCTTTTGGTGGAGGAAACGAAGCATGCGCTCGAGGCTGGCCTGGCTGCGGTGAAGCCGTGGGGGCTGCTGGGCGATGTGGGCGCCGCCGTTCACGAATACGCGCACTCCAAAGGGTACTCCGTGGTTCGCGAATTTGGCGGACACGGCATCGGCCTGGAGTTTCATGAGGATCCGTTTGTGAGCCACGTGTCCGATCCCGGCACGGGCATGGTGCTGGCCCCCGGCTGCTGCTTCACCATCGAGCCGATGATCAACCTGGGCGCGCATGATATCGACATGACCGACCCGAACGGTTGGACGGTGCGCACGGCAGATCGCAAGCCCTCGGCGCAGTGGGAAGTGCAGCTGGTGGTGACCGAGACCGGCTACGAGCTGCTCAGCTGGTAATTTCGCATACCGGTGACGATGGGGCGGGCGATGGTCCCGCTCCGACTGGGGCATCCGCAACGAGCTGCGATTCTTTTTTTGCGCATGGAAGAGAAAGATGGCGGGTTGATTTCCTCGCTTATCAAGGGCGCGAAACCCGCCGTGCGGTTAGGCGAAAGCGCCGAGGAGAGCAATATGGGCGGCGGCGATGCAGCTTTTTGCTTGCACAGGTTCCAGACTTCGAGGCCGGGAGCGCCGCATTTCCATTATCAAGTCGTGGGAACGCCCCGTATCATTCGGGCGGATCGTCGGTCAGCCCGGCATTCACGCTGCGCGCATGTGCCCGTGGGCTTGGCGTTAGCGTAAGCGAGCTGCTTGTCGCCTGCAGGGCGGATACGGATGATCCGAGCCGATTGTTTTCCGGGCATCATGGAAGCGTTTTAAAATTAGCGCCTTCGTTTCAAATTTATACGAACATATGTACTGATCTATGCTATACTGCTCGCAGACGAACAGAGCCAGTGCAGACGCTTCCCTCTTGTTGGGTTGTCCATAGTTGGCAGCGGTGTTCCTCGCCGCCCGTACCACGTCTGCAAGATCCTCTTCCATCCAGGAACGCTGCAAAGTAGGTGCGCGTATGTATGGAACCACTATGCCTGAACGCTGTGAAACCCCTGAAGCCCTGTTGGTGATGGCTGCGCTTCCCGTTTGCGACGGCCTTCGGGCGACGGCAGGGCTCTTTCCGGATTCTTCCGCCGCACCCCCTGGCTACGCCGGCGTTTGCGCCGCGCGCTGCGTTTTTCCTTTAAAGTGCGCTGCGATCATGGATTGCGACGAGGCTTTGAATCTCATGGAGGGGGTTGGCGATGTCGTGTTCTGATCTGCTGTGGGATTCCCGTCAAATTCGAGGCAAGCATATCCCCACCATTCAAGACGTTTTGCTATGTTGCGACGATCAAACATTGCTCCAGGTCGTAGAGCATCTCTACGCCTCGCGAATGCCGGGCTGGGCTGATAGCTCGCCGCAGCAGCGGCGTGTCGCGCGAAAGCGCATGAAGCGGGCCCTCGAGTCGATGAGGGAATGTCCCGTCAAGCGAAAAGACGGGAAGGGGTTCGGGCTATTTCCCGAGGAGCATTTTGCTGCGCATGTTCGCGCGCATACGATGCTCATAGAGCGATGCGTTCGCATGCGCCTTGTTGACTTACGCGACATGAATTTGCTCGATCCGCCTGAGGGTGTAACCGCCTCGGGGGGCATTTCGGATGCTGATCGATATCCCGGTATATTCGGCTTCCTTCCCTGGTCTATCGCCCTGTCTTACAGGGTATGGCTTGAGGGGCCGTGGAGCTGCCACGAGCGCTACATGGCCCTCGCCGATGTCTTTTGGCAACTGACGCATCAGGGCTTCAGCGATTCGGAGCAAAGCCGAGCGGGCGGGCGCCGTCTGCTTTCTTGCGGCGCGACCGGTAATCCCCCGCATGCGAGTGGGCGTTCCGTTCGCGACGCATCGTCGACGGGGCGTCCTGAGAGGGATCGCCGATTGCAAGCATGCCTTGCCGTCGACGGCGATTTGGGCGATGTCGCGGCCCGTCACGGTTCTCAGCCTGCGGCATCGGTGCCTGAATTGAGGGGCCGAAGCGCCGCCGGCATGGGGCTGCTCGTTTCCGATGCTCTCGAGGAGGCCTATCTAGACAAGCTCCTCGTTAGGATCGAGCAACTTAACGAGCAGGCTGAGGGGAGTCTTCTTGCGCGTCTTGAGGATTTCGCGTCAAGACGTGTGGCGTAGGAGCATTGCTCATCCGGGGCTACGTAAAACGAGCCGCCTTCAAAAGGAGGCGGCTCGCGGGATGGCACATTGATAATTGAATACTAGTCGGCAACTTCAACCAGGGTGATCTCGAAGGTCAGATCTTTGCCTGCAAGCTCATGGTTCATGTCGAACGTCACGATGCCGTCTTCGATCGATTTAACGAATACCGGGAACGGCTGCCCTCCGGGGCCTTGCATGTACACCGTTTGCCCAACGGGAAGCTGGTCTCCATTGGGAATCTGATCAAGGGGGATGCGCTGCACAAGCTCTTCGTTGCGCTCACCATAGGCATCCGCGGCGGGGATATGCACGGTTTTGGTCTCGCCTTGACTCATGCCCTCAACAGCAGCATCGAAGCCTGGGATCATCTGTCCTGCCATGCAGGTGAACTCAAGCGGCTCGCCGCGATCAAGGGACGAATCGAATTTGGTTCCGTCGTCAAGCGTTCCGGTGTAGTGGACTTTTACTTTCTTGCCCTTGTTGCTCATAGCATCTCCAATCTTGGGACGTTTGCGTTGAAACAGTCTACCCGACCCCTGAGGCATTGGCGGCGGGAAGGCTCACTTGATACCCTGTCGTTATGTTATTCGCCGTTTTCGGCTTTGTCGGCAAGCGTGATGCGATGGGAAACCAGGTCGGCAAGCGGCTGCATCAGGGATTTGTCTGTGGCATCAAGCGCGCTCGATGCGATTTCCATGATCGTGTCGCACAGCGTTGCTGCGGGCTTTCCGTAAACTGTCGCGTCGTACCCGCTTTTCATCAGGTCGTCCTTCGCAGCATCATAGGCCGTCTCGGTGACGTCCGCAAAAAGCTCGTCCAGCTTCGAGAGACTCTTCTCGTTATAGAAAAGCCCTTTGATCAGGGCCGCGTAAGCGATGACGTAGGGGATGGGCATGGAGTCGGCGGGCCGTATCTCGATATACGTCTTGAGGCGGACATCGGGGAACTGCATGGACACCGCATGTTCGATATCGCTTTGCGACATGGCCTTTTGGGCGTATATCTCGCCAAAGGTGTCGGTGCTGTATTTCCAGTCCCCATTCTCGGATGGCACGACGATGGACGGACAGTCCAGGACAAATGCTGCGTAGTCACGTAGGGTGAAGCCTTCGTTGAACATGCCGGGCACTAATCCGCATCGGTCGTTGTCAACGTGGCGCCAAATGTTGGTGCGGATAAGCTTATGCTTGCGGGGTTCTCCTTCGAAAATGGGGGAGTTGTCACACATCAGGCTTAAAAGGGGGACAAGCGCGTATGCGATCCTCATCTTGCGCAGGCAATCTTCCACGCTGGTGTAATCGATGGACACCTGGGTTGAGGCGCTTCCCCTCATCATGCAGGGTCCGTAGCAATCCGCTTCGCTTAGATACCTGTTCATGAACTCATAGCGCTGCTTCGGGATAAGTTCCAGGTCGCGTGCGGGCGAAGTCGGGTGGTACCCGGTGGCAACTATTTGCTTACCGAAGGGTTTCAAGATGTTGCTGACTTCGTTTTGGAAGTTGCAGAAAACTTCCCGGGCTTTTGAAAGATCGCTAAAGGGTCCCGCGGAAAGCTCGAGTTGGGCTGCGGGCTCTATCGTGATCGCCTCGCCTGGTCGGGCCAAGCCCAAAAGATCTCCCTCGGCGTCGGTTGTCTTTTCCGGGTAAGTCGCCGACAGCTCGTCGAGCAGCCATGCGACGCCGTGATCCTCGCTATAGGAAACGGGCGATCCGTCGCTGCCGACGATGATTTGCTCAAGCTCTATGCCAAGCGTCCCCTGCGCGCCATAGGGCTTGATTCCGCTTTCGAAGAACGATACCAGGGCATCGATGTTGCCCTGACGAGCTGGCTGTGCAGCGCTTATCGGGCAAGCGTCTGAACCGAATTGGGTGGCTGTAGTATTCATGAAACAAGCTCCTCGGCCGGTAATATCGCTGCAATCATACGACAGTTTGGCTACAATGAACCTCTGTTCGAGCGCCTTTTGGGGCATTCAGACACAATGAACTGTTTTTGCTCGAAAAACGAAGACGAGGCTCAAATTTGGACGTGCATATCACAAAAAGGACAGCGCTCTTATTGCTGCTCGATATTGTAGCCACGTATGCGTCGTATTGGCTTGCTTCCATTCTCACCAACGTGAAGGGCGAGGTATTCGTCAACAACGAGATTTACTTCGTGCTTGGCATCCTGGCTCTCATCAACATCGTCGCCCTCGCGGCATTTCGTCTCTATAACAATTTGTGGGAGTACGCAAGCATAGACGAAGTTATCCAGATCGTTCTTGCCATTGCGCTCGGCACCCTAGGCGGCGCCGTGTTCCTTTGGGTTATCGGGACGCGATTGCCGATCAGGGTATTTGCGGGGTCATGCCTGCTCAACATATTCTTCATGGGCGGAATCCGTTTCATGTTCCGCGTCATGAGGCAAAAGGGCAGGGCGTTCGCCTCCAAGCAGCGTCTAAGCGATCGGCCTCGCACTTTGGTGGTCGGTGCGGGTGAAACGGGGTCGCTCGCAATCGGGCGCATGGCCTCGAAAGACCCTCTCATGCCCGGCTTGCCTATCGTCGCAACCGATGACGACCCCGCCAAGCGCGGTCAGCGCATCCATGGCGTTAAGGTTGCCGGCTCCACGGAAGATATCGTTGATCTTGTCGATCGCTTCAGTATCGAGCAGATCGTCGTGGCTATCCCGTCATCAACTCCCGAGGAGCGCAAGCGCATTTACGGCGAGTGCACCAAAACCGACTGCCGCTTGCGCACGCTTCCCAACGTGCGAGCGCTTTCGCTCGACGAAATCGGCGACGTGAGCCTTCGAGACGTCGACGTGGCCGACTTGCTCGGCCGAGAGGAAATCGTTCTGAACACGCGCGCCGTATCAGGCTATATAGCGGGCGAAACCGTCTTGGTCACCGGCGGCGGAGGCTCTATCGGCAGCGAGCTGTGCCGTCAGCTGTGCACGGTGGCTCCTGCCCGCATCGTGATTTTCGATATTTACGAGAACGATGCGTATATGCTGCGCAACGAGCTGCTTTCGGAATACGACGATATCGAAATCGTGATCGAGATCGGTAATGTTTGCGACGCTGATCGTGTGAACGAGGTGTTTGCGAAATATCGTCCTGGAGCGGTGTTCCATGCGGCGGCTCATAAACACGTCCCGCTAATGGAGCATTGCCCTCGTGAGGCGGTGCACAACAACGTTTTCGGTACGCTGAACACGGTGCGTGCTGCAGACGCCTATGGTGCTGCACGCTTCATCTTCATTTCCACCGATAAGGCCGTTAACCCGACCAGCGTGATGGGAGCCACGAAGCGCATGGGCGAGATGGTGGTGCAATTCTACGCCCGTACCTCGAAAACCATCTTCTCGGCTGTGCGTTTCGGCAATGTCCTTGGATCGAACGGGAGCGTAATCCCCGTGTTCAGGCGCCAAATCGCAGCTGGCGGCCCTATCACGGTTACACATCCTGATATTGAGCGGTTCTTCATGACCATTCCCGAGGCTTCTCGTCTTGTTATCCAGGCAGGCGGTATGGCTCGCGGTGGGGAGATCTTCATTCTCGATATGGGCGAGCCCGTCAAGATCGTCGACCTCGCCAAGGGGCTGATCCAATTGCAGGGCCTCACTCCGGATGTCGACATCAAAATCGAGTTCACGGGTCTTCGCGAAGGCGAGAAGATGTACGAGGAACTGCTCATGGACGAGGAGAGCACGATTCCGACCGATAATCAATCCATCATGGTGTCGACCGGGCAAGAGATCAGCTACGATCAGGTGGCGGCTAAGCTTGACGAGCTTGAGCATGCGCTGCAATCGACGGACGAAGAGGCGATTCACTTGTTGGAACAAGCGGTTCCAACCTATCATTACACATCGAACGGGAGAGGCATACTATGAGCGTAAAATGCGGAGTTGTGGGTGCGGCGGGTTTTGCCGGCATCGAGCTTGTGCGGGTTTTGCTCCGTCATCCCGAATTCGATATAGTTGCCGTCACCTCCAATGAGCTTGCCGGTACGCCGGTTGCGGCAGAGTACCCCTGCTTTGAGGGCGCGACCGATCTTGCGTTCTCCCGGCATGATGACCCGGTACTCGATTCGTGCGATCTGGTTTTCCTTGCGGTTCCGCATACGGCCGCCATGGAGATGGCTCCGAGGTTCGTGGGTCGGGGCGCGGTCGTCGTTGATCTTTCCGCCGATTTCCGCCTAAAGGATCCGGCCATCTATGAACAATGGTACAAGGTTCCTCATACGCAGACCGATCTGCTCAAGCGAGCGGCATTCGGTCTTCCCGAGCTTTTCGGCGAGGATCTTGCCAAAGCCGCTGAAGACCATAAACGCGGTGCCGGCGTGATCGTTGGTTGTGCGGGATGCTATCCGACGGCGACGTCGCTTGCTTCCGCCCCTGCATTCCGCCTGGGGCTTGCGGCTGAGGGCGCTCCCGTCGTCGTTGACGCGATTTCGGGTGTAACCGGAGCCGGCAAGAAGGCCAACTCGCGCACGCATTTTTGCTTCGCCGACGAGAACCTTGAAGCGTATGGCGTTGCGACGCATCGTCATACGCCGGAAATCGAGCAGATTCTTGGAATTCCAGGGCGTTTGATTTTCACTCCGCATCTGGCGCCTCTTAACAGGGGGCTTTTATCGACGGTGAATATCCCGCTCGCAGAAGACGCTCCCCGTAACGCACAAGAAATCGTCGATCGGTATCGTGATTTTTATGCAGGAAGCACATTCGTGCATGTCCTCGATGCGGGGAAGATGCCTAAGACCTCTTCCGTCATTGGCACGAATTGTGCCCATATCGGCCTTGCGGTCAACGAGCGAGTCGGTATGCTCATCGCGGTTGGAGCCATCGATAATCTTGGGAAAGGGGCGGCCAATCAGGCTGTTCAATGTGCGAATATCGTATGGGGTCTCCCAGAGGCGTCCGGTCTTGATACTGTAGCTGTTCCGGTATAGATCCGCATTTCGGGTTTGCGATCATTTTAGAAAGAGGATGCTATGTCCAGCTCCGCTTCCTCAACGCCCGCTTCGGGGGGAGTTGAGCCTTTGAAAACTGTCGGCTCATCTACGCAATGGGCACATGTGGCTGTCGTCTCAGGCGGTGGCGTTTGCGCTGCGAAGGGCTTTGCCGCCGTGGGCATTCATGCGGGGTTCCGGGATGATCCGGAGCGTCTTGATTTCGCCCTCGTTGCTGCTGATGAGCCTGTTGCGTGTGCCGGTGTGTTCACTCAAAACGTCTTTTGCGCGGCGCCTGTTACCGTTTCCCGCGAACATCTTGATGGCGTGGGCTATAGCACGGTTCGCGCGGTGGCTATTAACTCGGGCATCGCAAATGCGGCAACTGGTCAGGTCGGTCTTGAAACCGCCCGTGCTTCGTCGCATATCGTTGCGGGAGTGTTCGGTTGCCCGGACGACGAGGTTCTCGTCGCTTCGACGGGCGTTATCGGCCAGCATCTTCAGATGGAGCCGTTCGAGACCGGCGTTCCGCAGGCTTTCAGCCTTCTGTCCCGCCAAGGGGGCGCATCGGCTGCGCGTGCCATCATGACGACCGATACGCACCCGAAAGAATATGCGGTGAGTTTCAGCGGTGACGGGGCCGGCTACGAGGGCTGCACGTTCACCGTTGGCGGAATGTGCAAAGGCTCCGGGATGATCATGCCGAACATGGCGACGATGATCGCGGTGCTCACGACCGACGCTCCCATAGTTGCTTCCGATTTGCATAGCGCGCTTGCCAAGGCCGTTAACGGCAGCTTCAACAAGGTGACGGTCGACTCGGATACTTCCACGAACGATACCTGCATCATGATGGCAAGCGGTGCTGCCGCTCCCGGTCTGCCTGCTATGCAGCCGGGGACCAGCGCTTTCAGCTTGTTCGAGGATGCCTTGTGCGCGGTGTGCACCCATCTTGCTCGCGAAATGGCGACAGATGGCGAAGGGGCAACGCGCCTGGTTACCGTTAACGTTGACGGCGCGAAAACGTCTTCAGATGCTGATGCGGCGGCACGTACCGTCGCCAATTCCCCTCTGGTGAAGACGGCAATCTACGGTCACGATGCCAACTGGGGCCGCATCGCAGGGGCTATCGGGCGCAGCGGGGCGTCTTTCAAGCAAGAAGACGTTTCGATCGACATCATGGGTATTCCCGTATGCCGCGATGGGCTAACGGTGCCGTTCGACGAAGATGAGGCTCTCCGACGATTCGAGTCGCCCGAAGTGGTCATAGATATTGACCTCGGCGCAGGCGACGAACACACGACTATTTGGACATGCGATTTTTCGCATGAGTACGTTTCGATCAACGGAGACTATCGATCATGAAATTTGCGAAGGATACCCAGCCTGAAGGAGTGTCTACGAAGGCGGCGGAGGTTCTTGCCGACGCCCTGCCTTGGATCAAGAACATCACGGGCAAAACCATCGTCATCAAATATGGTGGCGCAGCTATGGTTGACGAGAAACTGCGCGCTGACCTGATGAGCGACATCGTTCTTTTGAAGATCGTCGGCGTCAACCCCGTCATCGTCCACGGTGGGGGAAAGGCTATTTCCCGTGCGATGGACTCGGCGAACTTACCCGTTGAATTCAGGGACGGTCAACGCGTGACGACGCCGGAGGCTATGAAGGTCGTCCGCACTATCCTTGCCGGTCAAGTGAATCAGGAGCTTGTCGAGGCACTTAACCGTCATGGAAACTTCGCCGTGGGCCTTTCGGGAGCTGATGCCGGCATTCTTATCGCCGAACAGGCAAGCCCCGCATTGGGACGCGTCGGACGCATAACGCGCGTCAACCGCACGCTTATCGACGATCTGGTCGCTTCGGCGTATATTCCGGTCATCGCATCGGTCGCCCTTGGCGAAGACGGTGGATTCTACAACATCAACGCCGATATGGCAGCGGGACATGTCGCGGCTGAGATCGGTGCGCATAAAGCGATCTTCCTGACCGACGTTGACGGCCTTTACCGCGATTTCGAGGACAAGGGCTCCTTGATTTCGAATCTCACGCTCGACGAAGCTCGTGGCATGGTCACGCGCGGGGAGATCTCGACGGGCATGATCCCGAAATTGAAGTCCTGCATCATGGCCTTGGAGGCTGGCGTGCTGCGCGCCCATATCATTAACGGAACCACGCCGCATGCATTGCTTCTTGAGCTGCTGACTTCTGCCGGCGTCGGCACCGTCATACACTCAACCGAAGAGGCCTATAAGTTCGACAATCATCCTCTGGGCAAATTCGCTGCCAAGCTGGCTGAAAACAACGAAGCCTAGAAGGGCCGTGCTTGAGTGCGGTGTGTACGCACTCGTCGTGCGATGCAATCGATGAAAATAGGGCTATTGCTGATAGATAAGGAATTCGGATCATGTCTTTGGAACAACAGCAGGAACTGGAATCGAAATACGTTATGCACACCTTCGGTCGCAAGCCGGTTGAGCTTGTCGAGGGTCGCGGCATGAGGGTTAAGGATGCAGCGGGTTCGGAATATCTCGATTTTATCGCGGGTATCGGTGTTTGCTGCCTTGGACATTGCCACCCAGCCGTTTCGGAAGCTATTGCCAAGCAGGCGAAAAAGCTTATTCATGTGAGTAATTACTACTACATCGAAGGTCGTGGCGAGCTGGCGATGCAGCTTTCCTCCCTTCTGAGCGAGGGATCCGCCGGAGATGTCGAGGATTGGCAAACCTTCTTCGCCAATTCGGGCGCTGAGGCGAACGAATGCGCAATCAAGCTTGCTCGTCTGTATGCGCGCAAGCAGGCGAAAGACAAGGCTCTGGCCGCTGGGAAATCGGAGGCGGAGGCGCAAAGCGCATTAGACGGTGCGCCGCGCACGATCGTGGTGCTCGATCGGAGCTTCCATGGCCGCACGCTGGCAACGCTTGCCGCTACGGCTCAACCTGCGAAGCAGGAGGCCTTCCAGCCGCTCCCCGGCGGCTTCGTGAGCACGCCCATCAATGACGTGGCTGCCCTTGAGCAGCTTTTCGCCGATCAGGGCAACGGCATCTGCGCCGTCATGCTCGAGTGCGTGCAGGGCGAAAGCGGCGTGCATCCGTGCACGCTCGAATTCTTGCAGGCGGTGCGCCGCCTGACGGAAAGTGCCGGCTCGCTCATGATCTGCGACGAGGTCCAAACGGGCATCTATCGTTGCGGCACGCCCTTCGCGTTCCAGCATTTTGGCGTTACGCCCGATGTCGTTACCATGGCGAAGGGGATTGCCGGCGGCATACCGATGGGCGCCTGCGCTGCGCTGAAGCACGTTGCGCAAGCGTATCAGCCCGGGGACCATGGTTCGACGTTCGGCGGAAGCAACATCGCGGTTGCTGCAGCACGCGCAACGCTGCACGAACTTGAGAACGGATATTCCGGTCATGTGGACACCATTGGCGCCTACATGAGGGAAAAACTGGCTACATTGCCGAAGGTTACCGAGGTGCGCGGTATCGGCCTGATGAACGCAGTCGATCTTGACGAGTCGGTGGATGCGACCGCTTTGGTTGTTAAGGCCCTGGATCGCGGTTTGCTGCTTAATGCGACGGGTGTTCACACCTTGCGTTTCTTGCCGCCGCTGATTTGCGAAGCTTCGGACATTGATGCCATGGTTGAAATCCTGACGGAAATGATTCAGGAGCAGTAGGAACCCCATTCGCCCTGCGGGCCTAGAGCTGCTTTCGGCAGTTTGCTGCAGGTTGGGCTCTCGGGTTCGTTTGCCCATTGCAGCCCTGGCTTTATCTCTTGTGCCTATATGAAGTTAAGAGAGCAATGCTCGTTTTCCAACGTCCGCCGTGTCTGCATGATCTCATTGCATGGGTGCGGCGGGCGTTGGCGGCAATCGGTAATCGCCGACCGTTGGTTCCGGCGTCTCTTTTTTCCGTGAGGGTTGCTCGCGACGAAGCTGCATGCGTTATCATCGACATACTTCGCCACCGTGTTTGCGATTTGCGATAAACGTCGATACGGGGGAAGCGAGGTTTGGCGCGATAAATCAAGTGCGGTGCAGCACAGGGAACGGAAAGAAACCAGGCATGAGGAATCGTCAGGAACGGCACGACGTTATCCGGGACATTATCCGCAGTGGCAAAATAAAAACCCAGCGCGACCTCGCTGAGCAATTAGAGCAGGCTGGCTACGAGTCCACACACGCAACTATCTCGCGCGACGTGATGGACATGGGCCTCATCAAATCTCGTGACGGATTCTACGTGTTTCCCGCCGAAATACGCCTGCAAAGGCTTGTTTCCGAGCTGGTAAGCGAAGTGCATGTTTCGGGCAACATGGTTGTTCTCAGGACGCATTTCGGTGCTGCTGCCGGAGTTTCGGCGGCGATCGACAAAGCCGAGCTGCCGGGCGCCCTCGGTGTGGTTGGAAGCGATAAGACCGTTATGGTTGCTGCCAAAAGCCCTGAGGCGGCGGATTCGATCGGCAAAACCATCAATCATTTGCGACGACGATAAAGCCGTCCCTCGCTCGATATCGTTTCTGTATAAGCGTTACATGCCGTTACATCTTCGGGATTGACGGAGAATGAACGCTAGACTGCATCAATGGGTTCAGGGTGATCGTAACGCGATAACCTTTGCCCTCCTCCGAACCAGGACGTGACGTGCATCACCCTAACTCTCATATAGTTAAATGGATCAACTTATAGAATTAAGCATTTTTGGAAAGGATGAGGTAAACATGGCAGAGCAAAAAGACAAGGTGATCTTGGCGTATTCCGGAGGCCTCGACACCTCATGCTGCGTGAAATGGCTCCAAGACGAAAAGAACCTGGACGTCATCGCCGTAGTCGGCGACGTGGGGCAGGAGCATGATGGCCTTGAAAAGGTAAAGCAGAAGGCTTTGCGCGTTGGCGCCCTCGACTGCCTCGTTGTCGACATGCGCCAGGTTTTCACGCAGGACTATCTGACGAAGGCTCTTGCCGCAAATGCGGCCTACGAGAACAAGTACCCGCTTGTTTCAGCCTTGTCCCGCCCCCTCATTTCGAAGTATCTCGTCGATGCTGCCCATAAATACGGAGCGAAGTATATCGCCCATGGCTGCACGGGCAAGGGCAATGACCAGGTTCGTTTCGAGTCGAGCATCACGATGCTCGATCCGTCCCTGCAGATCTTGGCGCCGGTGCGCGAGTGGGATCTGCTGACGCGCCCCGACGAGATTGCTTGGGCGAAAGAGCATGGTGTCGAAGTGGGTGCGACGGTCGACTCTCCTTATTCGATTGACGACAATCTTTGGGGCCGCGCAATCGAGTGCGGCATCCTGGAAGATCCTTGGGCCGAGCCCCCTTCGGACGTCTTCACTATGACGGCTGATCCGGAGAAAGCCCCTGATGAGGCGGAATATGTAGAGATCGCATTCGCTCAGGGCGTACCATACATGCTCAACGGCGAGCAAAAGAGCTTCCTCGACATCGTCTACGACCTCAACAAGATCGCCGGCAAGCACGGCTACGGCCGTATCGACATGATCGAGAATCGCCTTGTGGGCGTCAAAAGCAGGGAGTGCTACGAAGCTCCTGCAGCCATGGCGCTTATCGAGGCGCACAAGGCGCTCGAAGATCTGGTTCTCGAGCGCGAGGTTCTGCATTACAAGCTCGGGCTTGAGCAGACGTGGGCTACGTGCGTTTACAACGGTCAGTGGTTTTCCCCGCTCAAGGAGGCTCTTGACGCCTTTATGGCCGCGACGCAGCGTTGCCTGTACGGCTCGGTTCGTTTGAAATTCTACAAGGGCTGCTGCACCGTCGTCGGCCGTAAGAGCGCATACTCTCTCTACGATCATGCGCTGGCAACCTACGACAAGGGCGATACGTTCGATCGTACGGCAGCCGAGGGCTTTATCCAGATCCAGACGCTTTCGACGCGCACGTGGGCGGTCAATCGTCGCCGTGAGGGCGCTGCCTCCGAGCTTTTCGGGTCGCAGACGCAGGCGGGTCCCCTGAATCGTAATCGTTACGAAGACGAGAAGTGGGGTCAGGGAGAGGCGCCGGCAAACAAGGAAATGGAGTAGTTTCATGGCTTTGTGGTCGGGACGCTTCACGGAAAACGTCAGCGAGTTCACGCAGCGTTTCGGGGCATCGCTTCCGGTAGATAAGCAGTTGTATGCCCAGGATATCGCTGGATCGAAGGCGCATGCGCATATGCTGGCCGAAGTCGGCGTTATATCCGAAGACGATGCTGACGCAATCACTTCGGGGCTTGATCGCGTGCAGCGCTCCATCGAATCCGGAGATTTCGTCTTCGATATCAACAACGAGGACATCCATATGTCCGTCGAAGGCAGGCTGACCGCCGATATCGGGGACGCGGGGGCTCGTCTGCATACGGGCAGGAGCCGCAACGATCAAGTGGCTACAGATACGCGGCTGTTTGCAAAGAAGCGTGCTGAAGATCTGATGGCCGCTAACGTCGCATTGCGTCATGCGCTCATCGGGCAAGCTGAGAAACACTTCGACGTTATTTTGCCCGGCTATACGCATCTGCAGCACGCGCAGCCGGTGCTGTTCTCGCATCACATGTTGGCGTACGTCTGGATGCTCACGCGCGATTTCGAGCGTCTTGAATCGGCGCGCCGTGCGGCTGACGCCTGCCCGCTTGGATCGGCGGCGCTTGCAGGAACGACCTACCCTCTGGACCGCAAGATGACGGCGCAGGAACTCGGGTTTGCTCGCGTCATCCCCAATTCGCTCGACGCCGTGTCCGATCGCGATTTCTTGCTCGATCTGGATTATGCCTGCGCGGTTTCGTGCATGCATCTGTCCCGTTTGTGCGAAGAACTGGTGCTGTGGTCGACTTCCGAGTTCGGCTTCATAGAGCTTTCCGATGCCTTCTCGACCGGCTCATCCATTATGCCGCAGAAGAAGAACCCCGATTTCGCGGAGCTCATCCGGGGTAAAACCGGTCGCGTGATCGGCGATTTGGTTGCCTTGCTCGTCACCATGAAGGCTTTGCCGCTTGCATACAACAAAGATCTCCAAGAGGACAAAGAGGGCGCGATCGACGCCGCCAAAACGTTGGAGGATTGCCTGCAATGCGCGGCCGGCATGATCGATACGATGACGATCAAGCCGGAAAACATGATGGCGCAAGCCAAGCGTGGCCATCTTGCGGCTACCGATGTTGCCGATTACCTGGCTAAAAAGGGGATGCCGTTCCGTCACGCCCATGAAGTTGTCGGCCATCTGGTGCTGCTTTGCGAGCAGCGCGGGTGCAACCTCGATGATCTTTCGCTTGAGGACTTCAGGGCGGAAAGCTCGCTGTTCGAAGACGACATCACTGGTGCTCTCAACCTTGAGGCGATCGTTGCCGCAAGAACCACTGAGGGCGGAACCGGGAACGAGGCCGTTGCCGTTCAGCTTAAGCAGGCTAAGGATGCTCTAGCAGAGCACGAGGCAACGCTTTCGTAGAGAGCGGCCTATCATAAGGTCATGTGAAACCCAGGTTGCGCGAGCGGGTTGCAACCTGGGTTTGCTTATATGCGGGAGTCGCAGGAGCAGCCGGTCGGATGATTTCTCTGCGCATGCTCAGGCCGCAATCCCCTCGAGCCTGCGAAGGGGTGCTAGGGCCATGAAGGATCAGGCGTCTTAATCTCACATTCTTGCAACGAACTTATGTGCTTTGGAGCGTCGATAACCCCCGATGGTACAATGGCCGAAGTTTACGGAGGTGGTACGTGGCTTCTCGTGTTATCAAGAACAGGCCAAGCGTAAAAAAGAAACATCCTGTTTACGGCCTGCTCATAATTTTGGCCATATTTGTCGCTGTTTGCGGCGTTGGGGTCTACAGCGCCCTAACCCTTGGTGACGAATGGATCGGCGATCTCAAGGATTACGACGTCACGGACGTTTCGGAGCTGAACACCTCGATGCCGACGACCGTTCTCGCTTCGGACGAAAAGACCCAGCTCGCTCGCTTCCAGGTGGAGAATCGCGATCCTGTTGAGCTTAATCAGATCAGCACGTACGTGCTTCAGGGAACGGTTGCCACCGAGGATGAGCGCTTCTATGAGCATGGCGGCTTCGACATCGTCGGCATTGGTCGTGCTGCGGTCGTCTCCCTGACCGGGTCTGGCCGTGAGGGTGCATCCACTATTACGCAGCAGTTCGTTCGAAACACAGTTCTTGCCGATGAAATGAACGATATATCGTTCAAGCGCAAGATTCGAGAGATCTACCTGTCCGTTAAAATCGAGGAAAACTACAGCAAGGATGAAATCCTGCTTATGTACCTCAACACCGTGAACTACGGTTCCGGCGCCTATGGTATTCAAGCTGCATCTCAGCGCTATTTCTCGAAGAACGCGACGGATCTGACTCTCGCCGAGGCTGCGACCCTTATCGGAATACCGCAGTCTCCGACGTACAACAACCCGATCGACTATCCGGAAAACTGTCTGTCTCGTCGAAACACCGTGCTTGATCGAATGCTCAAGAATGGCTACATAACGCAAGCTGAACACGACGCTGCCCAGGCGGAGGCTCTGGTGCTCAAGGAATCGTCATCAACGGTTGACGGCATCGAGAAGTACCCTTACTTCACCAGCTACGTTAAAAATGTCCTGCAGGACCAATACTCTCAGCTGGACATCTTCAAGGGCGGCTTGACCGTTGTCACCACCCTTGATGTCAGCACCCAGGAAGCAGCAGAGGAAGCTGTGCGGGCAAAAGAGGAGAACTTAAGTGAGTCAATAAGCGGCTCTCTTGTCGCCATTGATCCTTCGACAGGCTATATAAGGGCGCTTGTTGGTGGCAAAGACTGGAATACTCAAAAGACGAATCTCGCTACCGGCGAGGGGACGAATGGCGGCCGCCCCTGCGGTTCGGCGTTCAAGACGTTCACGCTTATCGCAGCGCTCAAGGAAGGCATCGATCCGAACACCAACATCGACTGCTCGTCGCCCGCCACTATCCCGGATACCGCGTATTCGAACTCGAATCAGCTTCAGAATATCGACAACATAAACTACGGTACGCGCTCCATTACACGCGCTTTCGCGGTGTCGTCGAACACCGGTTTCGTACGCTTGCAAATGGCAATCGGCACCGAAAAGGTAATTGAAACCGCCAAGGAAATGGGCATCACTTCAACACTGAACGCTAATCCGTCTTTAACGCTTGGCCAGTCGAACGTGACCATGCTTGATATGTCGAGCGCGTATTCGGTTATCGCGAATGGTGGCACGAAGTACGACGCGCAGCCGATTTTGAAAATCTACGACAAGAAGAATAACCTTATCGTAGATAACTCGAATCCTCAGGGGACAAGGGTTATCTCGGCGGAGGTCACACACGCTGCCACCGAGGTTATGAAGACCGTCGTGAACACGTCGGAAGGTACCGGCGTCGAGGCTAAGCTTGCGAACGGACAAGAGGTTGCAGCGAAAACGGGCACCTCAAGCCAATATCACGACATCACGTTCTGTGGAATCACGCCTCAGCTTTCTGTTGCGATCTGGTTCGGCGATCCGTCAAATGAAGAGACCCTGTCATCGCACTTGAGCTGCGCCGACGTCTTCAAGAATTTCATGGATCAGGTTCTCGAGGGGCAGGAAACCCAAAGCTTCCCTGACGCTTCGTCTCCGACGTACACTGCATTCCAAAACGCCACCTATCATATTTACGGGGTGAGCAGTTGGGGTTCCGGAAATTCGTCGAACTCAGGCTCCTATTCGAATTCGTCTAATTCCAGTTCTACCAATTCAAACTCGAATGGATACGGGTATGGTACCGGCACAAACAATACGGGAACCAACACCGGTACCGGCACGTCCGGCGGCACGTCGACATCCGGCACCACGAATACCGGCGGTTCGGATACCTCGGGAGGAGGCTCAGCATCGGGCGGTGCATCCGGCGGTGCATCCGGTGGCGGCTCGAGCGGCGGTGGATCATCGGGCGGCGAATCGGGCGGGAACGGAACCTCGACGAGCGGATGATGCGCCTTCAAGTGAGCGAAGTGCAGACCTACCAAAGGCTTTCTAGATAGGAACAGGATTTCTCAATGAGCAAAATGAAGCCGGCAAAAGCAACGATCGTACTGTGCGCCATCGCGCTTTCCGTCGCGATGCTTGCGGGCTGCACCCAGCAGCAGACATCTGCCGAGCAGCAAGCCCAGTCCGATAATCGTGCCTATATGAGTCAGGTAAATCAGTCGATGGAAGAACTGCAGACGCGTTTGACCAGCTTTACCGACGCGGTTTCGCGCAAAGATGTTGTTACCATGCGTACACAGGCGGACAACGCCTTTAAAGTTTTGGATTCTCTTTCCGATCAGGAAGCTCCTGAAGCTTTAGGGAATGTGAAAGATAAATATGTAAGCGGCTGCACCAACTTGAAGTCGGCTCTCAATGATTACATCACGCTTTATACCGAAATCGAATCCGCGACAGATGATAAGCCGTTTGACTGGTCTACTTACGATCAGCGCCTGTCGGAGATCAAAACAGTTTATGATCAGGGAATATCGGATCTGAAGTCTGCAGACGACACCGTGTCGTCTCTTCAGAAATAAAGCATTGCGCATTCCGGCGTTTTCGCATTGAGGAAGGTCCGCATCGATGCAATCGGTGCGGACCTTCTCATTCCCGAAAGATTCGCCACTTTGCGTGTTCCACGGTTCGCGGCCTATATTGCTGCCTTGATGCCCAGTTCGCGTTATGCGATCCCGCCGAAGGGCGTGGCACTGTATCGCGCGTATAAGATCGCAGATCGCGATAAGCTCATTGCCTACAGGAATAGGCTGCAGTTGCCCTAGCCCGAAGAAGTGGTAGCGGATGCGCTGGTTGACGAACCGCTGGCCGACCCCGATGACGAGGAAGCCGTGGTGCTCGTCGTGTTGCTCGTTGAGGAGCCGCTTGAAAGCACAATTACGACCATTCCGTCGCTGTCGCTGTACTGCCGGATGACGGTGTCCTTCGGCACGGTTGAAGAGTACTCGGTGATGTAGCCTGCTTTCCAGTTGGCTAGAGAACTTGTGGCCTGTGCCAGCGTTTGCCCAACGACGTTCGGCGGCGTTTGCCCGCTTGTGGCAAGGGTCGTCCCGTTCCCGAGCGCCGTCGGGGTTGTGCTGCTGGTCGTTGAGGCGCCGGCTTCCGCCCCATACAGGGCTTTCTGCTTGTCGTTGTACGAATTGTTGTAAGTAGGCGTCTTCGTTTCGGGGAATTGCTGAACCTCTTTACCGGTAAGGGCGCGATCCATGAAGTCCTTCCAGAGGGCGTTGCAGTTAAGGTTGCTGTCCGTCGAAATGTTGCCCGAGGGATTGCCGATCCATGTTGCGACGGAAAGGGTGGGGGTGTACCCAACAAGCCAGTGATCGGCGAAGTCCGTCGATGTGCCCGTCTTGCCCGCAACCGGTTGGCCGTTGGCAAGCTTGGCGTCCTGCGCCGTGCCGTCGCTGGCTTCGAATACCTGGCGCAATACCGAAGTGGTGGCCCCGGCGACCTCTTCGCTGAGCACCCTTTCGCCAGATTGCTTTGCCTCGTAGATCACGGTTCCATCGGAGTCGACGATCTTGGTAATGGCAATGGCCTCATGCTTCGTTCCGCCGTTTGCGATCGTCGCATATGCGCTTGCCATTTCCAAGGGCGTAACGCTCGCCACGCCAAGCGTGGTGGTGTATACGGTGCCCATGTTCGATTCCACTCCCAGTCGGCGCGCCATTTCCGTCGTGGATGCCTGGCCGATTTCCTCGGATAGCCTCAAGTAGCCGGTGTTCGCCGAAACAGCCGTTGCGGATTGGATGGTGCGAATACCGTAGTTGATGTTGTCGAAGTTCTCGAACGACTCTTCCTTGCTGTCGATCTCCTTCGTCATGGGCGATGTGCAGTCGATGCGCGTGAGCGGGTTGATGCCCTTTTCGATAGCCGCCGCCAACGTGAAGGCCTTGAACGTCGAGCCGGCTTGCCTGCCGCTTCCGCCGGCCCCGGTTGCGATATTAACTTGACTTGAACGGTAATCGTATCCGCCAACCATAGCTTTGATCTGGCCGGATGTCGCATCAACGGCAACAAGGGAAGCGTCAAGATCGCCGCTCATGCGTGCTCTCTGCGCATCGCAGGCGGCTTCGGCCTCTTCCTGCATGGATGTATCAAGCGTGGTATAGATGGTGAGCCCGCCCTGGAACAGGTCAGCGTAATTGCATCCGTACGGATTGTTCGACTCCATAAGCTGATTGCGAACATAGCTGGCGAAATACGGATAAGCGAAGATGCCGTCTTCGGGGACGTCGGCCGCCGCATTCAGCCCGAGAGGCTCGGCTACTGCCTGATCATGTTGCTCCTGGGTGATGTCACCCGCGGAAAGCATTCGATCAAGAACAGTGTTTCTCCTGCTCAGGCACGCATCTGGATAAACTTTCGGGTTGAGATATGTGGGAGACTGCGGAATACCCGCCAACGTGGCGGCCTGCGCGAGCGTCAAATCCGAGGCACTGACTTGGAAATAGTTTCGCGCTGCTGCTTCAACGCCGTAGCAGCCGTCGCCATAGTTGACCGTGTTCAGATACATCAGCAAGATCTCGTCCTTGCCGTACTCCTTCTCGAGCTCGGTCGCCAGCTTAGCTTCGCGAACCTTGCGCTTGATCGAGATATCGTTGGCTTCCTGCGTAAGCATGGTGTTGCGCACCAGCTGCATGGTTATGGTGGAGGCGCCCTCGCGGCTGCGGCCAAGCAAGTTGTTCGCGAAAGCTCGCGCAATGCCCGCCGCGTCAACGCCGTTGTGCTGATAGAAGCGGACATCTTCAGTATCGACGGTTGCCTGCTTGACCAGGTCGCTTACCTCATCGCTTTCGACAGGGTACCTTTTCTCAAGCTGGAATTGCGCCAATTTCGTCGTTCCGTCAGCTGCGTACATGATCGACTCGCGTGCGGTGCTCGTGAACTCGGTGTCTTCGACGTCTGGTAAATCTTCGGTCCAGGAATCCATGACGCGCAAGGTTCCCTGCACGCCCCAAAAGCCGATGAAGGCAAGGCAAACTACGGCCACCAAAAGCAGCCAAGCAACGGCGTGGGTGCGCATTTCGCGCTGTTTTCGTCTGATTTTCATTCGTGAGATTATACTACCCTCACTTGTTCAGTCGCTCGTAGCGCGCTCATCCCGTGGGGCATTTTCATCATTGGAATACATTGTTTGCTGCATGTCGAAGAGCCGCATTTTGGGGGTTAGTCACGATGCAGGATGTCGAACTGCTTGCGCCGGCTGGGGGCGCAGCTGCTTTTCATGCCGCTATCTGCGGAGGCGCCGATGCGGTTTATCTGGGGCTCCAGTCGTTCAATGCGCGCCGCGGGGCCGATAATTTCACGCTCGACTCTTTCTCGGCAGCTTGCGATTTTGCTCATTTACGTGGCGTAAAAGTGTACGTCACTCTGAACACCGCCATTCTCCCGAGCGAGATCGACGAGGCGCTCGAGTGCGCTCGGCAGGCGTATCGTGCCGGCGCGGATGCGTTCATCGTTCAGGATATCGGCCTCGCCGCCGAGCTCTCGCGCACGCTTCCGCAGGCGCGATTGCATATCTCAACCCAGATGAACACGCACAACGCAGCGGGCATGATGGCCGCCGCGAAGCTTGGCGCCAAACGCGTCACGCTCGCTCGTGAGCTTTCCCTGGGAGAAATCGATGCTTTAGCGCGGGTGGGATGCGAGCGCGGACTCGAGATCGAGACCTTTGCCCATGGCGCGCTGTGCGTCTGCTATTCCGGGCAATGCTTCATGTCGTCGCTTATCGGAGGCAGGTCCGCGAATCGTGGCTTGTGCGCTCAAGCCTGCCGCCTTCCGTACGAGCTGCGTAATGCAGCCCAGCGCAAGCCGCTGGATTCACCGGGCGATCATCTGCTTTCCCCCAAGGATCTCTGCACGATCAACCTTTTGCCGGATCTAGTCGCAGCGGGGGTGTCATCCCTCAAGATCGAGGGCCGCATGAAGTCCCCCGAGTACGTCTATGCTGTCACGCGCACATATCGTGCGGCGCTCGATCGGGTGCTTAAGGCTCGCGCCGAGGCAGCCGAGCGTGTGTCGGGCTCGGCGGGCGCGGACGGCAAAGGCGTCCTTCCCGAGCAAGCCTCCGGCGTCGCCGATGTTGCGGGCGATTGCGAAGCGTGGAAGGTTCCGCCGGTTTCCGAGGCGGAGCGCCAGGTGCTCGCCGAGGCGTTCTCGCGTGGCTTCACCACCGCCTATCTAGAGGGCGCGCGCGGCAACGACATAATGAGCTATCAGCGGCCGAATAATCGCGGCATCAGCGTCGGGCGGATCCAAAGCATCGAGGGCGATTCCATCGCCATGCGGTGTTCTCAGATCGTCGAGGCAGGGGATGTACTCGAGGTATGGATGAAGCGGGGCCATGCTGCCGCATCGGTGCTCGAGGTTGCGTCGGCCGGTAAGGGGGCTTTGCGCATCCGCTTCGACAAGTTTCCCCGCGGAGCCCATGAGGGCGATCGCGTTTTCCGCGTGCGATCCGCCGCTGCCGCGTTCTCGGCTGAGGAAAACGAGCCCCGCATCAAGGTCGACGGCACGGTGACGCTTCGGCTGGGAAAGCCTCTTGCGGCGTCGTTTCGCGTGGCGAAGGCCCCTGAAAATGCGCGCTTGCTTCGAGCGGCGCGTGACGCGAATCAGCCTAGCGGTTATGCTGAAGGGCCGCTCGTCGAGCCCGCTCGTACGAAAGCGGTTTCCGAGCAGGACGTTCGTGCGCACGTCGATCGTCTTGGCCAGACGCCGTTTTCACTTGCCAATCTCTCCGTCGAAATGGACGAAGGCGTTGGCATCGGCTTTTCCCAGCTCCATCACGTTCGCGCCGCAGCTCTTGAGGAGCTGGAAAATGCCCTGCTTGCCACCTGCGCAGATCGCGATCTGCCGCGCATAGACGCCCGGCACCAGCATAGGCGCGCGGATGCCCGCGGCGCCCATATCGCAGCGCTTGTCACGAACCCCGCGTGCGCACGTGCCGCCAAGCGCAGTGGAGCCGAGGTCATCTACGTCCCTGCGGTGAATCTCGTGCACGGACAGGCGACTGTTGCTGGTCAAGTTTCCGAGACGGTCGAGCAATCGGCATATCCGAAGGGGTGCACGGTCGTCCTTCCGGTTGCCGATCATGATGCGTTGCCTGGCACGCGCGAGCAAGCGTGCGGGTTCGACGCCTGGAAGTCCGTGCACGAGGGAAATCCCGTTGTTGCCGAAAGCCTCGGTGCGCTTGCGCGTGCGGAAGAGGCGCGGGCCATTGTCGAGGTGGGCCCGCATCTTCCGATCACGAACAAGCTTGCCCTGCAAACGGCCGTTGACCTCGGCGCCTCGCGCATTTGGCTTTCCCCGGAGCTCACGCTCGGGCAAATCGCCGAACTTGCCGACGATTCCCCTGCGGAACTTGGGATCACCGTGATCGGCAGCCAGGAGCTCATGGTTTCTGAACACTGCATGCTGATGAGCCAGGGGCCGTGCGCGCAGAACTGCGCAACGTGCTCCCGACGCAAAAGCCCCCATTTCCTCAAGGATCGAAAGGGCTACGAGTTCCCCGTGATAAGCGATCAGCTTGGGCGAAGCCATCTTTACAATAGCGTCAGGCTCGACACCGCCCATGCTGTCCCCGATCTTTTGAAAGCGGGTGTCACCTGGTTCATGGTCGACGCGACGCTCATGAACGTTGAGGAAACGTCGGCGGCGGTGGCCCGTCTTGCCAAGGCGCGCAACCTGGCTAATTCCCAAGGGCTATCTTTACCGAAGGAAGAGGGCGCCACGAGCGGCCATCTCTTCCGCGGTGTCTTATAGCCCGCCGCCAATACATCAGCGCGTATGTGCTAGAATCCCAAAAACTCGCGTCATAGGAAGAGGAATCCCATGCTGTCCGCAGAAGAACAAATGCACATCATCAAATCGGGCGCCGCGCAGATCGTCCCCGAGTCCGCGCTGCTGGAAAAACTCAAGCGCGGCAAGCCTCTGAACATCAAGCTTGGCGTTGATCCGACGAGCCCCGATCTTCATCTTGGCCATGCGGTTCCGCTGCGTAAGATGCGTCAATTCCAGGATCTTGGGCATAACGTTACGCTCATCATCGGCAACGGCACAGCTCTCATCGGCGACCCGTCGGGCAAGAACAGCACGCGCCCCCAGCTCTCGCAGGAGCAGGTTCAGGCGAATGCGGAAACCTATGTTGCTCAAGCCATGAAAATCCTCGATCCGGAAAAGACGAAGATCGTCTACAACGCCGACTGGATCCTCGCGCTTGACCTGAAAGGTTTGCTCGAGCTGTGCAGCAAGTTCACCGTCGCCCGTATTCTCGAGCGCGACGATTTCACCAATCGCTACAAGTCCCAGACCCCCATTGCCCTGCACGAGTTCCTTTATCCCGTCATGCAGGCCTACGACTCGGTCAAAATCAAGGCAGATGTCGAAATGGGCGGCACCGATCAGCTGTTCAACCTGCTTGCCGGACGTGATCTCATGGAGAAAATGGATCTCGAGCCGCAGGTCGCGCTCACCATGCCGCTGCTCGAGGGCACCGATGGCGTTCGCAAGATGTCGAAGAGCTACGGAAACTACGTGGGACTTACCGACAAGGCAAATGACATGTTCGGCAAAGTGATGTCCATCCCCGATGAATTGATGGTGAAGTACTACCGTCTCGCCTCCACGCTGCCCGTTGCCGAAATCGACAAGATCGAGCAGGGATTGGCCGCCGACGAGCTGCATCCGAATAAGGTTAAGCGTGCCCTGGCTCGCAATATCGTTGCCGCATATTATGATGATGCGGCGGCGGCAGAGGCCGAGGCGGCGTTCGATCGCCTGTTCAAGCAGCATGAAACGCCTGAGGACATCCCGGAATACGCGGCTGATTTGACGCCGAACGATGAAGGCAAGGTTTATCTTGCGAAGCTGCTGGCCGAGGCAAACCTGTGCTCGAGCGTCGGCGAGGCTCGTCGCCTTATCGACGGTGGCGGGGTTAAGGTCAACGGCGAGGCTGTTCCCGCGAAGGAGTACAACGTCAGCCCTTCGATGCTTGCTGGCGCAACCATTCAGGTCGGCAAGCGAAAGTTTGTGAAGCTGGTCTAATGTAGCTCCAGGGGCCGTGAACGTAGCGCCCCGGTATTATTCGTAGAACCGAATTCGAGAAGGGCTCCGAACGGAGCCCTTCTCGTTTATCGGGTCATTGATGAGTGCTTTAGATGAATCAACCAATATATAAGGATGCAACGCAATCGGCCGTTCGACAGGATGGCTGCGAGAGAACGGCCGGATCGCCGAGTTCTCGCGGGCCGGCGTTGCAGCCAGGCGCCATGAGAGTGGCCCGAGGCGAAGTCGGCTGATTAGCTGGGTAGGGGCTTGCGGGAGGCAAGCCGGCGAATCGTCGCCGCTGGGCGCTCCCGAGCGCATCTATTCGGATCTCATCTGGCAAGTCGGGTGAGTCGTGATCCAGCGAGCCGACAACGCCGTACGGTTCGCGTGGCTGTCCGGCCAGCGGCCGCGCCTCGCAGGTGATTCCGCCGTGCTCGCATTTCGCTAGAAGCTCCCTTTCGAAATCCGCAGCGTTGAGACGATCATTAATCCGACTAGCCGAGCTCCGCCCGTCAACCTGGGGCGGGGTGAGTCGGCATTCCGGCGAAGGCGCGCGGTTCGCGCAAGCTTCCGGCAGGCGCGGTCCCGCTTTCCAGCGGAGCTGGAGCCGGGACGTGCGCTCGCCGTCCCGCCTGACCGGGTCCCTGCCGTGACCCCAGCCGCCGCGAGCTCGGGCGCCCTGCCCCCGCACCCCCCGCCGGCGCGGATGCCCGATTGTGCGCAGAACGTGGAGATGGTCCCGCATGCGAAATACCCCCTTGCATTCCCCGGGGAAGCACGTATTATGAACAAGCTGCTTTTCGAGGGAGGGCGGCGGCCGGAGGATCTTCAAGGAATTTGAAAAAAGTCCTTGACAAGGATCGGAAGGCGGAGTAAAGTACTTCCTCGCGCCGAACGCGGAAGCGGACGGCGAGCCCGCCCGGAAGGGCGCGGCGGGAACCTTGAGAACCGGATACTGGACAGACGGAAACCATTTATTCATAGCCAGTGAAGCCAGAGCCTGTAGGCGCCCTGAGGGCGCGGACAGGCCCCGGAAAACACAATTTCTTTTTTAACTTAAACCAAGATCGCGCGCGGGGCGGAGACGCCCGGCGCGCACTCTTCAACGGAGAGTTTGATCCTGGCTCAGGATGAACGCTGGCGGCGTGCCTAACACATGCAAGTCGAACGATTAAAGCGCCCTCGGGCGTGCATAGAGTGGCGAACGGGTGAGTAACACGTGACCGACCTGCCCCCCGCTCGGGGACAGCCCGCCGAAAGGCGGATTAATACCCGACGACCCGGCGGCGCCGCATGGCGCGGCCGGCAAAGCCCAGGCGGCGGGGGATGGGGTCGCGGCCCATCAGGCAGTTGGCGGGGTAGAGGCCCACCAAACCGACGACGGGTAGCCGGGTTGAGAGACCGACCGGCCACATTGGGACTGAGATACGGCCCAGACTCCTACGGGAGGCAGCAGTGGGGAATATTGCGCAATGGGGGCAACCCTGACGCAGCAACGCCGTGTGCAGGACGAAGGCTTTCGGGTTGTAAACTGCTTTCAGTAGGGAAGATTCAGACGGTACCTACAGAAGAAGCCCCGGCTAAATACGTGCCAGCAGCCGCGGTAATACGTATGGGGCGAGCGTTATCCGGATTCATTGGGCGTAAAGCGCGCGTAGGCGGCCCGCTAAGCGGGACCTCTAACCCCGGGGCTCAACCTCGGGTCGGGTCCCGTACTGGCGAGCTCGAGTGCGGTAGGGGAGAGCGGAATTCCCGGTGTAGCGGTGGAATGCGCAGATATCGGGAAGAACACCGATGGCGAAGGCAGCTCTCTGGGCCGGCACTGACGCTGAGGCGCGAAAGCTGGGGGAGCGAACAGGATTAGATACCCTGGTAGTCCCAGCCGTAAACGATGGGCGCTAGGTGTGGGGGAGCATTTCCTCCGTGCCGCAGCCAACGCATTAAGCGCCCCGCCTGGGGAGTACGGCCGCAAGGCTAAAACTCAAAGGAATTGACGGGGGCCCGCACAAGCAGCGGAGCATGTGGCTTAATTCGAAGCAACGCGAAGAACCTTACCAGGGCTTGACATGCTAGTGAAGCGGCGGAGACGCCGTGGCCGAGAGGAGCTAGCACAGGTGGTGCATGGCTGTCGTCAGCTCGTGTCGTGAGATGTTGGGTTAAGTCCCGCAACGAGCGCAACCCCTGCCCCGCGTTGCCAGCATTCAGTTGGGGACTCGCGGGGGACTGCCGGCGTCAAGCCGGAGGAAGGTGGGGACGACGTCAAGTCATCATGCCCCTTATGCCCTGGGCCGCACACGTGCTACAATGGCCGGCACAGAGGGTTGCCACCCCGCGAGGGGGAGCGGATCCCCAAAGCCGGCCCCAGTTCGGATCGGAGGCTGCAACCCGCCTCCGTGAAGCCGGAGTTGCTAGTAATCGCGGATCAGCACGCCGCGGTGAATACGTTCCCGGGCCTTGTACACACCGCCCGTCACACCACCCGAGTCGTCTGCACCCGAAGCCGCCGGCCGAACCCTTTTGGGGCGGAGGCGTCGAAGGTGTGGAGGGTGAGGGGGGTGAAGTCGTAACAAGGTAGCCGTACCGGAAGGTGCGGCTGGATCACCTCCTTTCTAGGGAGATTCGAAAACATCAGAATCGGGCTTCACTCATCAGGTTCCCAGAAATCCAGCATCCGGCTCCCGGGGCTCCCGCCCCGAGGCACCTTGACAGCCGCATAGCGTTGCATAGACGTATAGAAGACGCGGGGCCGGGAGAGATCCCGGCCCCCGAGAACGAAAACGGGCCGCCGCCCTCCTCGGCGGCGGCCCCGGATCTTCACGATCGCAATTTATGACTCGATGGACATGCCCTGCCCGGACCGCACAGGTCCGAGATTAGGAACATGAGGCTTCGGAAGAAGCGAAGATACCAAGGGCGCACGGCGGATGCCTTGGCGCGGGAAGTCGATGAAGGGCGCGGCAAGCTGCGATAAGCTGCGGGGAGGCGCAAACGGCCTTCGATCCGCAGATTCCCGAATGGGGGAACCCACGCGGGGTCATGCCCGCGTACCCGCACCTGAATAAAATAGGGTGCGAGGAGGCAACCGGGGGAACTGAAACATCTAAGTACCCCGAGGAAGAGAAATCAACCGAGATCCCGGGAGTAGCGGCGAGCGAAACCGGGCCAGCCCAAACCCGCGCGCGTGATAAAGCGTGCAGGCGTTTCCGCGCGGGTGTTGTTGGGCGGGGAGCCCCGGGGCTGCATCCCCGGGCGGCGGTCAGAAACCGCGGAGGCAGCGGAACGGCCTGGGAAGGCCGGCGGAACAGGGTGAGAGCCCCGTACGCGAAGCCCCCGCGGCCGCCGAACCCCGACCCAGAGTAGCGCCGGGCACGTGAAACCCGGCGCGAAGCAGGGGGGACCACCCTCCAAGGCTGAACACTCTCCCGCGACCGATAGCGAACCAGTACCGTGAGGGAAAGGTGAAAAGCACCCCGAGAGGGGAGTGAAACAGTGCCTGAAACCGTGCGCCTACAAGCAGTCGGAGCAGCCTTGCGCTGTGACGGCGTGCCTTTTGTAGAATGAGCCAGCGAGTCGCGGAGCGCGGCGAGGTTAAGCTTGGAAAGCGAGCCGCAGCGAAAGCGAGCCTTTAAGATGGCGTTTAGTCGCGCTTCGCGGACGCGAAGCCGGGTGAGCTACCCATGGGCAGGCTGAAGCGGGGGTAAGACCCCGTGGAGGGCCGAACCCACTTCGGTTGAAAACGGAGGGGATGACCCGTGGGTAGGGGTGAAAGGCCAATCAAACCCGGAGATATCTCGTTCTCCCCGAAATAGCTTTAGGGCTAGCCCCGGCCGTTTTCCGACGGCGGTAGAGCACTGGACGGAGGAGGGGGCCTCACCGCCTACCGATGCCGACCAAACTCCGAATGCCGCCGGACCAGAGGCCGGGAGTCAGAGCATGTGGGCTAAGCTGTGTGCTCGAGAGGGAAACAGCCCAGACCGCCCGCTAAGGCCCCTAAGTTCGTGCTGAGTGGCAAAGGATGTGCCCCCGCCCAGACAACCAGGATGTTGGCTTAGAAGCAGCCATGCATTCAAAGAGTGCGTAACAGCTCACTGGTCGAGTGGGGGCGCGCCGACAATTAACGGGGCTAAGCACGGCGCCGAAGCGGCGGGATGATATTTTCATCGGTAGGGGAGCGTCCCCTGCGCGGCGAAGCCGGAGGGCGACCGACGGTGGAGCGCAGGGGAGCGAGGATGCTGGCATGAGTAACGAGAGCGGCGCGAGAAACGCCGCCGCCGTAAGCCCAAGGTTTCCTGGGCAAGGCTAATCCTCCCAGGGTCAGTCGGGAGCTAAGGCGAGGCCGGAAGGCGTAGCCGATGCGCAACAGGCGGACATTCCTGTACCGCCTGCGGGCCGCTATGACCGACGGGGCGACGGAGAAGGGTATGCAGGCGGGGTTCTGGACGTCCCCGTGAAAGCGCGTAGGGCGCCGGCCAGGCAAATCCGGCCGGCACATAAGCCCGAGACGCGAGACGAAGGCGCTAGCCGAAGCTGCAGAGCCCATGCTCCCCGGAAAAACCCCTAGGCAGGCCCGCGGGCGCCCGTACCAAAACCGACACAGGTGGGCGGGTAGAGCATACCGAGGCGATCGGGGGAACCATGGTCAAGGAACTCGGCATAATCGCTCCGTAACTTCGGGAGAAGGAGTGCCGGCCGGGGTGGAGGGGCTTGCCCCCCGAGCCCCGGCCGGCCGCAGCGAAACGGCCCAAGCGACTGTTTACCAAAAACACAGGACTCTGCCAAGCCGCGAGGCGAAGTATAGGGTCTGACGCCTGCCCGGTGCCGGAAGGTTACGCGGATGCGTTAGCACACGTGCGAAGCGCTGAAGCCAAGCCCCGGTAAACGGCGGCCGTAACTATAACGGTCCTAAGGTAGCGAAATTCCTTGTCGGG